>CAZPQM010000006.1:0-117466 GCA_964588995.1 uncultured Rickettsiales bacterium | reverse complement strand
TGTACCCCGTCAGCATAAGTTGGACAGATAGTGCCTGATTGCTAAGGTGATGTTTTTGGCTTATCGAAGACGACGAAGGAGTCGAAGATGAGCAAAAAACAAAATTCAAAAGACCACAAGGCAGAAGCGGATAAAGTAGTCCGTAATATCAAGCGGCAGACCCGCCGCAAATTCAATAGCGAAGAGAAGATACGGATTGTTCTGGCCGGATTGCGCGGAGAAGAAAGCATTGCCGAGCTGTGCCGCCAGGAAGGTATTCATCAGAATTTGTATTACCGCTGGAGCCGCGAGTTTATGGAGGCGGGCAAGAAGCGGCTTGAGGGTGATACGCAGCGGGAGGCCAGCATCAGTGAAGTGAAGGAATTGCGCAAAGAAAACTCTCATCTCAAAGAGGCATTAGCCGAAGAGATCCTTGAACACCGCCTGCTTAAAAAAAGCGAGATCATGGGTGGGGAGGACGATATATGAGATATTCCGCCGCTTCAAAATTCGAGATCATCCGCACCATAGAAGAAAGCGCTCTTGGTATACGGCGCACTTGCGAACAGTTGGGGATCTCGCGTTCCACCTTTTACAACTGGTATGACCGCTATCTTACAGGAGGCTATGATGCCCTTGAGGATCAAAAGCCCTGTCCAACTTTGGTGTGGAATAAGGTGCCGGATACCGAGCGTAAGGCTCTGGTTGAGCTGGCACTGGATGAGCCTGAGTTATCGCCGCGAGAGCTGGCTATCCGGTTTACCGAAGAGCAAGGTTATTTTGTATCGGAGGCGAGCGTTTACCGCATCCTGAAGGCTCATGATCTTCTGACCTCTCCGGCTTGGATTGTGATGAAGGCCAAGGATAAGTTCGATCAGCCGACAACAGCGATCAATCAGCTCTGGCAGACGGATTTCACCTATCTGAAAGTAACGGGCTGGGGCTGGTATTATCTCTCGACCGTGATTGATGATTACAGCCGTTATATCGTGAGCTGGCGACTATGCACCGGTATGGCAGCCTCCGATGTCTCGGCAACGCTCAAGCATGCGCTGAAAGTAGCCGGATTAACCCGCAAACACAGGCCGCGGCTTTTAAGCGATAACGGGCCGTGTTATATCAGCGGTGAACTCAAAGGCTGGCTGGAAGAAAATGGCATGACCCATACCCGCGGCAAGCCGTATCATCCGATGACCCAAGGCAAGATCGAGCGTTGGCACCGCACGATGAAAGATAAAATTCTACTGGAGCATTATTACATGCCAAGCGAGCTTGAGAGCCGTATTGGTGAATTTATCAATCATTACAACACAAGGAGATATCATGAGAGCTTGAATAATTTAACGCCGGAAGATGTGTGGCTGGGACGGGGTGAAACCGTCCTTGAACAGCGCCGCAAAATTAAGGCAAAAACTATGACGTTAAGAAAAAATTTGTATTGGCAGAAAAAAGCTGCCTAAAATGAAACCAAGGAGCCAGAAGCACACCTTATATTTTTATGCACGGTGTCCAAAATACCCTGACGACGTACAGTTATTCAGTATCTCGGACTGTGCATTATTGATGGCTTGAACAGTGTTTTTGAATTTTTTGAGATAGTCGAGTGAAACCAGATGTGCATCGTATGAATCACTTGTGACTTGCTCTCCAATGGAACAAAAACCAGTCAGTCGCGCCTGTATCCCGTTGATGCTTGAGTTTCCATTGGGAACTTGTTCCGATTCAAGGTCGCCACGGTTTATCTGCTCTAAAGCATCACTTATAGCTTTGAAAAGATCGCCTCGAAGCTTGGCGGCTTCCTGCAAGCCGCTCTCAATGCTATCAATTATGGTCATGTCATTACTTCCAATTGTATTTTTAATTGTATACTACATATAAAATCTAAGTCACGCCCTCGCTGCGAAATATTGTGGTGCTACCAAAGACTATGTGAAGCGCTGGGTGCATGAAATCCGTATTCGTGGTTCCCACATGAGCAAAGCGCAAATCTCCCGGAAAATCCCCTATGAACTGGAGCAACGTCCCATCGCGGGCGACGAGCCGATCTCCAACCCCTATGATACGATTTACCGATGGGTGCGGGTGTTGAATAAGCGCGCCAGCGCATCATAGGCTATCTATAGACGGTGTGATTCAGCAATTCGCCTGATATTCGTTTTAGCAACACCATATTCGCTGGCCAACCTTTGCCACTCAGTCAGCGCATGACGAGTTTGCTCGATAATGTCAGTAATCTTAGAGCTATCAATCTTGGCTTCTTGTCCCAGCGCCGTTAAATGCTGGGTGGTTGGGTGTTTACCTTCCCCCATCACCATCGTGCTTTGTTCTCCGCGTGGGCCGGATGAGAAGGTTAAATCATAAGCAGGCGAAAGTTTCCATTCGCCGGTTTCATCCATCACGAAGCTGAAGTTTTTGGCATGGTCATCACGGTTATGACTCAGCACATTAAACACGGCCAGCCGATAAAGTTTTTCTACCTCGCGAGCATCTCGGGTGAGCATGCCCGTGAGCGCGATTAAGTCCCCATAATCCAGCGACGGTATGCGGAAATCAGAGTGCAGCAAGCCGCAGGCGCTATGCACATGCAGGCGTTTTCCGCCATCGCGGTCAAAGCGTTTAGTCGCAAAATACCCTGCACCTCTATGTGCCGGGAAGAGATGTACTTCCGGCATGATCACGCCCGCTTCTTTGGCCATCAGTGCATAGACATATTCAATCGCACCGGCATCCAGCCCATCCTCGCTATTGGCAAATTTCACAATCCATGGTGTCACTCCACTTGGCAGGGAATCTGTGCCATGCATGATGTGTGCGCGGCCATCATCCACACCGATCATGGCTTTCGGGCGTGCACCGGCAGATGAACCATTCAGTGCCAGCAATTCCTGCAACACGTCTTCCGCCTCGCCATCCAGCACGTCCTGCGTTTGCGCTGCGAGCACATCCAGATCGATTGCATCGGCAGCAACCTCTTCTCCATAATCGGGTTCATACACCAACGCGCCAATGCCGTTTTTGCCGACATGCGCTAGACGTTCTAACGGCGATATGTCCGCGCGTGCGATCTGTTTGCTGCGCATATAGCGATCAAGCAACAAACGCCCCCAACCGTCGGGCAGACTATCATTGAACAGGCCGGGCAAACCTTCAAATAAATTTGGATCAAACGACCTTACACCTGATTCAAGCGGCAGCTTAAAAGGCGATAATTCTAAGCCACGACGGAGAAACTCAGCATCATACTCAAAATAGATGCGGCCATTACGAGAGGCTAGACGACCAACGGGCACCATGCCATGGCCAAAGTCTAGGCCGACTTTCACTTCATTGATCGATCGGTAAGCACTCATTTCTTCCAGCCTTTTTTGGGCATCTGTTTCCCATCCGCCAGCACGTCATCAATGGACGCATACTGTCCTTCTTGCAGTTTTGTAGCATCTACCACACGCTCCAAATCGCCTAAGACGAGCGAGAGCTTTAGAAAGGACTCAAGTGATAGAACGCCCTTCTGTTCAAACTTGCGCAAGGTGGAAAGGCTTACATCCGCGCGCACGGCCAAGCCTTCTTGTGTTAAGCCTTTGGCAAGACGCTTCATGCGCACCTGTTCTGCCAACTGTTTTTGTGCTTTTGCTACGGTCAAAAGTGCCATAATAGTATTAGTTTGCGCCAATTATTCGTATATAGTGATATTATAGTATTAGTTATGTGTTTTTGCAAGGGATATGGGTAGGTGCATTTTCTGTAATAAGAAGCACAATCTATGGCTTCTAAAATAGATGTGTCTCAGTCAGTACCACATTCCGAAATGTCAGCGATACGCGCCTGCTTCGCGAGATGATCTGGCCGTTATGCTTATCGCTTTTGCGGGCGGCGATGCTGTGTTTCCAATGATACCGGGCATCACCGGAGAATAACAGCAGACTACGTGGTTCCATAAAGCGGGAGGTTTTCTCCCCGGTATCTGCATGGATAAAGTCCATCACGCAGGGAGAACCGAGACTCAGGGAGGTAATGGTTTCCTCGAAGCACGGTACACAATCGATATGTGGCGAAATGCCCTGACCGGGCTGGTATTCATTCACGATCACCTGATCCGGCAGTTTTGGGAAATGACCTTCTTGCTGCAATCTCTGGCATAGCGCCATCAGCCAATTCGGTAACGAGCCCAGCCGCATCGTCTCATCAACACGGCGGGCAGTGTAATCATATTTCCAGCCATAATGCTGCACCCGGCGTTTAAGGTAGGTAAGCCATGGTTGTGCATCAATAGCTTGAAGGAGCGCTTGCTCTTCGGCAGTGGTGATAAAGTTGGGGATGTAACAAAGCCCATGAATCTCCAGTAGCGGAAATGTTGTTTCCAATGGGAAAAGGCTTGGTTGCATATGGCTTTCTCAATAATTCCTATTGTGCACCATCAACCCTTACGCACATCGTCCGGCGCGCCTTCGAAAATGAAATCATTTAGAAAGATGCGCTGCTCGAACAGATTACGCTCGATGGTGGTAAGCTTGGCTTCTTCGCATATGTCATCCCATGCACCTTGCGTGATGGTGATCTGCCGGGTGATGATCTCCTTTGCCGCTTTCTCGCTGAGCTGAAAATGCGGTGCGGCCTGAAGGCAGGCAGCCAGCGTGCTCGCCCAGTTATCACCCGCAATCAGCATGGCCTGACTGGCAACATTCCCGGAACGGTTTTGCGGGCAGATGTCATAGGCGGGCGTCAGGGTCAGCTGCGTTCCATCCCAGAAAGCCGCATGGTTGCGGACATGATGATCCGTATTGCCGCATAGGATGTTGAACACCAGCCGCCCAAAAAGATCATACAGTGTTGCTTTTGGCGCGGTGAAGCGGTGCCGGATGATTTCAGCAAGGTCTTCATAGCTGGCGTAGCGTGCCATCATTTCATCGAGACCGAACAACGTCAGCGCCGATACCATCACTTTGCGAGCCCATCCGTCACGCGTTTTAACACGGTCAAACCGCTCGACCAGCAGCACGTCCTTTCCAGCGGCATGGGTAAGTCGAACGGGCGCGACATTCAGGCCAACCAAACTTGCTAGGCGCATGGCAATATATTCCGCCTTCACCACATTGTAGCTGTCAGTTGAGGATGAGAATTTAGCGGTCATCTTCGTATCGCCATCCTGAATCATTGCCTTCGGGCGCGCGCCACCGAGCGATGTACCGTGAAACAGCGCCTGATCAAGCTCCGGCGAAAGCGGCACGCCTTGCTCGACTTTTTCAGCAGCACTTATCAGCTCTTCCAGCGTGTCTGTGCTGGCTGCTCGCGGCTCGTATTCCGTGGGCGAGCGCTGGAAATCCAACGCGCCGATGCGGTCGGAACCGGACTCAAGCAGGTAGGTCAGTTCATCGAGCGCCGCAACATCAACATGCGCGCCTTTCTGGCCAAATTTGCGGTTCAGAATCACGCGACGCCCCCATGCGTCCGGCGCCGCATCGCGCAAACATCCAGCCATGCTCAGCCCGGCTTCAGGCACAATGGCGCCACTGCGTAGCGGCAATTCCGGTTCAAAGAGAGGGATGGCTTCCGGGCGCTCCAGATAGCTCTGACCATAATTGAAGATCAGCCGATCCTCATCGCGCGCGAGGCGACCGGCAACGACTGGTTCAGTTTCTTCCGGCAACCATATCCAGACGTAGGCTTCATTGGGGGCTTTGGTATCGGGGCGATTAGAAGTCATCCTTCACCTCTTTCCCTACCGTGCGGACGGATTGCGGCAGCAGCGTGAGCTTGTCGCGCTCCATGGACAGGTGGCGGGTGAGTGTCGTAGGATCGGCATCAAACAGGCGCAACCCGACAATCGCCGCGACCTCAAACGCCGCGCCGATGGAACAGCCCATTTCCCCTTTTTCAATACGGGTGACGAGGCCGCGCGAAATGCCGGCACGCTCGGCCACATCCGCGACCGTGAGTTTACGTTCGACGCGTGCGTTGCGGATCGCCACACCCAGCAGCTCTGCAGCTTCACTAGCGTAGCGGGAATAGCTTTTCAATGCAGGCTTTGCCATTGATTCTCCAAGCCATATGGTGCTAAACCACCGACTTTAAGTCGGTAACATTGGACTTTAGTCCGGATACTCTTTAGTCATTTATATACTCCCAAACAGGCAGCCGCAGGGTGAACCTGTTTGGGAGTATATAAATGACCTATTCAACCTCGGCGCATGCCACTTTTCACAACCGCTATCATATTGTTTGGATTACCAAATATCGTTATAAAGTGCTGACACCAGCGATGCGTTATCGCATTCGGGATATTACGCGTCAGATTTGTAGTCAGATGGGTGTCAGGATCATCAAGGGCGTGCTATCGGACAATCATGTTCACATGTTCGTAGAGATACCGCCTAAGCACTCTGTAAGTGACTTCATGCGGCGGGTAAAGGGTTGTACGTCACGAAAGATACAGCAGGAGTTTCCTGAATTACGCAAGCGTTATTGGGGAAGGAGGTTCTGGGCGAGGGGCTATTTCTGTACGACGTCCGGGAACGTGACCAACGAAACCATCATCAATTACATTGAGTCACATGCCCCTGACCATCAACCTACCGACGACAGTCGGTAGTGGTTGAGAAATCAAAAGACCATTCGATCAGCAAAAAGACAGAATTGACATTCTCAACGCACCCAAACCGGCAATATGCTGAAACCAAACAGCGATTCGCTCCAAGGGGGCGCCAGCGCAAAATAGTAACTTGCTGATATATAAACGCTTTTATTCAGTATAACCAAGGAAGGGTTATCCCTTAATGCAAAAATATCAGGATATGTTCCATATATGTACGAAACTGTATGAACATTGCCTTAATTTTTACATAACGCCAAAAAACCATGCGCTAATCTCTTAAAAATGTTACTATAATGTGGTGTTTATAGGGTTTTAGGAGGTTTAAATTATATAAACGAAAATCAATTTAAACCGGTAGAGTCTTCAGATATTTCACCATTTACCTCGGCAGATGGTGAAGGCTATTCCCATGTCCAAGAACGGCAAAAAGGGCTGGATGCCGTAAGAGCATATGATTCAGATAGCACGAATCTTATTACGATATACGCTCCCGCGAGCATCGAGCCTTTTCAGCCGCTACAGGAGTCATTGGCAGATCTCTTAAAAAGACATGTTTCCGATGGTTCTGAGGAGCGTAACAGTTCAGAACTGGCAAATCTCCTGACGCGTCACTTACACGTTCTGGAGTCAGAAGAACCTAAGCCGAACCCATTTCAGTTACTGCAGCTACAAGAGCGTTTGGAGGCTATGTCTGATGATGGTGTTTTTACAATCCAACTTCAGTTTTCGCATCCTGATTTTGGCATATTGAGGACATCAGCTAATAGTGAGCAAGTGCAATATGCATATGATGGTACAATAGGGCTGTTATTTCTTCAAGGCGATAAAGTTGCATTGCAGGAGGTGCTAAAGCAGTTGGAATTGCAGCTCCAAGCGTCCCTTGTAAATGATCTGGGATTATCCGTCGTGCTTTACCCATCTGGCGTTTTTTCGATCGGGGACAGCCCCGATGTATCGAGTGAGCTAATAAAGGAGCTAAGTCCGCTGTTTACCTACCGGTTAGGCTTGCAGACTACGGAGCAGGGTTTTTTACTGGAAGGGGCTAACCCATCACCTTTATCAGCAGGTATCAGCCAGATTACTTCAACTGAGCCCTTATTAGAGAATGCCGAATCAAGTGCATTTTCATTTTCACCTGAGGAGCTGATTTCAGCCTCAGGCCCTACCAATAGGGTAACCAACACAGAAAGCGTTCAAGAGACGGGGCCTACCAGAGAGACGGACCCGGAGGAACCTATCATTCGTGAAATAGACAATGAGGAGGAGCCGGAGAAACCATCGCAGCCTCAAGAACCCCAACAACCGCAACAACCTCAACAACCTGAGTCACCGAAAGAGCCCGGTGACGGGACATCGGTTGGTACCGGGGGTAACAAGACCCCTCAGCCACCTGACCGTGCCGCGCCTGAAATTAACAATATAACGACTCCACAGGTTTTTTTAGAAAATGTTCTGAACGCAGCGCCAAACCTGATTGCGACAGGCGCAGCCATATCTGATGCGGATAGTGAAGATTTTGCTGATGGGGAGCTCGAGATACGCTTTGCTGATAACGGTTTTGCTGAGGATCAGCTCAGCATTGCCGACATAGGCGAAATATCATTGGTTGCTCAGGATATTGTTCACGATGCTGCCGGAATTATCGGCCGTGTATCTGCAGTGGAAAACGGCGTTAACGGCAGCCCATTGGTGATTGCGTTAAATGAGCTAGCAACCCCGGCACTGACAGCTCAGATTTTACAAGCCCTTTCCTATCAAAATACGTCGGATACTCCACAAACCATGCGACAGTTGCAAATACGTCTTCAAGATGAAACGGGTACTGTCGGTACGATTGACATCCAGTTAGATATTACACGGCAGGGGGAGATTACAATACTTACCTCTGCAACGGACGATGACACGGCTTATACCGACGGAGCTGATATGCTAAGTGGTACGGCGGTAAACTGGCATGATACGGATACGGTAACTGGAGGTGGAGGGAGCGATACGTTAACCATCACATCAGGTGGCGTTACTATGGACACGTCCGTCTACGTCAGCTTTTCAGGGGTGGAGTCCCTGATACTACAGCAGGATGCGGCTCATAACATCACGATTGGAGACGCATATTTTCTTCGTGCAGCATTAGAGAATAATACGCTTAGCATTGATGCCTCGGCCAGTGTATCCAGTGATGTCCGGATTGATGCGTCCTCCGTGACCGAAGGTAATATGGAGGTAAGGATGGGCGGGGGTGATGATACCCTGTTAACGGGTGAAGGGGACGATACTATCTTTGCCGGTGAAGGTGTTGATAATGTACAGGCGGGGGGAGGGGATGACATCATAAGGTTAGGCTGGTCAAACATTTCGAATGTTCCGGTATCTGATAATCTTATAGCACATTTCGATGCGTCGAATGCGTCATCTATAACTACGTTTCCTGGAGCGGTTAGTTTGTGGGAAGATGAAAGCGGTTCGGGAAATGATGCAACCGATGATGCAGGTACAGTGCAATCCGGCAGTCAGCTAATCGGACCACGATCATCTTTAGACTTTGACGGGAGCAGCAGCCTTACGATTGCGAATACGAATGATATTAATTTGGTTGCACAGGATGAGCGTTCAGTGTTTGTGACCTTTGAAACCGGAAGTAATATCAACGCATTGCAGGTCATTTATGAGCAGGGCGGCGGCGTAAATGGATTTAATTTATATATCCATAATGGGCAGCTGTATATAGGAGCCTGGAAGGATGACGGGGGAGGCTTTGGGCTGTATCACAGTACGGCGCTTTCCACAAATACGGTCTATACGGCAGGTTTTGTTTTCGATAATGCGACTACGGATAGTTTCCAGAGCTATCTCAATGGGGTGGCAGTTGATTCATCTCCTGTAACGACAACGCAAAATGCTCACTCTGGCAATATTGCGATCGGTGGGATGAAAGGGGATACGCGCACCGATTCGGCTGCTCAAAGCGGTGACGGTTTGTATTTTGACGGTGAGATTGCCGAAGTACTGAATTATAATGATGCGTTGACTGCTGCTGAAATCACCAGTACTTCGCAATATTTAATCAATAAGTGGCACGGATCCGCAGAGCAGGACACCCTGGCGGGCGGGACAGGCAATGACACATTGGAAGCCGCTAGTGCGCTGATAGCGAATTTGAACGGTACCTCTACCCTGACAGGGATTGAGGTAATAGATTTACGTACGCATGATGGTCATCACGCAGTAACCGTTGACAATGATTTCTTTTCTGCCGGGGAAGGTATTGAAGGTGACATATTAACCATAATCGGGTCGGGAAACAGCGCGGCAATTACGGTTAATGCGACGGCCGTAAGCAGTAGTAATACAGTAGTGATTCGTCCCGGAGAAGGAGATGACAGGATAGATGGCGGGGCGCTTGATTTTAGTGAGGAGAATACGGCAATTAATGCCAACCTGACAACGGGAATTGTTACCGGTATAGGCACAGATACTGTAACATCGCTTCGTTCGCTGACCGGTTCCTCACGGGACGATACCATCATCGGATCCTTTAATGCGGACCGGCTTGAGGGTTCTGAAGGAGATGACGCCATTAGCGGCGAGGTGGATATTTCAAGTGCTGCTCTGGTTACGACCAATCTGGTGCTGCATCTTGATGCATCGGATACGGCTAGCATTACCGGGCATCCCGGCAATGTAACAGTATGGGATGACCTGAGCACGGAAAATAATGATGCTACGGATGACAGGGGTTTTGCCGTGTCCGGCTCTAACAGTATCAACGGGTTAAATGTTCTAAGCTTTGATGGTAACGACTTTATGCAGGTGGTTGACAGTGCGGATATCAACACAACCAATCAAGATGAGCGAAGCGAGTTTTGGCGAAACGTAATAAATGGACAATGCAAGTAATGCTAGTGTAACTCACCACAATGATGGGGCCGGCGGGCAGGTCGGAGAGTAGGGAAACGGAGAGGCCAAGCAGCAGCGAGAAAAGGCCGCAGAGCCAGGCGGTGCGGAGCGGATGCTCTGAGCCGACAGCGGCGAGAGCGGGCAGAATCAGGCTGGCAAACACGACATAAACACCAGCGAGCTGCACCGATGACGTGATCGCGAGCGCAAACAGCAGGTAGAACCCCAAGCCGCGCCGCACGGCAGGATACAAAAACCATAGCAATAGAATTGCGATGTAAATCGGTGCATGGAGCGCAATATCGCTCCAGTTGACAAACAGCATCTCGCCGGATAGCAAATGCTGCATTTCCTGCCCCCCATGCGGGTGATCTATCAATAGCAGGATCGCAAGCGAGGCGGCGAGCACAAAACTGCTGCCGATGATTGCTTCCAGCTGCTCCGGCATCGTCCGTTCGGCTTTGAGAAAACCCAATCCTGCCAACAGGGCGCAACCAAGGGCTATCAACTGCACGACCCATCCGGGTGGGTGATGCAGTAGCATGTCAGCAGCGAGTAGGCCAAGCCCAGCGATTTGAGCCACTGCGAGATCGATAAAAATGATACCACGCCGCAGCACTTCAATGCCAAGCGGGGCGTGGGTAAGTGCGACCATCAGCCCGACTATCAACGCCGGGGCGATGATACTGAATAGTTCGCTACTCGGCAGCATGTACCGTTTTGAGTATATCGATGCTCCGCTCGAACAGGCTGAAGAGATCGTTCACCTCTTCAGATCCTCCGACTGTATAGGGTAACACCAGCGCCGGAATGTCAGCGCGTTCGGAAAGCCATTCACTCGCATCACTAGGTTCATAGGGCGTGCGGATAATGGCTTTAGCCGGTTCCTGCTGCAATTGTTGCAGCAGCGACTCCAGATGCGACGGTGTAGGCGGCAGGCCGGGCTTCGGTTCCATCGAAGCAACCTGACGCATGTCCAACCAGTTGAGCAGGTAACTAAAGGAGAGGTGATGCACCACAACCGGCATGCCTTTGAGGGGGATAGCGTCCTGCTCCCAACGCGTTATGGCCTTCTGCCACGCTTCGGAAAATTGTTGGTGTCGCGCCTCATATTCGGCAGCATTGTCCGGATCAATCGCACTGAAACGCTCAACCAGTATATCGGCGATTGTTGCGATGTGATACGGATTCAGGTGAACGTGCGGATTGCCGGCAGGATGAATATGGCCGTGGCTGCGGTCCAGCTCCTGTGGTCGTTCCAGCATGGTCATATGGTCAGTCGCCATCAGGTATCCCGGTTTGCCCGGTTGTAAGGCAGGTGGTGCGCGTTGCAACAAAATCGGCAGCCAGCCTTCTTCCAGCCCGCCGCCTGAGCAAATGATCATGTCGGCTTTCGTCACCCGGGCGATGAGGCTGGGCCGAGCGCGAATATAATGTGGGTTCTGCATGGCGTGCGTTGCGGAATCCGCTTTGACATGATCGCCA
Source organism: uncultured Rickettsiales bacterium (assembly GCA_964588995.1). Classification (GTDB taxonomy): domain Bacteria; phylum Pseudomonadota; class Alphaproteobacteria; order Rickettsiales; family UBA8987; genus CAZPQM01. The sequence goes on along the minus strand of CAZPQM010000006.1, from coordinate 105,516 downwards.
CCAATTTCTGCTGCAAGCGACGCCCATTCCGGTTCGCAGGTAAAAATATTAATTTTGGCCATAGCAGTCGCGGGTATGACCGCCAATCCGATCAGCAAAAAAATGCCTGCCAGGTGCTTTATCATGGTGTTTCCTCTTTTTATCTTATAAACCAAAAGCCGGGCCCATGCATGTATCGCCGCACATGCGCAGACCCGGCCCGGTTTAAACCAGCCTAGGGTTCAAGCTAGTATCTGTGTGCGCCGTGAGCTCCGATACTCATGATATATTGCAGCATGATCTGGTTGTCATCCTGATTATCGGCGAGTTCTTCACGGTTATATTGCAAGCGGAGACGGCTGAATTCGCTGTTCGTCCAGTCCACCATGGCCGCATAGGCGCGTGGGTCGTGTCCGTTAGCATCCAGCTTGCTGCCCACCAGTCCCGCCGGAACGTCTGGAGCCTCCAACTGGCTATAGCGGGCACCGACGCGCCATTGCGGATGGAATTTATAGACTGTCTGCGCGTACCAGCCGCTGGTTGAATCATCAAAATTCACCAGCCCGGTTCCGGCGTCCTTATCTTCGTAAGCGCCGTCTTCATCGCGCCAGAAATATTCCCCTTGCAGAATCAACTCACGCTGACGCGCGTTGCCGGTCGGTGCGAACGTGTAGCGAATGTCAGCGACGTATAAATCCGTATCGCCAATATACTCCAGCTCATGTTCGTTACTGTCGCGCTCGCCTGCTTCTCCCTGAAGGGTAGATAATCCAAGACGCCAGCTCTGTCTGTCACCGATGTCACCACCGATGCGGGCGTAAGCGGACCAAGCATCAATGCCCTCACCATCACTTTCGCCGTACGGGAAATCATCGCCGCGGAAGACACCACCCCCGATTTCCGTGTAAAGCTCAGTCGGCAACACGTAGGAAACTTCAGCACCGTCATCGTTATATGCATCGTTCAGGAAAACGCGGTAGGGCAGGGGACGGTCGGCGAAGTCATCCGTATGGTTGTGATGTTCGTTTAGGTAACCCAAAATCCAGAAGGCGCGACCGGCGCGAATGCTCATGCCGGATGGCAGGCCCATGCCCGGAAGGGTTTGTACGAAAGCTTCTTCCAGTTCAAGCTCGGTTTCGCCTTCATGTTCTGCAATCGCAGCGGTGAGTGTACCGAAAAACTTATCATCGACATTAGCCGAAAAGTTCAGCTCGGTATGGTCGATTGCGAAGCCTTCACGCGGGCGCTCGCCATCATGGCCAACTGCAAAACCGGCAATATCCCCATCATCGGAGGAAAAGTTGCTATACTGCCCGTTGAGGATAACACCGATGGACGGATTGAAACGACTGTCAAAAATATCACGACGCACCGTTGCCGGGGTCGGCGGTGCCGGGTTACGGGTCGTCGTTGCAGACGCTGAAGGTTGATTTTGTACGGTAGGTTGAACTTGCGCAGTATTTTCAACGGTTGCCAGTTTCTTCTCCAACTGCTCGATTCGGTTTTCATACAATTGTTTCATTTGCTGGATTTCAGCTCGCAAGGCTTCAATATCAGCATCGGAAGCAGCCTGAGCGGACGTAGCACCCGCCAAAACTAACAGTGCCGCAGAGGCGGCTAATCGGTTTTTTAACATGGTATCTCCTAAAAAAGCTTGTGAATGTCCCGCCTTAAAATGTTACATTATAACGTAATGTCAAGCGCAAAAAATGGACCACGCTATTTTAATGCCGGCATCAATCGGCAGGTATAAATATTTTCGCTATTCTCTTTCCAAACCATAGGATATAGAAGGCATATGACCCTGATCCTGAACGCGATTCTGCCGACTTTTTCCATCATTTTGCTGGGGTGGTATTGCCGCAAGAAGGGCTTTCCGGGGCATAATGAATTCTGGCGGCCGGCGGAGCGCTTTATCTATTTCATGCTGTTGCCGGCCTTATTTTTCCGCATTGCGGCAACGACGGAAATTGACCTCGAATCAATGTGGAAAGTGCCGTTTGTTATCGCGCTCTGTGTGACCGTGATGACTTTCTGGATGCTCGCCACCAAGCGGCTTTACAAAGTGGATAATCCGAGTTTTACCTCGCTGCATCAGGGGGCCATTCGCTTTAACGGCTACCTTTCGATCGCGATTATCGGCGCGTTATACAGCGATCCGGGTATGGCGCTGGTAGCGGTAACGTTCGGGGTGCTTGTGCCGTTCATTAACTTTGCGTGCATCATGATTCTCGCGATGTATGGACGGAAAGCGGCGCCGCTGAAGGTTATGGATATTGTACTGCAGGTGATTAAAAACCCGCTATTGGTTTCGAGCCTGCTTGGTTTGCTGTTTAATGTCAGCGGGCTGCATCTTCCCTATATTATCAGTGAAACGCTGAATATTTTGGGTAAAGCAGCACTTGGCTTCGGCTTACTCGCGCTCGGAGCAGGGCTTAAAATGCACGCCTTATCGCATGCGCGTTGGCCGAGCCTGATTGCAAACAGCTACAAGCTGGTGGTGTTTCCTGTCATGGCGCTGGTTATTGCACTGTTGCTCGGTATGCAGGGGCTTGCGCTGCATGTGACGGTAGTGCTGGCCGCGCTGCCGGGTGCGTCCGCTTCATATTTCCTCGCTAAGCAGATGGGCGGCAATGCGGAGCTGATGTCTGCCGTGATCGTCACGCAGACGCTTGCGTCTATTGTGACACTATCGATAGTCATTTTAAGTTTGCAGGCGTGGTTTCCACTTTAATACAGAAAAGGCCGGGAGTTTCAGTCCGGGCTTTCAATCCATCCCGGCACCTTGTGGATAGGGCTTGTATTCAGCGCGAAAACCGCTATACAGGCGCGGTATTGAATGTCAGCCCGTTCCTGTGCAGCGGATTCTGACAAAAACCATCAACAAGATTCTTCGGCTTCGCCCCAGAATAACAGGACAGACTATGCATTCCCTCCGTAATATCGCCATCATTGCCCACGTTGACCACGGCAAAACCACGCTCATTGACTCACTCCTGCAGCAAAGCGGAACGTTCCGTGACAACCAGTCTGTGGATGAGCGCGTGATGGATTCCAATGATCTGGAGAAAGAGCGCGGTATTACGATTCTGGCGAAATGTACCTCGATCACCTGGCAGGATACACGCATTAACATCATCGATACGCCCGGCCACGCCGATTTTGGCGGCGAGGTGGAGCGGGTGCTGTCGATGGCGGACGGGGTGATTCTGCTGACCGATGCGGCGGAAGGGCCGATGCCGCAAACCAAGTTTGTGTTATCTAAGGCGCTGGCGCAGGGTTTACGCCCGATGGTGGTGATCAACAAGGTTGATCGGCCGGATGGCCGCCCGGACGAAGTGGTTGACGAAGTGTTCGACCTGTTTGCTGCGCTGGATGCGAATGAAGATCAGCTGGACTTTCCGGTGCTCTATGCTTCGGGACGTGATGGCTGGTGCGTGAGCGATCTTGCCGAAGAGAAAAAAGATTTAACGCCGATGCTGGAGCTGATCCTGCAGCATGTAGCTGAGCCGGAAGTCGATAAAGATGCACCCTTTGCCATGCTGGCAACCTTGCTTGAGTCGGACCCGTTTCTTGGGCGTATCCTTACAGGCCGTGTCGAAAGCGGCGTGGCCAATATCAATATGCCGGTGAAAGCGATTAACCTCGAGGGCGAGCTGGTGGAAAATGTCCGCCTGACGAAGCTGATGTCATTTGATGGGGTGGAGCGCGTACCGGTCGAGCGGGCCGAGGCTGGGGATATTATTTGTATTGCAGGCACTGCGAAAGCATCTGTTGCCGATACGATATGCGATCCGGCCGTAACTGAGCCGATACCCTCCACCCCGATTGATCCGCCGACGATGGCGATCACCATTGGCGTGAATGATTCGCCGTTTGCCGGGCAGGAAGGCAGCAAAGTCACCAGCCGCATGATACGCGACCGCTTATTTGCCGAAGCAGAGACGAATGTCGCGATCACTGTTAAGGAAACCGAGGGCGGTGAGGCCTATGAAGTCGGTGGACGGGGCGAGTTGCAACTTGGTGTGTTGATTGAAACCATGCGCCGCGAAGGGTTTGAGCTCTCCGTTTCACGTCCGCGCGTGTTGCTTCGCGAGGAAAACGGCCAGAAACTGGAGCCGATCGAAGAGGTGGTGATTGATGTGGACGAAGAATTTAGCGGTACGGTCGTCGAAAAGCTGAATCTGCGCAAAGCCAGCATGGTCGATATGCGTCCTTCCGGTGGGGGCAAGACCCGCCTGATTTTCCATGCACCGTCGCGCGGGCTCATCGGCTATCAAAGCGAATTCCTCACCGATACGCGCGGCACCGGCGTGATGAACCGGCTGTACCATACCCATGCGCCCTATAAAGGGGATATTCCCGGTCGGCGCAACGGAACGCTGATTTCCAATGGCAAAGGCGATGCAGTCGGCTATGCGCTGTTTAACCTGCAGGAGCGGGGGGTGATGTTCATCGGACCGCAGGATAAGGTCTATGAGGGCATGATCGTTGGTGAAAACAGCCGCGATAACGATCTGGTCGTTAATGTGCTGAAAGGCAAGCAGCTGACCAATATCCGTGCTAGCGGTTCGGATGAGAACATCAAGCTGACACCGCCCAGGCGCATGAGCCTTGAAGAGCTGATATCGTATATTGGGGAAGATGAGCTGGTCGAAGTCACCCCAAAAAACCTGCGCCTGCGCAAAAAATTGCTGCTGGAGCACGAGCGCAAAAAAGCAAGCCGAACGGCTGCGACGGGGTAGATATTTGATAAAGACTGTATTCCTCGGACTTGATCCGAGGATCTAAGTTCTTCGAGAGAATGCAGACCCTCGTGTCAAGCACGAGGGAAGCAGGTTAGAGAGCGAAGGGGGTAATCTGGTACGTGCCTGAGATCGCCACACTCACCTTGTTCGCTGAATGCATGGTCGAACTAGCTAATCAACCCCACATACCAGCCGAGTAAATCCCAGCCCCAGAGAAAGCCGATGAAGCCGCCGAGGATGAGCGCCGGGCCGAAGGGGAAGGGGTTGGCGAGGCAGTCCTTGGTAATGGCGGCGCGGATAATGGCAAACACGATGCCGAAGCTCGCGGCAATGAAAATGACGAGCGGCAACAGATAAGGCCCGATCCATGCGCCAATCGCAGCAAATAGCTTGAAGTCGCCGCCGCCCATCCCTTCCTTATTGCGCAGGAGCTTAAACAGGAAATTGACCAGCCAAAGCGAGCCATAGCCAGCAGCGGCGCCGATCAGGCTGTGCTGTAGGGTAGGGGGGTAATCCGGGTTGGAAAAGGCAAAGGCAATTCCCGCAGCAATCAGGGAAAGATTGATGCTATCGGGCAGAATAAAACAGTCGAGGTCCACAAATGTGAGAATAAGGCAACCATAAAGCAGCCCCAATCCCCAAAAAAAGAGGGGTGATGTTCCAAAATGATGCAGTAAAAGTAGCGTTCCAGCGAGCGAAAAAACCGTTATGAAAAAAAATTGCCGTTTTTTTTGGGGTGGATTGAGAGACAGTTCACGCAACCTGAGCGTGACCTCTTCACGCGCATAGGCTTTGATATACATTTCGGTGAGCGCGTGCAAGATCGGCGCAACTGCTACCGCCAAGAATGAAAAAAGAAGATAATTCAACACCCTGCCTCGCTATATATCATTTTAGACCAATACCTGCTTAAACTTACCTTAAAGCTCACAAAAATCCAGCCTTTCTTTTACAGAAAATTAGTTCAAATTTGCGCTAAGTTACCTAAGAATTTACACTATATTTCAATGTTTTAAGTCATTGTTTCCTGCCTTGCAGCGTGCTGTAATAAAAGCTGGTTTGGGTTTAATTGTTTAACAAGGGAGGGTAACATGACTCATATTCAACCAAAACGCCCCGAAGCGGGTTTTACATTAATCGAACTGCTCGTTGTGGTCGCTATTCTGGGTATTCTGGCTGCGGTCGGTATTCCACAGTATCAGGGTTATCAGGCTCAAGCGAAGGTTAACGCATCGAAGACGACGCATACGAACATGATCAAATTCATCGCGAATGAATTTGCGAAATGTTCGGCTGGTGCTACCACGATTTTTGATGGCACAGCCTGTAATGCGCCAATTGCGGATGTGATTACAGCGTTTACAACTTACGGTTCGAACCAGTCCTGGACGAATCCTTATGATCCGGCAGCGGATTCCGTGGTAAACGGTGCTCCGGCCGGTGATGAAACGGACTTTGGTTCTACAAATCTTTCCGCAGCGGGTGCTAACGGTATTGCAGTAACGACAACCTGGGATCCGGGTACCGGCGTATGGGATACTGCTGCTACTTTAAGTAACCAAATTACCCGTGAGTAAGAGTTAAGTTAACCATCCCCACCTGTGGACTGGGAGGCAATCGCTTCTCAGTCCGCTTCGGGGGATTAGAGGGTTTTGATGTTAGGTTTCAGGTATCAGGTTTTAGGTTTTAGGTTTCAGGTTTCAGGTTTCAGGTTTCAGGAAACTAACAAAAAGAACGGATTTACACTCGTTGAGCTTATTGTCGTAGTCGCGCTGCTCGGGGTGTTATCTGCGATTGGGATTCCCATTTACACCGGTTATGCGGACACGGCGAGAGTCACTACGGTACAGAATAACCTCCGCGCCATTTATTTGCAGCAACAGGAATATCTGGCAGCCAATAATGCGTATTATGGCACGGGAGCCGGCTGTAGCTCGGATCAGCGGGGCAGTATCAACGTCAATTTATTTGCCGGGGAGGAGTTTTTAAAAGCGGATGGCTACCGCTATTGCGTCCTGCAATCCGACCCGATGGAATTTACCGCGCACGCGGAAGAAGCCGATGGTAGCCGCGTCTTTACGTTAACGCATGATAATGTGGAAAGTTGGTAAGATTATGTTTGGTTTTCTGCTTCGCCTATTTGTCTCACCTGGTGTTTTTATAATGCGTGATGGCGAGCGTATGCGAAGCAATCTTGGGCTAACATATGCTACACAGGGTTGCCGCGTCGCTAACGCTGCTCACCATGACGATATGCGTTTTAAGCGATCAAACGAACAAGGCAATATTCTGTTTGCATCGCTTGTTCTGCTACTGGTGATGAACCTTCTGGGTGTCGGACTAATGCAGGATGCGCTGAAAGAACAGAAGATGGCGAATTACAAACGGCTCGATAATACGCTGTTTCACCTGACGGAGTCCTGCGCGCGTGATGCGATGGCGTGGCTGAAGGGGCAGAGTCGTCCGTCTTCCAGCTTTCCTTACGTGATTACCTACGCAGACGTTTCCCACCTGATGGATGGGAATGAACCACAGGAACTCGTCAACCAGATGCAGGGATATAATTTCGGTTGTACGGTCAATGAACTCATCAGCAAAACTTCGGACGGCGAGGATGCGGGAGCGGGCGAGTCGATCGGCGTGGCAGACGGCTATGACGGCAGCGGGGATTTATCGCCGAAATTTTTCTACGAAATCGCTGCAAGCGGTACCGGACCGGACGGCGCGCGTAAACAGATAACGACTTTGGTGTCGGTGACATATTGAGGTTTTAGGATGAAACACTTACTAAAGGAAGTCTTTGTTACGACACCGATTGTCATGATCGGTATGCTACTCTTTATTCTCATTATGACGCTGCTGACCGTGCCGAAAGCGCATGGCTGTGATCTGAAGCGCCTGCCGTTCGGGGAGGATATGGAAACATTGTCGGAACGCTATAGCCTGATTGACGATGAGATTGCCATCAAAGGCATTGCGCGTTTTCCGCTGCGGGCCGAATCCTTTTGTCAGCACTATCCGGATGGAGTGCGAGCAGAAATCACACTGGTAGATAATCAGATGGTGGAACTGACCTTGTCACGCACCGGGACACCGTTTTTTAAAGACCGGCTGATCCAGCAGCTTGGCAAAATGACCAGGCAGCCGACCCGTGAGGGCGAGCAACGCTTTGCCTATAACTGGGATAATCATAATGCGTTTGTTGCGCATTACAGCGTGGAGCCGGCGGGAGAGGGCGTGAAGGAATATGTTGCGATCAGCAGCCGCAATGCGGGGGAGTTGGTAGCGAAGATACATGAGGAGCTTGAAAAGGCTGAGGAGTAGAGAATTATTGTCATCGCCTGAATCTTTGATTCTGGAGCGATCTCAAGCAATTCGCACGAGATTCCCCTGGAATTGCTTCCGCAATTCAGGGAATGACAAAGGGCGGTAAAAAGGGGGAAGCATGAGAACACTGATAGTACCATTACTATTGGTGGGGATGATGGTAGCCGGGGGGCTAGCGGAAGCTAAGTCACCGCCGCCGGGTACGGGTGCTGCCGATGTGCCGGCTAATATTCTCCTGATGGTGGATACGTCCGGTAGTATGGATACGATCCTAACCGACGAGCAGGCGCGCTACCCAATGGATATCGCGTTTGATTCGCAGGGAAATATCTACGTTGCCAAATATTATCACGAAGTTGCAAAATACAGCCCTGATGGTGAATTCATTATGGAATGGGGGCAATATGGCGATGATGGCGATCCGGGAACGTTCGAGCATACCTATTCGGTCGCAATTGACAGTCAGGATCAGGTGTATGTCTCCGACTGGTTTGGCGGGCGTGTGCAGGTTTTTAACACAGACGGTGTCTATCAACGGGAATTGGATTTAAACAGCAGTCAGGCGCGCGGTATTGCGATCGATGCGGATGATAATGTCTATGTAGTCGATGGCGGCGGTGACGTACAGAAATATACGAGTACGGGTACAAAGCTGGCTGAATGGACCTGGACTAACCCCAATATGCGCCAGATTGCAATTGCCGATAATGGAACGCTTTATATTACAACCTGGAGTAATGATGAAGTTCATCTGTATAATCAGGAGGGTAATAAGCTCGGTGAATTTGATGTACCGTTCCGTCCGCTCGGTATTGCGATTAACAGCTCCGGCAATCTGATGGTCGGTGATTATGACGAACATGAAATTTATGAATATACGCCAAGCGGCAATTATATTCGTCGCTTTGGTAGCTATGGCAGTGACCCGGATGAATTCAACCGCCCGCGTGGCATGGAGTCGCATCCCGCAACGGGGGAAGTGTATGTCGCGGACTTTTATAATCACCGCATTATGGACATGAATCAGGGGGAACTGCTCGGCCAGGCGCAGACGGTCACCCGGCTGGATGCGCTGAAAGAGGTGCTGAAAACCATCGTTTCAGACTCAGACCTCACCAGCGGCGCGAATTTCGGCCTAATGCAGTGGAACAGCGACCCGCAAATGGAAGTCAACGTATCGGATACGGGGGCGCAGGAGATTTACGGCCTGATCGATAGCCTTGATGCAGGAGGTATGACGCATTTGCAGGAGGCGATGGAGCTTGCACGAAATTACATGCTCGGCGGCAGCAGCCCGATCAATCCGGAAGCGCCGTGTCAGCAGACCATCCTGATCGTGCTATCGGATGGGTTCTGGCAGGATCAACCGGATCCGGTCGCGAATGATCTGTTTCTGAACCATGATATCCGCAGTTTCGTGATTGGCTTTGCGACGACCGGGAACGAGAACTATGTCAGTTTCTCGCAAAATGGTGGCACCTACCCCGATTCCCCGCTCTATGCGAACAACAAACAAAACCTGCTCGATGTGCTTACCAGCTATATCCGGCAGATTATCGCAACGCAGCTGACCTTCTCCACACCCACTATTATCCCCGGTGTGACCAATGAGGATTTCATCCTGCAATCCACGTTCCAGTATAAACCGAACAACCAATGGAAAGGGCGTTTTGAAAAATACCCGTTGGCGGAAGACGGTAATATTGAGGCAGCGGTCTGGGATGCAGGAGAATTGTTGAATGCGAAACCGGCGGATAATCGCAATATCTGGACGGTGAATAACGGCGTACCGGATGGAATCAATAATTTCATCCCGAGCCATCTCGATGATTTGCGGGAGCTTTTAGAGCTGGATTCGGGCTCTGCCTTCACCGACAACGAGCTGATCGACCTCATTCAGTTTGTGCGCGGGAAAGATAGCTATAACGAATTTCCGCTCGGTGTCGACGATGACGGCGACGCGCTGCTTTCAGGAGAACGCTGGAAGCTCGCTGATATTTTCCATAGCCGTGCCGTGGTGGTCGGACCGCCGAAGGCATTCAGCTCGAATGCGGCGCACCCTAATTCCGAAGCTTATTACCGCTATCTGAACGGGTATAAAAATTTCCGTGAAGGTGGCGTGTGCGGGGGTGCGTGTAAAAGCCGCAAGGAAATGGTCTATGTTGGCTCCAACGGCGGCATGTTGCATGCGTTTAATTCGGCAACCGGGGAAGAAGAATGGGCCTTTATTCCACCTTCGGTGGTGCCTTCCTTGAAGGATATGATTGCCCTCGAAACCGGGAAATCCATCTCGATACACGGGGTGGATGGCTCGCCGGTGGTTAAGGATATTTACTATAACAATCAATGGCGCACCGTGCTGATGAGTGGTCTGCGGCAGGGTGGTCATTCCTACTTTGCGCTGGATATTACCAATCCGGATAATCCGCAGCATCTGTTTACCTTCTCCTTTAATCCGCTGAAGAATCGGGTGAGCTATTGGAATGCAGAGGGCGTGCGCTCAGATTACGATACGACGCTGTCGGTACCTGCAGCCTATGACTATTCCACGCTGGGAGAAAGCTGGTCAACGCCCGTAATTTTTAATCTGCCAGAGAGTGAAAACGGAAAATGGGTGGCCGCTATCGGTGGAGGGTTTAATAATGCCGTCAATTCCGCCTATGGTGCGCAGTTGTTCGTCATCGATCTGGAGAATAACGGCTCGATATTATCGAATATTTCCATTGGCGATACGGTATCGGCTAACAATATACAAAACTCTGTACCGCCGAGAATCACAGCGATTACGCAGGATTCCACCTCGCTGTTCCAACACCGGGGTGCGCTGCTTTATGTCAGCGATCTAGAAGGAAAATTATGGAAAGTTAACATGACGGATCAGGGGGTGCTGTATGACAAAACCGCGCTGTTTAATACCGAGGCAACCTATGAAAATGACCGGATGGTCTTTCATGAAGCTACGGCGGCGCTAACCGAAGGCGATCAGTTAATGTTGTTTTACGGAACGGCGGATATGCAACGCATCGGGCGGGTGGATAGCGCGATTGCAAACCGGGCCTACGGCTATATGGATAAGAATTTTCCGACCTATAACAGTGTTACGACCCACACGGTCAGCCAGCTGATGAATGCGACCAGCTCGCCGGGGGTCTGTCCGAGCGACCTGCAACATGGCTGGTACCTCAATCTGGGAGCGAGTGAAAAAATCACCGGGCGCGTGAGCATTAAGAACAACACGGTGTTCCTGCCGCGCTATACGCCGAATGCGACGGCGCTTTGTGATGCGGGGACGGCGGCACTCTCAGAGGTAAATTTTCTATGTGGGGCGACCGAACGCACGACACCGCTGGGCTCTGGTATGCCGACGGAAGTAATCGTCTATAAGAATAAGGTCTATATCGGTATTTCGAGCGATGCGTCGGCAGAAAACCTGCCGGAAGGCTTTGTAAAGCAGGGGAACTTAATTGTCGGAGATCCGGTCAATTTATCGCCGGGCGTGCTGCGGATTGAAGGCTGGAGGGAAGAGTAGTATGTTTTTACTCCTGAAAAATATGACTATATTTTTCAATGAGCTAACGCTTCGCGTGCTCAAGGCTGTACAAAACATACTGTTTTGTTTCTTGTTACTCCCCAAAGTTGATTTATTAAAAAGCGAGCATAGTCATGCGAGCCCTTTAGTGGCCGAAGGCCTTAATTTCATTGCGCGAAACAGCAATGCAGCGCAGGAAAGGAAATAAATTATGTTAATCGAAAAACTAGCGCATTATGCACGCAATTACAGCTTATCAGATATTCACATTCATTCAAATGAAGCTATAGCGATTCGTGTAAGCGGGGATATTGAGGTGCAAGCCGAGGATTTCATCAGCCGTGAGATGGTTGAAGGCTTCATCCAATCAATTATGGATGAAGAACAAGCTGCTGAATATGAAAAGAATAAGCAGCTGGACATGGCGCTAAGTCATGAGGATTTACGTTTTCGGGTGAACATCTACAATACCATGAACGGCCCGGCGATCGTCATGCGTAAAATTGAAACTGAATTGCCGGAGATGGATATTCTCGGCCTGCCGAACCCGGTGGTGAACATTGCCAATGAAGAAAATGGCCTGGTGCTGGTAACCGGGCCAACCGGCTCCGGTAAGTCAACCACGCTTGCCGCACTCATCGATAAAATTAATCAGGAGCGCAAAGTAAACATCATAACCTGCGAAGATCCAATCGAATTTATCCATCACAGTAAGCGGGGTATCGTCTCGCAGCGTGAGGTCGGAAAGGATGCCACCTCATTCGCAGCGGCGTTAAAAGCGATGCTGCGTGAGGATCCGGATGTGATTCTTGTGGGTGAGATGCGCGATTTGGAAACGATCTCGCTTGCACTTACAGCGGCAGAAACGGGTCACCTCGTGTTTGGTACGCTGCACACAAACGGCGCGCCGAACTCGATCAACCGTATTTTAGATGTATTCCCGCCTAATCAGCAGGCGCAGGCGCGCTCTCAGCTATCGCAAAGCTTGCGGCTGGTGGTGACTCAATCCCTGCTGCGCAAAGCAAATGGACAGGGGCGTGTGGCTGCTTTCGAGGTGATGGTGAATAACACCGCGATTGCAAACCTGATTCGGGAAAATAAGGTTTTCCAGATTGAGCAGGCGATGCAAACCGGTAAAGGCCTCGGCATGATCACGATGGAAGAATCGATTAAAAACCTCGCAATGGAAGGGCTGATTGGCTCAGCGGATGCGGAGGCGGCAGCGTAAGATGCTAGGTTCTAGGTTCCAGATTTCAGTAGCTCCTCCGCAAGGGGGGAGTTACGTACAAAGCGGCTTCACACTCCTCGAGCTGCTTATCGTCATTGCGATCATTACCATCAGCCTCGGAGTGGGTGTGCCGGCAATTGGCGGTTGGAGCGATAGCCGCGATTTTGATAATCGCTATAGCTGGCTGGCCGATCAACTGCAGGAGGCGCGGCAGCAGGCGGCGCTCGAAAACACGACCGTTCGGTTAAGCATGGCTTCCGCCGTCAATCCCGGTGAATATGAGCTGACGCGCTGGGTAGCCTCGACGCCGGTAACCCATTGTGATGCAACCGGCACGTGGGTGCAGGATGCCAGCCTGACCTTTACCGTTGACGAAACGACACAACTTACGGCGGGCAGCCTCGGCGAAAATTGCTTTTACCGTGACGGGACGGCTTTTGGCACCGGCTATGAACTGCAGGATACGGCGAATAGCTACAGCGCCGTGATCACGCCGGTGCTGGCAACAGGTTATATCGATGTGGTGGTAGTGAAATGAGGGTAGGTTTCAGGTTTCAGGTTTCAGGTTTCAGGAAAACTCCCCCCTTGCGGTGGAGTCTACAAAATGTGCTAACATTTTTAGGTGGGGGGTCATACTTAAACAGAGTTACCCCCCCCACCAAGTCGACTAGCGTCTCCTTGACTCCCCCGCAAGGGGGGAGTTATGGTTTTTCGCTCGTTGAAGCAATGGTAGCGGCTATTATTGTGGCGATTGGCTTTGCAGGGGTTTTTACCATGACCGGGGTCTCAACCACCTCGATGAAGCGTGCGATGGATCGTCAGCAAATTTGGGTGCAGGCAAACCAGATGCTCGATGTGATTGAGACCGATATCAGCAATATTGACAGCTACAGTATGGACTTTTCGACATGTAACCCCCCGGCTTCCGATGAAACGGAGCGGCATCAAATAAAGCGCTATGAATGGTGCAGGCGGTTGAATGACGCCGTGGGGCAGCCGCGGAGCGGTGAGGTGCGTAGCATCAGCGTAACCGACCTGCCGGATGCCCGGAAGCGCGTTTCCATACGTATTGACGCGCAGGGCGGCGAGGTGAGTGTATTGCTGCGGAGGAGTTACGATGGGTAGGTTGGTCTTTTTTGGTTTCCTGATATGCATTACTATGCATTTCAATGAAACACGCCTGTCGGCGGCTCAGGGCTGGCGAAACATGCTGTTTCGCTTTATGTTCCAGTTTGGTGAAGGTATAAAAAAGGAGTATAGTAATACGACTTCTTTAGTCGGCGAAGCCGTTAGGCTCATTGCGCAGGCCAGTAGGCCGAAGCAGGAGCAATCAAATTCTTTAGTCGGCGCAGCGCAAGATTGCCGCGTCGCTATCGCTCCTCGCAATGACAGTGTCGTCTTGAAGGAGCAATCAACATCTTCCGGCTATACCATGGTCGAGCTGCTGCTGGCGTTGGTGGTTGGCTCGGTGGTGGTGGTAGGGGCCTATACGGCCTATTCGCTGGTATCCTCCACGCAGGCGAACTATGCCAGCCGGACGGAGTTGCAGGAGGTCGGTGTACCGGCGCTGCGGCTCATAGAGCGTCATATCCGTATGGCGGGATACGAGGCGCTGGACGCTGAGCTTGACCCCGTTAACGGCGATATTATCGCGCCGGCGGCTGTGACCGATAGCGGTAATGCCTGCTGCGATACGCTGACGCTGGAATATGACGATAATAGCGGTGTGCGCTATCAGGTGGCCTATTACACCGCGCCGCGCACGAATCCGGAGACCCGTACCGCGCTGTTTATGGACCGGAATAGATGGGACGGGATCTCGTGGAGCAGTGACGTTTCCGGCGCGCTGGTGGCGGATTATGTGGAGGATTTTCAGGCGGAAGTGTCCGAAACGGTCGACGACGGACGTACCAAGCTTGTGGATGTTGCCTTGACACTCCGTGCCCGCAATGCGCTCAAACAGCCACAAACCTTCGTCAAAGCGGATTACGATCCCGGTAATTATATCCTCAGCACGAACGATCATTATTTCCGCGAGACCTTCACGACCAGCGTCATGCTACGGAACGTCAGGTAGAAGCTTGGCGCCAGGAGCGTATTTTCCCAGCTTCTTCTATTCGATAACGTCATTACGAGCGCAAGCGACGTAATCTCATTTTTGGAGTTCCCCGCACAAGATTGCTTCAGGCCATACGGCCTTCGCAGTGACAGTATATATTTCCCAAAATCAACTACTCATTGCCATTCCCACAAAAACCCGTATAACCGTCACGATGACAGCAAAGACCAATCCCTACAAGAAAACGGACAAGAAGCACGTTCGTTGGTATGAGACGTGGAGCTTCCTGATTCTGGTATGCCTTATTTTTCCGCTTACTGTGCGTAGCCTGCTATACGCGCCGTTTCACATTCCCTCGAGCTCCATGGTGCCGACGCTGCTGATCGGGGATTTTATCCTCGTTTCCAAAAAAAGCTATGGGTATAGCCAATATTCCTTCCCCTTCAGCTTGCCTTTTTTTGATGGCCGGATCGCGGCGGAAGAACCCTTACGGGGCGATGTCGCGGTGTTTCGTCCGCCGACTACCCCGCGGACGGACTATATCAAGCGCATCATCGGCCTGCCGGGCGATACCATCCAGTATATCAACAGCCGCCTTTATCTGAACGGCGAGCGCGTGCCACGCTCGCGCATGGGTGATTATCTCGACGAGCCGGGCGCAGATACGCCGGACACCGGGCGGTTTATCGAAACGATCCCGCGCGGTGACGGTACCTTTATTCGCTATGAAACCGTGGATTCGCTGGTGGCAGGGAGTTTTGACAACACGCCGGTCTATGAAGTGCCGGACGGGCATTATTTTCTGATGGGCGATAACCGTGATAATTCGCAGGATAGCCGCTCCAAAGCGGTCGGATTCGTGCCGTTTGACCATCTGGTAGGCCGCGCCGATAAAATCGTGCTTTCTACCGAAGACCGTATCTGGAAATTCTGGACCTGGGGGTCTGCCATACGCGGCGAACGTTTCTGGACCGATGTGCAGGCCTTTAAGCCGCGCAATAACCCTACTGCAAACCATGCCGAATAAGCTGCAAAACTGGGCTCAAACAACGCTTGGTTATAGATTTGCGCAGCCCTTTCTGCTGACGCAAGCGCTGACCCATCCCAGTTTCTCACCCGAGGCGAACGATGCGCATTATGAACGGCTCGAGTTTTTAGGCGATGCCGTGCTGGAGCTACTCATTTCCGAAGCGCTCTACGCGCGTTATCCGGAGGAAAAAGAGGGGCATCTGGCCAAGCGCCGCGCCGCACTTGTCTGCCGCGAGCATCTGGCGCAGGTGGCGCGGGAACTCCAACTCGGCGAGGTTATCCGCCTCGGGCAGAGTGAAGAAAGCGCTGACGGGCACGAGAACGATGCCACGCTGGAAAATGCGGTGGAGGCGTTAATCGCCGCGCTCTATCTCGATGCCGGTCTGGAAAAGGCGCGTGAGCTTGTCATGCCGTGGTTTACAGGTGCGATGAACGAGATGGCGGAACCGCCGCGCGACCCGAAAACGCAGCTGCAGGAATGGGCGCAGGGGATTGGCCTGCCATTACCGGTCTATGAAACCATGAAACGGGAAGGGCCGAGCCATGCGCCGGCCTTTACCGTGCGCGTTACCGTGGATGGCCAGTGGGCCGAAGCGACCGGCACCAATAAAAAAGCCGCACAGCGCGACGCGGCAGCGAAATTGATTGAGACGCTGGGATGTTAGTTTTCAGGTTTCAAGTTTCAGGTGTTAGCAACTCCCCCCTAGAGGGGGAGTTTGAATGTTTGATTCAGGTGGGGGCGCAAGACGGTCATGGAGTATCACCCTCACCCAATCGCGCTGAGTCGCGCTTTTGGACTTCCCCTTCAATGGGGAGTTATGGTTTTTGTCTATGACGTCGCAAAAAACCTTGTTCTGCACGCTGGTCGGTGCGCCGAACGCTGGAAAGTCGACACTGACGAACCGGTTGGTAGGCGCCAAGGTGTCGATAGTAACACCCAAAGTACAGACCACACGAACGCGCGTCACCGGCATTTTCACCGAAGGGGATACGCAGCTGGTGCTGATTGATACGCCGGGGATTTTCAAGCCGCGCAAACAGCTCGATAAAAGTATGGTCAAAGCCGCATGGGGTGGTATGAACCGCAGTGATGTCGTTGCGCTGCTGGTCGATGTGAAGAAGGGTCTGACGGAGGAGGTGAAGAATATCATTAGTGGTATCGCCGGCCGGGAAGCACGGGCCATACTCATCCTGAATAAGATTGATAAAGTGCATAAAAATCAGTTGCTAGAGATCGTTAGTTCGCTTTCAACGTTATATGAATTTGAGGAAGTGTTTATGATCTCCGCGCTAACGGGCGATGGCGTTAATGCGCTTAAAGGCTGGATGTTTGCACAGGCGCAGGAGGAGCCCTGGCCGTTCCCTGAGCATGAGGTGGGCGATATGCCCGCGCGGCTGCTGGCTGCTGAAATCACACGTGAGGCGCTGATGATGGCCCTTGAGCATGAGATACCTTATGAGCTCATGGTGGAAACGGAGCAATGGGAGGACATGTCGGCGAGCAAAAAACACCCGGAAGGACAGATCAAGCTGCATCAGGTAGTCTATGTCAGCACCGAAGGGCAGAAGCGCATTGTGGTAGGGAAACAGGGGGCGATGGTCAAGCGCATCGGCGAACAGGCGCGTAAAGAGCTGTCGATGCTCTTCGGGGTTCCGGTACATCTGTTTTTGTTTGTGAAGGTCGATCCGAACTGGGTCACGAAATTTCCTCAGCTGTTCGGGGTGGAGTGAGGATAGGCGTCATTGCGAGGAGTGAAGCGACGAAGCAATCTGGTGCGGCCGGGTATACGCAGCCTGAGATCACCACGTCGGGCTACGCCCTCCTCGCGATGACGGGGTTCCATCTCCTCCCCCTGCTTGCGGGGGGAGGTTGGGAGGGGGGCATTAATATTTCCCTCACCACATTACACCCCCACCACTGCGGCTAGATAGCATAGCTATCAAGCCTCGTTGCCTCCCCCGCAGGCAGGGGAGGAGTGTTCTTGTATCCCCTCTCCCTCTGGGAGAGGATTAGGGTGAGGGTAAGCCGTCATTGCGAACGACCCTAGGGAGCGCGGCAATCTCGTATGGAGTTCAACCGCACGAGATCGCTTCACTCCGTTCGCGATGACGGGGCAAAAGATCCTTAAGGCTACGCTACCGCTCCGCTCAGGATGACAAGGACACGCAAGGAAGGATGCTTTTTCTATCCCCCAACACGGCAACTCAGGTGGTTTTGCGTTCAATCAGCTCGAGCATAGTACCGACATTTTTGAGGTTCTCCAATTCGCCGAAGCTGAATTTGATACCGAATTCCTGTTCGATCGCGACGATCAGGTTGATATGGCTCAATGAATCCCATTCCGGCACGTCTTGCGCCGTCATGTCATCATGCAGCGTTAAATCGGCGCGGTTAAAAACGTCCTGAAACAGGGAGGTGAGCCGTTCTCTAATTTTCATCTGTTATTCTCCTGCTTTACCAATAATGCGCCGTAGACAATATCCAGTTTGTGCTGCTCCATATACTCCATCGGTTTATCTTCTGAAGGCAGCACCGCTTCTTTTGCGATATGAAACCCAGCCTCCTCGATCATAAGGCGAATTTCTTCCACATTGTGGTAAAGGTAAATATGGTCAATGGTCGGGCAGTTGGCGCAGGTGGAAATATACAGTCTGCCGTCATCGTGAAGCAGGCGATGCAGGCTTTTCAGCACAGCGAGCGGGTCTTCTACATGCTCGAGCACTTCGCCCATACCAATAAAATTGTAAGGCGTAGCCTCATCGTAATCGACGATATCACTCTGAATGAAGCGGATACGCTGTAGAATCTCCGGTTTGACCAGCTGCAGCAGTTCTTTTGAGAGCGCAATCGATACCGGGCTGATATCGACAACGTCAATGGTAGCAGTTTCTTCGGTTACTCCAGTGAGTTCATTGATGAAAATGCCCGGTCCACAGCCGATTTCGAGGAAACGGCCTGCCGGGTCGGCCTGCCGGATCGCCTGCTTGTAAAATTGCAGCAGCGCGTAATGCGTCGGCCACAGATATTGTGAAACGGCGAGCCCGAGCATATAGGGCCACATTTGTTGTTCGTTATTATAGACGCGGTCAAAGGCATCTTCCGCGGATTGCAGCGGGTAGCAGCCTTCACGGATAAAATGCAGACGGCAGGCGACCAGTTCATCGAGCATCTGATTATACGCGGCGGCAAGCCCCTCCAGCCCGCCGACTCGTTCGCTTTCGATCAGGGGGGTATAGTGTTTGAGAAAAAGCGCAAGATCGGTTTTTGCCTGCGGTTGATCGCGAAAGAGCTGACCAACTTTTTTCTCCTGCGTGGGTTGCAGGCGGAATATTTCGCTTAAAAACGCTTCAAGCATTACTTACCTCAATGGGCGGCTTGTGCATATGATACCTATCCATATTCAGGCTATAGCGGAATTCGGTCTCGGATGTCATGGAATCTTCCAAAAAACCGAGCGAAGGTAGCAGCTTTTTAATCACCTGATTCTTTTCTGTCGGTTTATAGCTCGCAGAGAGGCTTGCAATTCCGTGATCTTTCAAGTGTTGCACCAGTTCATCCAGCATGGCGTGTTCCAGCCGGCGTTTGAACACCCGGCAACTCATCACCCAGTTATCCAGCTGTGCCTCAGAGCCGGAGAGCGTGCAGAGCAGTGCGGAAACAATGCCGTTATCGCCGAACTTATCCTCCAGATGCGCATAGAGGGCCAGCTTATTACCCCCTGACATATAGGCCTCTACCTCGCTGCGGTTGAGGCGTTCGTTGGTGAGATTAAACTGGTTGGTCTTGTTGATGAGTTGCGTCACGCGCGCGATAGCTGTCTCATCCAACCGCAGGATGCGCGCCCGCATCTGCAGGCTTTGCAGGTAGCTGTCATAGTCCACAGCCTGTTCCGCCGCTTCAGCGCGCCTCGCATTGGCGCGGTATTGCTCGGTCCGCTTGCGGTCGGTATCGCTGATCGTGACTGGTTCAAAATAAGCCGCCTGATCCAGCACGTGCGCATAGTGTGCGGCATCTTCCCCTATTTCCGGCACGGCAACCTCCGGCAAGGCTTGCCGAACGAGTTCGCGTTCCGCCGGGTTATCATCGACGAAAACCAGACTATCCAGCCCGATATTGAGGGTAGCGGCTAATTGACGGATATTGCTCGCCTTGTCCTCCCAATTCGCAATGATGCAGGAGAAATCCGCTTCGTTCAGCACGGATTCGGGATGATGCAGCCCGGCTCGTAGCGTTTCCGGCTCGTTTTTACTCACGATGGAGAGGATCACCCCGCGCTCCTGCAGCGTTTTCAGATAGGCTTGAAAGGCTTTGTAACTCTCAGCGACCGGGTGGCCTTCGCCGATATGGATTCCATCGACCCCATCATCGCCGATCACCCCGCCCCAGAGCGTATGATCTGCATCAAGCACGAGACATTTTTTGCTTTTACCGAGCAGGGCGAGGGTAAGGCGGGACAGGCTCCAGCTGAAAGCGGGGATATGCACTGGTGCGATGGCATATTTATAGCTGTACCACGCCGCAGCATCGAAAGATTGCAGCAGGCCGATGCGGCTGACAAAGCCGGCGAGATCATGAATATGCAGGTAAGGGCGCTCTGCTGACGCGCTATAAAGCCACTGATTCGCCTGCTGAATGCGAGCTTGCCTGCCCTGCTCTACATCCAAATGCCCGAGCGGGGAGAGAAGGGCGGGCTCGAAATTGTTCTGCAGGATCTCACAGCCATAACGCTCGTGTAAGCCGTCCCAGATCGCGCTCAAATGAGACGCATAGTCGCTATCGGGCAGATTATGCGAGGTCATATGAAGGTAGACCATCTCCGGGTCAAACGCATCCAACGCGTCTGAACCAAAAACGGCTTCTTCGTAATGCCGGTTATACTCTCCGATCCGGAAGGTCGGTTTGACGCCTTCCGCCAGCAGGAACAGCTCAAGCATATCCTGTATTTCCTGTGCGGTCGAGCCGCACAGGATGGCGATGCGCTTCTCCACCCAATCCTGCCGCGCCTGCAGCAGTTCGGTTTTTAGCTGCTTTTTCCTGCGCAGTAGGTAGGCTGTGTCTAATGGGTAGCTAATCATTTACTTCACCAATTGATGAATGACCACATCCGGTTGAAATTCCTTGACTAAATCCATATCAAGATTTTTAGACCAGACATAATAGGTTTCGCTGAAATGCTCCGCAAGCCAGGGTTTCAGCTGCTTCATCATGGAATCATGCAACACGAGCGCACGCGGCAGAGAGCTATCGGTGTGGATATAATGCTCGTAACCCTGATTATATTCCCATACGCCCAATATTTGTTCCGGCGGAGGATGCAGCCGCTTCGCCTGAAACGGTGTTTTAGGATGCCACCGTGTTACCGTTTCTACATCAGGTGGCCGATTTTGAGCATACACTGCAATGGATCGGGGATGCACTTCGTAGGTTTCAAATCGGAAATCCTCTTGTTTCAGGGTGGACGGCAAGGTAAAGAACGTTTGTAATTGCTGAATAAGAGTTTGATAGCCGATGAAAGCACCTGCATCATTCCAATGTCTATCCAGCTTATAAAATGCTTTGCTTTGATCGTCCAGTTTTCGTATTGATGGAAAGCTATCTATGACGGGAATTTCAGGCGCCTCTTCCTGGATCAATTCGGCAAAAGTGTTGCGGTGGAAACTGTCTGGGTCACAAGCAACAGACTGTAAAAGCTGGGCTTTGGGGGGGGCTAGAAAAAGAATATAGGGTATATCCTGTGCTTTTAATTTTTCAAAGTTCTCTTTAAACGGTTTAATATATTGAAGCATCGCATATTCGTTTAAATTCCGAAAGTCGCAGGGAATTACATACTCACGTTCTATGAAAGTTGTCTTGACTTTCAGCATAAAGGAATCCAGCCAGTTGATACGGAGAGCAATATCCCAGCTGGCGAGCAGATCACGAAGCCCAAACTCACCGCGGATATAGTCGCTGATGGAATCAAGATAGGGTTTGAGTTCCCGCGCAGACTCCGGCGGCGGTAGCATTATAGCGTTATTTTGCGGTATAACGATATCAAGATCCGGTTCGAGAGCAAGTTCTTTAAATAAAACAGGTAATACCAGCACAATGCAAAAAACGATGATGATGTAATGAGATAACAACCGTTTCATTATCAAAACCTGAAATAAATGAAGTTATCGACGGTGCCGGTTGCAATTGCCATGAGGCTAAGCAGGAAAAGGGTCAATAGCCCTGCATCGCGTAACAGGTAGGCCAACCGTATTTTCCACCGTGTGCCGGATGCACGCATTTCCTCAAAGCTGAGTGGAAATAAGGGGGTAGATGCAAGACAAGCTGCGAGGAAGGTAAAGTACAGCAAGGGGTCACTTGGCACTGTAAACGGGTCCGACGGCGCATTAAAACCTGCCATGACAGTAATCAAGGTACTGGCCTGCGACATATCCTCCGCGCGGAACAGCACGCATCCGATCACCCAGATCAGTAAGACATAACCGTGCCGAACGGGCTGCGGAATCCGGGTTTGCAGCTTAAAGACCTGCTCTGTGAGTAACATGATACCGTGAAACAGGCCAAAGACAATAAAGGTCCATGCGGCTCCGTGCCAGAAACCGAGAATAAGCATGGTAAATAAAAGCGGTAAGACGAAATGCATACCGCGTTTCTTGCGTGCCTGCCGGGCGGCGAGGGGGGTGTAGATATAATCCCGTGCGAGGCTGGTCAGGCTGATATGCCAGCGCTGCCAGAAATCGCTTAAAGATTGAGCAATATAGGGATAATTAAAATTGGGTTTGAACTGAAAGCCAAAGATACGCCCCATGCCGATTGCCATATCGGAATAGCCTGAAAAATCAAAATATATCTGTAACGCAAAGCTAATCGCGCCAAGCCAGGCAAGCCCCAGTCCGACCGTATCCGGGTTAAGGCTGAATATCAGGTCGGATACTTCGCCTAATTGATCTGCAATCAGCACTTTTTTCGCCAGCCCGATGATAAACAGGCGTACCCCGCTGTCGATTCCGGCAAGGGTGATAGTGCGGTCGATAATCTGGCGATTCAAATCATGGTACCGAATAATCGGCCCGGCGATCAGTTGCGGAAAGAGAGAGATAAACAGCGCCAGATGAAACGGATTGCGCTGCGCTTTGGTACGCCCGGTATACACATCCACGAGGTAGGTAATAGCCTGAAACGTAAAAAAAGAAATACCGAGTGGGAGGTGTGTTGGTTCATAAATAATCGCTTCTATGTTAAGGGTTCGTAGCAAAACATTGACGTTTTCAATAAGAAATCCGCTATATTTGTAATGTCCCAGAATGCCCAGATTAGCTGTTAGTGCTGCGATAAACACAGACCGCCGGGCAAAGCAGGATTCGGAATTGAGCAACAGGCCAAATAGGTAATTCATGCTGATAGAAGTCAGGAGCAACAGCAGGTAAAATGCCTCCCCCCACGCGTAGAAAAACAAACTTGCTATTAGCAGAACGGCGTTTTGCAGCTTGATGGATTTCGCTGCAGCAAAGACCAGTAACAGAACGGCCGGCAGAAAATAAAACAGGAAAATGGGTGCAGAAAAAACCATGGTATAATTTTCCCTTATTTGTACGTGCAATGCAGCCAGTGGATGCATTATCTGCAACTTAAGATGATTTTTATGACAAAATGCCGCATTTCTGCTATAATCCGCGAAGAGTCGCGCTATCCTGGGAGAATCATATGATACGTTTACTACTCGTTGCCATCCTCTGTTTTGTGCCCTATCAGGCACAGGCGGTCACCAAGTGCGAATGCGGTGAGCCAATGTCGTTCGAAAAGCAGATAGACCGTGCCTTCGGCGTGTTTGTGGGTACGGTGAAGGCGGTGAATTATGATGCGAGTTTCGGACGTTACCGCAATGAGTTTATTGTCCATAAAAGCTGGAAAGGGGCAAATAGCGAGACGATAACCGTTTTTACCGCGAAGCCCGGAATCAACCGCGAAGTCAATGTAGGGTTTGACTGTACTTTCCGTTTTAACAAAGGGCAGACCTATCTGGTGATCACCTACCGCAGAGAAAATCTGCGCGGCCCGGCATGGACGTCCCGCTGCTGGGGCAATAAAACGTTGGCCCAGGCCATTGCGCGCAACGAGATTGAACGATTGGGCCGCCCAAAACAGAGTTTCTCGCCCTATCCGGAAACAATCGTACAGCGTGAAGACAGATCCCAGCGGAACGAATCCTGGCAAGTACGGCCCATACTGCTCGAATCTACCCCCCTGCCGCAGTCTACCCCCGTACCCGGGTCTGAAGTGCAACCCTATACGTTGCCCACTGATAAGAAAGTGCCTACCGTTCAAATGCCGTATATTGAGCGCTAGACAGCGCTTAAACGAGGCTTTACGATGATTTTATGCAATGGAACGATAGCGGATATGTCTTAAGCGCGCGCAAATTCAGCGAAAATCTTCTGATTGTCGATTGTTTTACTAAAGAGCATGGTCGCGCAGCCGGTCTGGTGCGTGGTATCAAAAAATACAGTCCGATTTGTCAGCCCCTGAATCGGCTGGATTTAACGTGGAAAGCCCGGCTGGAGGAGCATCTTGGCTATTTCTCGCTGGAACTAGAAGCGAGTCATGCTTCCGCGCTGATGCAGCAAGCTCAAAGTTTACGGCTAATGAATAGCGTTTTGGCCTTGCTGCAAACGTACCTCCCCGAACGTGAAGTGCACCCGGTACTTTATGACTACCTCACAGCCATGGCCGAATCTATCCAAAACCGGCATTCCTGCACCCTATTATATTGTGCCTTCGAACTAGAATTGCTGCGTCAGCTTGGCTTTGGCTTGACTCTCGACCTATGTGCAGATACCGGTCGCCGGGAGCAACTGACGCATGTTTCCCCCCGGTCCGGTATGGCAGTCTGTTCGGAGAGTGCCGCTCCCTACAGGGATAAACTATTGAACTTGCCCGTTTTCCTGCAGGCTGCATCGCGAAAAGCACCGCAGGAGCTTGATTTTACCATAATGTCTTGTCATGGCAGCGAAATCATTGACGCTCTTACCCTCACAGGCTATTTCTTAGAAAAATGGATTGCGGAGGCATATCATCGCCCCATACCGGAAGCGCGGGGAAGGTGGTTGGGGTATATAAAGCAACATGTCTATGAAATGGTGTAAATGGCTGGCGGTTATACTTGTAGCGCTATATGTGCAACCAGCACACAGCTATAACTGTTGGTTGCAGCAACATCCATACTATCAGTTACAGGATGCGGATGTCGTGTTTGCCGGTAAGGTGGAGGCGGTTACCGAGATAGGTCGTGATATGAACGAGCTCGGTACTACGCGATACCAGATTACTGCTAAACCCTATGATGTATGGAAAGGCCTTACCCCAGATGACAATAAAGTGTTGATGGATGTAGAGTCTTTCTACGGATACGACTTTCAGCCGGAAAGCTTTTACCTGTTTTTTGGATACCGTATCTACCCGGATCGTATTACCTTAATAGGGTGCCCGCGTATTAAGCTGCTTAACCTAGAGGTATACAGCACGCTTCGTTCGATACAAAAACCCGTATTTGCATTGGCCAATTTACCAGAATCCATTACGGGCAAACCGGAGATTGAGCCAGATAGTATGCAGTTCCGCATAGAAGAGGGTGAGTACCCGTTGGAACCGCCTTTGGATGAAACCGGTGCGCCTATAACGCGTCCCCCTGAAGAGATTATCCCCGATATGATGGATAGTGCGAAAGAGGAAGTTAAGCCGGAAGAGCGTGATATGCTGGAAGCGTTTAAAGAAAAAGCGGGCGATTTGCAAAGGGCGTTGCCGGAGGTTATGGAGCCTGTGATGCCGGCAGAGCCCGGACCGCTAACCACCCGCCCAAGAGATGATGTCGAGTTGAATCTGCCTCAGGCGCAGCAGCTCAATGGGCAACTGGATAAGCTCCTGACCGGAAACGGGGAAGCAGCAAAGCAGCCGCCCTCTCCACAGGCGAGGCAGGTCGAGGAAGCGGTGAAAGAGGCGCTACCAGAAGTAGAGACCCTGCCGGAGATAGAGACATTGCCCGAAATGCCGACCCTTCCACAGATGCCCGAGCTTGAGGAACTTCCGCCTATCCCAATGCCGCCGGCACCGTAATTTTCATTGCAATTAGGGCGGTCCGTCGTTAAAACGGGCAGAAATGCAGGGTTTCAGCCGACATGAATGATGAAATAACCACGCTAGAGGAACGGATCGAACCGGTCTCGTTCGTCGATAGTTTAAGCGAGCGTTATCTCGCTTATGCGCTTTCAACGATTACCTCGCGGAGTTTGCCAGATGTACGGGACGGGTTAAAGCCGGTGCATAGGCGGCTACTCTGGGCGATGCTACAGCTAAAGCTCGATCCTAAATCTGGCTATAAAAAATGCGCCCGTGTGGTGGGAGATGTCATCGGTAAATACCACCCGCACGGTGATACGGCGGTTTATGACGCGATGGTGCGACTCGCGCAGAACTTCGCGGTGCGCTACCCGCTGGTAGAAGGGCAGGGTAATTTTGGCTCGGTCGATGGAGATAACGCGGCGGCGATGCGCTATACCGAAGCGCGGCTGACCGATGTGGCGATGGCACTGTTACGCGACATCAACCAAGATACGGTCGATTTCCGTGAGACGTATGATAACTCCGATATTGAACCAGTGGTGCTCCCTGCGGCTTTTCCGAATCTGCTCGCAAATGGTTCGGAAGGGATTGCCGTTGGTATGGCGACTTCGATTCCGCCGCACAATGTAGGCGAGCTATGCGACGCGCTGCTTTATTTAATCAAATCTCCGAATGCGACGATTGAGAAGCTGGTCAGTTTCGTGCAAGGGCCGGACTTTCCAACCGGCGGAACGATTATGGAAGACACATCCTCGATCATCCAGACCTATGCTACCGGTAAAGGGGCTTTTCGGGTCCGTGCAAAGTGGGAGAAGGAAGATCTCGGCCACGGGCAATATCAGATAATCGTAACGGAAATACCCTATCAGGTATCCAAATCCAAACTGATGGAAAAAATTGGTGAGCTTTATAAAGAGAAAAAACTCGTCTTGCTTGGCAATATTCGCGATGAATCAGCAGAGGATATTCGCATTATTCTCGAGCCGAAAAGCCGCACGGTAGACCCGAATATGCTGATGGAAAGCCTGTTCAAATTGACGGAGCTTGAGTCGCGCTTTAACATGAATCTCAATGTGCTTGATAAAGGGCTGACGCCGCGTGTCATGAACCTGCGAGAGGTGCTTCAGGCCTTCCTCGACCACCGTCATGAAGTGCTGATCCGTAAAAGTGAATACCGCCTCAAGCAGATAGACCATCGGCTAGAAGTGCTCGACGGGCTGCTGATTGCCTACCTCAACCTCGATGAAGTGATCCGCATTATCCGCGAAGAAGACGACCCTAAAAGCGTTATGATGAAACGCTGGAAGCTTAGCGAGGTCCAGGTCGAAGCGATTTTAAATATGCGCTTGCGGTCTTTGCGCAAATTAGAAGAGTTGGAAATTAAGCGCGAGCATGAGGCATTATCGAACGAGAAGGCAGCTCTGCAGGAACTCTTAGGCTCGGAAGAACTACAATGGAAGTCGATTGCGGCTGATATTCGGGATATAAAAAAGCGTTTTTCAGCTACCCCCCTCCCAACCTCCCCCCCGTTTACGGGGGGGATAGAGGGGGGGCATCCCTACGCCCGCCGCACCCTCATTACGAATGCGCCCGAAGCTGTGGATATCACCATTGAGGCCTTTGTCGAGAAAGAACCGATCACGGTGGTGTGTTCCAAGCTGGGTTGGATTCGCGCACTAAAAGGCCATGCGCATGAGCCGGCGAACATTAAATATAAAGAGGGCGATAGCGGGCGTTTCGTCCTGAAAGCGCACACGACGGATAAGCTGCTCGTGCTTGCAACGGATGGGCGTGTCTACACGATTGGATGCGATAAACTGCCTGCCGGACGGGGGCATGGCGAGCCGGTGCGGCTCATGGTGGATATGGATCAGCAGGCCGACATCGCCAGTATGTTTATATATAAGCGAGGTGCGAAACGGCTGATGGCATCCAATATCGGTAAGGGCTTTATTATCGAGGAAGATGATCTGGTCGCCTCGACACGAAGCGGTAAGCAGGTGCTGAATATTCCCGCGAAAACGAAAGGCAAAGCGCTGAAAGCAGTGCCGGTTAAAGGCGATCATGTGGCGGTCATCGGCGAAAACCGCAAACTGCTGATCTTTCCGCTGGAGGAACTGCCGGAAATGAAACGCGGGCAAGGGGTTGCCTTGCAAAAATATAAGGGCGGCGGTTTGAGCGATGTCAAAACCTTCACGCTGGAAGCAGGGCTCAGCTGGAGCCTTGGCGAGCGCACCCGCGTTGAAACCGATCTCCTGCCATGGCTCGGAAAACGCGCCTCGAGCGGTCGTATGCCGCCTAACGGTTTCCCGCGGAGCAATAGTTTTAGCTAGTAGCTTGCAGCTTGCCGCCGCGAACTGTATAATGAGCTATGCATTTTTTTTCCTGCAAATTGCTGCTTATGAGTTGCATTCTGCTTTCGACATGCGGTGTACCCTTTGTGCCGCTTGTTAAGGCGGAAATTCCTATTAGTAATCCTAACGATCCATGCGCCGGGTTGAGTCAGGCGTTGATCGATTGCAGTTTTTTCAAATGCGAGCGGCCATCGGGTTCATCCGGGCAGAATTTTGTTGTCATGCACGCGGTCGATGGTTTGTCGCCTGATGGGTCGTACTGCAAGCATTATCAGAATCTGCCGGATGGTAATATTCTCTTTTGCCAGTACACGGAGCCGATGCGTTATCTCGTCGCGCGCATGGCGGGTAGTGACGAGAATCTGCTCAATGCCTATGAGGAAGCCGCCGTCAGCCGCGCGGTGAACGATCAGTGCCAGGTGATTACGCCCGAGCAACTCCAGACCGGCGGGAGGTAATCGCAAATTTACCCCCTCATACATTCGCTATGATACGATGACAGATGCTATACATTCGGCAGCAGCTCCATAACCTTACATTGATGCACATCATTCTCCAGCCAATAAATCCAGTTGTGCGTAGCATTATTGATAGTAGAAAAATGCTGGCTAGCCCTCTTTAGCGCGGGTGAGACTCAAACCTTTTACTAAGAGGTTAACAGACCTAACCTATTGAAATAGGAGCGATAAGTGAAAATAAACTATTTTAATTTCATCAATCGGCCTTTTGCCAAGCGCTGGAAACACGTCTTTCTCCAGTCGGTGCAACAATTTGCGGGCATAACTATCTTTCCAACGCTTCTTTTGCTGTTTATGCCATTCACGAGCTATAGCTTCAAATGTATGCTCTGTTTCAGCAATTTGGGCTTGCTTGGCTTCCTTTTTGGCTTCAGACGGGTCAATGCCTTCTGACAGCAGTTTACGCGCTGCATCCCGCTTCTCGCGTGCTTCCTTAAGCGATAGTTCTGGGTATACTCCTAATGCCAGCAGCTTTTCTTTACCTGCAAACCGATATTTATGCCGCCAGTATTTTCTGCCATTCGGTTTGACTAACAGGTGCATACCCGCAGAATCCGCCAGTTTATATTGCTTTTCCTTCGGCTTTGCGTTTCTACATGTCGTATCGGTTAGCGCCATGGGGGTATTTTCCTGAGCTATAATTTCGATACCCCCGTAGATACCCCCTGATCACGCTGGATATGGGGGTACGTTACGAGACAATATCAAACTAACTTGTACGCGAAAATGCTATGAAAATAAAGAAGAATTGGACTTTTTGGAACGTGTAAAGACAAAGAAATGGCTCCGCGGACAGGACTCGAACCTGTGACCAAGAGATTAACAGTCTCCTGCTCTACCAACTGAGCTACCGCGGAACACCGTATGAAACTGCTCAGAATTTGAGAGTGCGTAACTTACCCATAATTCGTGTATATGCAAGTCTTTTTTCTGTTTTTTCCACTTGGCGTACGGCGCGCCCTGTGCTACAAGAAAGCGCAATTTACCGCAACCTGCAATCGAAAGTAAATTGCCATGAAGCCCGCGATTGAAGAATCCCTCACCTTTGACGATGTTCTCTTAAAACCCGCTGCGAGCGAGGTACTGCCCTCAATGGCGCAGGTCAGTACGCACCTGACCGCGGAGATAAAGCTTGGCATCCCGCTGATGTCATCGGCGATGGATACGGTGACCGAAGGCCGGCTCGCGATCGCCCTTGCGCAGCATGGCGGTATTGGCTGCATCCACAAAAACCTCTCGATTGAGCAGCAGGCGAATGAAGTGCGCATGGTGAAGAAATTCGAAAGTGGCATGGTGGTGAATCCCATCACCGTCGAAAGCAGCCAGACACTGCGCGAGGCGCTCGACATTATGAGCCAGAACAACATCTCCGGCATTCCGGTCACGAAGAAAAATGGGCAGCTTGCCGGCATTCTCACCAACCGCGATGTGCGCTTTGCCGATAATCTCGATCAGCCGGTCAAGGAGCTGATGACCTCAAAAAATTTGGTGACGGTCAAGGAAGGGGTCGACCGGGAGGAAGCGAAGCGGCTGCTGCATAAACACCGGATCGAGAAACTGCTCGTGGTGAACAATGAGAATGAGTGCATTGGGCTCGTAACGGTAAAGGACATTGAAAAGTCGCAGGCCTACCCTAACGCGACCAAAGATACGCAAGGGCGGTTGCGTGTGTGCGCTGCGGTAGGCACGGGCGAGGAAGGTATTGAGCGCGCCGAGGCGTTGATTGATGCCGGTGTGGATGCCATTGTGGTAGACACCGCGCACGGCCATTCGCAAGGCGTACTGGAGACGGTTAAACGCTTGCGCAAAGCGCATAAAAAGTTGCAGATCATCGGCGGTAATATTGCGACTAAGGAAGGCGCGAAAGCGTTAATCAAGGCCGGGGTGAACGCCGTCAAAGTCGGAATCGGCCCGGGTTCCATCTGCACGACACGGATCGTAGCCGGGGTGGGCGTAGCACAATTGACCGCAGTGATGGAGGTGGTGTCGGTAGCTAAAAAAGCCGGGGTCTGCGTGATTGCCGATGGCGGCATCAAATTCTCCGGCGATGTGGCGAAAGCGATTGCGGCCGGCGCAGACACGGTGATGATCGGCTCGCTCTTTGCAGGTACAGATGAAAGCCCCGGCGAGGTCGTGCTCTATCAGGGCCGCTCGTATAAAACCTATCGCGGTATGGGCTCGGTCGGCGCCATGGCGCGCGGCTCGGCAGATCGCTACTTTCAGCAGGATGTGACCGAGCAGCTCAAGCTGGTGCCGGAGGGAGTGGAAGGGCGTGTTCCTTATAAGGGCCCGGTTGCCGGGGTGATTCACCAGCTGACCGGCGGGCTTAAATCTGCGATGGGTTATACCGGCAGCGCCGATATTGCTGCGATGCAGCGTAACTGCACTTTCGTTCGCATCACGCCTGCCGGCCTGCGCGAAAGCCACGCGCACGATGTCACCATCACGCAGGAAGCGCCGAACTACCGCGCGGGGAGCTAGCTACTGCGTGCTATGGCTTGAAAGGATGATGTCACTATCACCACCCCCTGCAAAGCGAGCGTGATAGCATATCCCCAAATGAAGGTTTTGAGGATAAAAAATCCCGGCATACCGTCATGCTCGCGGCTGGCCTCGTGAATGCGCCAGCTTTCCAGCACGTAGTTATAGGACACGTATAACAACGTACCGCATAGCGGCAACAAAAACAGGAGCGTGCCGATCAGATTCACCCATGCTTTCCGCCGTTCGGAAAAGCGCTCATAAAGCACATCGACCCGCACATGCTTATCCAGTTGCAGAGTAAATCCCGCCAGCACGAGAAATACGAAACTATGCAGAAACAGCACCAGCTCCGATTGCCACACGGCATTGCTCGCAAAGAAATAGCGCTGGATAACCCGCAGTACCGTCAGCAATACCATTGCCAGCACCAGCCAGGCGAACCACCTGCCAATATACGCGTTGATTTTGTCGATCATAGAGCCATAATAATTGTCATCCTGAGCGAAGTGAAGGGTCTTTTTGATATTCAGAAGATTCTTCGGCTATGCCTCAGAATGACAAAGGATTACAAAATCTTCAGCACATCTTCCGGCGGGCGACCGATGGCCGCTTTCTCCCCATTTACGACAATGGGTCGCTCAAGCAATTTGGGATGCTTCGCGATTGCTGAAAGTATCGCTTCATCTGAACAACCTTTATGCAAACCCGTCTGTTTATATTCCGGCTCTTTAGTGCGCACCATGGCGGTCGCGGGCTGGCTCAGTTTGTGCTGAATCGCTTCCAGCTCAGTGAGCGTCAGCGGAGTTTTTAGATATTCGGTAATTTCCGGCTCAATACCCTGCTCTTGCAATAACTGCAGCGTCTGGCGGGATTTCATACAACGCGGATTGTGATAGATGGTAATGCGCATAATCAGTTTTTTATAAAATTGAGCAATTAGCGTCCAGTCTTTTAGATAGCGAAATGGTTATTTTTAGCGCTTCAGAACATATAAGCACGCACAGAAAACTCACATTAGCGCAGAGTAATCAGGACGCTGGGCAGAGTAGGCGTTAGTTATCCTTGCGGATATCCTCCAGGAAAAGTTTAACCTGCTTGTCCAATTCTTCTGCTTGCTGAGCCAGTTCATCCGATGCAGTGAGCACTTGTTGAGCAGACTCATCCGTTTCTGCGGAAGCCGCGCTGACCCTGTCGAGGCTACTCGTAATGACGTTTGTCCCTTCTGCCGCCGTTTGCATATTCGCCGCAATTTCATTTGTCGTAGCGGATTGCTCTTCGACGGCAGAGGCAATGCTACCTGAGGCTTCATTGACACGCTCAATCGAGGTGCGGATACTCTCTAATGCACCTACAATGTCGGTAGAGGCGCCTTGCATTTCTTCAATCACGCGCTGAATTTCCTGCACGGACTTATCCGTTTCGTTTGCCAGATTCTTCACCTCATTGGCGACAACCGCAAAGCCTTTTCCAGCTTCGCCTGCGCGTGCGGCCTCAATAGTCGCATTCAGGGCGAGCAGATTGACCTGAGAGGCAATATCGGCAATTAGCTCAACTACATCCGAAACCTTTTGCGACGCATTGCCCAGCGCATGCGCATGCTCATCTGCAGACTGCGTATTATTCACGGCTGCCGTTACCAATTCTCGTGAATGTTGTACCTGAGAGGATATTTCATTGACTGAAGTACTCATCTCCTCGGCTGCGGCCGCTACGGACTGTACGTTATTAGCCGTATCATTGGCAGCGGAAGTCGCTTCTGAAACGGTATGAGAGGACCGGCTGATGGCTTCACTCATGGTTTGTGAGGTTTGCGTCAGTTGCGTTGCTGCGGCAGAAACCGAGCTGATAATACCCTGAATTCGCTGTTCAAAATGATGCGCCAGTTGCTGCATGGCTTCTTTTTTCTCTTCTTCGGCGTGAATGGCGTCTTCCTTCTGCTTTTCTTCAAGGCGAATACGCTCGAGCGCATTATCCTTAAAAACTACTGCAGATTTAGCCAGATCGCCAATTTCATCACCCCGGTCCTGACCCACAATTTCAACGTCCAGATTGCCTTCAGCCAGCTTGCTGATATAGCCATTGGCCACGTTTAGCGGGCGGGTAATCGTGCGGGCCATGATGTAGCTAAGCACAATTAGAAACAGCAAAATGATGAGATTGGTTGAAATCAGTTTCTGCTTTAACTGATTGACCGGCATCATAATCTGTTGCAGGCTTTGCTCGACCAGAATCGCCCATTTCGTTCCCATGAATTCAACCGGTGCATAGGCGATATAGGCTGGAAAATCACGGTAAATACCTTCTACGGTGCCGGATTGATCAGCCAAGGCCAAATCCACAGCCTCCGAGTCTACTTTCTCCCTTAAAATGGTGCTCTCTGAGGAGAACTTGGAATCAGTCCGCATCAATTTATCGTCACCGACGATGATGGCCTCGCCGGTATTACCCAGCCCTTCACGGATTTTTATCTGCTCATTTAACCGTTCAATCGGCATTTGGAAGACTAGAACGCCCTGTTTGCGCCCATCAATATATACCGGGGTCGAGATAAAACTGGCCGGCGCACCATTACTGGGTGAATAGGGCTTGAAATCAAAAAAGAACTGATCGCCGCTATTAGCTGAACTGGCAGCCGCAGCACGATAGGAGTTGCCTAGATCACTGTCTTTATACTTGCCATTCAGCACGTTTGTGGCGAAATCGGAATCTTTAAATACGGAGTAGATCAGATTACCGCGCAGATCAAAGAGGAAGATATCATAATATCCGCGTGCATGTAAGAACTGGCGAAACCAGTCATGGTGCTTCTGATGCACTTCACTGTAGAGAGAGCTATCCGGTGCAGCGTCCAGCTTGTCTTTCTCGCCGGTTGGATAGGGATTGTTTTCTATGTAAAGCCGTTGCAATGCGCGCTCTGGATTATAGCCCAGTTGATTCCATGCCTCCCGAAATTCGAGTAAAGCATCCCTCGTTTGTAGGTTTTGTGCCGTGCTGGTTAAATCATCGCGAATAGTATTTAGATAATCGAGTATATTATCTGCTTTTTCCAGAACCAGAGCGTGCAGTTTAGTTTCCTCCTCCTCTAATACGGTTTGCTCGCCAACGGTTAGCGCGACTATAGAAAGCACCAGACTTGTCAGCAAAGCCATAAGTACGATCAACAGGGGTAGTTTTTTCTGAATACGCAGATGTTTGAACACGGCAGGGCTCCTCTCGATGCCAAGAATGTATACGTTTATTGCTACAGGCGCAACAAAGGAGGAATCAGAGCGTGGGTAACATAAAGAAATAAGCGAAGAAACTGAAAAAGTGCAACAGGTGATTAAGCTTATATCGCTCTACCCGTACTCTGCTCCTGCATTTGTGCATTCTGCAGTTCTACCCCGCGGCGGATTTCGGTAAAGCGCTCATTCATATACTCTTTGAGGTCTACAGTTGTGCCGTCACTATGTTTCATCTCTGCGCCGGCTTCTTGCAGGGCTTCCAACGCCAGCTTGGTCGAAGCAATCCAGTCCTCCGCTTTTTTTTGTATAGGGGTAAGAGGAGAGTCACCGTTTGTTATGCCTTT
This sequence comes from uncultured Rickettsiales bacterium, assembly GCA_964588995.1. Lineage (GTDB taxonomy): Bacteria > Pseudomonadota > Alphaproteobacteria > Rickettsiales > UBA8987 > CAZPQM01. The sequence goes on along the minus strand of CAZPQM010000006.1, from coordinate 70,585 downwards.
TATAAAATTAACCAGGTCGGTTATAACCCGTTTAATAAACCCCTCCGGTTTGCGGGTCGGGTTATTGGCGGTGGTGGCAAGGGCATCATAACTGTCCGCCATCTTGTTGAGTGCCTGCTGCATCGGTTTGCCGAGTAGTTCGGGCTGGTTATTCAGCGTTACCATAATGTTTTGTGCGATATTGGCGGCAGCCGAGGCGGAAGCTGCATAGATGGTTTGCGGAGTTTGATTTTCCGGGTCCGGAATGGCCTTGGTGACACCGCTTAAGCCCCAGTTAGCTTGCAGCAAGTCCGGCGTATTGAGCGGTTTCTCACCCGCCTTCAGTGCTGCGGGATTGCGCTGCATTAACGTTTGAATATCCTGCAGTGCAGCACTGACCTTCAGCCAGCTCTGATTGCCCAGCTCTATATCCAGCATGGCTTGATCGATCACGCCAAGCTGAACTGCCACCTGACCTGCAAAGGGGGTGCGTTCGCCTTCCTGCTTAGGCGTTTCTACAGTCTCCGGAGGGCGGTTTTCTTCTAGAGCGTTTTTATATTCCTCTAAAACCGCATTCGGGCTATAGCCATTTTTAGCCGCTTTTTGCATCGCCGTCAGTGCATCATTCACTTTGGCTGCAGCTTCCGGGCTGAGGGTTTGCCCTTGCAGCATAAAGTCAATAATACGCGGTACGCGCGCAAGCTGTGCGTCAGGGGCTGTATCGGGTTCTGGTATATCTGCCATTCTCTTACCTGCTATAACTGGCATCAGTATAACAGGAAGAAGTTAACAGAGCGTTAAAGAACGGTAATCTCTTTGGGATCCTGAGCGAGCCGAGCGAGTCGAAGCATCTTTACAGACGGTCAGTCACATAAGATCCTTCGCTATCGCTCAGGATGACGGTGCTATTGGCCTGAGATCGCTTCACTGCGTTCGCGATGACGGGATTTAATCTCCTCCCCCTGCTTGCGGGCACTGATCTACTACTCCTCCCCCTGCTTGCGCGGCACTCTTTTACTCTTCCCCCTGCTTGCGGGGGGAGGTTGGGAGGGGGGCAATAATACTTCCCTCACCCTAACCCTTTCCCAGAGGGAAAGGGTTAGGGTGAGGGTATATGGTCATCCTGAACTGGATTCAGAATCTCTTAAGGCGTGCTATATCCTCACGATTCCAGCGTTCGCTGGAATGACGTGCGCAGGCTGAACCATGGATACCCCTATAGTGGCTACGCCATTCGGGGTATGACGCGTCATTATAACCACTAACCACCTACACCCCCACCACTACGGCTAACGCGCTCACGCACGTAAGCCTCGTTGCCTCCCCCGCAGGCAGGGGAGGATGCTTTTTTTACTCCTTCCCCCGCTTGCGGGGGGAGGTTGGGAGGGGGGCAAATTAGTATAAACCTTCTCGCATAAAAAAGGCGGGCATAGAGCCCGCCTTTCCAACATTTTGGTGCATTGAGCAATTAGAAGCCCATGCCACCCATGCCACCCATATCAGGCATGCCACCACCGCCTCCGGCAGCTGGCTTGTCTTCTTCCGGCTCATCGGCAACAAGCGCTTCGGTGGTGATCATCAGGCCGGCAACGGAAGCCGCATCCTGCAACGCGGTACGTACTACTTTCGCCGGGTCGATAATACCGGACTTGTAGGCATCGACTTCTTCACCGTTCTGAGCATCGTAGATCGTGCTTTCCTTGCCACCACGGCGCAGATCGCCAACTACAATTGCGCCGTCGGTACCGGCATTTTCCGCGATCTGACGAATCGGTGCTTCCAGTGCGCGGCGCACGATTTGAATACCGGCGCGTTGATCGTCATTGATCGCATCCAGCTTATCCAGCGCCTTCTGCGCGTAGAGCAGCGTAGCACCGCCGCCGGGTACGATACCTTCTTCTACTGCAGCACGGGTAGCGTTCAACGCATCATCGACACGGTCGCGACGCTCTTTCACTTCCACTTCGGTAGCGCCACCAACACGCAGCACTGCCACGCCGCCGGCGAGCTTAGCAAGACGCTCCTGCAGCTTTTCCTTATCGTAGTCGGACGATGTGTTCTCGATTTCGGCACGGATCTGATGGGCACGCGCGTCAATTTCTTTCTTATCACCGGCGCCATCAATGATGGTGGTATCATCCTTGGTAATATTCACCTTTTTCGCAGTGCCCAGATCATTCAGCGTGACATTCTCCAGCTTTTGACCCAGATCCTCGCTGATAACTGTGCCGTTTGTCAGGATCGCAATATCCTGCAGCATCGCTTTACGGCGATCGCCAAAGCCCGGCGCCTTCACCGCAGCGACTTTCAGACCACCGCGCAGACGGTTTACCACCAGCGTAGCAAGCGCTTCGCCTTCCACGTCTTCCGCAATAATTAAGAGCGGACGGTTGGACTGAACGACCGACTCGAGTAATGGCAGCATTTGCTGCAGACCAGAGAGTTTTTTCTCGAAGATCAAAATATATGGATTTTCAAGCTCTACGGTCATTTTATCGGAATTGGTTACGAAGTAAGGGGAGAGGTAACCGCGGTCAAACTGCATCCCTTCCACTACTTCAAGTTCAAAGTCGAGACTTTTACCTTCTTCGACCGTGATGACACCTTCATCACCCACTTTTTCCATTGCTTCAGCAAGTTTTTCACCGATTTCTTTATCACCGTTAGCAGAAATCGTGCCGACTTGCGCGATTTCATTCTTACCGGAGATTTTCTTGGAGCGCTTGGCGATATCCTGTACCACCGCTTCAGCGGCAATATCAATACCACGCTTCAGATCCATCGGGTTCATACCGGCGGCAACGGCTTTTGCACCTTCCTGGAAGATGCTCTGTGCCAGCACGGTAGAAGTTGTCGTACCATCACCAGCGAGGTCATTGGTTTTGGAAGCGACTTCACGGATCATCTGCGCGCCCATATTTTTGAACTTATCTTTAAATTCAATGTCCTTAGCGACGGTCACACCATCTTTCGTAATGCGTGGTGCACCGAAGGATTTTTCCAGAACCACATTGCGGCCTTTCGGGCCGAGTGTCACTTTTACTGCATTCGCAAGGCCGTTCACGCCTTCCAGAATACGTTCGCGGGCTTTACCGCCAAATTCAATTTGTTTTGCTGACATAATTACGTTCTCCTTTTAATTTTTTTTGTCATTCGCTGAATGTGCTAACGCAAATTCCAGATGAATCTCGAGCATGCTGCGCGAGAACGTCACCTAATCGCTTCGCAATTCAGGCTATGACGTTTAATACATTAAGCCGCTTTCTTTTTGGCAGCGCCTTTAGCCCCTTCAATAATGCCGAGAATGTCGGACTCCTTCATGATGAGCAGCTCTTCGCCTTCCACGGTCACTTCCGTACCGCCCCACTTGGCAAACAGTACGACATCACCTTCTTTCACATCCAGTGGCTGCACTTTGCCGTTTTCGTCCCGGGCTCCGGGGCCGGCTGCGACCACCTCACCCTTTGTCGGCTTTTCTTTGGCCGTATCGGGGATAATGATACCACCCGCGGTACGCTCTTCCTCTTCAAGGCGACGTACCAGAACACGATCATGTAATGGTTTAATTTTCATAAGACTACTCCCTAACTAAAAAAAGAAATATAAGCTGTTTACTAGGTAATCGCTATACTGCGATCACTATTCACAAAAGCCATATAGGTCGTTTAAAACGGAGTTCAAGGGGTAATAGTTTTTTTTCTGCGGAGGCTAGCGTTTAATACGCTCGCCCCATTCCTCTAAAAGCTCTTTTTGGCGGGCTTCCAGCCGTTTCACCATAAAATCAGCGCGAATTTCCAGATAAAGCTGCGTAATGTGTGGTACGAGATAGACCATTGCCCATCCTATAAAGGCAAAGCCATATATCATAAACCAGGTTTCGACGCTGCTGATAGCGCTGAGAGCGGCCTGATCGGGTGACCCGCTGAGAAATACGGACGTGACCGGGGGAATAATACCCGAGATATTAAACGCCATGACCGTTTTGGAAGCGAGCTTTTTATGACGTGTATCAGTAATATAAGCGACAAGCCCCGGTAGCAGTCCCACCATAAATAACAATGCGAAATAATACATGCCCATGCTGGAAAACCACACGCCCAGCACGGTCAGAACGACAGTGATAATGATCAGATTTGATATGAGTCGTTTCGCACGCTTCTTATTGGCAAGTCGCTTTTGTTCTTTCTCCTCAGAGCGCTGCTTTTTAATCTGTTCAAGTATTTCTACTCCAGCGTTTTCGGCCATATTATCCTCTACTCGATCATATCATAGCTAACGTTGCCTTGAAACTTTTACTGTACAAGAGAAAAAAAACATGGCACATCAAGGCGCAAATCGTGATGTTTACAACGTATTAAGGAGAGAGTTCATGCAGCTGAGCCATATTTCTGCCGGTAAGGATGTGCCGAAAGATATCAATGTCGTGATTGAAGTGCCGATGGGGTCTTCACCGGTCAAATACGAACTCGATAAAGATTCCGGCGCTGTTTTTGTTGACCGCTTTCTGTCTACCGCCATGTTTTATCCCTGCAATTATGGATTTATTCCGCATACCTTATCGGGAGATGGTGACCCGGCGGATGTGTTGGTCGTATCAGAATTACCGGTAGCACCGGGATCAGTCCTCCGTGCACGACCGATTGGCGTCTTGCTGATGGAAGATGAAGCCGGGGAAGATGAAAAAATACTGGCCGTGCCTCACAGTAAACTAACCAATCGTTTTGACCATATTCAAAGCTATAAAGATCTTCCGGAAGGCGTTGCAGAACAGATAGCGCATTTCTTCGAGCATTATAAAGACCTGGAGAAAGGCAAGTTCGTCAAGGTCACCGGCTGGAAAGATGCGGATACGGCTGAAGACATGATTCGCACCGCGCTGGAACGCGCGGAAGGCAAGCAGGCTGCCTAGCCACGCAGCCAAAGCGCAAGCGCAGACCACGGGGTGGTAAGCCGTATATCCTGCTCCAGTATATTATAATCTGCTTTTCGCAGGCGTTTTAAGACGGAGCGCAGCTGAATATTACGGATATGAAGGTAGCGGTTTTTCTGCTTAAGATCGTTAGGCAGGCTATTTAACAGCTGGTCGCATTTCGCGCCTATCTCCTGCACCATGTGCTGGCAGGTTTGCTTAAAGCTGTCACTTCCATAGCGATCCGGGTTGACCTTATGCTTGCGTAAAATATCAGCGGGCAGGGTAATCTGATTTGCTACCAGTTGTTGCGGCAGTGCGAGGATTTCCCGTAGATAGCCAGAACACTCTCCGATCAGGCGCTCGGATTGCTCAGCTTCTTTATTTTCTGAAAGCAGACTATATAACAAGCCATACCTTGTTGCCTGCTGCTCGCCAAATTGCTCGAAGTGATGCAGCGGTTCGGTTGCGCGTACGGTTTCCGCTTCCAGATAACGTTGTATCAACCCGTACCGCTCCTCCCGAAGTGCTTCATCCATCCCGCTAAAATAGTCGGTAAGACCTTTCGTAATAGGATGCGAGCGGGGAGGAGGGGCGGCAGGGTCGTTGGCATGCCGGAAGCACTCCGAGAGTGCATCCTGCCACCATTGCAGGCGAATCATCGCAAGGGTGACTTCTGTCGTGACGTATGGAATTTTGTCAATCTCATGATGCAGCGCCAAAAGCACCATCGCGTGTGGTAATGGTAATGTTTTTGCCCGCAGCGAAGCAAGATACAGATCGTAATGATAGGCGCGGGCGGATTGGATACAATAATCCAGCCAGCTATCGGAAGAGACTTCAGCCATCCAGCTCTTCAGGGCCTAGCTCACCACCGCCTTTATGACGGATGCCTCCTAAAATATGGTCTATCATTTCATCTTCCGGACCAAGCGGTAATAGAATCTGGCGGTACTTCACCCGCTCATTTCGCATGTTCTCAAACTCACCATCGTCGGTAATGGCAGAACGAGTATCGACAACATCCTGATAGGTGGCAATCACTTTTTCCGGGAAAGGCAGAGCTTTTGGATTGTTAATTTCTTCACCAAAGAGCGGTATGACATTTTCGCCGAGGTAGATAAATTCATAATCATTAGGACGGCGAGCCATACTATGTGGGAAAAACACTTTCAGTACAAAACAGTCCGGCCATAAATCTTCCATCCCTTCCGGCGTAATGTCGTTAAAGGATGGAAATGCTTTATCACCCTTAAGGTCATTCCAGTACGCTAAGACTTGTTCGGTTATACGACGATTATCGCTCATGTACTAGACTCCTCTTTATCAGGTTGAGAAACCGGTGGTGGGGGAGGGGGAGGTATGTTCCCGCTTGAGCTACTCTCTTGTGCCTGCTCTTCCGGTTGTGCTGGAATAGGTGGTGCTGGTGGTGTTGCACTGCTACCTTCTGGCTGCTGCACTGGCGCAGTGCTAGCCGCTGGCGGTTGCGTCGATGCTGCCTGATGTTGTTGTTCCAGCTGTTTTTTATACTCAGCCGGTGACATAAACGAACCAGGTTCAGACGTACCGGCAACAGACGGCTGCCCTGCTTGTTGAAGCGGTGGTATTTGCGTGCCCGATGCAGTAGGGGCAGAGACGGCACCTGCTGGATTGCCGCCCGGGCGCATGAACTGTGAGACATCACCAAAAGCTTCGGTAGGATTCCTCATTGTTTGCGGTTGCGCTTTTTTGCCGCCCTCTTTTTCTACAGCCATGAGCTCCGAAGCATATGGGTCAGGCTCAACTAACAGACTATGGATATTCTCTGTTTCCGATGCATCAAAAACACGAAAACGGATCCCTCCGAAAACGTGGTCAACTTTTTCTTCGTCAGGCCCCAGAGGTAACAGTATTGTACGGTATTTTATGACCTCATTCTCGGACAGGGTTAGCTCTGATTCCTCGACTACAGGTTTCTTGGTTTCAAGAATCGTGCGAAACGATTGCCATAGCCGCCGACTCAGCTCTTTATCAATAATGGATTTGCCCGAAACGAAATGCCGAATATTGTCTCCGAGATACTTAAAGCGGAAGCCCGCGCTGCTTTCCGCATCTAACACGAGAATATAGCAGTCCGGCCAGATTTGTACGAGATTCTCAGAATCAAGCTCTTCAATAGTCGGGAATAACCGCTCTTTTCGTAGCTGATTCCAGTGTAGAATTAACTGCTCAGTTATGCGGCGATCATGATATTGCAGCATGAAACGTAACTTTCTTGTAATTTATACCTTTCAAAGTCTATCATGCGATTTTTTCAAAGGCCAGCTATGAGCAGCGGTTCAACGGTATTTATTTGCGGAGCGGGGATTTCAGGCCTCACCCTCGCTTATCGCTTGCTGTCTCTAGGGCGCAAAGTCGTATTATTTGAAATGGCGCAGCAGGCGGGTGGGCGGTGCCGGTCCTATGAGGATAGGAGGCTTGGCCTGCGCGTGGATAATGGAAATCATTTATTGCTCGGTGCCAATCGGCAGATATTCAGCCTGATTCGCGAGCTTGAGTTGAAAGACCGATATGCGCGTTATGATCGGCTGCATTTTGTCAGCGTTGCGGACCATAAGCGCTGGGAAGTGGGGGCGCATGCCGGAAGTCCGCTCATAGCGTCAATACCGGGTCTTTCCCGCTGGCGGCGCTTGAGAATGCTTTGGCAGATATTGCGCACGAGCGAATCTATATTTCCGGCCAATCTTCTCACGCAGCCGGTATTATGCAAGCGGCTGTTGATTCCAACGCTGGAAAGTATTTTCAATACGCCATTGGAAGAGATCGCCGTGCAGGCAGTGCGGGATATGATGGCTCCGATTCGGCAAGCGGGCAGGAAGCCGTTTGCTTCATTCGTACCCAAACAGGATTGGGGGCACGCGTTGGTTGAGCCGCTGGTTGAACGTATCCAAGCGCTCGGCGGAGAGATGCAGTACGGGCAGGCGGTGCGTTCGCTCCATATTCAACGTGGGAAGCTTAAGGGATTTGACACGAGTCAGCCTTATACACTGCATGAGGGAGACGCGCTGGTGTTAGCGTTGCCAACGAGGGGCGCTGCCAAACTCTTGCCCGATCATTCTTTTCCGACTGATCACCGGGCCATTATAAATGTACATTTCAAAACGGAGTTACAATTGCCCAAGCCCATCATCGGGCTTACCGATGGAATCGTGCACTGGGTATTTCAAAAGCAGGGGCATATATCGGTGACGATCAGCGCGGCGGATCACCTACTGCAACAAGTAGAGTCCGAGTTAATCAGACAGATATGGAAAGAGGTAGGTATCGCGGCAGAGTGGAGGGATGAGAAAGCGCCCGAATATCGAATGCTTGTCGAGAAAAACGCGAGTTTTGCAGTAACGCCGGTGCAGTGGGCAAACCGTCCTCAGCAGCAAACGGGCATCGCACGCCTTTACCTTGTTGGAGACTACACGGCAACCGGCTTGCCCGGCTCAATCGAAAGTGCGGTTGCCTCGGCGGAGCGGGTGGCAGATGCGATCGCTGGCTAGTTCTGTATCGTCAATGCGAGCCTGCGTAGCTTAGACACTGTTATCTAATTCTGAAATATTTTGTTGCTGGCCTAAATCGTTGATTCGCAAGACAAAGCGTGCAGTTAATAGTGGTTCTATTGGCAAGCGCTTTAACGCTGCGAGCAGCGATTTAGGCTGCAATTAGCAGAACCATGGCTGATGTTGCCAAATAACGGCGAAAAATCTCTTGGAAATAAGCCCACTATTCCCGGCGATATTTTCCTTGTTCTTTAACAACATCAGTCTCATGGCAAAATACTTCAGAATTAGCTAACAGTGTCTAACAGGCGTGGCAACCCAGTGCTACAATCTGAAGACTGCTTCGCTCAAGGACTCGCAGTGACGAAGCGGAAAAAAAGTCTTAATTGCTTTGCTTAACGTCCCAACTTTTCCTCTAAATGTGCTGCTTTTTCTTCCTCAATCCACCAGGTGTCGAAGCCGATCGAATAGGCAGGTTGGACTTCAGGCCGTCCGAAGCGGTTCCAGTACGCAATGCGGAACTTATTATAGTGATGCTGAGGAATGACATAGTGGTTATGCAGCAGCACCCTATCAAGTGCGCGCGCGGCGGTGATCAGCTCGTCGCGGTCTTTCGCACTGACGAGCGTATCCACCAGCGCATCCACCACCGGGTTTTTGATACCGATTATATTACGGCTGCCTTCCATATCCGCTTTGGAGGAATGCCAGTAATCGATCTGTTCATTGCCAGGGGAGGTTGATTGCGGGAACACATGCACGATGATATCGAAATCAAATTGCTGCACCCGTTTGATATATTGCGCGCTGTCAACGGTACGAATCGTCGCGTCAATACCAAGCCGCTCCAGATTGCGGATCATCGGCCCGACAATACGTTCGAAGGTTGGAGAAACCAGCAGAAATTCCAGGGTGAGCGGCTCGCCCGCTTCATTCACCAGCTTACCGCTTTCTATGCGATAGCCGGCATCTTCCAGCAATTGTTTGGCTTTACGCAAATTAGCTCGTACGTTGCCATCACCTTTCGTCTCAGGTGCCTGATATTCAGTTGTAAAGACGCTATCCGGCACTTGCTCGCGGAACGGTTCCAGTAATGTTAGCTCGGCGTCGCTTGGTGTACCACTGCTCGCCATGGGCGAGTTGGAGAAATAGCTCTCGGTGCGGGTATAGGCGCCGAAGAAGATGTTTTTATTGGTCCACTCAAAATCGAAGGTGTAGGCGAGCGCTTCGCGCACATCCTTATTCTGGAATTTTGGCTTACGCAGGTTGTAGACGAAAGCCTGCATACCGGTCGGGTTGGCGTTTGGGAGCTCTTCCTTGATTACCTCACCGCTTTGCACCTCGGCAAAATCATAGGCATTGGCCCATTGCTTGGCAACATTCTCCTGCCGAAGGTCAAACTCACCTGCCTTAAAGGCCTCAATAGCGACCGTATCATCGCGGTAATAGTCAAACTGGATGGTGCCGAAATTGTACCTTCCTTCGTTCAGAAAATGATCATCCGCCCAGTAGTCCTCTACGCGCTCATATCGGATCCATTTTCCTGGTTCAAGCGCGGCGATTTTATACGGACCGCTGCCGAGCGGTGCGGTGAGTGTAGTTTCATTAAAGGTTACATTGTCTTGTTCATAGTAATGTTTAGGTAAAACGGGTAACTGACCTAAAATTAAAGGTAATTCGCGGTTGGTGGTGGTGGTGAATATGAATTCAACCGTGTTTTCATCCAAAGCACGCACTTCTTCTACATCGCGGTAATAGGCTTTGTAATAGGGGCGGCCATCTTCGATCAACGTGTTAAAGGTCCAGACGACATCCTCCGCGTCCATCGTATGCCCATCGTGAAACTGAGCATCGTCATCAATCACAAAACGTACCGCGCCGTTGTCATTGCGTACCTGCACCTCTTCGGCTACCAGCCCATATTCTACGCTGGCTTCATCTAAACTGTCCGCCATCAGGGAATCGTAGAGGTAGTTAATACCTGCTGCGGAAACACCCTTCATAATGTAGGGATTCAGGCTGTCGAACGTACCGGACTGGAACAGCTTGACCGCCCCACCTTTAGGGGCATCGGGATTAACATAGTCCGTATGCTCGGTCTCTTTATTATATTTCGGCGCATCGACCAGCGTGAGCGCATGGCTGCAGGTGAAATTGTCCGGACAATCATCGTTTGCAACGCCGCCAACCGGAAAGGCAATGAGGGAAAGCGATAAGGTGAGAAGAATAGGGGATTTCATAAGACGCTACTGGTGTATTTCTAAATGTAGAATAAGCTATCGGGAAGTGGATGTTCACGCAAGCGCTTCCTTGCTTTTTACGCCGTTTTTCGTTAAGAGCACATCCATGGCAACGATTGAAGCAGACATATTAGAGAACCGTCCGGAGATAGACCTTACCCCGCCGGAAGGGGAAAAGCGTATTTTACTCCATTCCTGCTGCGCGCCGTGTTCGGGTGAGGTGATTGAGGCAATGGTGAAATCCGGACTGGAGCTGACCATCTTTTTCTACAATCCCAATATCCACCCGAAAAAAGAATATGAGCTGCGGAAAAATGAGAATATTCGTTACGCCGAAAAGCTCGGTATTCCGTTTGTGGATGCGGACTATGATGTACAGAACTGGTTTGCGCGTGCTAAAGGCATGGAGCAGGAGCCGGAAAAGGGGATTCGTTGCACGATGTGCTTCGATATGCGGTTTTTACGCACCGCGCTCTATGCGCATGAGCATGGTTTCAAAGTGTTTACTTCCAGCCTTGGCATTTCGCGCTGGAAAGATATGAATCAGATCAACCGCAGCGGTGAATATGCCGCCTCGCATTTTGATCAGGTACAATACTGGACGTATAACTGGCGTAAACAAGGCGGTGGCGCCCGCATGTATGATATTGCCAAGCGTGAGCATTTCTATAAGCAGGAATATTGCGGTTGCATTTACTCCTTACGCGATACGAATCAATGGCGCGAATCCAATGGTCGCGAGCCGATTGCAATCGGTGAGGAGTTTTATGAGCGGAAGCTCGAGGAAAACTAGATAATACTTATATGATCAGGAATAGCCAGATCGGATAAGCAACATCAGCCTACACGGAAAACGAAACCGATTCGGCGTTTTTGGGCGGCTCGTAGTTGTCCGAAGCGGACCGCTCCAGCGCGGGTTTCAGAATAGCATCCTCGGTTGCGCTGCTATTATCCGGCTGTGAAGTGGATTGCTGCTCTTCATCCACATCGACCCATGCTTCGCGCATCATCTTTACGTGCTTAATGCAATGCCGCAGCATCTCCGCATCGTTACTTTGGTGCACCGACATCAGACGCATATCCAGCCCGGCATAATAGTCATACAGTAGCGAAGCAATTTCGCCTCCTTTATCCATATCGAGGCTCAGCTGCAGGCCATAAATAATATCACAGGCCTTTGTGAGGTTATTGTAGCGCTCCTGAATATTATTATCTTTGATCGCCTGTTCCGCCTTCTGAATCGCAGCGAGAATACCATCATAAAGCATAATTACCTGTTTGGTTTTACTCGCTAAGGTTGTTTGCGAGGTGGCTTTATATGCGCTTGCGGCTGTGGAATAATTCATCACCGTCCCCCCTTAATCGCTTTTAAATACGCTGGCTGCTTGTGCTTCCAAAAAGTCCAGCAATGTATTGACTTGTGTTATTGCTGCTTCCAACGCGTTAAACTGATTTAACAGGCGTTCGCGAAAACGCTCGATGGAATCCTCCAGGCGACTGATCTGATCTTCGATGCGGGTCTCTTCCTGGTTGATCAAGTTAACGGTCGTTTGAATCACTCCATCCGTTGTGTCCAACACGTCATCGGCGACGTTGTAGATCTGATCTGCAATTCCCTGTGACAGGCTGACATTGATCGTTTCCGTGCCGCCGCCGGTATATAGCAGCTCCAGCCCGTCCAGATTGGTACCATCCTGCCCGGAAATAGTGTAAACTCCCGGTGAGGTAAGCGTCAGATCGGCATTATAGAGGAAATTACCGCCACTATCGAGCACACGCACTTCATCACCTGTGCGGGTCACATCGATATCCAGCTGGAAATCGTTTTCCGCGACGGTATTGGCGCGGCTTAGTACATTGATATCGGCTGAATTGGCGGTGAAACTGAATTCAAAAATCTCACGCACCTGCTCGAAGTTGGTTTGTAACGCATCTGCCAGATCATTCGGATCATAGGTCAGGATGTTAGAGGTTGGTGGAATATCATTTTCCTCATCACCGGCAAAATCAGTGAGGGAAATCCCGATATCTGACAGTTTTGAAAAGGCAGGGTTGGAGGTACCGTTCACGCTCCCGAGCACGAGGTCACCAAACTGACGAACGAGCGTACGCAGCAGGCTATCGTTTCGCAGCACGGCATCTTCCGTAAAATCGCCGCTATCATCAATTTCGTTCTGCTTCGCGAGGAACACGCGCAGCTCGTTGTAGGCATCGATGAAATTGGTTATGCCCGCCTCAATCGTGTCGGTATCTGCGCTGATACTGGCGGTGATTTCCTCCTGCGAGGCCAGCCCATAATCCGCCGTAGCGCGGTTGAGGGTAATGGTTACGTCGTTGATTACGTCGTCTATGACATTGCTGCTACGGGTGATTTCAATGCCATCGACACTGAATGTGGCGTCCCGTGCGGCTTGCACATCGGAATAGGTGGTTTCTGCGATCACGCCGGTGGGGTCATCGAACGTAAAGGCATTTGCCAGTCCGGTTTCATCGGAGGTGAGGGTTAAGCGGAAATCAGTCTCACTGACCTGAATAATGCTTGCTGTGATGCCAGTATCGGCGTTTACTGCATTTATTTTAGCAGCGACATCGGCAAGGGAATCATCTTCAGCGAGAGAAACGGTAGCGATGGTAGATCCGCCGCGCTGGATGTTCAGATCGCCCGCGGAAAACAGCCCGGCGGTAGTGCCTCCAGCGGCCTCGACTACGCTTGCATCAGAGGAGGTAAACGGGCCGAAGCGCGTTTGTTGCTCTAGCGCAAGTTCGCTCACCGCAATGGAGTAGGAGCCAGTTTGCGCGCCCGGTTGCGCATCGACGCTGACGAAATCGCTCGCCGTATTGCTCGTATTGATAGCGAGATTCGTCTGACGATACTCAAACAAATTATTCTCAGCCTGTGCGAAGCCGGGAGGATTCCGCAGAAAATCCGCAGCGGTACGGAAATTATCCAGAATGGTGCGCAGCTCGCCAAAAGCAGATACACGGCTATTATTCAACTCAATTCTATCCTCAAGCCGCGTAATCGGCTGCTGCTTGATAGCAACGAGGTCATCGATAATCGCCTTACTGTCCAGATTGGACGAAATACCACTCGCGCTCGATGAGCCGTCGGTGGAAACTATATTGCCGAGATTAATCGCCATGCCATGCCCTTTCGGTTAAGCGGCTAGACTTCCGCACTCAGGAGCGACCCTCCGGTGGAGAAATCCCGCAGGAGATCCTGTTCCGGAATGACGGTAACACTGCCATCTCGCAATGAGGTAAAGCGCGTTACATACACGAGGTCTGTGCCCTGTAATTGTTTGTAAATGGTAAAGCGGGAATCGCTGACCGCGAACGTGTTGGCGATTTGCTTAAGTGCGGCTTCTTTCACTGCCTCAAAGCGTGCCTGTTCGGGGTCTTTCTGATTCGCCTGTTTTTCGCTTCTCGGTGCTTCAAGCACCCGTTGCGTTTCGGGTAATTTATTGTCAGAATCGCTGCCTTTGTTGGCTGCAGCCGCACCAGCGAGCTGGCTCTGCGATCCGGGTTGTGTTGAGATATTTCCTATGCCGTCCATGTTGTTATCCTCCTTCCTCTTACAACAAGTTGCATTATACCACATTTTATAATGGTTGCCACGTTGCTCAAGAGGGCAGTGGGGCGGCAGCTAAGCCGCCACCCCGGTTGAACCCAATTACCCAATCAGCTTGAGCAGGTTCTGTGGCAACTGGTTAGCCTGAGCTAACACTGAAATCGAAGCCTGCAAACGCACCTGCGCGGTAGCGAATGCGGTCGATTCAGACGCAACGTCCACATCGAGGAAGCCACTACGTGCAGCCTCGGTGTTCTCGATGGAAGAGGTTACGTTTGCCGAAACGAAGTCAAACCGCGATTGCAGCGCACCGACTTCCGCACGCAAGGCCACGACGAAGTTAATCGCACGGTCCAGCACGTCAGAAGCGGCTTCCGCACCTGCCTGCGTGGAGATGTCGAGCGTCTGGCTGACGCCGTTTTCATCCCGGTACAGGTTGTCGGTTTTCGCGGATTGCAGTGAAACGCCAATCGCATCGGTCACGGTCGTACCCACCTGGAAGTTGAGACCAGATGCACCTTGCCCAACACCCAGAGCTTTCTCCAGAGCGTTTTCAAGGATCCGTGCATCATCCGGGTTTTCCAGACGAATCGAACCGCGGCCGTCACCACCTGCGCCTGCCTTAAAGACGATCTGGTCGGTCGGGTTGTTGACGTTCTCTAGGTAAACATTACCAGCAGAACGGCCAATACCAGCTTTTGAGCGGTAAATATCACCCGTATCGGTCACGATTTCAATCACCGCATCGGCAACCGTTGGATCAGCCGAAGCAGAGACACGGATATCGGTGATATTAAGATCGCCTGCAATTGCCGCAATACGCTCTAGGCTAGCACCGTTTAACGTACCGATTTTGGTAGTACCGTTGTACAGGTCACCACCGCTATCGAAGCTTGCAACCGTACTACGGTTGGTAAAGCTAACGGTTGAGAAGGCAGCATCAAGGCGATTTGCAATAACATCAGCATCCGCCTGGTTAGCAACCGTGACACCCTGACCGCCGTTAAAGACGAGATCAAAGTAACCACCCTGACCCCCCTGTCCTGTAAAGCGAACGACCGTATCAATTGCCGGGTTCGTGCTAACATTTTCAGCCGTGTAGGTAATGTCACCTACCTGAATGGAGATGTCAGCCGTGTTACCCGCGACATAGGTTGCTTCAAAGCCTTGAATAACGCCAGCAAAGTCTTTGTTGCCGGAAACGCCCTGAACATCAATACCACTACCTTCATCCAGTGTAGTAGCAGCACTGAAGTCAATCCGCGTTAAACCAGCTGTAGCTGCTGCAAAGTCAGCACCTTCAGCGGTCAGTGCGCCAGCCGTTGTAGTGGTTACAAGTGCGTTGAAGTCAGCTACACCAAACAGGTTGGTTTCCGCAGCTGCCTGTGCGGCTGTTGCATCATCATCAAAGCCGTAGGCTTTAGCGGTGACAACGAGCTCATCATTAACGCGCTCATAGGTGAAGAAGCTGGCTTGCTGGGTATCATCCAACGCATTTAGCTTACCGATGAGGTTATCAATGGTGGCATTAATTGTAGCTTCCGTATCACCATCGCCATCAATCAAGACATCCGTAGATGTGTTGTTGGTAGCGTAGTTAGTTGCGTTGCGGAAGGTCATGGTTGTGCCACCGATAACGATGTTTTGGCCGTCGGCTATTGAAGTACCGCCAGAGGTGTCAATAGCAAAGGTAGATTGGGCTAACGTGCCTGTTTTATCGTTCAGGATATTATCGCCAATCGTACCCGTGAAATCGACATTACCCCCGGTCAGGGAGCCCGTTGATTCACCCGTCAGTGTAGTCGCGCCACTGGCTGCCAGCGTTACCGTTTCACCGGTTGTCAGGAGACCAGATGCTTTCGACGTAACCTGCAGGTTGTTACCATCAATTTCGTAATTGTAGTAAGTTGCTGCGGTTTGACCAACGATAGATGGATCAAGCGCATTTAACTTAGCAACTAAGTTATTCAGCGACTCATTGATGGTGGCACCTGCCTGAACATCCGTTGCCGTGTTGTTGGTGGCATAGTTGACCGCGCTACGGAATGTCATTGTTGTAGTGTAGGTACCAAACGTGATGGCTACCGTATCCGCATCCGCGACGTCATTAGCGGCAAACGTAATGCTAGCACCGGAGAATCCGCCCGCATTTTCGTCAATGTCCATTTGAACCGCATCGTAGATCGAACCGTTGAGTAGTTGGATACCGTTAAAGTTGGTTCCATCTACCAGACGGTTGATTTCCGACGTTAAGCTCTGGAATTCCGAATTCAGGAAGGCCCGCTCATTATCAGAGAGCGTACCGCTGTTCGCCTGAACCGCCAGCGCTTTTTGACGTTGCAGCAGGTCAGAGACGTTCTGCAGACCACCATCGGCGATTTGCAGGAGCGAATTGGCCTGACTGGCTGATTGAAGAACAGTACGAAGTGTGTTCACCGTGGTGGCGAGCACCGTACCAACTGCCAGGCCCGATACATCGTCGGCTGCGCGGATGATCCGGCTACCGGAAGATAGCTTTGCAATCGAACTTTCGGATTGAGCGTTAGCAGATTCGAGATTACGCTGCGCGAAAAGGGCAGCGCTATTTGAAACAATACCTACCATGATATTATCTCCTACTTGGATTAAAGATTATAAAAGTCGACTACCTGTCAAACCCTAAAGAGCATACTGCTCAATCTGTATTCTAGCATTTTGCACGCTTCGGCACAATAGGTAAAATAGTGTAAAGAAAGATAGTTAACCAACTGAAATACAATAATATCTTAGCATAAAAATTAGCTAAAATTTGAGGTAAATTTAGCGTTTTTTGATGATGTGTGGTATTTTTACCCGTATGCTGTTACAGCCTGCACTTGCAAATTGTAGTTACATATGTAATTATAATTCATGTATTTTGAATGGGATGAGCGCAAGCGGCTGAGTAACATTGAGAAGCATGGAATTGATTTTGTAGATGCTTCGCGTGTATTTGCGTCTCATCCGAACTTTAGCTATGCATCGGAGCGATATGGAGAGCAACGTGAGGTGATTATTGGTCAGGTGCACAAGCAGGTAATTGCGGTGGTATTCACACGTCGACAAGGGGCTATAAGCATTATTTCGGCACGGAAAGCGAGGAAACATGAGCGAAAACACTACGAAGCGCTACAACAGTAAGGAACTGGACAAGCTTGAAAGTAAAACGGACTGGGAACGTCTCGAACGGATGCAGGACGAGGAAATTGACGTTAGCGAAGTTCCTGAGTTGGACGAGGCCTTCTGGCAGCATGCGCGGCAGTTTATATACACTCCGCAGGCAAAAAAGCAGGTAACTATGAGGATTGATGCGGATGTACTTGATTGGTTTCGAGAGCAGGGAAAAGGCTACCAGACGATGATGAACGGGGTGCTCAAGGCCTATAAGGAAACAGTAACCGCTGAGGATCGTCAGGATTCTTAAGGTTTAAACGCTCTTACCCCACCCCAAAGCTCTTCACCAAGCTCTCCGTTAGCAGCCTCCACCCGTCGATAAGCACGAAAAAGATGATTTTGAACGGTAGCGAGATCAGCACGGGCGGCAGCATCATCATACCCATAGACATGAGCGTGGCTGACACCATCATATCGATGATCAGGAACGGCACGAAGACAAGGAAGCCGATTTCAAAGGCGCGTCGCAGCTCGGAGATCATAAAAGCCGGTATCAGAATGCGATAGGGAAGGGCCTCAGGCGATTCCACCAACGGGTTACCCGCCATCTCCATAAACGTTTCGACATCCTTCTCGCGCACCTGTTGAAGCATAAAGGCATGGAAGGGCTGCGCAGCGGCTTCTAAGGCCTCACGTTCGGTGATTTCCTCCTCAATCAGCGGTGCAATCCCCTGTTCATAGGCGGCCTCAAAGGTCGGCATCATGATGAACAGCGTCAGGAACAGCGCGAGGCTGATAAGCACGGAGTTGGGTGGGGTTTGCTGAATACCCATCGCACTTCGCAGCAGGGAGAGTACCACGATAATCCGCGTGAAGGAGGTCATCATCACGAGGATGGACGGCGCGAGGCTGAGGATCGTCACCAGCGCGATCAGGCGGATGATTTGTGAGGCGGCCGATCCGCCTTGCTCGCCCATGTCGATATTGATGGTTTGTGCCGTCGCTGCGTCGGAGAGGAGAAGTAACAACGGGAGAAGGGTAAAAATTAGGGCCCTGAATCGCTTGCAATTGTCGTAATCGCGAGGCGATAGCTGTGGCGATATCAAGCCGGATTTACCCGATTGCCGCGTCGCTTTTGCTTTTAGCATCGAGATGTTTGCGCAATTACGCATCCTCGGCCTCCCAGCTTTCGATGAGCGTTTCCCGGTCCGGGCCGAGGAGAAGAAGATGTTCCTGCTTATCGCGTTTGACAAGCACCATCCTCCGTTTACTGTCCAGTATGCGCGTTTCCAGCACTTTCAGGCGTGAGCCCTCCTTTTGCCCCTGAAGCTGATTAAAGCGGCGAAGCAGCAGGGCGAGCAGGCCAAACAGCGCAAGTACGAACAGCAGCGCGGCGATGACCTGTATGATCTGTCCGCTTTCCATGTTCGGCAGCTAGTCCTTCTTGGAATTGTCGGGCGTGCGGTAGGCGGTATGCGCCTTTTGCTGACGTCCTGTATCGGCAAGCTGTGCCTGTATATGGTCGCGCTTTTGCTCCATTACGGTGGTGAGGGCCGCAAGCGCTTCGCCAAAGGCGGCAAGATGGGTTTCATATTGCTGCGCTTCTTCCTGTGGCATCTGAGCAAGGAGATCGCACAGCTCGCGGATTACGCCCTCGAACGGCTTCATATCGACCATTTCATCGTTGTTCAGCGCATCCCGGCAGGCGAGAAGGTGCGTTTCGGCGTGCTGAAATAAGGCTGCAATCCGTTCGTGCGACATGATCTATCCTTTTGCCCCCTTTTCCTCCTGTTTATAGATGTAGGAGAGGATTTCTGCAACCGCTGCATAGGCTTCCATCGGGATAAATTCATCAATGTCAAGCGCAGCAAGGATTTCCACGAGGCTGGCATCCTCCCGAATGGGAATATCATGCTCCTCCGCGATCTTCAGCAGCTGATCGGCTATATGGCCTTCGCCCTTGGCAATCAGTTTCGGAGCAGGGTCACTCTCACGCTCATACTGCAGCGCTACCGCTTTACTGTCTTTGCGCTCCTGATCCTTAGTATCCGCCATAATATGTCATAGCATGAAACATTTTGCCTGTCAGGTACGAAATAAATGGTGCACTGCACTATACTTTAGGGCGAATTTTCGGTAAGTTGACGAGTATGAAACTGAATATGAACGAAAAAAAGGCATCACAAGCCGATATGATGAAGGAAAGGCTGCTGGCAGTGTATTTGCAAGGCGCAAATGAGCGCAACTGGACGGAGGAAGTGCGCCGCGAATATGACACGGCCGTTCAGGATTTACTGGCGGAGAACCGGTTTCACCTCTGTAAAAATATCGAAGGCGATAAAATTGTCGGTCCTGTAACCGAGCGTGGACCGTATGTGCTTTATTTAAGTATTCAGGATAACCGCCTGAAATGGGACATAAGGCGGATGGAAGTCAATGAGAATGGGCAGGCCGAGGAATATAAGCGCGAGCAGGTATTGCTGCCGATGAGTCCGTTCCGCTCGATTATCAAGGATTACTTTATTATCTGCGAGAGCTATTTTTCCGCACTGGCCAGTAAGCAGGGACCGAGCCAGATTGAAACGGTCGATATGGCACGCAGGGGCTTGCATAATGAGGGGTCCGAACGGTTGATGGAGCTCTTAAAGCCCCAGATTGATGTTGATATGGATACGGCGCGGCGCTTATTTACCCTTATTTGTGTACTGCATTTCCGCTAAAGTGCTATTCCTGCTTGCCTTTTGCCGCGAGAATGCGTATCACTACGCCACATTATTAAAGGATGTATATGGCGAAAGAAGAACTGTTAGAATTTGAAGGTACGGTGATTGAAGTACTGCCGAACGCGATGTTTCGCGTTAAGCTTGAAAATGACCACGAAATTCTCGCGCATACCTCCGGGCGCATGCGTAAACACCGTATTCGTATCCTTATGGGAGATAAAGTCACGGTCGAGATGACGCCCTATGATCTGACGAAAGGCAGAATAACCTTAAGACATAAATAATGGTTGATACGCTCGTTCTCGCCTCGCAATCACCTAATCGGTTAGAATTACTACAATCCATTGACCTGTCTCCCGACCATATCGCGCCGGCGGATATCGATGAAACGCCCTTGAAGGACGAGACACCGGAAGCGCACGTGATCAGGCTGGCCGAAGAAAAAGCGCAGGCGATTGCGCCGCACTTTGCGGAAGCGTATATCGTGGCGGCGGATACGATTGCTGTGGTGGGTACGCGTATCATCGGCAAAGCGGCAACACGTGAAAAAGCGGAAGCTACCTTGCGGAAGCTCTCCGGGCGAAGGCATCGCGTTTATTCCGGGCTGTGCGTGATCGCGCCGGACGGCGCGCTTCGCTCGCGTCTGGTAAAAACCATCGTAAAGTTCAAGCCGCTGTCGGAAAAAGAACTGCAGGACTATCTGGACTCTAATCAGTGGCAAGGCAAATCCGGTTGCTATGGTATCCAGAGCCGGGCAGGGGGCTTTGTCGAATATATCAACGGCTCCTTCTCGAATGTGGTCGGGTTGCCGCTGGTGGAAACGCGCAATATGCTTTACGGGCTGGGTTTTACGCGCTGATTACTGCACGATTTCATTCAGTTCACTGATAGTTTCCACATTTTGATAAATATCGATGAAGTCAGCCGTTTCTGCTAGCGGAACCGTTCCGGTAAAGACCACCCCATCCTCGTATTTTTCCTCAAGAGCGAGCGGCGGATCATAGGTTTTAAACACCTCCAGATTGGTGCTGTTAATCGTCACATCCTTAAAGCGTCGTAAATGCTCTTTCAGCTTGCGCTCAAGCTCCTTATATTCCGTTTGCTCTGCTTTGGATTCTGTCCCTTCTAACTCCTCCAGCCTTTCAATATAGGCAATAGCGAGCCTGACAACATCCTTTTCAAGCTCCGGGGATAGGGTATTTGCAGTTTCTGCATCGAAAGAAAGTATTTCCGGTTCGATGACGTCAATCGCATAGGCCCATTGCTGTGAGGGCCAGAAAGCATAATCATTGACAAAGCGCTCCAGTGTTTCGAGTTGCACTGTATCCGACAAAGCGCTCGGCCTTACCGGCGTGTGACTGTGCGTAAGGAAATCAAAAATATGACGTCGTTCGTCACCTTCTTCAAATCGGTTTGCAAAATCGTTGCGCAAGCTGGCGAGTTGATCGTATCGTTCCTGCGCAGCATAGGCAACGGCGAGCCGGCGGATTTGCTCAATTTCCTCATCGGTAAGTGGTAAGGGTGCCGTTTCGCGGAATTGCCATAAGCGTGGTTCAATAATGTTCATAATACCGAACCAGTTGCCGAGCTCCCAAAATATATCCAGACGAATATCCTGCGCTTCAGGTGAAAAATCATTTGCGAGTAGATTGTAGGTTTCCTTGTAGCGCTTTTGATCTACCAAAGCGCGAGCGCGGATGTATTTACTTAATTTTAACTCCTCCGGAGATGCGGAAGTAAAATCCATATAAGATATAGCATCGGGTACGTTTTCCGGACGCCTGTTCAACAATTGGAGGTTAGCCAGCCTGATAGCTAGTTCGTTGCGCTTGTCTTCCACGTTACGGAACCTGAGCTGGTGCGTCAGAATGGCAATAGCATTATCCAGCAAATCGGCATTGATAAAGTGGGTTGCCAGCTGCTGCACAATGCGGTCTCCCACCGCGCCGACCGGGGTTAGCTCACGGAATTCGAAATAGAGTGAGAGCGCATCAAACGGTGGCAAGTGATATGCATCTCCATGATCAAAAAGATCGATAAAGGTTTGCTTCATCCGCCCGGCAATCAGTAGCGCTTCCTTTGTCCCGGAGAAATTAGTAGCAAGCGTTTCCCATGCTTTTAACCCCTCGGAAAATCGGTTTTCGTCAATGTACAGTTCACCGATGAGCTTTAGGATATCGACCTCCAACTGGTCGCCGCGCCACACAGCGAGCAGACGGTCCAACCGATTAATAGCTTCTTCGGTTGTGATCGCCTCGTTTTTCAGATCCATCGTTGTTAGCTCAAATTGAGCGCGGGCCCGGTTTTGCCTGTCTCCAAGATTGCGCGTAAGCGGCAGCCAGAACTCCCGGGCGCGGTCTTCCTGTCCCAATTGCTGCGCGATTTTTCCAAAGAAAAAGTCGGTATCATTGCGATATTCATCGGGAATTTCATCGTAAGAGATGATCTCCATAATATTGTTGGCTTTTTCGGTATCCTCATTTTCCAACCTTTCGGAAACCGCAAGCAGGCCTAGTCCAAAGCGTACCTCATTCGGGTAGCTCTGCATAAAGCGATCATAGGCCGCGATAAAGTCGATAGGTAGCTTTTCCTGACGCGATGCTTTGTCTACCTTACTTCGTTGATAACGGCTTGCCCACTGCCATAGCCGCAATTCATTCACACTCAGGCTACTACCCATGCGTATCATTTCGTCGGTAAAAAGTTTTTCCGCATCTTTCCAATGCCCAAGCATGTACTGGGAGACGGCCATCATCAGGTTGACCTCACGACTTGCAAACAAAGGGTCGCGATTGGTTATATCACGTAATGCGCCTATTGCTTCCGGAAACAATAAACGATTAAAGAAGAAACGTGCGATATCCAGTTGCTTTTCAATCAGTTCGTCTTCAGAAGCTGATCGAGCCATTTCCGCATATTCCTGATAATGTGCCTGACGTTCTTCCAGAAAATTCTCCTGCACATCCTCAAAAATACCATAAGACTCAAACGGAAAAATGCTTTCCTGCGGCAGCTGGTCTTTTGCGATAAACTCAACCTGTTCGAGTAAAGCGGCCCTGCGTTCATCTTCGGATTCAGTAATCAATTCTTCAGACAGGTTTAAGGTGCGACTACTAAAGAGCGAGACGCCATTATAGCTTAATTTATGCAGTAAATCGTCCGAGTAGGGTCTTACGACAATGCCCTGAACGGTCTGTGGTAAGGCCAGATCGACAAACTCGCGTTCCGGAAAAATGCCATGTTCGCTTTGAAAAATAGGAACGATCAACAATGAGCCACCCATTTCGGAGTCTTTAAGCTTTAGTAAGTTTCCCGGACGGTTGGCGTTGATAAAGACTTGGGGTCCGGATTCTGTCCGCTCGGTAAAGATAGATAGCCTTTTAATATAAGGATACTGCTCTACAATCTCCGGCGAGGTTTTCGCCAGATTCAATTGCCAGGTCAGATTGCGACGAAACATGCGCGCTATTAGCGGCATTTTGCCAGCCTCACCGGTAAAGCTATATTGCGGGTCGATAGCAAGACGCAGCACGGTAAAGAAATCATGCTCAAACTGCCTGGCACCACGGATTTTATCGGTCTTACGCAGTGACTCTAAGCGTAAATTGGTCGGTTGATCAAAAATGATCCACAGAAAATCCCCTTGGTGAAATACGGCAGATGCTGCGGAAATATCCCACGGAAAAGTAAGGGTAACCTGCGTTGGCTGATCTTCGACATATACCCATATTTCGCCCTGTTCCAGCGGAGAAAGCTGATCTCTGCTTATATATGCGCGCATTGCTTCAGCTTCCGTTTCCGGCGAAGTTTCAGGAATTATTTCCGGCGCCAACGGTTTTTGCCCTGGCATTAAAAGATCGGAAGTTAAAGTCCCCATTTTCGGTTTATCATAGAGCCTAATCCTAAAAGAGCGGCTACCGCGCAATAATGGTTCTCCCAGAGCCTCCCGAGGAAGCAGAATATCGACACCAATCACATTCTCCCCGAGGAAGTGACGCATATCCGGTTCTTCGTTTTTGAGCGTAATAAAAAGACGGCTCTGGTCATTGCTAAGTGTGGTGCTCGCGATATAATCGGTTAGCTGTTGTTGCAACGTGTCGAGCTGAACCGAAACAGGGCGGCCAAAATCAATGACAATAAGCGAGCCTTCATAACGTATTGTGACATCAGATGGATCGGAAATAGCAAATAATAAGCGAATATAATTAGGTTTAATCACCCCGGTAATACTAATTTCTTCGTACCCTGCCGGATTTTGTGCGCTTAGCTGTACGGGTAATAACAGCATGCTACATAACAAAAGGGGCAAGATAATTCGTGATATGAACATGCAGGGCATCATAACCTGAAAAAAACGAGATAACAGCAGGAAAATATTGCCGGAAGCGTTCAGATTTTCGTTAGTAAATTAGCGAAATGATGTGGTTTCAGCAGGGAAGGGGCGTATGATAATTTGGATATTGGGTAACTTAGCAAACGTCGTAATAGGCGGTTGAATAATATTACCTCGTCCATAGCTCACCAGTTGAGATGTGTATCCGGCCTCTTGTAACGCTGAGCTCACCGCGTAGGCACGTTGCACCGAGAGAAGCCAGTCATTGGTTTGGGTTAACTCTTTTTCTGCGTTGTAATATCCATAAATATCAATGTGATTACCAATAGATTCTAAAATAATGCCAAGTGCGGATGTAATCTGCATGCCGGTGTCGCTGAGGCTGACTTTATTCTCTTCAAAAAGGGTTTTGCCACGCAATTCAATAATCAGGCGATCACTGAGCGGCTTAAGCGAAACAATATCCTGCATCATGGATACATCGTTTATTTTATCTTCGATAATGGTTTTGAGGTAATTAAGATCACTGGCTGTACGATAGGAAACGGTAGGAATAGAAAGCTCGGCTGCCGGGGGAACATAGACTTTTTCATGCTTGGGTTTCAAGCGCTGCGATAAAGATTCCGTAATGACCTGCCATTTCGGAATTTCCGGCACCGACATAGAGTATAATAATACGAAAAAGGTAAGGATGAGGGAGAGAAGGTCAGCGAAGGTCAGCATCCACTTATTCTTCCCTTCACCAACCACATTTTTCATCATATTGGTTTGATCATAACGTTTAGGCATTAGGTTGATCCGACTCCTCTGTTAAGCTATCTAAGTCTTGGCGCGAATCGATAGGGGCTGCCGGTTGACGGCGCTCATTAATGGTGGCGTCGTATTCATCCCTTTGCCTGAAAATCATTTTAAAGCGGTGAGTCTTTTGCGAATCAGTAACGCCAAAAAACATATTACGCCTATCAATGCCAAGCCCGCTTAGCATGTTTATCAGGGTATTGGCACGCTTGACGGATAATTGCGGGCCGAAACTTTCTTCAAAGCCCAAATCGACGTGAAAAATGGCCTCCAGATCCATACGCTGGTTGCGTTCCGGGGAGTCCAGAATCGCAGCCAGCCTGACTAAAAAATTCTCAGCATTGCTTTTGAGCGCTTCACTATATGGAAAAAATACTGAGTCCGTTGGTAAGGTAAGTTCTAGGGTGTTGCCATCGTTGCTTAGACGAGACTCCACCAGCTCGATAGAGGATTTCGCTAATTTTTCTATTGGTGTAAAATAATTCTGCAACGGTAGATCCGTTCCGGATTGATTGACCGGCCGCAATTTAGGTTGCGTATCGATGGGATGAATCGAGAACGTGTCCTTAACGCTGCCAATAGCTTTTGTTTGCTTGCGCATTTCTATGTGAGAAATTGAATTCAGCAAAATAAAGAAGGCAAGCACCACAAGGTAGAGCGATACAAACAGGGCAGCAGTTTGACCCTTGGTTTCATCAGCCGGTTCAGGTTGTTGAGGCCGCGTCGACAGGTAGGCCATAACTCATCCTCCTGAAACGATACTATAGCGGTTATTAGAAACTATCAAAAAGTTTATCGATATCTTCCTGCGACGGCGTATTGCCCTGCGTCTGAGGGCCATTCATGAGCGCTTTTTCGGTATCTTTACTTTCCTTGGTGGGAATAGTCTCAATGTCTATCTTATCAGAAATAGCATTCAGTAGTTCCGTTATCGTAGTGTCAATTTCCTTCAAATGCGTAATCACCTTGCGAATGCGCTGGCCGGTCAGATCCTGAAAATTAGACGCCTCAAAGATAGTCGTTACATGGGCCACAAGGGCTTCTTCTTGCTCTGAATCCAATGTGGACGCAAGCTCCTGAATCGCCTCGGCAGAATCCATTATCTGGTTTGCGGCTTCTTCGGTGGATTGCACAACGGTTTCCAGTTCCTGATTAGCATCGGGTATTTTCTCACCGGTGACTTTACTCGGGGAATGCGTTAATGCAATTTTTGCTGCTTTGATATTCCCCGCTATGGAGTTGACAGCTTGATAAATCAGTTGAAAATGATCTTCGTGCAGTTCAGCCAGAAGCTTTTCTAAATCTTGCGGGCTAAAGGCATCACCCTTTTCCGCTCTTTTTTGATCCAGGTGTGTTAAAAAAGCGTGTAATGAAGCTTGATCTACCATGGGATGTCTCCTCCCGTTGCTTGCTAGAAATTGCCAAAAACAGCAGAGAGTTTTGTTTTCAGTGTAGCAGCGTTAAACGGTTTGACGATATAGTTATTAACTCCTGCCTGTTTGGCTACCATAACATTATCGGCCTTAGTTTCTGCGGTGATCATAATGAAGGGTAAGTCCTTATTAGCTTCATCACTGCGAATTTTTTTTAATAACTCTAATCCAGACATTGGTTCCATATTCCAGTCAGAAATGACTAGATCATAACTTTTTTGCTTAATCTTTTCATAAGCCATACTACCATCAGTTGCTTCGTCCACATTTTTAAAACCAAGCTGGCCTAACAGATTTTTAATGATGCGGAGCATGGTTTTATAGTCGTCCACTATCAAAATAGGCATATCTTTATCAACCATAGGTAATCCCTTTTTTTAATTTAACAATCGTATTAACTAATAAAATTCTGCGCAAGTTTCCTGTTTTGGAATAGGAAATATTATGGTCTATTGTCCATATCTGTGACATTCTCAGCAAGTTTACCGAGCCGAGCGATTTCTTCCGTTAGCGCTTTGGCCTTCATAGTATCCATCCTTGCAATAATAGGAGCGGCAGAACGCTCTTTCATATTGCGTACGACCTCAATGAGTGTTGGCATTTCCATCTGTGAAAAGATTTGCGCAGCACTTTTGGGCTTCATATTCTCATAGATTTTAACCAGGCTCTGCGTTTTTTCGTCTTCTTTGAGTTCAAACTCTTCAAGTTTACTCTCAATTTCAGCCTTTAAAATTCTGAGTTCCTCTATTTTATTCTGGATACGTGCCTGTGAGACATTTAGAATTTTTTCCCGCGCGCTTAATTCCTTTTCCCATGCTTCCAATTGCTTACGACGCTCGGAAAGGCGTTGCAGGATATCCAGTTCCGAATCAGAGTAAAGCGGTAATGCTATCTCAGGCCGTTCGGTAGAAAGATTTTCATCCGCCTGAATCATCTGTTCAGCCACAGAAAGCGGTGTTTCCGGGGTACTTTCAGCGGTTTCGGTATCTTCGGTTGCTTCCGGAGCAGGATCCGTGTTTTCGTTGGCTTGATTTTCTTGTGCCTGCAGTGAAGCGAGGAAATACGAAATATCATCACTGTAACCCAGCAACTCTATGCCGCGAGCTACAATCATCATGCAGCAGCCGATAAGAACCAGCGTGAAAAGACGAAAACGCATCCAAAACCCCAATGGCGCCTAGGACTGGCACCTATACTACGTATCTATAGGCTTACTTAATCGCGGGCGTTTCGTCAACTCTGCATGTCGTGATAAACGATCGGATGCTTCTTTTGAATGTGCACGGGCATTGGAAAAGGGAACGAAAGCATTTTTATTTTGAGATTGAGTCTGGGCTTTGGGTTCAGAAGGGGGAGCTGAAGACGGTTTATAGGCGTCAGCTTTACGTTTGGCAATCTGGTCAAGCACCTCATTTAATGCAAGTTTTTTGGATTCGCTTAAAGAAGAGCGATTTGTTTCCTCTTTTAACCATTCCGGGCTGATATTTTCCTTTTTACGTGCGGTTTCTTCCTCCATATAACGTTTGTTCGTGATGTGCGAAACCGAGGTTTGTGATCCCTGAGTCTTTTTGGCAGGCGGTTGTGCGTTAGCGCCCGATTTTCGAATATCGCGTGAGGTGGTGATATAATGTTCCAGCGCATCGGCGACACTTTCGCCTTTTTCCATGAGGAAAGAGAGGTCATTAGCCAGATAGCGTGCTTTATTGATCTGCTCAATAAGCTGGCTATCCGTTTCCTGACTCATGAGCTTGAGTTGCTCAATATTATGATCGGCGCGCTCTATGGCATGATTAAATTCGGTCAGGAACTGATTCAGGTCTTGCTTGCTTTTTTGAATGATAGCGATACGGCGATTCAGTTTCCAGGCGTAGCTGATGGTAATTAGCAGTAAAAACCCTACTACAATGTCAAGGATAACCGGGAACATACAACGCCTAATGCAACAGTTTTTCCAATAATACGGCAATTTAACACGGAAAAGAGCACGAATCTATAGTCATTAAGCAGTGTATACAGGCTTTTCTACCATAACAATCAGGCGTCGTCTTCGTGGCCCATGATCCTTGTAATGTTGACGGCTAAATTTTTACCCGAAGCTCCGAGTTGTCCGCGCATTATTCGTAACCCCTTACATTCTATATTTATATCTTCTGCTGGTTTTTCGTTCATAATCAAGGTGCTACCGACACGAAGATTCGCTAGTTCCCTGAGACTAATTACTTTTTTAGACAATTTTGCCAGTACCGGAATTTCGGTATAGCCTACTTCGTTGGTAAAATGCATTTCCCAAGACATATCGGTTCCACCGAACAATTCCCCGGCAAACATCTGTACCAGTAATTCTTTGATTGGCTCCAGCGTGACGTAAGGGAGAAGGACTTCTGCGAGTCCGCCCCGATCGTCGATTTCTACTCGGAGCGAAATGAGAATGACGGCATTCGAAGGGCGGGTAATGGTAGCAAAGCGTGGGTTAGTCTCGAGCCGTTCCATACGGAAGGTAGCCGGGGTCAGAGGGTTAAAGGCTGCGCTCATTTCTTCCAGCATAAGCCGCGCAAGATTTTTGATAATATCCTGTTCTATGGTTGTGAAAGGCCGGCCTTCAATACGGACCGGGCGATGGGTGCGGCCGCCGCCGAGCAGGATATCCACCATCGAGTAGGTCAGGGCGCTATCTATGGTAATGAGACCAAAATTTTCCCACTCCACCGCCTGAAAAATGGCAATTAATGCGGGTAAAGGAACAGAATTAAGATAATCTTCGAATCGCATCGAAGTGATGGATTCTATGTTAACATCGACATTCTCTCCGGTCAGGTTCCGCATAGCGGTCGAGAGCGACCTCACGAAGCGGTCAAACACGACTTCAAGCATTGGCAGGCGTTCGTAATTTTCCTGTGATCGGTCTAAGAGTGCCTGAATACCGGTTTGGGACGTGCCGGATCTGGAGTCAAAACCCAGCAGACTGTCAATTTCATCCTGGCTGAGTGTATCACCTTCAGCCAGTTCAAGCGACTCTTCATTGCCTATAGCCGCTCCATCACCACCCTCCATAAGAGCGGCCATATCCATATCGCCGTTTTCGTCCATCGCCTCCATGGCGGCGGCCATATCTAATTCATCTTCTTCGGGCATAGTCTCCGGCCAAGCTGTTTACTGAACGATAATTTCTTTGAACAAAATATAGTTAACTTCCACGTTATCGGTTTCAATCATTTTATTAATACGAAGCAAAAGTTCCTCCCGTAAGCGATGTATGCCGGCAGATCCTTGCAGATCACTGCTTCTTAATTCGCGCAGATAAACTTGGAAGCTATCTCGAATACGCGGCATATTCTCTTCCACTTCCATTTTAGTTTTTAGATTGGGCAATTCTAACGTAACTGTCATTTTAAGAAAACTTACCTGTCTCCCGGGGTTATTCAGATTGACTAAAAATTCTTCCATATCGAGGTATAATGTTTGCGCTTTTAACAAAGGGTCTTCAACATCCGCTTCCCCTTCTACCTGCTCGCCACCGATAATGCCGGTTGCAAACATACCGCCTAACCCTCCACCGATCAGTATCAGTAATAATGCAACAATGATAAATAGTTTCTTTTTTGACTTTTTCGGATCAACCAGCTCCTCGCCGTTTTCTCCTTCTAAATTACTGTTGTTTGCATCCTCGTCTGCCATGCCACCCCTCACTGTTTATCAACTTGTATCATAAAACGATCTAAAACAAAAACCATCCTTTTTCCTCTCCGGTTAGGCAGTTAAACCGGCAAATTTTTCCGCCTTATGGGAATGGGGCAGCACCAATCGGTAAAAAATGCCTATTGCATGTCATGCAGGGAAGGTGAATGCTACGGTGCTTGCATGGGAAGGTGGTGCCAAGGTTTGGCACAGAATTTGCATAATGTTTGGTGAAGGGGTTGAGTAGGGATACCGATGGATAATACGCTATACATAGCACTTGCGCGGCAGATGCAGCTTTTTCGCACGATGGATGCGGTCGCCAATAATGTCGCGAATGTCAACACGACCGGTTATAAAAAGGAATCTGTCGCGTTCTCTGAATACGTCATTGATGCGGGACGCCGCCAGAATGTCGCGTTCTCCAATGATATTGCAACGGTGCGAAGCCTCGAGCAGGGTGCGCTCGAAATTACCAATAATCCGCTGGATGCCGCGATTCAGGGTAATGGCTATTTTGTCGTGGATGCGCCGGAAGGGGAGCGTTATACCCGCGCTGGTAATTTTACCCGGAATGTGGATGGTGAACTGGTGACTCCGCAAGGATTTCCCGTACAGGGCGAGGGCGGTAATCCGATTCTGTTATTACCGGGTGATTTTGATATTCGTATCGGGCAGGACGGCACCATTGTCGCTCGTAACGGGCAGGAGGAAGTGCTGCGTGGTCAGCTGCGTATTGTAAAATTTGCCGATCAGCGGGATCTGGATAAGGTCGGTGATACACAGTTTACAGCTGCAGGAGGTGCAGCGCCGGAGCCTGCTATCGTATTTGAGGATTTCAAGCTTGCGCAGGGAGCGCTGGAAAATTCCAACGTGAATTCTGTTAAGGAAATGACGGAAATGATTCGTGTCAGTCGGCGAGTAGGGTCTACGGCGCGTATGATGCAAAGTCTGCATGACATGACAAGTGATGCGGTCAGCCGATTGGCACGACAGCAATAAATAACGGAGAGAGGATGACGCAGGGGGAATTATGAGAGCACTAAATATCGCCGCATCGGGCATGCAGGCCCAGCAAAAGAATCTGGATGTTATTTCGAACAATATCGCCAACCTGAGCACACCTGCCTTTAAGCGGGGGCGGGCAGAGTTCAGCGATCTGATCTATCAGAGTGATACGCGCATGGGGACGGCTTCAGCTGCGGATGGTACGATTATTCCGACCGGTGTGCAGTATGGTCTGGGGGTCAAAATTGGCTCGACCTATCGCATCCATGAGCAGGGGGCCTTTCAGGAAACCGGTAACGTGTTTGACATTGCAATCAATGGCGCGGGTTACTTCCAGGTGGTCCAGCCGAATGGTGAAATAGCCTATACCCGAGCCGGTCAGTTCAATCTGAACGACCAGGGCGAGCTGGTGAATAGTCTGGGATTTATTATAGAGCCAAATATTGTAATTCCGCAAGAGGCGGAGAGTATTGATATCAGTCCGGAAGGTGAAGTATTCGCGAGTTTTGGAGACGAAGTCGAGGCGCAGAATCTGGGGCAGTTGGAGCTGGCGGTATTTGTCAATGAAGCCGGTTTGCGTGCAATAGGTAATAACCTCTACACGGAGACGGAAGCGTCCGGCCCGCCCTTGCTGGACTTTCCGGGTACACAGAATTTTGGGAATTTATTGCAGGGATTTTTGGAGGCATCGAATGTGGATTCCGTTACAGAGATTACCTCTTTGATTACAGCGCAGCGAGCCTTCGAGTTTAATTCACGGGTAATTACCGCGAGTGATGAAATGCTGCAAACGATTAATAACGTACGTTAAGCTATATGAATAAATTGCTGACATTAATGATGTTTTTAGCCCTATCTATGCCGGCTCATTCTGCGCTGGTGGTCGAGTCGGAAGCTGAACTCCGCGACTGGATCGAGAACCGTATTCTGCTCACCAGTGGCGCTGAGAATATCGATTTCAGCCGCCTGATGCTGATTGATCCAAACGGTAACAGCATGGAAATCCAAACTCTCGCTGACCTGCAGCGCTACATGCCGTTTCAGGGAGATATACGGGTTACGTTGAGCGAAGTGGATGCAGCCGGAAAGCGGTTTAATTTCCAGCTTATGCAGCCGCGCCGTCACCAGCAGCCGACGGTGTTAAGCTTGCAGGGGCGATATGAGGTGATGGTGCCGGTACCGGCGCTTGTGCGGGATATTCCGCGCGGTGAGATGATTTCTGCAAGCGATGTTTCAGAAATTAATGTGCCGGAACGGGCGCTGCGGAGCCATCATATACAGGAAACGACAGCGCTCGTGGGCAAGCAGGCGGCACGCAACCTCCAGCAAGGCGAGCCCATTCCTGTGCGACACGTTAAAGACTATGAAATTGTAAAGAAAGGTAAGATTGTGCCCGTCATTTACCGTTCGCGTACGATGGAGCTGCGCGCTATGGCCGAAGCGCTGGAGGATGGTGTGAAAGGGCAGGTGATCACACTTGAAAACATCGATAGCGGCCAGCGTATCAAGGCGATGGTCATGGAGAATGGTGAGCTGTTGGTGAATTATCGTGAGCATCTTGCAAAGCAATTAATCGCACAGCGGGAGGGCGAGTAATGAAATTGTGGATATCCATACTGGCCATGCTGTTCCTGTTACCCGCTTGCACACAATCGCAGGTAGACCGGTTACGTAATGTTGGTCAAGAACCGGCATTAAACGTAGTAGATATTGCACCAGAGAAGTCGGCCCCGGTCACCTGGCCGATTCAACCTGCGGCGTATGAATTCGAAACGACCCCCAACTCGCTTTGGCGTAATACGTCGCGCTCTTTCTTTGGTGATACGAGGGCGCGTAAAGTAGGGGACATTTTAAAGGTCATTGTGATTATACAGGATCGGGCCGAATTGGAAAACATCACCGAGCGCCGGCGTAACGGGCGTGATAGCTTAGGCGCACCTTCGGTGTTTGGCTTGCAAAATGAGCTGTTGAGGCGACTACCCGGCGATCAGGATGCAGCCAATCTGCTTGACATCAATACCAACATGACCAATGACGGCGAAGGCATTATTGAGCGTGAAGAGCGCATCGAAACAGAAGTGGCCGCGGTTGTGACGCAGGTGTTGCCGAACGGCAATCTTGTCGTGTATGGCAGTCAGGAAGTGCGGGTGAATTTTGAAGTGCGGCAACTCACCGTGCAAGGCGTTGTCCGCCCGGTGGATGTTGGCGCGAATAATGAGGTCGATCTTTCCCGTATGGCCGAAGCGCGTGTTTCTTACGGCGGTAAAGGATTAATCACGGATATGCAACAGCCCCGCATTGGTAGCCAGATCGTAGACATTCTCTCGCCGTGGTAACGAGTCGCAATGGTGTGAAAGGGAGGAAAGGTTACAACCTTACCCCTTTAGCCGAGGTAACAGCATATCTATAGCCGTGTTTAACGTGCTCTTGTCCATCTGTTCTATGACTTTATCTGCCTTAAATTGATTGCGGAACCAGGTCGTTTGTCGTTTGGCATAGTTACGCGTATGTTGCTGTGCTTTTTCGATAGCCTCATCGAAATTACATTCCCCGCGCTTAAACGCCATGAGTTCAGGGATGCCAAGGGCTTTCAGCGCGGTTAACCCCGCATCCAGTTCCATCTCTTCCAGCCGGTCTACTTCTTCAAGCGCACCATGATTCAGCATGGCCAGAAAACGCTGATTACACTGAGCATACAGCGTTTCGCGAGGAGGTAAGAGTAATAATGTAGTGAATTGCTCCGGCGCAAAGGCGGATTCAGCGCCTTGTTGCTGCCATTCAGCAATGGACTGATTGGTCTGCTCGAGCACTTCCCATGCGCGTAGCATACGCTGCGTATCGGTAGGGGAAAGCCGCTCGCCCATAATCGGGTCCCGGTCTTTCAGCAAAATATGAAACTTGCTGTGGCCGATTTCATCTAGCGTGGCTCGCGCGGCTTTGCGGACCTCCTGCGCAATGGCGGGAATGGCGGCAATCCCTTCAGTCAGGCAGCGAAGATACATGCCCGTTCCGCCTACGATAATAGGGAGTTGATTTTGCAGGTGCGCCTGCTGGATGGCTTCGGTCGCCGCTTTCAGCCAGATGCCTGCGGAGCATTCCTCCCGTACACTTAAAAAACCATAGAGCGCGTGCGGGTGCGACTCCAGCGCTTCCTGATCCGGCTGCGCGGTAATAATCGGGATTTCGCGGTAGACCTGCATCGAATCCGCGTTGATAATCACGCACCCGTTTACAGCCGCATCGCTTTCGGCTATGTAATCGGCAAGCTGCAGCGCGAAGCCGGATTTACCGCTCGCTGTCGGCCCGCCGAGGATAAGAATCGGTTTCATTCGCCTAAAATAGGATGCAGTAGAACATGAATCAATGGACAAACGTGGCAACGCTGATCGCCCGCCCGGATGCAGCGGACTTAAACGAGCAGGAAATCAATTCGGTCGTTGATACGTTGCAGGCGCAAGGAGCCTTTGTGGAGGAAGTGGCGGAGCTGGCAAGCGGAGTTGCAGCGGATATTTTCTTTTCGAAATTTCGTCTGGAAGAAGCGCGCGAGGTATTGACGCATCTGCTAGAGCCGGTGCCGTTCGACTTCGCGGTGCAGAAGGTAGAGGGGCGGCGCAAACAGCTACTGGTCAGTGATATGGATTCGACCATCATTGAGCAGGAATGTATTGATGAGCTTGCGGATTTTGCCGGCTTAAAAGAACATGTTTCGGAAATCACTGAGCGCGCGATGAATGGCGAGCTGGATTTTAAGGCCGCTTTACGTGAGCGTGTCGCCTTATTGAAGGGCTTGTCCACCGATGTGTTGCAGGAGGCGTTTGATCATCATATTACGATTATGCAGGGAGCTAAACAACTCGTGCATACGATGGCAGCGCATGATGCGCGGTGCGTGCTGGTATCGGGCGGATTTACGTTTTTCACCAGCCGGGTGGCCGATGAAGTCGGTTTTCATATCAATGAAGCGAACATTCTGGATGTGGAAAACGATAAACTGAGCGGTACGGTGAAAGAGCCTATCCTCGATAAAACCGCGAAGCTGAACGCGCTGAAGTTCCACGCCGATGAGATTGGTATCGGGTTAGGGCTAAGCTGTGTCGTTGGCGATGGCGCGAATGATCTGGATATGATCTGCGCTTCCAGCCGCGCCGGTGGTTTAGGGGTGGCGTACCGCGCGAAACCAACCGTACAGGCCGCCGCGCGGGAACATCAGGGCGCCATCGTGCGGCATGGAGACCTAACCAGCTTGCTTTACATGCAGGGTTATACTAAAGAAGATATTATAGACACGTAGTTAACGAAACGACAGCAGGTCGGCATGCTTTATCTTCAGCGCAAACTCGGTGAATCCATCATAATTAACGGTGAGATTGAAGTCAAAGTAACGGAAATTCGAGGTAAGTCCGTTAAGCTTGGTTTTGACTTTCCACCTTCGGCCACGATTCTACGAAAAGAAATTCATGATAAAGTGGTGGAAGAAAACCGCGCAAATATGGAAGATCAATCGGATATGCAGGATTTATCGGATCTGCTTGGCGATTTACAACATAAGAGCTTTGAGGATGATTAATTATTCAATCTTTAGGACCACGTAATGATGGCCTCTCTATCATGACCCAACTGCAAACCAAGCGTATTACGCTCATCGGAATTGGCCTGATCGGTGGCTCACTCGCGCTGGCGCTCAAGAAAGCGCATCCGGATATTCATATTACCGCGTTCAGCCGCCGCAAGGAAACGCTTGAAAAAGCCGCATCGCTTGGCATGTTGGATGTAGCCACAACGGAGCTGTGGCAGGCGGTGAAGCAGGCGGATTTGGTGGTACTCTGTACACCGCTAAGCACCTATCCGGAGATAATGCAGCAGGTTAGTGCGCATCTCAAGCCGGACGCGGTGATTACCGATGTCGGTTCGGTCAAACTCAAGCCCACGGTGGATGTGATCAACCAGCTCAGCCATGCGATGAGTGTGCGCTTTGTGCCCGGTCACCCGATTGCAGGGACAGAAAAAAGCGGACCCGAAGCCGCGTTTCCTGAACTATTTCAGCATAAAAAAACGATTTTATCACCGCTTCCTTCAACCCAACCGGATGCCTTACAGCTGGTGCAAACCATGTGGTCAACAGTTGGCGCGCAGGTCGAGCTGCTGGATCACCGCCGGCATGACTTTGTGTATGCATCTGTGAGCCATGCGATTCAGTTTTTCAGCTCCAGCTACATGTTATTACTCGCGAAATTACCGGAAGCGGAGCGGCAGGCAATTACAGCCGCAATGGATAGCACCTTTCAGCAGTTTATCCGGCTGGGCGGTTCCGATGCGGTGATGTGGCGCGATATTTTTTTGGAAAACAGGCACTATCTGCTCGCCGTAGTCGATGATTTTTTATTGGGGCTGTCGCAATTGCAAAACGCACTGAACCATGCGGATACCGATACTTTAGCAGCTCGTTTTCAGGCGGCTGTTAAAAAGCGTCATCATTTCCGTACGCTTAGGGAGCAGATGGGGCTGGAAACGACGACTGCCAAGGCAGAGGCGCGGGGTAGCTATGCCGAAAATCTCATGCCATATATGGACTACATGCCGCGACTGATTGCCTGTTTTATGATGGAGGCGATCACCGAGCCGGAATATCCCTATGCGACGAGTGCTGGTCTACACGGCGTGACCCGGCATTTGTTGTTTGAGGGAAGCGGTGATATAGAAGATATGGTGGAAGCGCGGGAAAAGCTGTCTGACATGATTAAGGCCTATGTCGGCGTAGTGCGTGCGCTTGCTCATACCATCGCACAGGATGACGCCGCTACGCTGCAGCAGCAACTGGTAACCGCACAGGCGACATATCGTGAGTTGACGAATGTTACCGGCTAGTTAGGCGATTCATATCGCTCCGCGTAGGCTTTGAGTACGGCATTCATAATAGACTGATACCCTTTTCCCTGACTGCGATACCATGCCAGCACATCCGGGTCGATACGAAGACTAATGGCTTCTTTCGGCCTGGGTAAATGGCGTTCTACGGCGGCGAAAAAGTCGTCATCCAGTTCGGGGATGTCGGTATAATCGATATCCTGATCTCCCATTGTATCAAGGCGTTTTTTCTGTTCAGCGGTTAATTCCGACGGCTTGTCAGGATGGTGTTCGTATTTGATTAAATCGTCTTTGCTCACGGTTATTTGCCTTTCTGCCGGAAATAATCCGGATATTTTAAGCTCGCCTTGTGTAAACGCACACAAATAAGCGGTCATCAATTCTTCCCATGCAAACCATGCGGGTTTCCTGATAGTCATGGCGCGTATCCGGCCATTCTATCCGCGCATGATCGTCAAAAACGCGAACAATATAGGAAAACGGGACGCCATGCTTTGCTTCGTTCAGGCGGGATTTTTCACCATCCCAGATGTAATGCTTTGCCATACTAATTATATATACAATATGTATATATAGCAAGCATCATGAACCAAACCGCCGTTCATCCGCCGGATAGACGCCGAGCAGTTTGAAATTGTGGGTGAAAAAGCCGAGCTCCTCCAGCGCAAGCTGTACGTTCCGCCCTTCCGGATTACCCTCGAACGTGATGAAAAACTGCGCCGTGCCCGACGCGTAATCGGGGATATAGCTCTCTAATTTCAATAAGTTCACATTATTCGTGGCAAAACCTCCGAGCGCTTTATAAAGCCCGGCAGGCAGGTTGCGCGTCGTGAAAATGCCGGAACTGATCAGTCGTTCATCCTGCGCTGCAGGTTCGTAAGGTTCTCTGGCGAGCTTAATGAACAGCGTAACGTTGTCATGGTGATCTTCTACTTCACGTGCGAGTATATCAAGGCCATACAGCTCAGCGGCAAGTTCGCTCGCAATAGCGGCAACCTGCTTATCCGCAGCTTCGGCAACCGCTTCAGCGGCGCCGGCCGTATCACTCGCCGGCCGTTGCTCTAACCCACGCTCATAAATAAATTTGCGGCATTGCATCAGCGCCTGTGCGTGGGAAGTAACGGTTTTGATATCCTCAAGAGTCGCGCCCTTGACCCCCATAAGATGGTGATGGACGCTGTGAAAATACTCACCCACAATATGCAGGTTGGTTTCCGGCAGAATGTTATGAATCTCCGCGACCCGACCCGCGTAGGAATTTTCCATCGGAATCAATCCGTATTTAGCATGCCCTTCATCCACCGCTTTGAACACATCTTCAAACGCGGCGCAGGGCATCGTATTCATATAAGGTTCCACCTCCTGACAGGCGAGATCGGAATGTGCACCGCGTACGCCCTGAAAGGCGATCGTATTATCTGGATCCTGTGCTGGCATAAAACCCCTCAAAAGCCTAGTAATTCCCTAAAAAAGCTATTATATACAGCTTTATGAACAAGGTAAAAGAACAAATGCACGAAAAAAACTGGTCTCCCGATAGCTGGAAGGGCTTGCCGATCAAGCAGCAACCTGCCTATGACAATCAAGACGCATTGCAGGCCGTGCTCGCAAAAATCCACGACTATCCCGCGCTGGTAACTCCGGATGAGGTAGACTCGCTGAAAAGCTCACTGGCTGCCGTGTCGCGCGGTGAGGCGTTTCTGCTGCAGGGGGGTGATTGCGCCGAGAGTTTTGCGGAATTTAACCCGCAGAATCTGGAGGATTATTTCCGTGTGATCCTGCAGATGACGGTTGCGCTGATGTATGGCACGGGCAAGCCGGTGGTCAAAGTCGGGCGGATTGCCGGGCAGTTTGCCAAGCCGCGCTCAAGCGATTTTGAAACGGTCGAGGGTAAAGAGCTGCCGAGCTACCGTGGCGACATCATTAACAGTATTGATTTTGACGAACAGGCGCGTCAGAATGATCCGAACAATTTGCTGAAAGCCTATCATCAGGCGACGGCGACGCTGAACTATCTGCGCTCAATGGCGAATGGAGGGTATGCGAGCCTGCGTCATATTTCCGAATGGAATGATGCGTTCATTAAAAATTCCCGGCAGGGGAGGCGCTTTGCTGATCTGGTCGAGCGGATCAATGAATGTTTCAACTTTATCCATGCCTGCGGGTTGAATGTAGAAGATGTCGAAAAGCTGCGGCAGGCGGATTTTTATATCTCGCATGAGGGGCTGCTGCTGTTTTATGAAGAGGCGCTGACCCGCTTTGATGAAGAGCGTGAGAAATGGTTTGCGCAGTCCGCCCATATGCTGTGGATTGGCGATCGCACCCGCTCGCTCGATGAAGCGCATGTGGAGTTTTTCCGGGGTATTGCCAATCCGGTGGCGTTCAAAGTCGGGCCGAAAATCACGATCGAGGAGATTAAGGCGCTTTGTGACGTGCTCAACCCGGAGAACGAGCCGGGTCGCCTTACGCTGATTTCGCGCATGGGGGCAGAGAAGGTGAGCGAGCTATTGCCGCCGCTCGTGCGCGCGGTGAAAGAAGAGGGGTACAATGTCGTCTGGAGCTGCGACCCGATGCACGGCAACACCATCAAATCGCCGAATGGCTTCAAAACCCGACCGTTTAACGATATTCTTTCCGAGGTGAAGCAATTCTTCCAGATTCATGCTGCCGAGGGCACCTATGCAGGCGGTGTGCATTTTGAAATGACCGGGCAGGATGTGACAGAATGTATTGGCGGCGCGCAAGCGATCAGCGAGGTAGACTTGAAACACCGCTACCATACGCACTGCGACCCACGCCTCAATGCCTCTCAAGCGCTGGAGCTGGCGTTCCTGATTAGTGAGGAGCTGAAGGGGTAGCGGTTTATTTATTTAGCAGTTACTGCTACTGAGACAATTACGGGCAATTTTCTGTCTTGAAGGTTGCATAGTAACATTACACCTTCACCATTATCTACTTCACTTACACGTACGTGGTTTGCTAGTAGTTTCCACAAATTCTTTACTATAGCAGTTGCCTCTTTTTGTAATTCGGAGCACTCTTCTTCTCTTTCAGACCAGCTTTTTTTATAAGGATTTGGTTCGTGCAGGTATTGATGAGTTTTGTTAAACAACTTGAAAATCTCAGGTTCAGTGTAAGGTTTTTGTAATAACCTAACCTCATTATTTGAGTATTCGTATGGATACGGAAAATGCTCTTCAAGTTTAAACCCTTGATTCTTTAAAAACTTCCGGATTTCATCCGGAGCGTATGCCTTTAAGGTTTTCGGCCATAGTTGTTCAAATTTCTTTTTTCTAGCAGCTAATGTTGATAAGTAGATTGATTCAAAAATCATTCGAAGTTCGAAATAGATTAATTCAGTCTGAAAAAGCAAAATGCCTGAGTCTATTTTACGGTTAAGAATGTCTTGGATGAAAAACATACGCTTTTTAATTACAGTCATCATCAATTTGTATTGCGTATGGTCAGAAACAAGATAAACAAGTTTATTTTTTGCTTTTTGAGGAATATCATTCATAAAAATACAAACTAACACTACCGCATACCTACTTCAACCGGTTAGCCTGAGCGAGGCGGGACCACATCTGAATCCGTAGCTTGAGGATTTTCATGTTGAGGGGCTTCAGAATAAAGTCATTCATGCCGACTTCGATGCATTTATAAACCTGTTCCTTGGTTTCAATTTCGCCCGATAGCGCAACAATGTACGTGTTAAACGATTTTCCGCGCGACTTACGGATCAGCTTGGTCAGTTCAAACGGGTTGCATTCTGGCATTTCGAGATCAATCAACACCACATCATAGCGCTCCGCAGTGGCCATCATAAAGCCTTCCTCCTGACTGAAGGCGACATCCAGTTTGAGCCCGACATAGTTGAGCTCATTCCACACCGTATAGGTGCTGTACGCATCGATAATCAGTATGTTCAGCCCGCCAGCTAAGAAGCCGTCCAGCATACTACCCTCCAACTATACATGTCATTAAGGATATGAAATTGCATGCATAGGTTGTAATAACTAGCGTAAAAATGGCTTTGAAGAGGGCTGAAGACAAAAATTCGTGGTAAATATGCAACTATAGCGAGTGTCTACTTAACCGCCTGGTACGCTTCCATCGCTTTCTCGCGTGCCGCTTTATGGTCGACGATGGGATGCGGGTAGTCCTTTCCCAGCCTGATATTGGCTTGTTCCAGCAAGTCAGAGTCGGCTTCCCACGGTTTGTGAATATAGTGATCGGACAATTCGCTTAGCTCTGGCACCCACTTTCGTACATATTTACCTTGAGGGTCAAACTTTTCACCCTGTGAAACCGGGTTAAAAATGCGAAAAAACGGCTGTGCATCCGCCCCGGATCCCGCCGACCATTGCCAGCCCGCGCTATTGCTTGCGAGATCGGCATCCACAAGCGTATCGTGAAACCATTGTGCACCTTCTTTCCAATGAATCAACAGGTCCTTGGTCAGGAAAGAGGCAACAATCATCCGCACCCGGTTATGCATCCAGCCGGTAGCATACAGCTCGCGCATGCCCGCATCGACAATGGGGTAACCGGTTTGACCCTGCTGCCAGCGTTTCAGCGCGTCCTTATCCTCTTGCCATGCCATGTCGTCAAACTTGCTTTTGAAGTTATTTGTATGGAACTGATCGGCATTAAACAGCAGGTTGTAGGAAAAATCCCGCCAGGCAATTTCAGAGAGGAACGAATCCACATGGCTGTCGGGCAGGTCATCACGCTGCTCACGCTTCACCTGTGTTGCATGCCAGATCTGTACGGCGCTGATCTCACCGTGATGTAAGTGCGGAGAGAGTCTGGAAGTGCCGCGCTTAGCCGGGATATCGCGCGCATCGTCATATATGTTTAAGCCATGGTCGATAAAATAACTGAGCGCTTCTTCTGCGCCTGCCTCGCCGGGTTGCCATAAGTCGAGCCAGCCTTCTGCCCAGTTAGGTTTGGTTGGCAGTAGATCCCAGTCCTCAAGGTTATCCGACTCGGGGAAGTGATCCGGGTTGGAAAACGTTGGCACGGAAAAAGGTGTGCGCGGTGAAAATTCCGCCTTCAGCTTTTTCCAGAACGGCGTATAGACTTTGTAATATTCGCCGCTTCCGGTTTTCAGCTGCCACGGTTCGACGAGTAGTGAGCCATTATAGCTTTTAACGGTAACCCCTTGCTCCTCAAGTATTTGTTTGATTTCCTTATCGCGCTCGACATGAAAAGGTTCATATAAACGGTTCCAGTAGATGGCGTCTGCGCCGGTCTCTTTCGCCAGTTCAATTAACACGGTCTTAGGATCGCCGTTGCGTAAGATCACTTCGGAGTGATGCTTGTGTAAGTCGGTTCGAAGCGATTCCAGGCTGTGATACAGCCACCAGCGTGAGGCCCCGCCATGGCGGAATTCGCCGGGGGTAGCATCATCCAGAATATAGAGCGGAAGAACAGTGCCGCGCTTGCAGGCTTCATACAACGCAGGATGGTCTCGTAATCGCAAATCCTGTCTGAACCAGACAATAGATAAATCAATGGACATACTTCACGCTTCGCCTTTATGGATATTTTAATTACAGAGTGCAAAAAAGTTTTTTACACCGCACGTTTTTTCTGTTTTAGCTGATGCTATTGCAACCAACGAAAGGAGGTAATCCAGTGTCTAAACCATCATATATAACCAAGTTAGCTACTGCAGCCGTAATCGGGCTTATGAGTGTAGCAGGTACTGCCGGAACGGCTCTGGCAGGACATGATTCCGTTCTCACTGGATCGAAAAATTTGAAACAGGGTCCTGCGGTGAAGGATGATGTGTGCACCCGTTATATGGGTAAGCATGGGTATAAGAAAGATTCTTATTACAAAGACAAGCATGGTTACCATAAAAAACATAAAATGGGTAAATATAAGCATAAGCATGACTATAAGCACAAAAAAGGCTATTAAGCAGCAGCTAGCGGTTTAATAACGATGGAATGCCCCCCGGAGGAAACTTCGGGGGGTGTCTAAGACTCGTCGATATCCTTCACTTCTTTCATAGAGGCGTGAGTGCCTGCACCCTTCTGCGTAAGCTGCCGGGGTTGTGGCAGAGCGAAAAAGACATGCATCATCCAGATGACGGAAATAAGCGGAATAAATAAATTCACCATCGGGATGGTGTAGGAAAAGGCGATAGCGGCGCCAAGCAGCCAGATCGTGCGGAAATGTTCTTTCCGGTGTTTGCGAACAATATTCGGTCGGTTATAGCGCAGCGCGATCATTTCAAAATATTCCCGCCCGAACAGGTAGCCATTGATTACGTAATAGGCGATGAAATAGAGCGGGCCAAAGAAAATAAAAAGCAGCAACAGCAGGTTAAGCGGTATCGCGATCGCAGTAAATATCACCGCTACCTTGATACTCTCCCATAGCGGGTGCTTGGTTTTTTCATACACTTCCGGGTATTGCGCCTTTTCGACGTTATCGGCGACAGCATCCAGAAACAGTAGCGAAACTAACGGTAATATCAGCGGAAACAGGAAATAGCCGACAATGGTCGCACCGGCAGCACCAACCCATTCCATATGCTCAAAAGCAATGTAAGCTTCCAGAAAGCCGGCAGCCCAGCCCATGGCGATAATGAAGGCGATAAAGGCCAGTATAGCAACCATCACTGTCATAATGACGAATTTGAACGCGTAAGGTTTAGTTAGCGTGGAAAGCGTTTGAAAAAAGGTACGGATGAGCATAGACATAACCTTTATTTTATAAAAACCGTCATCCCGCCGCTAAGTGCGGCTACTAATCCAATCGCGTGTCGGAATAACGTAGGGCAAACATGTTTACAGGCATCATTACTGATATTGGCGAGGTAACGCAAGTCATCGCTTCGGGCGAAGGGAAACGCCTGACCGTGGCGACGAATTTCGATCTTGAGCGCTTACAACTCGGCGCCTCAATAGCGCATAATGGCATCTGCCTGACGGTCGTGGAAAAGCAGGATAAGGCGTATGACGTTGAGCTTTCTCCGGAAACGCTTGAGGTAACCACAGCTCAAAACTGGAAGCAGGGTACGCGGCTTAATCTTGAACAAGCGCTAAAAGCTGGGGAGGAGTTAGGCGGGCATATGGTTTCCGGTCATATAGACGGGGTAGGGGCGGTCCATGCCATCGAACAAACAGGGGATTACTGGCATGTTGCGATTGCTGCACCGGAAGCGCTAATGCCCTATGTAGCAACCAAAGGTTCCATTGCGGTGGACGGCGTATCGCTGACCGTGAATCAGATCAACGAGAACCGCTTCACGCTAATGATCATACCCCATACCTGGGAACATACGATTTTCTCTGGTTATCAAGCCGGGAGTGAGGTAA
Source organism: uncultured Rickettsiales bacterium (assembly GCA_964588995.1). Lineage (GTDB taxonomy): Bacteria > Pseudomonadota > Alphaproteobacteria > Rickettsiales > UBA8987 > CAZPQM01. Next base: position 26,058 of record CAZPQM010000006.1, on the reverse strand, counting down.
ATCTCGAGATCGATATGCTCGCTCGGTATGTCATGCGGGCGATGGAATTTAAATAGTCAGCTTACGCGCCTTTGAAGCAATTTATCCGATGCGGATAGATGTTTTATTTGCTAAACACACTTAATGAAGACGAACTGAGGGCATGTTATGTGCGGAATTGTAGGCATAGTTGCAACACGCAGCGTAAGTGATGATTTAATGGACGGGCTGAAGCGGCTGGAATATCGCGGCTATGACTCAGCAGGGATTGCCACGCTGGAACAAGGAGAAATCACCCGCAGCCGTGCCAAGGGAAAAATCGCCAATCTGGAGCACGCACTTGAGGATGCGGCGCATGACGGTGCGATTGGCATAGCGCATACGCGCTGGGCGACACATGGTGCGCCGATTGCCGAAAACGCGCATCCTCATGCGACTGAAAAGGTGGCGGTCGTGCATAACGGCATTATCGAGAATTTCCGCGAGTTGCGGAAGGCGCTGGAAAGTGACGGCTACACGCTCGAAACCGAGACCGATACGGAAGTGATCCCGCTGCTTATCACCCATTGCCTTTTGCAGGGTCAGGGCAAACTCGAGGCAGTACAATCCACCGTAAATCGGCTGGAAGGCGCTTATGCGCTTGGCATTATGTTTGCAGGGGATGACGAAACACTGATTGCGGTGCGGCAAGGTTCTCCGCTCGCTGTGGGGTATGGTGTGGAGAAACGCGAAGGGGAACTCTATCTCGGTTCGGATGCAATGGCTCTGGCCGCGATGACTAACCACCTCACCTATTTGCAGGACGGTGATGTCGCCTTATTGCAGCGTGGCAAGCCGGTACGGTTTTTCGACGCATCTGGCCATGAAGTTAAGCGGGATCGGGTGATCGCGTCTGCCTCCACCTTAAGTATCGGGAAAGAAAATTACCGCCATTTCATGCTGAAAGAGATCTATGAGCAGCCAAGCGTCATCGGTGATGTGTTCCGCGCCTATCTGAATGCGGTGCAGGGGGAGATTAATCTGCCGAACCTGCCTTTTGCGCTCGAAGAGGTTAGCCGCTTAACAATCGTTGCGTGCGGAACGTCTTACTATGCCGGGTTTATTGCAAAATACTGGGCGGAGGAGGCGGCGCAAGTGCCGGTCGATATTGATGTGGCGTCCGAATTCCGCTACCGCAATTCGCTTTTGGGGGCGAAGCCGGGGGATGCGGCGCTTTTCATTTCGCAAAGCGGAGAAACGGCCGACACGCTCGCGGCAATGCGTTATGCTAAATCTAAAGGCCTGAAAACCATTGCAATTGTCAATGTGACGGAAAGCACGATGGCGCGCGAGGCCGATGCCGTATTGCCGATTTATTGCGGACCGGAAATCGGCGTGGCATCCACTAAGGCCTTTACCGCGCAACTGGCGACGCTGGCCTGTTTTATCATTGCGCTCGGTAAGGCGCGCGGCTTACTTGAAGCCAGGGATGTGCGTCAGTTTACGCATTCGCTCTCGGAAATTCCATCCCGTATGGCGGAGGTGCTAAATCATGATGAGGCGATCAAGAATCTCGCTCAGGATGTGGTGCATGCGAGAGATATTCTGTATATCGGCCGGGGTATTTCCTACGGTCTGGCGCTCGAGGGCGCGTTAAAACTAAAGGAAATCAGCTACATCCATGCGGAAGCTGCCGCGGCGGGTGAGCTGAAGCATGGGCCGATTGCGCTGGTCGATGAGGAGGTGCCGGTGGTGTGTATTGCGCCGGCGGATCATCTATTTGAGAAAACAGCGTCTAACATCCGCGAAGTCGCGGCGCGCGGCGGGCGTATGATCGTTCTCAGTGACGAAAAAGGCGTGGAAAGTCTGGACGATGTGACGGAAGAGGCTATTATACTACCTGATGCCGCGCCGTTCGTAACCCCCATCCTCTATGCAATCCCAATCCAGCTACTGGCGTACCATGTGGCAGTGGCGAAGGGCACGGATGTCGATCAACCGAGGAACTTAGCAAAAAGCGTGACGGTAGAGTAGGGAAGATAAGAACCTGCAAAAGGTATCCACGTTGATGCTGGAGTGCTTTTTCTTTCTTTCGTTAACGATATATTAACATTTATCCTGTATTCTACTTAAAGTAAAAATATGACAAGCTGAGGGCTATATGGGCGCATTATTAAAAACTACGGACGATCACGCAGATTTTCATGATGAAATCCTGCGCTATTTTGATCTTGCCGATGATGTGATTACGGCGATTGAAAATCAGCAACAGGTACATGTCGAATTGCAGTTGACGCTGATTGAGCCGGTGGTGAGACAGGTTCAGGAGTCCGCCGATGAGCTTTCCGAAGCCTATCTGGATTTTGTTGAAAATGATGAAAAGGTGAATAAAAAGATCACGAAGCGGGTCGAATCCTCAGTACGGAATATTTTTGAGGCCATTGTGCAGTTTTTGGAGGAGGTGGATAAAATCCCTGATGAACTGGGCAATGAGCAGGAGCAGCACATGGTGAAAAAAGCCAAATATAAGCAGGGTAAGGTGCTTGAAAAACTGCTGCAGCAGATTGACGAAATCAAACGAGCGGAAGCGCTGGATAAGTTAGAATCCCATGCAGATCGCATCCCTGATTTTGCGCTGATCATTCAGGCGGTGCGGGATTTGGGGATTCATAATCTACTCGTCGGTAAAGCGCTTGAAGTGATCGGGCTGATCAGCAATATCGAGAAAGTGGCACCGGCCGTATTCGGTGCGAAAAAACGCCTGATCAACGTGCAACGCAAGACCTTCACCGAAATGCTCCGCCAAGCGCAGGAGCACTCGCAGTCGCAGGAATTGCAGCGGTAATTTTGATGATTGGATGAGTAGATAATTCGAAAAAAGTTCAATCATCGAATCATCTACACATCACCCCACCTAACTCCACACCTCTTCCCAGCTTCCCTGCGTAGCGGCGCGGGTATATTCCGTCACCCGGTTTTCGAAGAAATTGGTATGCTCGACCCCGTTAAGGATTTCATCCAGCCAGGGAAGCGGATTTTTCGCGTTGCCGTACATAGGCTGCATATCCAGTTGCAGGAGGCGGCGATCGGCAATGTAGCGGATATATTCCTTCACTTCATGGCTGGAAAGCCCCTGAATCGAGCCTTCGATATTAAAGGCAAGGTCAATAAACGCATCCTCATGCGTTACGATGGTATCGCAGATGGCATAGAGGCGCTTCTGCAGCTTATCGACATCAATATCCTCATTCTCGCGCAGGAAGGTATGATACAAGCGGATGATCGAGTTGGTGTGCAGCGTTTCATCGCGCACGGACCAGCTGACAATCTGCCCCATGCCTTTCATTTTGCCGAAGCGTGGGAAGTTCATCAGAATAGCAAAGGAGGCAAAGAGCTGCAGTCCCTCGGTAAAGCCGCCAAAGGCCGCAAGTGTGGTCGCGATATCTTCTTTCGTTTCCACACCGAATTGCTGCATGTAGTCGTATTTATCTTTCATTTCCTTGTATTTCAGAAATTCGGAATAGGTGGTTTCCGGCATGCCAATCGTTTCAATCAGATGGCTATAAGCGGCGATGTGAATCGTCTCCATGTTCGAGAACGCGGCGAGCATCATCTGCACCTCGGTCGGTTCAAACACGCGGGTGTAATGCTTCATATAGCAATTATTCACTTCGATATCGGCCTGCGTGAAAAAGCGGAAAATCTGCGTCAGGAGGTGCTTTTCTTCCGGGGTCAGCTCGTGTTGCCAGTCCTTCACGTCGTCCCCCATCGGCACTTCTTCAGGAAGCCAGTGAATGCGCTGCTGCGTGAGCCACGCCTCATAGGCCCAGGGGTAGTTGAACGGCTTAAAAATCGGATCGGCTTTGAGTAAGCTCATAATGGTTCCTCCTGCTTGTTATCGGTCACTGTTCATATTCGTCTATTTTACGGAGCGATTACCTGCAAAATAGCATTCTTAAGCTCTATTATTTCGTTTTGCAGTACAGCACGCACTAAGTCATAGTCTACGTGGTGATACTCATGGATCAAAAAGTGCCGCATTCCTATGATTTTTGGCCATTCAATATGCGGGGTAGCCTGTTTTGTTTCAAGACTTAAATGGTTTGCGGCCTCGCCGATGATCATAAGATAGCGAATACACGCATCCAAATTATGCTTAGCATCCAAACCATATTCATTCACATATTCATCAATAACGCAAATTGCGTCATAGATATGCTCTAGGCGCTTTTCGTCCGAGGTTGTCATAACGCCGTTGCTTCTTTGAATATGGCATCCTTCAGCCGGGGGCTCACTGCTTTTTCCGATACAATATCAACCTTGCAATGTAGCAAGGTGGTTAACTCGGAATAGATGCCGCCAAGATCAAAGAGGCTGCTTCCGGGTCGCATATGTACCAGTAAATCCACATCACTATCCGGCCCTGCCTCCCCGCGCGCCACCGAACCGAACACGCGCACATTATCCGCGCCATATTTTTGGGTAATGGCTAAAATAGCATCACGATATTCGCTTCGGAGGGTATCTAAGTCCATAAGCTACTGGCAAGCCAGACATTCTTCGTAAGTATTCGGCTCCGGCGTGACGGGCTTTTCGGTCATTTTTTTACGCTTTTGGCCGGGCTGTAGATCAAGATCCAGCTGCTGCTGTTCTTTCTCGCGGACATTGCCCATCGCCTCATGTGCTTTCTCGGCACGCTGTACCGAAGTTGAGCGGCAATAATACAGGCTTTTAACGCCCTTTTTCCATGCCTGAAAATGCACATCATGCAGGCGTTTTTTATGCACATTACCGGCTAGGAAGACATTCAGCGACTGCGCCTGACAGATAAAGGGCGCACGGTCAGCCGCATGTTCGATCATCCACATCTGATCAATTTCCGGCGCCGTTTTGAAAACGTCCTTCTCGTCCTGCGTCAGAAAATCCAGATGCTGCACGGAACCTTCACGCGTGGCGATGGACGACCAGACATCTTCATTATCCTGCCCTTTTTCTTCCAGCAGGCGCTTCAGGTGCTTATTGCGCACAGTAAAGGAGCCGGTGAGTGTTTTTTGTACGAAAACATTCGCGGCGTAAGGCTCAATACCGGGTGAAGAGTTGCCTGCAATGATCGAAATCGAGGCCGTCGGTGCAATCGCCATCTTGTTTGAGAAGCGCTCCATAACACCAACTTCGGCCGCATCGGGGCAAGGCCCACGCTCCTCGGCGAGTTCCTGACTGGCTTCATCCACCTCCTGTTTGAGATGCTCAAATATTTTCTTATTCCACACCTTGGCCATGACGGATTCCATCGGAATACGCTTGGATTGCAGGTACGAATGGAAACCCATCACGCCGAGCCCTACGCTGCGCTCACGCATAGCGGAGTAGGTCGCACGTTCCATACCCGGAGGTGCATTATCGATAAAATCCTGTAATACATTATCCAGAAAACGCATAATATCTTTAACAAACAGCGGGTTATCCTTCCATTCGTCATAGGTCTCCAGATTCAGTGAAGACAGGCAGCATACCGCAGTGCGCGAATTATTAAGGTGGTCAAAGCCGGTTGGTAGTGTGATTTCGCTACACAGGTTTGAGGTTTTAACATTCAGCCCTAGCTTTTTATGATGTTCCGGAATGGCGCGATTCACCGTATCAATAAAGAGCATATAGGGCTCGCCGGTTTCAACGCGAGCCGTCAGCAGGCGAATCCAGAGTTCACGCGCATTGATATGACGCACCACAGAACGGTCTTTCGGGCTGCGGAGACTCCAGGGCTCATCATTTTCCACGGCCCTCATAAACTCATCGGTGATGGAAACGCCATGGTGAATGTTGAGTGCTTTGCGGTTTGGATCACCACCGGTCGGACGACGAATCTCGATAAATTCTTCAATTTCAGGATGGTCGATCGGCAAGTAAACGGCGGAGCTTCCACGACGTAAAGAGCCTTGTGAAATCGCCAGCGTGAGCGAATCCTGCACGCGCATAAAGGGAATAACGCCGGACGTTTTACCGTTGCCGCGGACTTTTTCGCCGATGGAACGTAAATTGCCCCAGTAGCTGCCAATCCCCCCGCCGCGTGAGGCAAGCCAGACATTCTCGGTCCATAAATCGACGATACCGTTTAAGGAATCCTCCGTTTCATTTAAAAAGCAGGAAATTGGCATGCCACGGGTGGTTCCGCCATTGCTAAGCACCGGGGTGGCCGGCATGAACCATAGATTGCTGATATAGTCGTAAATGCGCTGCGCATGTGCCGGATCATCGCCGAAATGATTTGAAACACGCGCGAACATGTCCTGATAGGACTCTTCGGGTAGCAAATAACGATCCTGCAGAACCGCTTTTCCGAAATCGGATAATTTGGTGTCTCGTGCTATGTTCAATTCGACTTTATTCATACCAGCAGTCCCCTAATAATTAAGCGTCAATAAAGGGCTAAGCCTGAGCGTATTTTACCTCAAAACCCCTTGGGTTGTATCCCCTTCCACGTGTTGCTAACCATAGCAACAGCCTTCCCGGAAGTAAATAACTAAACCAAATTTTTCATCTAGATATAGTGGCTCGTGTGGCAAAAATACCTATATATGGTGTTCAGTCCGAAGTTATTGAAAAACAAATATAAAGAATTTACCGCATTCTTCGGCGTTCAAAAGGAGGTGCTAAGGTCACGAAAGAAGCTAATATAAGTGTATTTATTGCTCAGTGTAGATTTGCGGTGGAAAGTCCTGACAAAAGTGTGGAGTTATGCTATCCTGAACCTCGGTAGGATATTTAAAATGAAAAAAATTATAACGTATGTTAGCGTCTTTGTACTGCTTATGGTAGGGATTGTATTCCTTGGCTATTCTTTAATCAATTGGGATGGGCTGCGAGCCTCCATAGAAAGAAAAGCGATTGAGTATACAGGCCATGAACTGAAAATTACAGGTGGTGTAGAGTTAGATTTTTTTCCTAAGCTTACATTGAAAGCGCGCGGTATTAATTTAGAAAATGTAAGAGACGATCTGGCTGCTAATATCATATCGATTAGTGAGCTAAGTTTGCGGTATTCCTACTTTGACTTGCTATTAGGGCGGAATATTATTGATGAGGCGGTATTGATTGAGCCTCAGATTAATATTGAAAAATACCTTGGCGAGGAAGCGAATTGGAATGTAGGCGCTGACGTGGAATCGCAGCGCGAAAAAATAGAATATGAAGGTGTATTTAACAAAGTCACGATTCTCAGTGGTAGCGTAAACATTATTACGGGAACTCGAGAAGAACCTCTTAAATACAATGTTATACTAGACAAAGGAGCCTTGCAAGCTGATAGCCTTTACGGACCCTATCAATTAACCGGGGTTTCCTATGGGGATATTGGTCAGCCACCTATTGAATATGACGTAAAGGTCGGTGATTTATCGAATGATAATAGTGCGCCCTTAGATGCTTATATTACAGTGGGGAAGGATCGGTTCGAGGCCAAAGGAAGCATAAAAAACTGGTCCTCCGATCCCACAATACAAGCCAGTATCACCTTTAAAAAATACTTACAGGCATTTTTAGGTGATATCAATGCGGCTGAACAAATAATAACGTTGAAAAGCCAGCTTTCTTATAAGAATCGCTATTTGGAATTAAGCCAAATGGATTTTTCGGCGCCTGGAGTAGAACTTACAGGGAGCTTTGGCCTTGATGTATTTAAAGGTGAAACTGGAGCAAAATCAGGCGCTATAGCAATTAAAGCGGAAAATGCAGATTTTGATAAACTCTTTCGGGAGCGTCAGGAGGGGCTGATTCAGGAAGAGCAGATTACGCCTTATTCCATTTTTAAAACCGTCTACCCCTTTGTTGATAATGTCGATTTTACCTATGATATCTTAGTAAGTGACTTTATTTATAATAAAAAATCGGTGGATTTATTTCTTGTTAAGTCAGAGCTTAGAGATGGTATTACTCTGCATAAAATGAATTTAGAGGGTTTGCCCGGTTCGTCACAATTTATATTAAGCGCCCGAGTTGATGCAGCCAAAAATAGTACCACAGGCAGTATTCAGATAGAGGGAGAAAATGCTTGGGAAATAATGAGTTGGCTAGGTTGGGATGCTTCTTTTCTTAATAGCAATGTCTTTAACGATTTTGAAATTAAATCCAGTTATGTAAAAACCGCGAATCAAGTGTATTTCCGGCGGGTAGATATAGAAGGAGCTGGGTTAAGTGCAGTAGGCCAATTAAATTATAGTTTTTATGATGATGGGCGTAGAGTGGCTAAATCTGCTTTACGCATACCTAGTTTGAATTTTAACGAACTGATGGCAAAGCGAGAAAGAGTAACTGAAACACAAGAAGGTTTTGACACTATTCTTTTTGATAATATTCGTAATATCGATGCGGTGCTTTCACAGTTTATTTTCTCTCTCCACTTGGATCAAACCACTATCGGAAGCAAGCGTTATGAGGATGCTAGCCTCGTATTTGATATTACTCCGGGTGTACTTGAAATGCGTGATGTTTCGATGAAATCAAGCCGCGAAGGAATAGTGCGCGCTAACATGCGGTTAAATACAAGTAATTTGGATCCCATTATTGATATCAGCCTGGCAACGCAAAAGCTTTATCATCAGGATGTTATTGAGCTATTGCCCATTACCGTGCCCGATAAACCTAAGCTTGCCCGAAGTGAAAATATCTCCGATAGGTGGTCATATAATGAAATTTATCTGGATTATCTTGGCATTTATATGGGTAGTTTCAACATGCGAGCGGATGAATACTATTATAAGGATGCAAAAGTGCAAAATCTGGTTTTGCGTGCAAAGCTGGGTATATCGCAGATTGAAATTACCGAAGCCAAAGGTTCAATGTTCGGCAGTACATTTGAGTTAAATGGTAATATCACCACTCGTCCAATGTATATGAATCTCTTTTTTTCGACACCTAATATGAACCTTCGTCCTTTAATGAAAACATTATTTGGATTTACAAATATTGATGGTTACTCTGGCTTGAGTGCCAGCCTTTCCATGAGTGGAAATTCGCAACGGGAGTGGGTGGAATCAATGAGCGGTACGGTCAATATATTAGCGCGCAATATAACCGTACGCGGTTTCGACATTGTATTGCTGCAGCGTAAAATACCTAATCTTAAAGATGTGAGGGCCGTACGTTACTGGGGGCATAAAGCTCTACATTCTGGTTTGACGCAGTTCAAGTATTTTTCAGGAGTTTTTACCATAGAACGCGGGATCATGTCATTGCATAATGCGAAATTTCCGCATGAAATGCTAAGCTCAGTTAAGCTAAATGCAAGCTTTGATTTGCCTGACTGGGAAATCAGAGTAAATAGTCCTATGACTGTATCTCTTGGTCGGCAAGGCAGTATCGGCATTGCTTTGGACATTGAAGGCAGTATTGATCAACCGCAAATATTCTGGGACCGAAAAGGTATAGAGCGCTACTGGGCGGAAAGGTTCTACCGCTAGAAGCTTAATCCCTGAAGTTAATATATTGCAGCGGCGTATCGAGATTCATTTCTTTAACGTGTTGAATCGCTGCCTGCAGGTCATCGCGTTTTTTCCCCGTAATGCGGAGTTCATCACCGCGAATGGCCGCCTGCACCTTTAGTTTCGACCCTTTGATCGACTTGGTAATTTTCTTTGCTTCATCCGCGCCAATGCCTTCCTTAATTGCGATCTGTTCACGCACCATGTTGCCACTCGCAGCTTCCGGGCCTTTAAAATCCAGCACTTTCGGGTCAAGCTTGCGTTTTACGATGTGCGTTTTCAGCATCTCAACCATGGCTTTGTGTTTCGTGCTATCATCAGCGAGGATGATGATGTTATGCTCGCTTTCGTTCCATTCGATAGACGAATTCCCACCCTTAAAATCGAAACGCGTCTCGATTTCACGCCGAACAGAATTCACGGCATTATCGATTTCCTGATGATCAACTTTGGATACGATGTCAAAACTGGGCATGGTTTAATTCCTTAGGTTAGTTGTCACTGTCATACCCAGATAAATTCAGGATGACAACCACTTCTGCGATATTCTATTGTACTGGTTGGAGAGGGAAGCAAGGTGAGGAGTGCTCGTCATTGCGAGGCGCTTAGTGCCGTGGTAATCTGCTGCGGCTTAATATATGCGCCCTGAGATCGCGTCAGTGCATTTGTGAGGACGCCCGGTGTCCGCAGTAGTCTTAAAATCTTATATTACGGGATATTCCGCCGCTCTTTTATTGGGCGTGGGTCTTTGAAAATAAACAGCTCGTCATCCAGCTCCTCACCGAATTTCGGGCGCAAAAGCTCCAGCGTGACCGCATTATTATTGCCATCGACCGTTTGGATACGATCAAGCTGGACGGGGTGAAGGCCGAAGGTGAGAATCAGCGCTTCATAACTCAGCCTATCGTCTTGTATATTGTCGGATTCGGTCAGGGCGATGGTGAGAGTTTGTCCGCTGCGTTTTACATCCAGAATGCGTATGGACGGGTCGAATAGATCAAATGCATCTGAGAGGAAAAGCTTGAGAGGCGGCGGCGTATCCGTATAGGTTACTTCGTTCAGTTCGACATCGTAATAGACCAGCTCGTCGTCCTTTACAATGACCAGTCGGGGCGTCGGGATTTTATACTCCCAGCGCGCTTTACCGGGTTTGCTGATATAGACTTTACCCATATTAATGCCGGAGGTTTGCGCGGTTGTTTGAGTAAAACGCGATTCGAGCGTGGTGAGTTCTTGCAGATAATCCTGCACACGCTGTAAATCCTCTTTGTAAGGTGCGATGTCAAAATCAATCCGACGTTGCTGATATTCCGCCGCGGGCAGCTCATTGAAGGACGGAGCATTTTGCCGCTGCGCCTGAGTGGTCCATGGCAGGGACATGAGCAACACGCCGGTGAAAAGACGCTGAGCCAGTGCCACATGGCGGGAAGGCTGCAGCGTGAGGCCGCGCGCGCGATGCAAATCCGTTCTATGATTCTTGCCAAAACCTAACACCTGAAACCGGATACCTACCATTTATTTCACCAGCACTTCGCGGCGGCCCACATGATCCGCCTGACTGATGATACCATCCTGCTCCAATTGATCAACGATATTCGCCGCCCTGTTATAGCCGATGCGCAGCTGCCGCTGGATAAAGCTCGTAGAGGCCTTGCCGGTATCCTGCACGATGGCTACCGCTTTCTTATACATTTCATCCTGACCTTCGTCGCTGCTCATCCCAAAAAGATCCTCCGATTCGCTACTATCCGTCGTAACCTCCTCAATATATTCCGGCTGCCCCTGCGCCTTAACATGCTCGACTACGCGCTCAACTTCTTTATCATCGACAAACGGGCCATGCACCCGGGTAATACGGCTACCGCCAGCCATGTAGAGCATATCCCCCATGCCGAGGAGTTGCTCGGCCCCTTGTTCGCCTAATATAGTGCGGCTGTCAATTTTGGACGTCACCTGAAAGCTTACGCGCGTCGGGAAGTTCGCCTTGATAATCCCCGTAATCACATCGACTGAGGGACGTTGCGTGGCAAGAATGATATGAATCCCGGCGGCCCGGGCCATTTGGGCGAGACGTTGAATGGATTGCTCGATTTCCTTACCCGCTACCAGCATGAGGTCCGCCATTTCATCGACGATGACCACGATAAAGGGCATGGGTGTCATATCCATATCGACCTTTTCAAAAGTCGGCTTGCCGGTTTGCGGGTCGAAGCCGGTCTGCACGCTGCGTTTCAGCACTTCCCCTTTCTTGCGGGCTTCCATGAGTTTTTTATTATACCCTTCCATATTGCGGACACCGAGATTGGACATAAGGCGATAGCGGTTTTCCATCTCCTTCACCGTCCATTTGAGCGCGACAACGGCTTTGCCGGGTTCCGTCACGACCGGGGTCAGCAGATGCGGAATATCCTGATACATCGAGAGTTCCAGCATCTTCGGATCGACCATGATGAACTTGCATTCGCTCGGGCTATATTTATAGAGCAGGGAGAGAATCATCGCGTTTACTGCAACGGATTTACCCGATCCGGTCGTACCGGCGACCAGCATATGAGGGGTGCGCGTAAGGTCGATCGTAATCGGCTCCCCCCCGATATCCTTGCCAAGCGCGAGCGGAAGTTTATGCTTGGTTTGTTTGAAGGTTCTATCCTCGATCATTTCGCGCAAATAGACGGTGAGCCGTTTGCTGTTCGGCAATTCAATGCCGATGGCGTTTTGGCCCGGAATCACCGCAATCCGGGCGGAGACTGCGCTCATAGAACGGGCAATATCATCAGCGAGGCCGATAACGCGGCTGGACTTCGTGCCGGCTGCGGGCTCAAGCGCATATTGTGTCACCACAGGGCCGGGGCGCACTTCGATAATCTTGCCTTGTACGCCAAAATCTTCCAGCACCTTTTCCAGCATTTCGGCGTTCTGCTGAAGCGCACTTTCCGAAAGCGTATGCTTGCCGGATTTTTTAGATTGAAGCAGGCTGATCGGCGGTAGTTGGTAGTCATCGCGGAATTCGGACAATTCCATGATGGCCTGAGATTCCTTAGGCGCTGCCTGCTTACGGATGGAGCGCTTAGCCGTAGCCTTTGCTTTTTCCGGCTGCAGGGTAGGGGACTTACGGCGTTTGCCGGTTTTCTTCGGCGTGTAGCTTTTAGAGGGCTGCTCCAGCTCACCGCCGCTTTTCCATTGCGCTATCAGCTTTCTGCCCTGCATAAAGATGAGCGCGACGAAACGCATAACCGCGCGGCTCGCCTTGGTAAGCAGGCTGCCCATATGTGCCCATTCGGTTTTGGTTAACCCGGCGGCGAAATAGAGCGTAAGGATGGATAACAGGGCGCTGGCGGATGCAAAACCCCAGTAGGTCAGAACGGGTGCGAGCTTGCTGTTGAGATATTGCCCGATATAGCCCCCGGCGCTTGCGGTCGGCCAGATTTCCGGCATGATCACAAAGCGGTCAAGGCATGAAAAGAAAGCGCATAAGATAGGGGCGGAGAGCAAGAATGCCGTTATGCGCAGCCATATTTTGTTGGGATAAAAGGACTTGGTTATCACCTTATAGCCCCAGGCGATAATGATCAGACTCAGCACGAAGCTTGTAAAACCAAGCAGTTTAAGCGTCGGTACGGCAAACCACGCACCAGCCGTGCCGCCCCAGTTAGTTACCGCGTCGTTCTTGGCATCTTCCACCGCAAGGTCCATCGACGGGTCGAACGGGTCAAAGCTGATAAAGGAGGCAAGCAGGAACAGACCGAGCGCGAGAAGCCCGGCGCCGATCACTTCAACGGTGCGTTTTTTAAAGAATTCTGCGACGCGGCCAGTTGCCATGATCACCCATCCTTTTCCCTATGCCTGCCTTGAAGAAACTATAGCATGCGATACGCGCTTGTGAACCTATTTTTCATAAAGAGGGGATGAAAAGCCCTTGTGAAAGCCCCGGTCTCTGACTATGTTACATCAGGGAAGTCGGCTTGCGAATAGGACATTTCGCGAACCCGGTCAGGTCTTAACGGAAGCAGCCGTAACGATTTAGACTATGTCGCTCGTCCGGCTTCCTTATCGGTTTTACCGGTAAGGAAATGATGTGATGTGCTCCTTGCTTCGCTTGTTAGCTGCGCAAATGAGCCTGATGGCTTCGCCGACTAAAAAAGCGCGATTACTATCGCGCAGTCATAATGGCGTCGCCAGGTGCGAATAACGGAAGGCGAATGCCGATGACGAACAGCGAATACCAGGTACTAGCTAGAAAATACCGGCCTAAGGTCCTCTCGGAGCTGATCGGGCAGGATGTGCTGGTGCGTACGCTGACCCATGCCATTGAGCAGGACCGTATTCCCCATGCCTTCCTGCTGACCGGGATTCGCGGTGTAGGTAAAACCAGTACGGCGCGTATTATTGCCAAAGCGCTCAACTATGAAGGCGAAGACGGCAAGCAGCCGATGACGGCAAACCCGAAGGATGACTGCAAGCAGGCGAAAGCGATTGAAGAAAGCCGTCACCCGGACGTGCTTGAGATGGATGCGGCAAGCCATACCGGCGTGGGTGATATTCGTGAAATCATCGAGAGCGTCAATTACGCGCCGACGATGGGGCGCTATAAAATCTATATTATCGACGAAGTGCACATGCTGTCCAAAAGCGCGTTCAATGCGCTGTTAAAGACGCTTGAAGAGCCGCCGGAGCACTGCAAGTTTATTTTCGCGACGACAGAAGTGCGGAAAATTCCGGTGACCATCCTTTCCCGATGTATGCGCTTTGACCTCCCGCGCGTGGATACGGATACGCTGACGCAGCATTTCCTGTCGATTGCGGAAAAAGAGGGTGCAAAGCTCAATCACCAGGCGGCGCGGCTGATTGCGGTTGCGGCGGAAGGGTCGGTGCGGGATGGTCTGTCGCTGCTTGATCAGGCTATTGGCAGCAGTGGCGAGGAGGAAATTACCAAAACGCACATAGAGAAGATGCTTGGCACATCGGACCGCACACAGCTTTTCAAGCTTATCGAACTTTTATTGTCTGGACAGCCCAAAGAAGCAGTTGAGCAGGTGCATAACCTCTATTTTGCCGGGTCAGAGCCAGTATCGGTGCTGGGTGATCTGCTCAGTGTCAGCCATTTTCTGAGCAAGCTTAAAATTGATGCGGTGCACCATGATGATGCGGTTAGCGAGAATGATCGCGAACTCGGCGAGGCGATTACCGATAAAGCCTCGGTTGCCGTTCTCGCGCGGCTATGGCAGATGCTGCTGAAAGGCTATGAGGAGCTGCGCGTTGCTCCGGATCCGCTTGGCGCCCTCGAGATGATATGTATTCGGATTGCGTATGCCTCCGATATGCCGCCGCCGAATGATTTATATAAAAAGCTGAAATCAGATGCGAAGGATAGCGCTGCTTCAGCTGTCCAAGCGCCCAGCCCGACCATAGCGTCTCAGCCAGCAATGGCGAAAGCGGGTAGCGGCAGTAAACAGATTGACGGCTTTGGACAATTGGTGGAGCTGTGCGAAGCGGAAGGGCATGGCTTTACGGCGACCTATCTCAGGCAGGTACATCTGGTCAAATTTGATGCAGCACAGCATTATATTGAGTTTCGCCTCGGTGATCATACACCGGCCGATATTGCGAATAAGCTGAAGGGTTTACTTAATCAGTGGACGTCGGCCACCTGGACGGTTGCGCTCTCTAAAGCGCAAGGCGCCGAACCGCTGGAGGCGCAGCTTCAGGCTAGCGAGGCGGCTTTTCAGGATGCAGTTAAACGGGACCCTCTGGTCGCTTCGATCTTGCACGCTTTTCCGGGCAGTCGTATAGTGGAAGCGCACCCGGCGGACGAGATTGCCCAGCATGTTGAGGCAGAGCCTAAAAATTGTGTGCAATCGTAATCGATGCCTCGCTTCGGCTCAGGATGACCATATAAAAGGAGTAAAGCATGAACATACAGCAAATGATGAAGCAAGCGCAGCAAATGCAGAAAAAGATGGAAGCGGCGCAGGCTAAAGTAGCCGATATGGAGGCGGAAGGTTCTGCAGGCGGAGGCATGGTGAAAGTGACGCTTAACGGTAAAGGCGAGGCGAAGGCCGTGAAGATTGACCCCTCCGCGGTGGATCCGGAAGATGTGGAGATGCTGGAGGATTTGCTGATCGCTGCGATTAACGATGCAAAGAAAAAGGTCGAAGAAGAAAGCGCTGCGGCGATGCATGATGCCATGGGCGGCATGCAGCTTCCCCCCGGTATGAAGATGCCGTTTTAATAGGGCGAATACGAGAATGTACGAATACGAAAATAAGACAATGACTTCCCCCGTAAGGAGCGCAGTATATAGCGATGACTACATCCGAACTTGACCAGTTGACGCAACTACTCAGCAAGCTCCCCGGGTTGGGTAAGCGCTCTGCCCGACGCGCAGTATTGCATATGCTGCAGCAGAAGGAGCAGGTAATGTTTCCACTGGCTTCCATGCTGGAGAAGGTAGGAAATCAGATCGTTACGTGTAAGAGCTGCGGTAATCTGGATACGACATCGCCCTGCTCGATCTGTACGGATGTTAGGCGTGATCAATCGACCATCTGTGTGGTCGAAGAGGTGGCGGATGTCTGGGCGTTCGAACGAGGCAGCGTCTATAGCGGGTTGTATCATGTGCTCGGCGGTACGCTCTCCGCGATGGACGGGCGAGGGCCGGATGCGCTTCGAATTACGGAACTGGAGCAGCGAATTCGTCAGGGCGGTATAGCGGAGGTGATTCTCGCAACCAATGCGACGATTGACGGGCAAACCACGGCGCATTATATCATGGACAGGCTGGCAGGGAGCGGACTTAAAATTACACGTCTGGCTCAGGGCGTTCCTTTAGGAGGAGAGCTCGACTATCTTGATGAAGGTACGCTTGGCGCGGCGATGCGTGCCCGGCAGGAGTTTGCGTAGAGTACGCCTCGGCTAGCCGTTGAGGCGGAATTAACCCTTGCCATTTCGACTGGTACCTGTATATAGTCCTGACTCACTTTTTGCGCGCCCGTAGCTCAGCTGGATAGAGCGTCTGACTACGGAACTGACGGTTAGGCGGGTCGCAGGAGGAACGAAAGCTAGGAAACGAGCCAGTCCTGGCTGGGTACTAAAAGAGGCTCAAAACTTCGTGGAACCACCGGGGAACCACGGCTGAAAATTTGGTATATATGCACCCGTAGCTCAGCTGGATAGAGTACTTGACTACGAATCAAGGGGTCGGGAGTTCGAATCTCTCCGGGTGCGCCACCAACCCCGCAGAATCCCTGGCTTTTTCAGCCTTTCACCGGTCGCTAAAAAACACCGCTTTCCCTTTTGATGGGACCACCGTAAAATATGCAACCGGCGAACCCCTTAGAATATGGGGCTTATAGCGCTTCCGGTCGGGACTACCGGTAAAAAGTTCTCGTTTACGTTTACTTTTTTGAGAATGCAGCCTATTTTTGAAATTGTGACGGGGCGTGATAACCCCAGAAACATACGTCTATTTTTTTGGACTGCGTATTCGCCAAAAGTCCCTCCTCGACTATGTCGGGAGGGCGGTGAAATACAACACCCTTGCGGAAATACACCGCGGGCCGGTTTCTGGCTTTATCAACCTCCCGGCACCATTAAGGTGCCAGCAGTTAATCCCCGTTGCGTTTGTTTAACAACTAACCAAGGGGAGTAGCTTATGCACCTTACAAAGAAAAAGACATTGATATGTCTACTAGCCGGAGCCAGCTTATCAGCTTGCGCCACCAATTCCGTTGAGAAGGAAATTTTACAATCCGCCGCACTGGATGATATCAGAAATGCACCCAAAGAAATGCATTTGGCATACATGCATTGTTATGCCCTTCCAGAGGTGGATAAAAAATCCTGCCGCCGCCGTGTCGGCCATTCGCATGAGCGTCGTGCCGGCGCTTCCAGCTGGGATTATATCCTGCCTTTCGATTATGAGTCAGAGCGCTTGGGCTTCGCTGCTTTTATACGTGACAAAGGCAAAAGCTGTGATCGTGTCGATGAAGGCCCTCGCTATGACAAAAAGCACCGAGCCTATATTGTAGAGTGCAACAACGGCGATCAGTATCGCATGCGCTTTGATCGCAAAGAAAGTATGTGGCAGCTGGAGGGGTAAGTCATGAAAACACCCCACTATGCAGATATCCATGTCGGAAAGCGGCTGCACCAGCTCCGTAAAATGCGCGGAGTGAGCCAGAAAGATTTAGGCGAACGTCTTACGAATCCGATTACGTTTCAGCAATTACAGAAATACGAGAAAGGCGCTAATCGGCTTAGCGCCTCTCGTTTAGTCGAAGAAGGCGCGCCAGTATTTGAACTCACGCAGGGAAATGCTGCCCAATTCCTCGACGGTTTTCCCCAGCTGCAAGGCGAGTCCGAAGACGTCGACTAGCTCTGGGGCTTCTTGAAATTTTGTTTTGCTTCGTCCTCGATATCCTCGAAGTCACCGCCGGCGATTTCAGTCGCCACGCGCATGATGACGTCCATATCGGCGTGCTTCATGAGCTTGGGCTTATCCTCGAGCTTGAACATTTTGTTGCCGTCTGCGTCCTTGGCTTTCAGCAACAACACCTCCACGCACAGCTCGCTTAAATGCGGGTTTTTGCCGAGCTTGGCATTTAGCCTGGTCGACTCATGCACGGTTAAAGGGGTGGCATAGATTTTCAGCGGTTCGCCGTCTTCGCCCCATTCTTCGACAGGGATAATTTTCGGCTCTTTGCTGTTAAAGTGCGTCGTTACGCGATTGATTACATCGGTCATAATAGTGGCCTCATTGATTTACGGGGTTGCGGGTTATGCGGAAACGGTGCCGACGGTTAAGGCGCCGTTGCCTTGGAAGGTGAAGGATATCGTCACGATTCCATCAAACGGGATGCTACGGCTTACACCGGTGACGATAGCGTCGCCGGTCAGCTCCACATCGCCGGAGGTTTCGCCGTCCGGATAAGGACGCAGCCAGGTGGGCACGGTGCCAAGCCCCACTGCTGATAGCGCTCCGGTGACTTTGTCAAAATCATCTTCCGGGGCTATCGCATCAATGATAGGCTTGTCATGCGGCCAGTCGTCCGGCTCGTAAATCTTATCATTACCGAAGAAGCGCTTGCCGATACTGGTTTTCCCCGAGCCGGAAGGCCCGACCACCAGCCCGATGCGCCACTCCTTATCATCCACCGGCAGATCTGCGACCAAGTCAAAATTGGCCCCCGTATCAACATTGAAAAGGCTTTTAACCCGGGCGGCGCGGTAACTATCAAAATCGGTGCAGCTGTTATGAACTTCGATTTTCATGTCACCACCACCTTGCAGTTATAGCCTTGCTCCTTCAGCTTGGCGTAAACTTCCTCCTGCATGTCTTCATCGTCACACACGACAATGACGCCATATTGCTCTTTGTAATGATCATCGTCTTCAGGTTCGTCCGGCTCATCATCCGGGACGCTTTCAAGATGCAGGTACTGCTCAAGTTCCTTCTTGTCGAAACCGGTCAGCGCAATGTCCAGCTCATCGGTTTTGTTAATTTCCTCAAGCTCCAGCGCCAGCATTTCCTCGTCCCATGTGCTATCTTCATGGGTTCGGTTATCGGCGATGCGATACGCTTTCACCTGCGCTGGCGTGAGGTCCTTTGCCACCACCACCGGTACCTTTTTCAATTTCAGTTTCTTCGCTGCAAGGTAGCGTGTATGGCCCGCAATAATGACCATTTCGCTATCAACAACGATGGGTTGCTTAAACCCGAACTCCTTTATTGAAGCCGCCACCTTATCGACGGAAGCCTTGTTATTCCGCGGGTTCCGGGCGTATGGGATGACGTCCTTTAAGGCTAATTCCTGTATGTCCATGATGCCTCCTTATGGGTTGGAAAACGAAACGAAACGCTTTGTAAATTTTTGTACCTAGAAGAATCCTGCGCCGCCGCGCACCCGCAAGTTATGCCCTCGGAAGAACCTTACAACCGCTGTAACGCTAGGCAAAATGCGGCCTACGGCGTTATCGACGCCGGGCTTTCTCTTTTTCCATGTAGAATTTCAGGTTCGCTTCAAACTCTTTATTGAACCGATCGTCTGCGCGATTTTCTAAAACCTTAAGTATATGCGGCTTGGCGAATGTCTGCTTCACGCCCGGGCCGTATAGCTGCCGGATAGGGTAGCGCTCTGCAGTTTTGCGGACAAAGACGCCTTCGGTCCGGCCGGAGCCGGCCGCCACATCTGCGATAAAGGTGTGAGGGTACACCCGCTTGACCGCCCAGGCATTGGCACTCACACCAGCAGCGGTTTGTCTTGCGTTGAAATGTATCATCCGGAACGGCCGGCCGCTTGGTACAGCGTGCGCTTCCTGCTTCAAAAAGTTGGCCTTCTCCAGCTCGACCTTTGGCCGGACGGTTTTCTGTTTGAGGCCCGTCTCTTTGGCGATAGCCTTCACGCCCGTGCTTTTGCATGAGGTGATGACACGGTTTAAGGTACGTACCACCGCCTTATCAATTACCTTGCTATTAACCGCCCGCAAGTCCCGCACCACCTCGTCGATGTTGCTTTTGACCTTATAGTCCATCTGCGGGGCTTGCGTGATAACGGGGCCACCGCCGGGGCCGAGTGCATCAAATAAGGTGCTGCGAATTGCCATACCACCGGCACCACGAGCAGCTGCGCCGCGTGCGATAACACCGAGGATTGCAGGTATAGCCATAGTTTTTCCGGGATTTAGGCATAAAAAAAGCCGCGGTTAAGCGGCTGGACATATTATTATTTTTAGTCGGGACTACCGCCCGACGGGCAATTTTTCACTTTCCTGAAAAGCATAAATCGAGTTGCACCTCGCTTGCAATACAAGAGTTACGAGAGCCGCTTCCCGCTTAAGGTCTAGATGTATCCCACTGGCACCGCGTCGATGCCTTCACCCATCGGCAGTAATTTATCCGTTAAACAGATCACCGCGCCGTGCCCGATATCGGCCTTGGCGTTTTCCAGAAAATCAAAGCCCTTGAAATTCATATTGCGGACAGAGGATGATTTCTTGACCTCAATCGGGTGCAGCTTTCCGGCTTCCTCAATCAGTAAATCCACCTCGCGCTTGTCCTTATCCGCATAGTAATAGAGATGCGGCTGCTTGCCATTATGGATGTAGGATTTCAGAATTTCAGACACCACATACGTTTCCAGCATCGCCCCCGCCATCGCGCCTTTTTCCAACACCTCTGGTGTCACCCAGCCGGTGAGATAACAGCTTAGACCCGTATCCAGAAAATGAAATTTTGGGGTTTTTACTGCCCGCTTGGTGAGGTTATTGAAATAAGGCTGAATAACGGCAACCAGCCCCGTGGCCTCCAACACGTTAAACCATGTTTTGACCGTTTTCATGGCCACGCCTACATCATTGGCAATGGTACTGTAATTCAGCATTTGTCCGGTGCGGCTGGCTACCACCTGCATGAATTTACGAAACTGCATCAAATCATCGACACGGTGGTAATCGCGCACGTCCTTTTCCGTATAGCTGGTGAGGTACGAGGCGTAGAACGTCTCCCAATTCTTGCCGTTCGCTACCACCACATCCGGGAACGAGCCGCGCCAGATTTTGGTATAGACTTCTTGAGCGTTGAGCGGCTTTGCTATTTTCCGGCGTGCGAGAAGCACTTCTTCCGTTGGTATAAAAGGCGGCGTCTTCGGGCGCTTTTCTTCCTCGGCCAGCGAAATGCCCTGCATATCAAGAATCGCCACACGGCCGGCCAGCGAGTCGGAGATATTTTTCATCATGGCAAATTGCTGCGAACCGGTAAGCCAGAACTGCCCGGGCTTTTTGTCTTCATCCACCTTCATCTTGATATAGGAGAACAGGCTCGGCGCGTATTGTACTTCGTCAATCAACACCGGAAACGACAAGCGGCTGATAAAAGCGGCCGGGTCCTGCTCTGCGGCTGCGCGCGCATCCAGGTCATCCAGCGTGACGTATGAGCGGCTTTTCTTCGCCAGTGTACGCAGCAAGGTGGTTTTTCCCACCTGCCTTGGCCCGGTGAGCAGCACCACCTTAAAATGCTTGCTGGTTTCTAAAATATGGTCCGATAATGTGCGTTTGATATCCATAATTATTTCGACTATTTAATACATCAAGGTATAGAATAGTCGAAACTTAGATAAAAAACCAGCCTTTTCTCAAGCAAGGAAAAAGGGTTGATGCTGCTGTTTTTCTTTGTTTTTCAGCAAATCGCGTACGCTTTGAATATCATGCTCTGTCAAAGGGGTATAATCCCCTTCGGCTAGGGACCTGCGAAGTAATTGAGCAATTTCATATTGTTCTTTTTCCATGTCCGCCACTTTACAAGTAATTCTGCAAGACGACAAGATTATCGCCGCTTTTTCTCCTTATAAAACCGTACCAGGTCGTCCAGCGCCTCCCGCAAACGAGTCATACCATAGCCTTTGCGCCATGCGCCGCATTCATCGCCGGCCTGTTCATACAGCCCGATTTCCACGCCCACGCACACCACATACCAGACGATCAACCCGGCCTCATAATTGAGCGAGGCATAGGCGTCCCGAAAATCGCTAAGATGCTGCGCCTGTGAATTGCTCATACCGTCATCACGGTACTGGCCCTTGTTATGCGGCAATCGAGACGGGTCTGGCCATGCACCGGCATAGCGCGGCCCGGCGCCGCCAATGGTAAAATCGCGGTAAATTCGTTGTGCCGCGCCATGCTGATAATCGTTGATATAGCCGCGTGCGTGATAACGGTCGATAGGCCAGCTTGAATCCAGATTGCGGGCGCGCACCGTGTGCTCGTCCACCCGTTCCTTGATCATCCGGCAGCGGTCCCATAATTCCGGCGTGCCAAAGTCATAGGCTCGCGGTGGTAGTGGTAAATCCGACTTGCTCACATCCGGCGTAAGGCGGACGGTTGTTTTTTTCCTATTTTTCTTTTTTCGTGCCATCAAAAATTCCCTGCATGTTTATTGATTTGCCGCGTTACCGCATCCTCGAAATAGTTGAATGATTTAGGGGGGCTTACGCCTTTCTGCGCCACCCGTGCACAGACTTGCTGCAGCACCGGTAAAATATCCCGGTCCATATCAGCGCCAAATTGCACCCACTGATTCAGCACATGCCAGTCCGGTGGAGGCCTCAAGCCGTGCTCGTTGAAAACCTGCCGCACCTTGAGCAGCGAATCGTCCTCAAAATGTCCGATCATCGTGCCGAGACTTTGAAAACCGTTCGTCGTGCCGCGCCGTCGGGAGTTATCCACATTTCCGGGCGGGTCATCATCCATCTTTTTTATTTGATTATGGTTTGGTGATGATGATGAGTGCTTTTGCAAATCGGAACCAAACGACGCACCATTTTGGTTTTCATTTGAAAAACCATCTGGTTTTTGCCGGTCAAAACCATTTGCTTTTTCATTTTCCTGATTTTCTGCGGCTTCGGGGTTCTTTTTGGGTCTACCACCCTTGCACCCGTTCTCTTTCAATACTCTGCGCTTTTGGGTAGCCTTTTCATACTCTTCTACCACCCCCAAAAGGCTGATGCTCCCGTCCTCATATTCGACAAGCTGCCCCTCCAGTTTAGGGCGTAGTTTTCGCCACTTATTAAGGTGAATACCCGCCATCCGAGACAAAATTTTTTCATCATTTTGGGTTTTTCCTCCACTTATCCACAAGTGCCATTTCAGCCGGTAGTAAACACCCACGACTTCAAGGTCGAGCAATGCTATCGCGGCGAGCTCGTCTTTCGGATAAGTTGGAACGTATGGCGGGCTGGTTTTTGAAGTCATATCGTCGCCTACGTATTAAGGTGCACATCCATCCCCAGCGCACGTTGATAAATCTCGAGCAGCGCCTGTTCCTCGTCCAGCTCCGCCTTGTCACGCTTGCGGATACGGATAATCTTTTTCAGAATCGCCGGATCAAAGCCGCGCGCCTTCGCTTCGGCAAATACGGCCTTGCGGTCATCCTGAAAGCCGGAAATATCATCGTTGAGCCGCTCCACACGCTCGACAAAGCTCTTAAGTTCAGAGCCATCAATGCTATTGACGCGGCAGGTATTGTTATTTTCCGTCATGGCTGCCTCCTTCTTTTAGTGGTGTTTCCCAGCCGAAAAGGTCCGCCACCGGTAATCCGTCCAGCACTTCGCCGGCCGCACCATCTTTCAGCGCCGCATGATGGCGGTTCAACACCGCATAGGCTGATTGCACGGCTTTTTGATAAGGCTGCCCGGCATGCTCAAAGGTCCGCACTAACGCTGAAAAGCCATTGATGACCGCGAGGCTGGAAAAGACGGCCGCCTGTTCGATATCGGCCTCACGGCCGGCGGTGGTATCGTGTTTGGTGATTTTTTCTATCGCGCGCTTGGCGGTAGCAAATGATTTATGCGCCGCGGAAGCATAGCTTTTACATGAACCGGCTATTTTATCCGGTTTTGGTGCTTCATTCCCGCCCGGCTGCAGCAGCTGGGCGATACGATCTAAAGGTGGGACTGACATAACGAAATTCCTCCATAGTTAGGTTGTCGATTGAGAGGTCGTAAAAATCGTTAGGTTCACCGAGCACAGCATTTACATCGCTATCAGCGCCGACGATTTTCTCCAATTTATTACCAGTAAACCACGCCACCCGATAGGGACGGCCATTTGCATCGATGACATTTGTTTTGTCCAGCAATCGGCCGCCGGCGATCACTGGCTTACCATCAAGGCGGAACAGGCCTTCGATAGTTTTCCGCTGCAGGATTTAGCGCGCAGCGGTGACATACCGGCTTTTTTACGCCGGTTGCAGCTCATGAACCCGAAAACCCTTGAGCATTATTGGGCCACCGATAAACAAAGGCGGCTGCATTTCGGTGACTTCCCAGCCTTAATCCGGGAGGTGGCTCATGCGTAACGAGAAAACCAAATTGACCAAGCGCGTCGTTGACGCCGTCATCACCACCGGCAAAGAGTATTATGTGTGGGATAGTGAAATACCCGGCTTCGGGCTGCGTATCACCCCACAAGGCTCTATTTCCTATATGTATAAATACCGCAACGGCCGTGGCCGGAAAGCGACCACTCGTAAGCTCACCATCGGCAAGCCGCCGATGACACCGGATCAGGCACGCGAAAAAGCGCTGGAATATCATTACCGGGTGGCCAAGGGTGAAAACCCGGCCGAGGAATCCAAGGCGCAGCGGGAAGACAAAACCTTGCGTGAAATAAAAGAGGTGTATGACGAGCTTTACGGTAGCGTCTATCTGAAACCCAGCACCAAGGCCAGCAACGAGTTTTTGTGGAAAGTGATGTTGAAGGATTTAGGCAACCGACAAATCCGCAGCATCACCAAGCTGGACGTCGAGCGCTTCATGATCGACCATAAGGAAACGCCGTATCAGGCCAACCGGATGATGTCGCTGCTTAGAAAGGCCATGAAGCTATGCGAGGAATGGGGATATAAGCCACAAAATAGCAACCCATGTAAGGGCGTGCGTAAATTCAAGGAGCACTCACGCGAGCGCTATCTAACGCAGGATGAAATAAGGCGCCTGTTTGCCGTCTTGAACACCGAAGACGAAAACCGCTCCACCAGCATCTATATCACCAACCTTTTCCGGCTCCTGCTTTTAACCGGCTGCCGGATCGGGGAGATTAAAGACCTGAAATGGGAATGGGTGAATTTTGAACAGAGCCGGCTGGAGCTTCCCGATTCCAAAACCGGCGCAAAATATGTGCCGCTCAATAGTGAGGCCGTGGCTGTGCTTAAACGGACGCCACCGCTGGAGAATAACCCTTATGTGATTGTCAGTGAGCGCAATCCGGGCAAGCAGCTGCATAATGCCAAAGATGCATGGATACGCCTCCGGGCGAAAGCCGGGCTGGATGACGTCCGCATCCATGACCTGCGACATACCTTCGCCAGCGTCGCTATTTCTTACCTTGGCATGTCGCTGCCGATGGTGGGCGGCATACTTGGCCACAAACGCTCCGAAACCACCAACCGTTATGCCCACCTGGCCGATGAGCCGATGCGAGAAGCAAGCCAGCTTGTCGCAGCCGTGATGACGGGCAATAAGCCGGCCGATCCAGAGCCTTCGGCGCCGGACACCGAGCCGGCAGATACGCCGGCGGAAGATATCCCGGCCGACGGTAAGGTGATTCACTTTGACCAATTCAGGCAACAGGCCGGCGCCTAAGCTCGAAAATAGTTACCTCCCTCGGAAAAGCCCCGTCTAGCCAGCGGGGCTTTTTTTTGACCACATGACGGCGCGTCAGAAGGTCGGGGAAACGAATTTCAGCGGACCTTTTGATCCGGCGGTCATAAGGTTGGGAAACCGAATGTGGGTCCATAAATGAAGTCCATGACGCCGATTCCTAACCCACAGTTTTTCGAAACAGTGGGTTAGTCCGTGGAACCACCACGGGACCACCGCTTGATGAAAGGTGATGATTTCTGCGTGTCTTTGATGATTGACACTTTCGCCACAAGCCCTTATTTTCATTATGTTTCACGGCGTTTCCTGACGGCTGATGATGCGTGTGCGATTAGGCTACGGATCAGAAGGTCATGGGTTCGAATCCTTTCGGGCGCACCATTCTTGACAATTCGTCGCATTGACGAACAAATCAAACGGCTGTCGCAGGGAACACGTAAGTTTTTGCCCTTCGAGCTGAAGGTTCGAAAACACGA
>CAZPQM010000005.1:0-117526 GCA_964588995.1 uncultured Rickettsiales bacterium | reverse complement strand
TGTCGCAGGGAACACGTAAGTTTTTGCCCTTCGAGCTGAAGGTTCGAAAACACGAAATTGATCAGTCGGCGTTTTCCCTCATTGCTCGAACCTTTGAAGATTTGGTGCGCTTCTGCGGTGAGTCCCAGCATATCAACCACCGCATCACGGAAGCCGTCATCGGCCATGGTAAAGGAGTCCAGCTGACCAGTTATTTCCAGCTGCCGGGATTTCAGCTTCAGCCGTTTGTTTTCGTGCTCGCTGCGGCTGATGGCGTCATCAAGCAGCAGATCGGTCAATTTATCCAGCTTGCCCTGAATGATCGAGTATTCCTTGTTTAGCTCAGTAATCTGCTTTTTGTGATACACCTTCTCGGTTTCACAGCTGCGTTTGGCATATTCGACGATTTCATCCTTGAGGTCGACATCCACTGCCATTTGCCTGAATACCTCTTCAATTTCGCTTAGGACTTTATCCTCACGGGTCCAGACCTTTTTCTTGGGATTATCCGGATTCCAGCTGATGAGGTATGTCCATTCGGAGGTTTTGCCACTGGGATAGGTTTTTGTCTTGGTATCGGCTGTGACGGTGCGCCCAGTAATAGCGCAGGTCATCAGGCCGCGAAATACATAATCTTTCTCAGCATATTTAAATGGCTTCTTATGCCAGCCAAGGCGCACTGCCTGACACGCATCAAAAAGCTCCTTAGTGATAATCGGCTGATAAACATGCGGGTATTTCTTACCCTTTACTTCCATCTCACCATAGTAGAAAGGATTCTGAATCAGGCGATGCACCTGCGCTTTGGCCAGCTCACCCTGATTACCACGAGCATTACGCAACCCCCATTCCTTAGCCTTTCGGGTAAGGTCAGCCAGTGTGTGTTCGCCAGTGGCATATTCCTCAAACATGCGCCGAACAAGCGGTGCACGAAATTCATCAACAAGCACGTTACTACGTCCACGCTCATCTCGACTGTTAAGGTAACCAATGGGGGCAGTGCCGATCCACTCGCCAATGCGGAGTTTCTGATCAATACTGCGTTTGACGTTATCACGCAGTGAATCAACATAAGACTGTGCCATCACTACGCCGATGGACCACATCAGACGCTCTTGCGACACGGAGTCTTTATGGATGATGTAATTCTCGGTATTGAAATGCAGTTCTATCTTACCCGCCTGAATCAGACTATCCAGCATAGGAAATTCTTTGAAACTGCGCTGAACCCTGTCAACTTTATCCGCCACTAACGCCACTGTGCCAGATTGGCGTTTGATGAATTTCAGCATTTCCATGAAGTCTTTACGGTCGCCCATGGTTGAAGATTCTACCAGTTCAAAAGTACGGATGATGTCAAACCCCTTTCGCTCACAATATTGCTGCAAGCGGTGTTTTTGGGCGGCGATGGAATAGCCTTCCTCCTGCTCCTTAGTGGAGACACGTGCCAGCAAAACCGCTCTTTTGGCAGCGTTTTTGCGGTGTTCATCAATCTGGAAGATATTGTTATTCATGGCTGTTACCATGACCGGATTGTTGCTTCAAATCAAGTAATACCTGGTAGAATCCGGTGAGATTACGGGCAGCTGCGCGGGCATCCGCATCGGATATCTGGAAGTCGTATTTTTTCCTTATTTTATAGACCATGCGCTCGAATAATTCCTGATCGGAAAGCGTGCATACGTCTTTTTTCAGAATATCCGACGAAATGGTCATGATACCCCCATTTCGCCGTTTCGAGAGTCAAGCATCTGATTTACTTGATTTTCACGACCAAGAAAACGAAACGAAATGCATTTTTTCATGCTGACCCTAGACATAAACCGCGCCCTCGGCGTACCCGTAGGGGGACCCTCCGGGAGGACCCGCACTCACCACGGAGCTGCCCAGCAGGGGAATACGCACGTCCATTCCGGGTATATTTTCTCCTGCTGAAAGTGGCTCTTCCCAGATATGCTCGATGTAAGCACCGGGGTCTTTGCCCACCCGCACAAGAGAAATCTCATCAAGCGTAAATTGTTTCATGGTGACATGGATGTGCTTACCATTCATGCGCACCGACATTTTGCTCCAGTCAGGGTAGTAACCAATGCTCACCGCAGGAAATGCACATGTCTGGATGAATCGATGATACACTTCCACAGACAGTGGATCGTTGTGGAGAAGGACGATGGCTTTGCCTACATGGCGCTTAGTCAGGCGGCAGCGGGTGAAAAACACGTTGGTCACAGCGCCGATTATATGGTTCCTCTGGTGCTCCAGCAGGAACGGAATACCTTGTGCCAAAGACAGTTCCAGCATGTTGTTTGGATATTCCGCAAACCGGCTCTGAAAGAGCACGCTGAATGCGCTGTCCAGCTTGGTCATGCCGGATGTCCAGCGCACTAACATCTGCCGCTTTCTTCTTTTGTCGCCGTGGAGATAATCCATCGTCCAATCCCCATCGCCTCTATTGCTCTACGTCAAATGCGCCGTAAAAGACGTGGTAGGTCTTTTCTTTGGAAATATCCGGCAGCACCGCTTCCGTGAGGATCAGATCGCTTGCGCGACAGGTATGGGCCATTGAGTCGTAATCTTTGGTGCCACGGTAATCATCAATCACCACAAATTCATGGCCAAGCCGGTTGCATGCGCTAAATTCATTGGCAATGAGCTGAATCGCTTGGGTAGTACGGGCCAGATCACGCGCCTGATTCTCATAGCTTTGCAGCAACTTTTTCAGTTCAGCACGTTTGCCAACCACGTTCAGGATGCTTTTATGTGCCTCATCTCGTAGCTTTCCGGCTTCCGGCAATCGCTTCTCACAGGCAGCAACACCGGCTTCGATGCGCTCAATGGCCAGCTCCCAGCGCGACATGTCCTCCTTGAATTGTTTAGCGGATGCCTCGCTGCTGAGCATGATTTCTGTACGCTTTTTCTGCATGGTGCGAATCAGGCTGCGCAAATGCTTGATATAGATAGAGCCTTGCGCGATATATTCTTCGAGCCGTTTATGGATAGGCTTTGGCTCTTTTGCGCTATCGATCATCGCTGATAGATACGTCTCGATATTGAGGCGCAGAGTGCGCGGTTGCATTTCCTGTAGTTGCTTAAGTGTTGTCATGGTTGGTTCTCCTGTTTGGGTTGAGGGATAAAGAAGGAAGTGATGGCGGCAGTGGCGTTAGTGGCGGTTGGTGCTATTGCACTTACACATATGCGCGAGTGCGAATGGTGATGTAGGGTGTGTGTAATAGGCGTGTAATTAGGCCACGCGCCACTTGCGCCACTCATGCCGAACCTCCATCGTAATTGGGCAACAGCCGGATACCGAACAGCATCCGTTTACCTCCGGTGCCCTTAAACGGCTCCACACCGAAGCGCTTCAGCCGGTTGGTAAAATTCTTGCGATTGAGCGGACGGAAGCTGCCTGCCTCCTGCGCCCAGCTTTTGTAACGGGTGTAAACCTCGTTAGATGGCGTCTCATAATCCTTGTGCAGCAGGCAGCATTCATCGATAAACTGCGCCACCTGATCGGACTCCAGCTTCCAGTTGTCCTTTGCCTCTAAGCTGGATGCCGGTTCCGTAAATGCCTTTTGATCCAGCACGCCACTGATGGCTTGCAGCGCCATATTGAGAATACCGGGCAACTCATCGATCAATTTTTCGGCCAGATGCGGATCACAATTGTCACCCTCAAATTTGCGGTTGAAAGTGAGAATGATCGCACGCCGCGTCATTGCATCGGAGAAGTCACGCGTCTGAGGCATGTGGTTAGTGCCAAACCAGCAGGTGCAGGTGGGACGAAATTCAAACGGTGGTTTATGCTTATGCTCGGCGGTGATGACTTCACCACTGACAATGGCTTTCAGTGTGGCCTCGGCAATCTCACCACCTTCGGCCAGTTCGGTCACAATATTGGCCTGCTTACCATCCAGATGCGCCCGCTGGAAACGGTTATCAAATTGTGATGGTGTGACCGCAGAGACAAAGGCCGGGCCGATCAGTGTTGTCAGCACTTTCAGCAGCACTGATTTGCCATTCGCACCATTGCCGATCAGAATGATGAATTTTTCAAATGCACAGGTGGAAAGCAACGTATAGCCAATCATCTCCAGTAGCACCTGCGCTTTGGCAGACCGATCGGCATCGCCCTCGAATATCTCCAGCAGAAACTGCATGAATCGCTCAGCAGTGGCGTTCGGGTCATAGGCCACCGGTATCTGATAGGTCAGATAATGCTCACGCTTATGTTGCCTGAGCCGGAACAGACCATTTTCAAAATGCAGTTCGCCGTTCCTGCAATTAACCACCAGCTCATTGCGCTGATTGAAAATGCTGTGTTTGACGGTGACTTCAGTGCGCACCATGTCGCATACGGAATCCACCATATTCTTGCTGAGTTTTGGGATATTGGAGCCGATACGATGCACCACCCGGCGCAATTCACGGTCATCAAGCACCTGCCAATAGCCCATGCCTTTTGGCCAGTGATAAAAACGGTTGCGCGTGTAGATCAGATCGCCGGAACCAACCGTTTCGATCGCCTCCAATGCGAGACCAAGATGCAGTGATTGCACCTGATCTATGGCATCCACCTCAATCTGACAGGAAGAGTTGGGGAGTTTGGGCGCAGCTGGACTACGTGGTTTTAGCGCATTGCTGGGCTGTGCCAGACCGGCACTAATAGCACTTTCCATCGTGCGGGTGATTTCTGCATCATCCAGCCCCATCTGACGCGCAATATCGGTAATGTCCCGGAGGGTTGCCTCACGATCCAGTCCGAAGGGGATTTTCTGGGCCAGCAGGAAGGTAACCTTATTGAGAATATCATTGCGCGAGCCATTGGTTGCTTTGCGCAAACTGTTCAACTGACGTTGCTTGAATTTTTCTAATGCATCTGGCGTAGGGTCAGAGTCTGGTTTGCGCTCCAACAATGGTACCGCATCATCGGTTCTCGAGCGGTCAGCGATATTCAGTAACCAGTCCGGCGCATCTTTCAGGTTGCCTTGTGAGGGAGGAACCAGCCATTCATAGGCATTGCCACTTTCGTGTATGGAGGGTGGCGCAATGACATAGCCACCATCACCACGCACATCGATACCGGGCAATGCGTTTGCCTGCCGGTCTTTTTTGACCATATTACGGATATCAACCTGCTCGGCATCCGGGAAACGGAAATAATAGTGCAGTCCGCCGCTGCCGGTTCTGACGCAGATGGTTTCCGGCAATGGTCCATGTTGGCCGGTAAGTCTGGCAAGTGTTTCTTTACCTGCATCGCCATCAATATCCAGCACCCAGATACCAGAGATATGTCCGGTCACCACCGCCAGATTATGATTGCCTGCTGCGTCCCATTGCTCGCATAATGTGTAGCTGGCTCGCTTCTGTTGATAACGCTTCCATGCCACTAATGGCTCTTTGTTACGCGCAGGATTATTCGCATCCCGCCGCGCTGGAAAAACACTCCAGCCAAGATTGCGCAATATGGTGAAAGGATGTGTCGAGAGGTCGGCCACGCGCTATACCTCACCTTCGGAGGTGATAAGGCGATTCGACAGGCTGCTCACTTCGAGAGGCTTACGACATGCCGCCATGTAGGATTTTACGTCCGACAATTTATAGCGGATACTGCGTCCGACTTTGTGAAAGGGAAAGCCCGTATGATTGAGCCGGTCACTTCTGAGCGTGGCGATGCTGCGCCCGGTAATAGCGGCAACATCTTTTTCCGTCAGATAGACCAGATCATCCGGTCGGTCCTGTGGTATGTGGGTGGGATATTTGCGATCCATGTGCATCCTCCGTCATTGCGGTTGAACAAGCGTTGATACCTGTCAGGGTGATGGATTGCGGAGCCATTAATAGGACTATAAAAGAATCGCTGTATTTGGATAAGATATTGAAAAATATGGCCTATAAATGATCGGAGTATTTAATGCAGCCCCGAACTATTTATAGTTGGAATCAGGCCGATGCTTTTTCCTTACGCCGGTTAAATTCTGCCTGAGTAATCTTGTTTTTGACAGTTTTCAGCTGGATGTGCTGCTTCTCATCGTCACATCGCTGATTATACCACTGATGCAGATGGGCCATTTCTTCATCCCATGTGTCCATCAATTCTCCTTTGTCTGCGCGACGTTCAAATTCCTGCACCACTCGGTTGGTGTAGTTGGGGCGACCGGGGGCCTGTGGCGCAGTAATTTCGGCAGGGACTGTGATTTCAGATGTAAAAGTAAAGGCCAGATTCTTATATTCCATCCCTGCACCTTTGAAAATTTTCTGCTCCGGTTTATAAGCCAGCAAGGCCCATTTTAGCCGGTTGATCGGCGTAAGGTTCTCCTTTTTATCAACCGTATAGGCAGTCACCCGGCCAGCGCGTAAGTCCCTGCGCAGATATTTCCACACATGCATCAGGAAGCGCTGCTTATCGGCTTCCTGCGCCTGTACCTCTCGCTGAAAAAGTTGCTTCGCACGCTGCACTTCCGTCAGCTCGTCGCATTGCTGGAAATAATCATGATCCAGCATCGATGGCATTTTATATTCACTGAGATCAGGAGGACGATTCTTAAGCAATTGCTCCTGTTCAATCTGCATGATTTTAAGCGTGTTTTGCAGATTGCTATCCTGCGCAATATAACGCAGTATAGCCTCGTCAAATGTATAGAATTCGGGTGTATTCCTATCCGCCATATGCTCCCTGATGCATCATTATCCCTGAGAAAAAAAGCGGCATCCGTTCAGGGAAACGACGTTCAGGAGCTACCCTAGCCGCAGAGGGTATTTTATAATAATCAAGATGATATACAACAAAAAGAACTACCACTTATGAAAGACAAAGAAAGCACCTGCGGCAATTAGCGCAAAACCAACCAGATGATTCCAGTTTAATGGCTCTCCAAGATACCATATCGAGAATAGGGCAAACACAGAAAGTGTAATGACTTCCTGAATCGTTTTAAGCTCTGCGGCAGTAAAATGTCCGTGTCCGACCCGATTAGCAGGAACTTGAAACATATACTCAAAAAGTGCAATTCCCCAGCTTATCAGAATAACAAAAATCAACGGCGATGCTTTGTATTTTAGATGTCCATACCACGCAAATGTCATGAATATGTTGGATATAAGCAGTAAGCCGATAGTGATAACAGGAACAGGTAAGTTACTCATAAAGCCCATATTTTTATTTTATGGTAATCATATAATCTTTCAGTACGGTTGCATAACAAAACCTACATTATGCAATCCGGCCTTCTGAGCAGCAGCCATTACCGTGCTGATCCTCCCATACGCAGTGCTGGTATCGGCGCGTATATGAATAACGGTTTCCTTGTTCTGTCGTCCGGCTTCCTGCAAACGCGATACCAGCTCAACATCATCAAGAGGTGTTTTATCAATATAGAATTGCCCTGACTGATCTATTGAAACTGTAAGTGGTTCACGATCCTTTATTTCGGAAGCTGACTCACCGGGAAGCTCCAGTTTAATTGCCTGCGTCAACATGGGTGCTGTAACAAGGAAGATGACTAACAATACAAGCATAACATCCACGAGCGGCGTAGTATTAATCTCCGCCATCAGTGCATTATCTTCTTTGTCAAAAGCACTTAGTCCCATGCTATTTGCTATCCCTTTGCATAATCAGCCCCAGTTCCAATCTTTCTGCAAGATGCCGCACAGACTGCATGAACGTTTTATTTGCGCGGCTGAAGGCATTATAGGCAAGTACGGCAGGAATTGCTGCAAACAGGCCGATTGCGGTTGCAACCAACGCTTCACCCATCGGCCCCGCTACAACGTTAAGGCTTGCGTCTCTCTGCGTTGAAATATCCATCAACGCTCCATAGATGCCCCATACCGTACCAAAAAGCCCAATAAAAGGAGCGGAACTTCCGATAGAAGCAAGCCACACCAGCCCTTTATCCATCCGTAGTTTTACATTATCCAATGTTTGAATCAGCAACGTTTCCAGCGCTTCTTTTCTATCGCATGCCTGCACGTTCTCAACCTCCGGCCTGATAGCGGAAAGCTCTTTCAGTAATAACGCAACAGCGTTGCCTCCTTTGCTCTCCGTTGCCTCTGGCGGGATTAGCTTTGTTTTATAGTTTGAGAGAAAAGCATTCAGATAATGTTTTTCTATGTACAGTTGGGTGGCTTTCCTAAAAATAACGCACCAGCTGACGAAAGACATGGCGATCAGTAAAACAAACACAGCCGCTAATACCGGATCACCGCTGTCCATTACATGCAGTATGTTCATACGGCTTTCTCTCCTTTACCCATGTTCTTTTCAAAAGTGCCGGAGCCGGGCTGAAAAATATTCACCAATGCCGGAAATGCCTCACACCATTTTGTATACACTTTACCGACATCGCCTAATGGTTTTGCCAGCAGCTTTAGATTAATAATAGCAGCAGCAATACTCCCAAGTTCCAGTTGTTCGGGAATAATTGGTAAATCAAAGAACCATGCAGAAGTCACAAGCAAAGCAAGAATAATCCACATTAGAATATCCATTGCTTCTTCCGATGCCCATTTGAACACCTCAAATTTTAGGGACTGTTTGTAAAACTGCTCCTGATTAGCAACAAACTTGTCCTTCAGGATTCGCTTAGTATGACCGGCAAGTGCACTTTGCAGATTCAAAATTCCTAGACTGGTTTTCTGAATATATGGCCCCATAAACCATACAAAGCACATGGAGGGAATGACACTCATAAGCATAAGGGGAACCCATTCCGGCCCAAGAGAAAGCTGCCACACTAATACAGCACTGACTTCTGTCAGAATCTTCCAAGAGTCCTTGTAAACAACCTCTACTCCTTTTTTCCCCACTTCTGCACCGTATAGGATATGCGAAGCATCATTTCCTGCATGTTCTTTGCTTTCGCGATCCAGATAAATGCGTTGCAGATTAATAATGATACGAAGCTGCACCAGCTTGTTCAAAATCTTTTCACCAAACTTGAGGACTACCAGAACTGCCATGATCAGTAGCCATAATGGGCCATACTGAAACACGATGGATTCTATGGTAGCTCCATCCTGTTTTGATGTATCAATGACGGATTTTGTAATCCATGCAGAGGATGGGGTAAGTGCCGCCTGTGCAGCAATGATTCCCAGAAAGAAAAACAGCCAGCGCACATTGTCCCGGATAATCAGGGCAATATCTACACATATCTCCCTAAAATGAACATGGCCAGACATCTACAGCGCTTCTTTTTTTTCTTTAAGCATGCTGCGAAGGTGCGGCACGCACTTCCCGCATTTTGGAAATGTGCCGACTGCCTTAAATATTTTTGCGACCGTGTCATTGCCATTACCAAGAGCATTCCTGAAGCAGGATTCCTCAATATCGTGACATTCACATAATGTTCCGCAGCATGATTGTTTTTCCTGATCCATTAAAAACCTAAAACTTGAATGAAGTGCCGACGTAGAAATAACGACCGGTTTCCTCAAACTCTGTTTCTCCATTTTGGTTCGATTTAGTACGCCCTTCATCAGTGAGGTTCTCAGCAAGTAAATATATTTCTACACCTGGAGAAATTTCCTGAGCAATTCGTGCATCTACGAAAAACTCACTTTCACGACCGTCAAGCGTTCCTGGCACCACATCTATTTTTGATACATAATTTCCGGCGATGGACGCACTGGTGCCGGATGTCGGATGTTTCCAGTCGAGAATAATGTTGCCAATAAAATCAGGCTGCTCCTTAAATGGTGTTTTACTGCCATCAGCATTCTGTACTTCAGAATCAATAAAGCTTTCATTAAATGTCAGGCTAAACTGATCAAGCACAGGTTTGTTAAAAACAGCAAGGTCAACACGTTGCTCAAGCTCGATGCCGCGTAAGTAACCGTTACCAACATTCTGAACCTGTTCAACAGTTTTACCCCCTATGATTTCACCTGTGGGCCTGCTTTCAATAACATCCTTAATATCACGGTAGAATGCATTAAAACCAAAGAAAGTATAATCTCTTACATAGTCAAATCCGGCATCAAATGCCCATGCACGGGCGGGATCTAAATTAGGATTGCCGATAATTATTTTATCTGCAGGATTTGTATTTTCAAACGGAGATAGTTCGTCAAATTTTGGGCGGTTAACAACACGTGATCCTGCGATATTAAACGCAAGATTTTCGTTCAGTCGGTAATTAGCCGAAACAGAAGGAAGCACATCAAGAAATTCATCTCCTCCCTGACTGCCGCTTCCATCTTGTGTACTACGATCAACATATTCAGCGCGCAATCCTGGCAAGATTGTCAGTTTTTCTGTTAGCTCCGCTTCGTTCTGTATAAATACGGCATAATAATCCTCGCTGATCTGGTAATCAAATTTAGGATCTTCTGACTGAGGAACACCATTTTTGAATACCTCCTTACTGCGTTCACGGTCGCGGAATCGGAGTTTTGTTCCATATTTAAACTTGTTATCAAAACCGGCATTCCAGTCATGTGTCATTTTGGCGTCCAACTGCCAGAATTTATCCGTTTTATCTTCAATCTCATTTTCTCTTTTACTGGCGTCTTCCACAAAGGAAGCATCAAGCGTTTTCTTGATTTTGTCTTTATCCTCCGTGGTGTGGTAATAGCCCACATCCAGATCAAGTTTGTCCGATTCGCTGAACCTATGTTTGAAGCCAAACCCCAAACCAGCAGTTTCTTTGATCTTACTTTCATCCTCAGATTCGTATTTATCGAAAGCCCCCGCACCATTAAATTTGGATTTCAGTTTTTCTTTGGTTTCATCGTCACGCAGGTAAATAGGCTTGATATGGATTTCACCTTCATCATAAAAAACTCCTGCATCCCAGAATGCATTGATATATTCTGTCGGCTTGTCCTCACTTTCTGTTTCCTTAATAATGCCGTTGCTTCTGTATACCTGTTTTGTTTTGACCAGAGGATCATTGAAGTAACTAACAGTGCCTTGTAGACCAAACTTATCGTTAAACCGGTTTCCATAAGTAAACGAGCCAAGCTTACCTTCCGTTCCCAGCGATCCTTCATTGCCAACCGCAAATTCAGCCTCAATTTGCTCCTCCAGAGGAATGGGGCGGGTTTCGATATGTACACGCCCGGCGATTCCGTCCGCCTCATATTCGGCAACAGAATTACGGATGATTTTTACTTCGTCCACTAGCGAATTAGGAATGCGGTCGATATTCAGTTCTCGTTTTTCACCGCCGTCAGGGAGTTGCACTCCATCAAACTCAACACGGGTAAATTCTTTATCCAGACCGCGCAAGCGTACATCTTTATCTTCTCCCGGCGCTCCGCCAGTAAATACTCCGGGCATGCGCTTGATAACATCTTTCACTCGAAAACTGGCAGGTGTACCTTCAAATTGTTCTCTCGTTACTTTAATTTCCGGCTTGGCATCTTCCAGTCGATGTTGCTCCGGGGCGGGGCTACCAACCACTTCCAGTTCAGGTAATTTCGCAGAAGCCTTGCGCTCTGTTTCCTGAGAAAAAGCATCTCCAGCTACCATGCAGGAGAGCACGGTGGAAATCAGCAGCCATTTTTTTGACACAGCATGAGAATAAGAATCATTACTAGTAATAGCTTGCATTTTTCTGTATCTATTCATTTTTAACCCTTAATTTATGCTTTTATTTTGAAAGAAACAGGAATGGTAAATTCCATTACAGACGGTTCTTTGCTACCAAAATCCGGTTTAGGGAAAGGCAGGGCACGTTCAAACATCTTATATACCGCACGATCCAGTTCTGCTGAATTGGTTGAACGAAGAATGTTTACCCCCTCAAGGCGGCCGTCTGGTAAAAGCCTGAATTTGACTAACGCCGTCCCTTCGGTTCCGGCACGACGTGCGCGACCGGGATAATGCTTGTGACGCGCAAGCTGCTGCATAATAGCAGAACTGTAACTCTGCGGTATATCCAGCCCTGAAACCATCCCCTGCTTTTCGGTACTGGCAGAAGTTTTATCATAATTACCAGACCTTGCACTATCACCGGCTGGTTTGGCACTTGCAAACTTTTGTAAACTGTCGTGTTCCGCGTGTTTAGCAGTGTCAACGGCAACTTTCTCTTTTGCCATTACCTTCTTAGCAGGTGTTTCCTGCACAGGAGGCGTATCTGTCAAACCTGTTTCTAATAATTTAGAAACAGGTTCAGCATTTACTTGCTTCGTTTCAGCTCGTGGCTTGACAGCATTACTCAACTCTCCCTTTTTACCTCCCTGCGAGCCGCCATCCGTTACCATTGATATCATCATGGGTGACGCACCTCCACGACTGACAGCATGGACCGCTGGCTCAGAGGCAAAACCGGAAGCAACCGCAGCCGCAGCAGCCAAATGAATGACTGCCGCACCTAATGCGGAAGGGATAGTACTGCTTTGTTCAAGAAGGTTACGAAACATGACATATACAAAGTTTAATTAGTAGGCTTCCAGCTTCACCTTTCCGGTTTTGAAAGCGTCATTGGCGGCAATGGCCTTTACTGCTCCGCTGAACTGATCTTGTGCGGAATCAAGGTGGGTTTCATACTCTACCTTGATCTTGCCAGCCTCAATAGTGCCCTTTTGAGACAGGGATTTTACTGCCTGTGTAAATTTCTCTTTTGCCTGTTGTACCGCTGATTGGTAATCCTGAGCTTCCACATGAGCCTCAAAACCCAACTTGTCGCCATTATCCAGAAGGGATTCTACTTTTACTTTATAAGCGCTTGTCATTGTTGCCTCTTTTTTTAGGTTAAAGTGATAGAAACCGGAACATAGAGTATATGAGAATGACTATCAACAACTTTTTGCAAATCATTCGCAATTAGTTGCAGAACCAAGCGGACTCTGTGCTTTAGGCGTATGGCCTACGATTACTGAGATGAAGGAATAACAGCCAAAAGAAAGCCACGGCACTGAAAACGGCTCCGGTGATAAAAGTTATCCCTGACCCGTACTGATCCCATAAAACTCCGGCAAGAACACTGGCTATCAGCATCAGCAATCCGGATGCCAGATTGAATATGCCGAATGCGGTGCCTCGAAGATGATCGGGGGATTCATCAGCAATCATTGCCGCAAAAAGCCCCTGAGAAAAACCCATATGCAAGCCCCAGAATATGATACCAAGCCAAAGCTTTAAGAAATTGTCGGCAGTTGCCAAGAATATATCGGCGGCAATCAGAAATATGATGCCAATAAGCAAAACTATTTTCCTATTAACACGATCAGATATCACTCCAGCCGGATAGGATGTTGCCGCATAAACAACATTCATCACCACCAGCACCACAGGAATTAGAAATAATGGAAGCCCGCTGCTTTGCGCCTTTATAATAAGGAAGGCTTCGCTGAATCGTGCCAGCCCTAACACGGATGCTATTCCTACCAAGTTCCAATAGATGGGCTTAAGCGTTTTAATCTCATGCCATATAATTGGTTTTGCAGATTTTTTCTGATTCTTTACTTTTTCCGGCTCGTGAACGGCCATCACAAGAATCGCGACTGAGATAAATGCGGGTATAACGGCAATCCATAGCACGCTGCGAATATCATCCGCCATGATCCACATTAAAAAAATTGCCAGCAACGGGCCAAGAAACGCGCCTATAGTATCCATAGTCTGGCGGAGTCCATAACAGGCTCCGCGAATTTCCTGAGGCGCAATTTCTCCGATCAATGCATCACGGGGGGCACCTCTGATACCTTTGCCAATGCGATCCGTGAATCTGGCAAACAACACCAACGAGAGTGTGTTTGCGATTGGAAAAAAAGGTTTAGTCAATGCTGCAAGTCCATAGCCGATGACCGTTAGTATTTTGCGTTTTCCGATATAGTCGCTTATTGCACCTGAAAATACTTTAGTAATGAGTGCGGTTGCTTCCGCTATGCCCTCAATAATTCCTACGGAAGTCATACTTGCACTGAGTACAGTGACCATAAAAACGGGCAGCAAACTATGCACCAGCTCCGACGACATATCCATAAAGAGGCTTACAAAGCCTAGCGCCCATATGCTCCTGGGGATGGCTGATTTAAGTTTGGTGGTTGAACGATGCATATAAAATTCAATAAATTAGAAGCGAATCATACTTATATAGTATTATCGATATATTTCCAGCAGGTAGTCCTCTATAAATCCAATCACTTCTTGACAAGTATGCTATAGTCCTAGATTTCATAGTGTTTGAAATTGTAATCGGTAGAACATGAACAGAAAAATTTGTCTTATTTCTGATTGTTAGTTTCCTGACTGTGCAGGTGTTGTCCACCCTGCACATGGCAAAGCATGGCTTTGAGAAACACGAACACAACGGCCATGTTTGTGACATCTACCTGCACTCTGAGCATACGAAATACAATACTCCGGGCACGGCGATCGCGCTTATGCCTCTGGAGTATGTCACCCTTGCCGTTGCGCTTCCTGGTCAGCCTGTCGTTCATTCGGAAAGCCACGGCGTAGCATCACCACGCGCACCGCCGCTTTTCTCCTAAACCACCATTTTATTTCAAATAGTTAATGCCGCTCTCGTGGTTCACGGGTGCGGTGTATGTACATATTTTAGGAGAATAACCATGTTACAAAGAAAGTTCGCGGCTTCTGCCGCTTTAATAGCAATGCTTTCCAGCACATCTGCGCTGGCGGCTGACAAGGATATCGACGCGTTACGCGCTGAAATTCAAAACATGAAACAGACCTATGAAGGTCGTATTGCCGAGTTGGAATCGAAGTTGAGCAAGGTGGAGAAGACACAGGCAAAAGCCGTTGCACCGGCACCTGCAACGCCAGCCACCGCACGGCGTGATGTGAAGGATAACAGCTTCAATCCCTCCATCGGTGTGATCTTGAACGGTCAATATAGCCAGTTCTCCTCTGATGAAGGTGAAATTGCAGGATTTGCCGTTGGCCATGAAGGAGAGCGTCCACGCGAAGGTTTTGCGGTAGATCATACCGAGTTGAATTTCTCAGCAAACGTGGATGATAAGTTCTTCGGCAGCACCACCGCAGCGATTGCTCAACACGAGGGTGAAACCGAGTTGGAATTGGAAGAAGCGTTTATCCAAACGCTTCCAGGCGTTGGTCTGCCTGATGGGTTGAGCGTCAAAGCCGGTCGTGCGTTCTGGACGCTTGGTTATCTGAACGAACATCACAGCCATGCTGATGACTTTGCTGATCGTCCGTTACCCTACCGCGTATTCTTAAATGAGGCATTCAATGATGATGGTGCGGAAGTGTCTTACGTGCTACCCACTGGCTTCTATTCGGAAATTGGTGGCGGGGTGTTCCGTGGAGACGACTTTCCGTTCGGTGAAGGTGATGGTTCAGGCGTTGGCGCATGGTCTGCCTTTGCCCGTGTTGGTGGTGACATTGGTGATAACCAAAGCTGGCGTTTGGGAGGCTATGTTCTTTCTGGCGAAGCGGATGGCTCACGTCTTACCAATGAGGATGTTGTAAGTTTTACTGGTGATACGGATATCTACGCTGCCGATCTGCGCTACACTTTGGCACCCACCGGCAATGCGCGTGAACAGGAAGTCATCCTGCAGGGTGAGTATTTCTGGCGTAATGAAGATGGCGTGTACGAAGATACCGATGCAGCTACAGGTGCAATCAACTTTGATGACTCCTCCAGCGGCTGGTACGCACAGGCAGTTTATAAGTTCGACCCGCAATGGCGTGTCGGTGCGCGGTATAGCCAGGTGGAAGCGTCAGATGTCCCTGCCGGTTTAGTCGGCAGTGCGTTGGATTCGGATGGCTATGATCCGAAAGCCTATAGCGCGATGCTGGATTGGACAAACAGCGAGTTCAGCCGCGTACGCCTGCAATATAACCGTGAAGAGCTGGCACGTGGGCAGGATGATAATCAGGTCATGCTGCAATATATCATGAGCCTTGGTGCTCATGGCGCACATAAATACTAAGGAGGCGTTATGAAACCATTCCTTGGATTTTTCGTGGTGGGGCTGCTTATGGCAGCTCCACTTACTGTACAGGCGGAGGTAAATATCTTCGCTTGCGAGCCTGAATGGGCGGCGCTGGCAGAGGAAATTGGTGGTGATAAGGTGGAAGCCTTTGCAGCTACCCATGCCAAACAAGACCCGCATCATATCCGCGCTCGGCCCAGCCTGATTGCTAAAGCGCGTCATGCTGAT
The DNA here is from genome assembly GCA_964588995.1 of uncultured Rickettsiales bacterium. GTDB lineage: Bacteria > Pseudomonadota > Alphaproteobacteria > Rickettsiales > UBA8987 > CAZPQM01. Next base: position 101,446 of record CAZPQM010000005.1, on the reverse strand, counting down.
CTGATACTCTGCTCCGGCGCAGGGCTAGAGGTCGGCTGGTTGCCTATATTGCTGCAAAAAGCGGGGGCGGATGTCCAGCCAGGATCGGCTGGCTATCTCATGGCATCAGAATATGTGCTGATATTGGAAAAGCCAGCGGTGGTGGATCGTAGCATGGGGGACGTGCATCCGGAGGGTAATCCGCATGTGCATTTGAATCCAAATAACATTCTCTTGGTGGCAAAAGAGCTAACCAAGCGGCTGGCATCGATCGATGCGCCTAACGCTGTTTTTTATCACAAACAGTTAGAGGGTTTTTCTGCGCGCTGGCAAAAGGCTATGGATGGCTGGAAAAGCAATGCATCCAGCCTGAAAGGTAAGGCAGTTGTTGTGCACCACCGCGCCTTCAGCTATTTGCTGACTTGGTTGGAGATGAAAACAGTAGCCTCGTTAGAGCCAAAGCCTGGAATTCCGCCAACCACCTCGCATCTGGAAGGATTGCTGCAACAGCTTAAGGCCAAACCAGCCAAAGTCATTATCCGTACACCGTATGAGCCGGACGATGCCAGTGAATGGCTATCGGAGAAAACCGGCACGCCAGCTGTGGTGCTGCCTTATACGATTGATGGTGATAACAAAAGCGGTAACCTGTTTGCGTTATTCAACCGCTCCATCAGTCTATTAAAAGGAGCAATGGATGATAAGTAGTGAAATGATCAGCATTGTGGGGCCAGCCTTAGTCGCTGGCCTCATGATTGCTCTCACCCACGCGCCACTCGGCATCGAGGTGCTGAAACGTGGCATCATTTTCATTGATCTGGCGGTAGCACAGATTGCGGGGCTGGGGTTGGTAGCGGCGGGAACATTACTACACGAACCATCTTCGTGGTTAATGCAGGGAACAGCATTAACTTGCGCGATTCTGGCCGGTCTGTTTTTCCGCAAAGTAGAAAAGGCAATACCGGAACAGCAGGAAGCGATCATCGGGGTAGGTTTTGTGCTGGCGGCATCCTTGGCCATTTTGCTGTTGGCCGATCATCCCCATGGCGGTGAGGAAATTCGGCATCTCCTGTCCGGACAAGTCCTGTTTGTGACATGGAAAGATGTTCTCACGCATGTGCCGATCTATGCATTCATCCTGGCAGCATGGTTTTTGAAACCAGCATTGCGAAGTGGGATAGGATTTTATTTGCTTTTTGCGCTGGCCATCACCTCATCGGTACAACTGGTCGGCGTCTATGTCGTTTTCGCCAGCCTGATCCTGCCCGCGCTGGCGGCCACGCGCTCGGCCCGCAAACACCTCACGGCATGGGCCTGCGGTACCATCTCGGTGATGGGTGGCATCCTCGCCGCCACGCTGCTTGACCTCCCCGCCGGGCCAGTGTTGGTGGTGAGTTATGTTGTGGTAATAACATTGCTTATAGGAATAAGAAGTATAGCAACCAAATAGTTTCTTTGCTACCATAGATCTTAGCCAAAGGGCAGATTGAACAACCTTTTCCGCCGCCCCGGAAACTGCATGACAACCAGCCGTAACTCCGGTAGGGTTCGAAGTGCGTCAACTACGGCGCGCCATTTTCTTCGAAAATACCTTGCCCTCGTTTTAGAGGTGTTCGAACTTCGTTCGATGGGGCGCGCCATTTTACAAAGGGTCATGCTGGGCATGTCCCTTTTATAAAATCTGCATGCACAGGGTTCGAAGCACGGGTTCGATGCGAAGCGAGGATAGTAATCCGAGCGCAGCAGGGCGTAGCCAATCCTTTCGGGCGCGTTATACAACAAAAACACTCTGTTGGATATTCGAGTTAAGGCACCACTGGAACAAGCGCTGGAAGCTGTTTGCTGACAAGTACAATCACGTCAACGGCATTGGAAATTACAATTTAGCAAAAATCAAATCTGCCCAAGCGTGCGGATTTTTATTTTCGGGTAGACTTCGTTTTGGGACATGACAATGGTGGCGGAGCGGAAACGCTCAACCACGGCGCGGACATAAGGCCGAATGCCGGGGCTAACGAGCAGCACGGGGATCGCACCCTCCATCGCGAATTTATCATAAGCCGCTTTGGTGCTTCGCATAAATTCCTGCAATTTACTCGGTGCCATGGCAAGTTGCTTTTCCTCCCCGCTGCCGGCCAGACTTTCGGCAAAAACCTGTTCCCATTGCGGCGAGAGATTCACCACCATCAGCTCGTTATTTTCATTCACATTGGAGTAAGAAATCTGACGTGCGAGACGGGTGCGTACATATTCGGTGATCATCAGCACGCTCTGGGTAACCTTCGTACTCTCAGCGATCGATTCAATAATTGTTGGAAGATCGCGGATGGAAACTTGCTCTGCAAGCAGGCTTTGCAGGATGCGCTGCATCGTGCTGATCGGCACCTGGCTGGGGATAAGGTCGTTTGCAAGGCTTTGATGCTCTTCCGGCAGATTATCAATCAATTTCTGGGTTTCGGAATAGGAGAGCAGCTCGGAGATATTATCTTTAATTACCTCGGTTAGATGCGTGGTGATAACGGTAGGTGGCGGAACAACCGTATAATTGCGGAACAACGCTTCCTCCCGGCTGTTCTCATTCACCCATTTAGCCGGCAGACCGAAGGTCGGCTCGGTCGTATCTTCACCGGGCAGGTCAATCCGCCCACCTGCAGGGTCCATCACCAGCAGCATATCCGGGCGGATATCACCACGTCCGCATTCGATTTCTTTGATTTTGATCACGTACGTATTTGCCGAAAGCTGCATATTATCCTGAATACGCACCGAAGGCATGATAAAGCCCAGATCCTTCGCCATTTGCTTACGTAGCGCTTTAATTTGGTCGGTCAGCCGCTGGCCTTTGGTGTAGTTGATGAGTTGCAAGAGCCCATAGCCCAATTCCAGTCGGATCGTATCAATCTCCAAGGCTTTATCAATCGGCTCTTCCTGCTCTTCGGCTTCTTTGGCGGCTGTTTCGGCAGCTTGCTCTTCGGCTTCGCGGGCCTGCTTTTGTTCCGGGGTTTCAAGCGGGCTACGCGTCAGGAGAAAAGCGCCTACACCGGCCGCAATGGCGAGAAAGAGGAAAGGCAGGAAGGGCAGGCCAGGCATCAGCGCGAAGGTAGTGCTTAAGCCGGACACCATCCAAAGTGCTTTGGGGTAGCGGCCTAGCTGGCTGAACATCGCTTTATCGGCGGAGCCAGTCACTCCGGATTTCGTCACCAGTAAACCGGCCGAGGTGGAGACAATTAGCGCGGGAATTTGCGAGACGAGGCCATCGCCAATGGTCAGCATGGTGTAGGTTTGCGCGGCTTCGTTGAAAGGCATGTCGCGCTGGACAACACCGATCACAATCCCGGCGACAAAGTTGATAAAGGTGATTACAATACCCGCAATCGCATCCCCGCGAACGAATTTACTCGCACCATCCATTGCTCCGAAGAACGTGTTTTCATCTTCAAGCTCTTTACGGCGCGCCTTCGCCTGCGCCTCATCAATTAGCCCGGCGGAAAGGTCGGCATCAATCGCCATTTGCTTACCGGGCATTGCATCGAGGCTGAAGCGCGCGGAGACTTCCGCAATCCGGCCCGAGCCTTTGGTGATCACGATAAAATTGATCAGGGTAAGGATGATAAACACAATCGCCCCGATCAGTACACTATTGCCGGTCACAATCGAGCCGAAGGTTTCAATCACCTGTCCGGCAGCATCCGGCCCGGTATGCCCTTCGGAGAGGATTTTCCGTGTGGTCGCGATATTTAAGGAGAGACGCAGCAGCGCGGCGATCAGCAGGATGGTCGGGAAGGAATTAAAATCCAGCGATTTTTCGATCAATAGCACATTCATCAAAATCAGAATGGAAAATGCAATCGAGATTGAAAGCAAAATATCCAGCATAAAGGCCGGCATAGGGAAGAGCATTACGGCCAGAATGCCAAGCACGCCCATCGCCAGATAGGTATCGTTATTGCTGGAGAGGAAATTCAGGCGCGCAAGAAAGCCCCTACCGCCGCCTTCCGCACCGGCATTATCCACCGTAGCTGCACTTTCCTCCGCCATAGGGGTGTTATACTACGGAATAGTTTTGAGTACTAGTAAGGAATATATGGATGAGAACTGTATAAACCAGCATGACAAATGCCAAGGTTACGGACCTTCGCTATACTGATTCAATTTATTGCGCAACGTTCTGATAGATATGCCTAAAATCGTTGCGGCCTGGGTGCGGTTACCGAGGCAGTGGTCAAGCGTATTGAGGATCAGTTCTTTTTCGACATCGCTTACTTTCCGGGCGACCAGCTTCTCTCCATTGCCGCTATTCTCAAAAGTTGCTACTGGCTGCTCACCCTCCGGCGCTGCGCCCGCGCCCTGCAACAGCAGATTATCCGGCTGAATGACGTTATCGGTTGCGAGCAGAACGGCGCGGTGAATCGTATTCTCCAATTCGCGCACATTGCCGGGCCAGCGATAGTGCGTAAGTTTTTCCATAGCTGCGTCGGAGGTAGTGATGTCCGGCAGGTCATTCGCGGCGGCATATTTGCCGACAAAATGCGTGATGAATTGCGGAATATCGGCGGGCCGTTTACGTAAAGGCGGCAGCTCAAGATGGATCACGTTCAGCCGAAAGAGTAAGTCTTCTCTGAACCGTCCAGCTTTGACTTCCTCCTGCAGGTCACGGTTACTGGTGGCGAGCACGCGCAAATCCACCTTGACCGGTTTGCTGCCGCCGACCCGGTCAATTTCCTTCTCCTGAATTGCGCGCAGTAATTTCGCCTGCAAACGAATATCCATCTCGCTGATTTCATCGAGCAATAGGGTGCCGCCGGAAGATTCCTCGAACTTGCCGATACGGCGATTGGCGGCACCGGTAAAGGCGCCTTTCTCATGGCCAAACAGCTCCGATTCCAATAGGTTGTCGGGAATAGCGGCACAATTGACGGAGATAAACGCCTTGCCGGAGCGTTTGCTTTTCGCGTGGATAAAGCGCGCCATGACTTCCTTACCCGTGCCGGATTCGCCGGTGATCAGCACGTTCGCATCCGAAGGGGCAATGCGTGTTGCGATATCGATGACCTGCTTCATCGCATCCGAATTGCCGATCATATTGACCGATTCATCCGCGATGGTTTCCAGAATTGCCGCGATCATTTCCTCATCCGGGGGGAGGGGGAGATACTCCTTCGCGCCGGCTTTAATGGCGCGGACTGCCGCTGCCGAATCACTATTGATGCCAAAGGCCACGACGGGCACATGAATATGATCGTCACTCAACTGTTTGATAAAGGCTTCGATATCGAGTTGCACATCAATGAGCACGATATCGGCTCCGCTACCGCTCAGGAGCTGCTTCATCGCCGCTTCGATAGCCGGTGCATGCGAGACTTTAGCGCCATGCTTCTGCGCGATTTGTGTCGCGGCAGTTACTTCGGCATGTAATTCTCCAATGACCAGTACGCGCATAAGGCTCCTTTATATGAAGTATGAAATGCGTTTGGACGGCGGGAGTATCGCATTGATCGCCATTTCCAAACGGCGCGGATTTTCTTTCCGACCAATCGATAAAATCGCTTCCAGATACACATTCATCAGCAGAATTTCATTGTTCGAATTGCGCTCCAGCTTGCTCGCGAGCGGAATAAAGACCATATAGGCGAGAATAGCGCCATATAGTGTTGTCAACAAGGCGATCGCCATAGCAGGTCCGATTGAGGCGGGATCATCGAGGTTTGCTAGCATCTGCACCAGTCCGATCAATGTACCGATCAGCCCCATAGCAGGGGAGATCTCAGCGGCTTTACGCAATATGGAGGCACTGATGCGATGCCGCTCCGCTGTAGCTGCGATTTCGCCGCGTAACAGTGGCTGGATTTCTTCGACTTTCATACCGTCAATCACCATGCTCAGCCCCTTGGTAAAAAAGCGGTGGCGATACATTAAGTCATCACGATTCTGCAGGGCAAGAATGCCTTTCTTACGTGCGAACTCGGCGGCCTCAAGTGCACTTAAACCGGCATCTTCCGGATCATCAGCATGGTAAAATACAGTGCGAACGATCAGTGATTTACTGCGCCAGATATCGTTAAAGCTGAAAGAGGCAATAACAAGAAAAAAGGTGCCTAAAATGACAATCAGAAAGGATCGCACGTCAAGGAAACCTTCCGGGTTATTGTCGCCAATCATGACGGCAGTAACGACGAGCCCGAGCGCGATCACTATGCCAAATAAGGTAGAAAAGTCGGTAACCGTACGCATGGCCTAGTGTTCCTTATTTGGATCTACCCGGATAATCTCGGTCATCGTGATACCGATGTGATCTTCCACGATGACGACTTCGCCCCGCGCAACCAGCCGTTCATTGACATAGACATCGACCGGCTCACCGACCTTACGCTCCAGCTCTATGACGGCGCCGGTGCCAAGCTGCAATAGTTCGGAAATAGGCATTCTGGTCTGTCCCAGAACCACGGTAATTTCAACTGGAACGTCGAAAACGGTTTCCAGATCCAGTTCATCTGACTCTTTGAAAATAGCGTCCTTACCTGCAGGTGCAGCATCCCTTGCAGGAACCCCAATTTCCTCATCCTGCAAATCTGCGACTGCTAAATCCTCTTCCTCTGCCATGAAGCGACCCCCTTATGGCTTTATATATAATCGGAATGAATGCGTTTTAACAGGAGAAATTTAGCTAGTCTCACCCGCCGTTTCTTAAGTATCGGGATTGGTAGATGTTTTAGCGGAAATTCCCTCCGCATCGGACAGTTCTGCTATATCTTCCTGTAATAAAGAGCGTATATGCTGCCAGCGTTCAGCGACGGAAAGTTCGGCACCGCCTTGTTCCCATTCAATACGGCAATCTGTTTGCTCCATACTATCCTGCGTTTGAATCGTGATATGCTCGCGGATATCATCATTAGGAATATATTGCTGCAAGTGCTGCTCAACGCGTGCTTGCAGTTCGGGGTGGACATGCAGCGTAATTTTTGGCTCATGCAAAATAAAGCCGAGTGACTGCTCAATCAGTTGCGCAATATTATTAAATGCGTTTTCTTCCAAGGCTTCTCCGGCAATCTTTTCAGCCACTTCAAATGCGAGGCGTGTGAGCTCTTTTCGCGATGTTTCCAGATGCTGCTGGTAAGCCGTCACTAAGGATTCTATCTGCGACCCTGCTGCTGCAAAAGAAGCGGAAATGCTTTGATCCAGCTGATATTTTTCTCCTTTTCCGGCTTCATTTCCTTCTTTTATGCCTTGCTCATAACCGGCTTTATGTGCATCCTGCCGAGCTTGTTCTAATTCTTCTGCCGTGTGACCCTGAAAAATAACCTCAGGCTCAGGTGGAGGTTTGATAAAACTTTCAAATACAGGTTCCTCAGGTTCTATGGAGTCATCATCACCCTTAAGAAGGTAAGGGGAAATACCGTCTGCAATCACAGCATGCTGATTTGGCAATACAACATTCAGGGGTGTCCAGCTAGTAGACCATTTCTTCATCTTCGCCGTCCCCTTCCGGAATGATAATTTCGCCAGTCTCATTCAACTCTTTGGCAAGATTCACAATGCCCATTTGCGCTTCATCGACATCACGCATACGTACCGGCCCTTTGCTTTCCATGTCTTCCTGCATGATTTTTGCTGCACGCTCAGACATATTATTGAAAAAGAGTTCACGGATTGCGTCGCTTGCACCTTTGAGTGCAATCGCAAGTTGTTCTTTATCCGCATGCCGAAGCAGAGTCTGTATGCCCATAGCGTCAATCTTGATAAGGTCATCAAAGGTAAACATGAGTTCGCGGATTTTTTCAGCTGCTTCTGCATCACTCTCGTCCAGTAGCTCCATGAATTTATTTTCCGTATTACGATCGAAGTTGTTGAATACTTCTGCTATCATTTCAAAGCTGTCATTTTGTTTTGCTGAAGAAAGGTTGCTCATAAATTCTGATTGCAGGGTGCGTTCAATATCGGTCAGCACTTCTTTTTTGACGGGTTCCATCGTGATCATGCGTTGAATAATATCCAATGCAAAATCTTCACTGAGGACGCTTAACACACGTGCCGCTTGTGACGAGCGCACTTTACTTAGAACCAGCGCCGCAGTTTGCGGATATTCATTTTTGAGATAGGAGGCAAGCAGTTCTTCACTTACATTATTCAACTTGTCCCACGTGTTGCGCCCCGCAGGACCACTGATGTCTTCTAAAATACCTTCTACCTTATCGGCACCAAGCGCAGCGGCGAGGAGTTTCTGAGTTGATGTCAAATCACCGATTAAATTACCGCCCGCACTCATCTGTTCAGTAAATTCTTTAATGATATTATCAATGGAGATATGGTCGACCGTACCCAAATTAGCCATCGTCTGAGAAATTTCTTTTATCTCCTCCTCAGACATCATGCTGAAAACTTTTGCGGCGACATCCTGATCAATGCTCATAAGAACGATAGCGGCTTTTTGTGCTCCGCTTAAACGTCCTTCTGTCGCTTTTGTCGCTGGCATAATAATACGAACTTTATTTTTGCATCATCCAGGTGCGAATGACGGAAACGGTTTCCTCGGGATTATTTTCGATCAGCTCATTCACTCGCTTAACTGGACTTGTTTCTAACGAGGATTGTATGGAATCAATATCCACCTGATCCATTTCACCGGTATCGGCTAACAATTCCGCGGTACTTATATCACCTATTCCTGTTTCGTTTTCCTCGAACTCCGTAGGGGCTATATCAAATGCGCGTGTTACGAGTGGTCGAATAACAAGCAATATGGCCAATATCGCAACAATACCTACTACAATCGTTTTCACGATACTGTCTAAATCACGCTTTAGCCAATCCAAAGGATCATCTTCGATCAGTTCAGTTAAATCCTGCGATGCAAATTGCATATTGACAATTTCCACCGTGTCGCCGCGTGCAGGGTCATAGCCTATAGCCGTTTCGACCAGGGTACGTAATTGAACGATTTGCTCGTCGGTCAGTGGTCGATAGGTGCGTGTTACCTCGTCTGTATCTTCATTGACCTGCACATCATATTGTCCGTCCACCAGCACCGCAACCGATAGCTGATTGATCGTTCCCACTTCACTAATTTTATTGGTAATGACCTTGCTGACCTCATAGTTAACCGTTTCTTCAAAGCGTTCTATCTGTTCGGAAGAACCGGCAGCCGCCTGATCTCCCTCGGCATTGGGCAAGTTGTTACCAACGGTAACAGCGCCGCCATCTGTATTCTGTGAAACAATAAGCTCCTCGTTCGATTGCACAGAGCGAGCCACCTGACTATCCGGGTCGAACTCCTCGGAACTGACGGTAACACGGTCAAACGACATATCGGCGGTTACTTCGGCAGTTACATTACCATCACCTAGCGCTTGGGAGAGAAGATAAATGATGGTCTCTTCAAGACGTTTTTCAAATTTTATTTTAAACTCATCGGCTTTAGCACTAGCTACGCCGCCTGTTTCATCTTCGCGCTCCCCACGTGATAATACGCGGCCCTTGCTGTCAATGATGGTGATGCGTTTAGTAGATAGGCCGGGCACTGAGGTGCTGACAAGTTGACGAACGGCTTCGATTTCCTCAGGCGAGGGGCGTTCACGGCTGTAAAATGCGAGCACGATGGAGGAGCTGGGTTCAATTCGGGTGCGCTCAAACAGGTTGCGTTTCGGCATGACGATATGCACGCGTGCTGTTTTAATGCTTGATAGAGAGGAGATAGTGCGTGCAAGTTCACCTTCTAATGCGCGTAAGAGATTGACGTTCAAAACAAAATTCGATGTTCCAAGCGCCTGTTCTCTATCAAATACTTCATAACCTACTACTGACCCGGTACTAGGGATACCCTTTTGCGCCAGCGCCATACGTAGTCGCAAAACGTCGGAACCATGAACCAGAACCTGAGTCCCACCATCGGCAATTTCAAATTCCACCCCTAAGGCGCTGAGTTCGCTGACAATAGCGCCGCTATCTTCAGGGGTTAATTCGCCATACAAAGGCGTCATAACGGGCGAGCTAAGCCGAACGGAAAGAAAAATGATGGAGGCAATAAGTAACAACAGAACGCCTAAAATCGCTACAAAGCGCATAGAGCCAAGGCTTTGTACCGATTGTAGTACTGCGTTCATATAGGCTACCCCCGAAGTATTGCTGCCTGCGTATAAGCTGATTACCTAGTATTTTCTCATTTATAATACACAACAGAAGGTAATGCCAAACAATAGAAAAAGCTACCCGCATGCACTCAGGCTAAGCTACTTCACTGTTGCAATAATCAAACGTAATAAGGAAAAATTATGACTTTAATTTTTCTTCTTTAAATTCAACGTGCTTACGTACTACGGGATCGTATTTACGGAAAGATAATTTTTCAGTTTGTTTTTTAGGGTTGCGCTTTTTTACCAAAAAATAACCTGTTCCAGCCGTGCTAGCTAGTTTTACTAATATGGTATTCTTCTTTGCCATAACAAACCTCAATTTTAGGAGCGTAAATTGTTAAAGGGAAATTGTTCCTATGTCAAGGAAAACACGGTAAAGAGTAAATAATTTTTATTTCAACCATATACGCCAGAATGGCATACCGCTAACAGCAAATATAGCTTACACTGTGTGACATAGATTGTAATTTCTAATTTCAGGTTGGTGCGTTGAAACTATACACAAGCGAAGGTTTGAAGCGGCTACAAGAGGTGATCAAAGGTGCTGAAGGAGATAGTGAGCAGCACTATGTCATCCATTTCCACCTCCATAAACTGCAAGGGCATAATAAAACGGACTTTCAGCTTCGCATTGCATTAAACATTTTAAACGATGTATTTCGAACCGAGCGCGGCTTTATTTTTCGCTTAGATGATGCTGATGTCTTTGTTTTTTACACGGGTGAGAATAAGAAGCTATTAGAAAAGGCTATTTTCCAACTTCGTTATTTATTTGTAGAAGATCCTTTAGCCAACCATAAAGATGGCCGTGAAAACCCGGATTTTAGCCATGTGTATGACCTCAAGTTGCAATGGCAGCATGTGATGAAAGCCTTTATGGAAAAGCAGGAGCAAATCTCTGCCCACAAAGAAGCTGAAAAGAAAGTTACAACGAAACCTGTTGCAGAGGTCATGAAGCCTGCTGATCTTGATAACATCATTCAGCGGCTTTCTGAGGTGAATTTTGCAGAAGTGATTCGCAAGCAACCGATTTGTGCGATTAAACCCGGTCAGAAAATACGGCCTGTTTATAAAGAGGTGTATAATAACATGGCGCATCTGCGGGAACTGTTGGGCGTCAAGTTTCAACTTGCCAGTGATCCATGGTTATTTAGGTATTTACTTGCTGCGCTGGATGATCACGTGCTTTCCCTGCTTTCAGGGGATCCGACCAAACACCTAAAAGAACCGCTCGCACTTAACTTGAGTATTGCAACGATAATATCGCCCGCTTTTACCCGCTTTGCGCAAATGGTAAAGCGCAGCATGAAGTCGTCGATTATACTGGAGGTAAATATAGCCGATATTTTTGCAGATATGCCAACCTACCGCAAAGCGCAGAAAAAAGCGAATGATCTGGGGTATAAACTGTGTATTGATGGTTTAACCGATGAGAGTTTTACCCAGGTGCAAAGGCAGGAGCTGGGCGCTGATCTGATTAAGCTGCAATGGAATGCCGACGTGGCAGGAGATTTGCAAGACAAGCGAAATAAACAATTAAAAGAAAAAATAAGAAGCTGTGGATCAAACAGAATGATTTTGTGCCGATGCGACTCTGATTATGCCATTGAATATGGTCACGCATTAGGTATTACCCTGTTTCAGGGGCGGTATCCGGACCGCGTAATTGATCCGGATGCAACGATTATCAACTAGGGGGGAGAATATGGTATCATCGCTCATGCAAACGATGGGTCGTAAAGACGATGTCATTCTGGTGATTTCACAGGATAATGAAAATCAATCGATCGAGGTGTCCGAAGTAAAAGGTGAGATAAATGTTGTTGAAGAATTGTTTGGCTTTACACCCAATGATTTAATAAAGAAAGATTTTAATGCGCTGCTTCCCGAGAGAATTCGGGAAAACATCCAGGATTATGTAGAGTATGAGCAGTTTGGTAATGATATCGCCGATGTGTTGAAGCGAACACCGAATTTTTGCGTAAAACATCAAAACGGTGAAACGATAGACGTGGAGTTGCGTGTCCAGCAAGGGTTAATGGGTGATCACCCGCGCTATATCTTGATCATGACCGATAAGTCAAAATCCGGTGGTGCTTGTATCGCTGCACTGGAAGCCAATGCGGTAGAGCTCTCGCTAGATGAGGCAACGGGTTTCTTTACTCAGGACGGCTTCATGTCGCAGGGTGAAATTGTAATGCGCTTTCTAAATCAGGGCGAAATTAAGGCCTCACTGGCTTTAATAGAATGGCAGGGGGAAAGCAACGCGGTAGTAGCTGCTTTGAAGCGCAATTTCCGTAAATCCGATCAGTTGGCACATCTTGGAAATGGAATTTATGGTGCACTGCTACTAAAGACCGACAATGTGGGGGCAGAAATTGCTTTACAGCGTTTACAGAAAAGCAGTCATAATGAAGCAAAAATGGCGTTTCATGAACTGTCCTCACATGATGATATCGATGATATTGTCGCCAAGTGCGAAAACCAGATTTCGGTGATCTCAGCCGGGCAGGAGCCGGTAGAAATAGTCTAGAATATGGTGCGCCCGGAAAGCCTGAATCCTATATTCCATTCAATTAGATCACTCAATGGGGTAGGGGATAAAACGGTAGCGCTTCTTAATGACTTGTGCAAGGGTGCGTTGGTCAAAGACCTGCTGTTTCATCTCCCCTACAAGGCGATTGATCGCAGTCATATGCCGCCACTTGTTGAGGCAAAACCGGGTAGCATCATTACGGTGGTGGTAAAAACAGATCGGCATGAGCCTCCACCTTACCGCTCGCGCAGACCGTACCGTGTATACACAGAGAATGACAGCGGATATCTCACCCTTGTTTTCTTCAACGTGCATGGTGACTACCTTACCAAAACCCTGCCCGTTGGACAGGAAAGGCTGGTCAGCGGCAAAGTGGAACAGTTCGACGGCATGTTGCAAATGGTGCACCCCGATATAATTGCTAGCCCTTCTCGAGTTAAGTCCATTGCCCGTCTGGAGCCTCAATACCCGCTAGCTAAAGGGTTAACGCAGAAAAAACTGGTGGAAGTCATGTCGCAGGCGCTATCGGCTATACCCGATATGCCGGAGTGGATAGATAGGCCTTTGCTACAACAGCAGAAATGGACATCATTCCGGAAGAGCTTACAAGGCTTGCATCGCCCGGAAAAACCTACTTCGCTATCTCTGGAATCTGGTTTTCGTCAGCGTTTGGCCTACGATGAGCTGTTAGCTTATCAACTCGCGCTTGGCATTACCCGCAATCGTCAGCAAAGAAAGCCCGGTCGGGCATTGCATTATGATTCGAGATTGGCGAAGCAAGTGTTAGCCACATTACCCTTTCACTTAACGGCCGGTCAGGAAGATGTACTAAAGGATATCCGACAGGATTTACAATCCCCTTACCGTATGATTCGATTGTTACAGGGTGATGTGGGTGCAGGTAAAACCATTGTAGGTCTGCTGGCGATGTTGAATGCAATAGAGGCCGGAACGCAAACGGCCTTTATGGCACCAACGGAAATTCTTGCGCGGCAGCAACTAGCCTCGATTCAGCGTTTTTTACGTCAGGCGGGACTGGAATCTGAAATCCACGTCTCCATTCTAACAGGGAGGGAAAAAGGTAAAGCGCGCGAGGAGATTCTTGCGCAGCTTGAAAACGGTGATGTTGATATTCTGGTCGGTACGCACGCTCTCTTTCAGCAGCATGTTAATTTTGCTGATCTCGGGCTAGTGGTGATTGATGAGCAGCACCGTTTCGGTGTGAAGCAACGGCTTCAGTTAACGGAAAAAGGTGAGGGGACCAATCTACTGCTGATGACAGCGACGCCGATTCCCCGCACGTTGACCATGACGCTATATGGTGACATGGATGTATCCTTCCTTAAAGATAAGCCTGCTGGCCGGCGTGAAATTGATACGCGCACGATCTCTCTTGTACGCATGGAGGAAATTGAGTCCGGTATCCGGCGTGTTTTGGATAGGAGCGAAAAAATATACTGGGTATGCCCTCTGATTGAAGGGAGCGAGGATGAGGAAGCGGATGATACTGCGGCTGCGGAGGAACGCTATAAGGCATTGAAGAAAAAGTTTGGCAAGCGCGTTGGTCTGGTGCATGGCCGCATGAAAAGTGACGAGAAAGATGCTACCATGCTTGCCTTCCGAGACGGCGATATTGATGTGCTCGTTGCCACAACGGTAATAGAGGTAGGGGTAGATGTACCAGATGCAACGCTGATTGTGATTGAACGTGCGGAAAAGTTTGGTCTTTCGCAACTTCATCAATTGCGCGGACGAGTGGGGCGTAATGAAAAGCAATGTAACTGTCTATTGCTATATGGTGAAAAGCTGACAGAGAGCGGAAAGAAACGGCTGGAAGTAATGAAAAGCAGCAATGATGGATTCTATATCGCGGAAGAAGATCTGAGCCTGCGCGGTGCGGGTGAAGTGCTTGGAACCAAGCAAAGCGGCTTTCCCAGTTTTCGGTTGGCAGTGTTACCTGAACACTCTGAACTATTAAAAATGGCGTTTAACGATGCGCGCTATCTGCTTGAAAAAGAAGCAAATCTAGAATCAGAGCGCGGCAAAGCAATCCGGTATCTGCTCTATCTATTTGAATATGACAAGCAAATCCGTTTTTTACAGGCAGGATAAATAGTCCTTATACTTTGACTCTCAGGCTATTGTGTAATGCGTCTCCACAAACCCTTAAGCTTGGAATCATCCTGCTCATAGCGTGGCTCCTCCTCTTGGGAAGCGGCCTCAGGACTCTGCTCTTGCTGAGGAGGTGCGCTTTTTTTAGCCGTATCGTTATGATCTTTTTTTCCGTTAGCATCGTTTGCAGGCGTTGTAGTGGATCTGGATGAAGACTTGCGTTTATGATCCTCATCCGTGTTTTCCCCTGTATGATCGGTTTTTTCTTTCGGTTCGTCAACCTGCTTAGCTTGATGTTTTTTTGTTTGCTTCTGCTCCTGATGTTTTGGCCCGCGCTTGCGGTTATCATTTCCAACGCGCTTGCGGTTATTGCTTCTATCACGGCGGCGAACGCGCGGCTTCTCGACTTCAAAATCCGTACCGCTCATGGAAAAATCGTGCTGCACGACGATCGTGACGCCAAAGCGCTCTTCAATTGCGCTAAGCTCTTTACGTTCTTCGTTCAGTAAATAGATTGCCATATCCACAGGTACGTTTACGTGGATGGTATTCTGCGTGCCCCATGCCGCCTCGTTTTCGATGGCGCGGAGAACAGAAAGTGCAATGGATTGCTCAGAACGAATATAGCCAGTTCCGGAACAGCTTGGGCATACCCGCGTGGAAGATTCCACAATGCTGGAGCGTAGACGCTGACGGGACATTTCCATCAGGCCGAACATACTGATACGGCCCACCTGAATTTTTGCCCTGTCTTCGCGCAATGCTTCCTTTAAGGCCTTTTCAACGGAACGACGGTTTTTGATCTCACGCATATCAATAAAGTCAATAACCACGAGCCCGGCAAGGTCACGCAAGCGAAGCTGGCGTGCAATTTCTTTCGCGGCCTCCAGATTCGTGTTTAGTGCTGTGCTTTCAATCGAACGCTCTGATGTGGCTTTTCCGGAGTTCACATCAATAGCGACCAGTGCCTCGGTTTGTACGATGACGATGGAGCCGCCAGAAGAGAGCGGCGCTTCATTATGATAAAGCTGCTCCAGCTCCTCGCTGATACCAAAATGTTTAAAGATGGGCTCGCTGTCCTTATACTCCTCCAGCTTATTCATATCATCCGGTGCCATAATCTGAAGGAACTTTTTGGTTGCATCGAAAGCTTTGCCGCCCTGTACATAAATATTTTCCACATCATCGCGATACATATCGCGCAACACACGTTTTATGATATTGCCCTCTTCATGCACTAAGGCGGGTGCTTCGGAAGAAACAGCGGACTGTTTAATTTCATTCCATAATTTACTCAGGTAATCATAGTCACGTTCTATAGATTTTTGATCCTGCCCGATGCCCGCTGTGCGCACAATCAGGCTGGAACCTTTGGCCATTTCCAGACCATTGACGATTGTTTTCAGCCGTTTACGTTCACTGTAATCCTGAATACGCCTAGATACTCCGCCTGCGCGTTCCGTATTGGGCATAAGAACGCAATAGCGACCTGCCAGCGAGACATAAGTGGTTAAGGAAGCACCTTTGTTGCCTCGTTCTTCTTTAATCACCTGAACCAGCATAAGCTGACCACGCTTGATAACTTCCTGAACCTTATAATTGCGATAAAGGCTGGAGCGTCCGATATGTCGTGCTTCTACTGCTTCTTCGACGATGCCCGGTTCGTTTTCATCCGGCTCATAGTCATCCGGAGTAGCAGGCGAACTATCGGAAGGGGTGGATTCTTTTGCGGGTTTAGGTGTTCCGGCGCGTTTTGCTTTGCTCCGTGCGGCTTTCTTGTCCTTATCTTGGGAAGATTCGCTCTTACTTCCCTCAGCTTCAGCCTCATCTTTTTTCTCGGTTTCTGCTTTCTTCGGTCGACCGCGTTTAGGTTTCGGTTTTTCTTCAGATTCAGACGCTTTTGCGTCAGCCTGATCTTTTTTCTCAGTCTCTGCTTTCTTAGGTCGACCGCGTTTAGGTTTTTCTTCAGATTCAGCCGCTTTTGCGTCAGCCTCATCTTTTTTCTCAGTTTCTGCTTTTTTAGGCCGACCCCGCTTGCGCTTAGGCTTTTCCGCGTCATCAATCTTTACCGTAGTGCTGGCTTCGTCATCTTTTTTGGAAGCGGGCATAGCGGGCGTATCGTTACCGTCATCTTCCCAATCCTCATCCTCATCATGGTTGCTGGATTTGGATTTGCTGCGTGCTTTGTTGGCTTCGCGCTCTTCTTCGGCTTTGGCACGCAATTTTTCTGCCTCTTCGGCTTGACGGTCGATTTCCTCAAGTTCAGCTTCCAGCTTCTCCCGATCGGCTACCGGAATTTGATAATAATCGTAGTGAATTTCGGAGAAGGGCAGGAACCCCTGACGATTACCGCCATATTCAACAAATACGGCTTGCAGGGACGGCTCTACCCGGGTGACTTTTCCCAGGTAAATATTACTTTTTATCTGTTGCTTACTTTCCGATTCAAAGTCAAATTCTTCAAGACGGCCATTGTTTTCCATGGCTACCCGGATCTCTTCCGGATGAACGGCATCGATTAAAATATTTTTTGTCATGGTATATTTTCCTTAGGTGATCAGACACGCGACAAGGTAATCCTGTCGGCAAATGGCCTGATACGATTGTTAATAAAGACGAGAAGTGTTTGGTAAAGCGTTGCTCGTAATAAGAGAAAGAAGAGCTCGCCGGCCATACAACATGTGCTGCAGCAGTCTGTGCAGGTAACGTAGAAGGCCAGGCGAGATGTAAAAACATGTTAACCCAAAATTGTGAATTTTGTGAAAAGCTACAATCAGCCAGATTAGCGAGCGTGTGTATTCCATGCGTCTCAGTCAGAGCTGGCCCGTGTATCTAAGTATAAAGATAATCCGCTTCTTTCCGAAAAGCAATCACTGAATGGGTAATTTTATGTTTTATTCAGCAGGGTTCGGGTTGCCTCGGCAACATCCTCCTGCCGCATGAGGGATTCGCCGACGAGGAAGCAGAAAACTCCGGATTGGTGCATCTGCTCGATATTAGCATGCGTCTGGATTCCGCTTTCACATACGACCGTATAGCCTGCCGGAATCTGTGCGGCCAGCTTCTCCGTCGTTTTCAGGCTGACCTGCATGGTTTTCAGGTTGCGGTTATTGATGCCGATTAGACGGGAGGACATACGAAGCGCACGCTCCAGCTCAATTTCATCATGCACCTCGATTAACACGTCCATCCCGAGCTGAAACGCCCTACCTTCAAGTCGCATGGCAGTCTGATCATCCAGCGCCGCCATAATGAGCAGGATACAATCTGCGCCAAGTGCCCGTGCTTCGGTAACCTGATATTCATCGAGCATAAAATCTTTACGAAGTACCGGTAGCATACAGGCATCACGTGCCTGCTGCAAATACGCATCCTTACCTTGAAAATAGGGCTCGTCCGTTAATACGGAAAGGCAGGTAGCGCCACCATCGCGATACGCCTTTGCTAGCGCTGCCGGATCAAAATTTTCCCGGATGATACCTTTGCTGGGGCTGGCTTTTTTAATTTCAGCGATCAGGCCGACTTTCCGATTGCGCACCCGGCGTTTAAGCGCATCATGAAAGCCGCGCGGCGGTTCGATATCGTCCAATAGTGGCAGTAGTTCTTCTTCGGGCACTTTCAGCCGCTGCGCCCAGACATACTTCCGCTTGTCGTTACATATCTTTGCCAGAATATCAGCCATTACTCATCCGGATCAGGCCTTCAAGCGCGTTTAGTGCCGCCCCGGAAGCAATGGATTTTTCCGCGATGGCCAACCCGTCCTCCCAGCTTGCAACCTTATCGGCGACTTTGAGCGCAGCAGCGCTGTTCAGCAAGACCGCGTCATAATACGCATCTTTGCGGTCGCCGAGCAAAATTTCTTTCAGTGCCGTGGCATTATGCTCCGCATTACCGCCTAATAGATTTTCAATGCTGTTTCGGGTACGAAGGCCATAATAATCGGGAGATATGGTGTAGGTTTCGACCACGCCCTCCTTTATCTCTGCAATTTCGGTATTTCCGCAGATGGAAATCTCATCCTCCCCGAGCGCACCATGCACGACCATCGCGTGAATGGCCGATTCTTTTAACGTTTCAGCAACTGGCGGGATCAGATCGGTAGAATAGACACCCATCAGTTGGCGCCGTGCTTCGGCCGGATTCACTAGCGGGCCGAGTACGTTAAAGATGGTGCGGATGCCGAGCGCCTGCCGTATCGGTGCGGCATGTTTCATATAACCGTGATAGCGCGGGGCGAAAAGAAAGCAGATATGGTGTATTTTCAGCGACTCTTCCATCAGTAGCTCGTCGCAATCTATTTTTATTCCCAGCTGCGTAAGCACATCGGACGACCCGCTTTGGCTGGAGACGGAGCGATTGCCGTGCTTGGTCACATAAGCTCCCGCACCGGCGACTACGAAAGCAACGGTTGTGGAGATATTATACGTGCCGAGATTATCGCCGCCGGTACCGCACGTATCGATAATTTGTTCATGTAATTCCGCCGGAACCGTAAAGGGTTTCGCCATCCGCTCGCGCATTGCGCCTAATGCGGCGTGAACTTCTAAGGCGGTAGGATTACGTTCGGCAAGACCGAATAAAATCGCACCCAGTTGAGCCGGATGCGCGGTTTCTTCGAATATGCTATCGAAAATGGCCGGAATTTCCGGGCTGATATCCTCGCCGCGTATTAGCTTTTGAATTGCGGTTCTCGCAAAATCTTCACTCATAGCATCTCCAGAAACCGCTTCAGGATAGCATGGCCATGTTCAGATGCAATCGATTCCGGGTGGAATTGTACGCCATGAACCGGATGATCTTTATGCATGAGTCCCATGATGATGCCATCTTCGGTCTCTGCGGTAATGGTCAAACAATCGGGCAAACTACTTTTTTCTACGATAAGTGAGTGGTAGCGCGTCGCGTCAAACGGGGAGGGAAGCCCTTCAAATACGGACTGGTTTTGGTGGTAGATAGCGCTTACCTTGCCGTGTATCGGCTCTTCCGCTTGAATCACCTGACCACCATAAACCTGACCGATCGCCTGATGTCCGAGGCAGACTCCCAGCGTCGGAATTGAACCGTTGGCTTCCTGCAGCAACTCAAGGCAAATGCCTGCCTGATCCGGCGCGCACGGACCGGGAGAGATCAACAGGCCGTGATAGGTGGATTGCTCAAACTCGGATAACACGTCGCTTACTGCAATTTCGTCGTTACGCTTAACCGTTACATCTGCCCCGAGTTCGCACAGGTAATGCAGCAGGTTGTAGGTAAAACTATCGTAATTATCGATGAGCAGAATGCGCTTAGACATGTGCACTATTCCTGCCCCTGAATCAGTACCCGGGTTTGATTCACACAGGTGCCGTTCAGGCATTTAAGTTCCGGGGCGACGCAGCGCTGTTTGAACGACAGGATATTCACCGCATTACAGTAATCGCGCATACCTGGCGTTTTATCTACACATTGCACTTCAAACTGCACCATCGCATCCGTCAGTTCTTTAAGCTCCTGCTCATCATCTGTGCTGATAATGGTGTGATCGCATCCGGCCGCCTCCCACGGGCAGCCAAAGCGAACGGCGAGGCAATCACCATCTCCCCAGCATTCGGTCCGCTCCTGCATCAGGTCTTTAACCTCATCCATCTGTTTCCTGCAGCTTTCATTGAACGGTTCTGGATCGGGCAGGGACTCGATTACGTCTGAAAAGCTTTTGGGCTTAGGAGATGTCTTTTCAGGGGCAGGGCTTGCTTCCTGCGCTTTTTCCGCAACGGGAGCTGGCACGGTGTCCATAGCGGCATTCTCTTCCGCAGTAATACGCAACGGTAGTAAAAACATGAGCATTCCGAATATGATAAGATATCGCATAATCAGTTCCTTATGAAAATTTATGAGCACGATTCGCCGCCGCTTTCAGCGCTCCCGCCTTATTTTCCGTTTCCATAAATTCCGCTTCCGGGTCGCTATCGGCAACCACGCCGCCCCCAGCCTGTATATATAAGGTGTTATCCTTCACTAAACCAGTACGGAGCGCAATGCACGTGTCCATTTCCCCCCGCAGTCCGAAATAGCCTACCGTGCCGGCATAAAACTCACGTGCTTCGGGCTCCAACTCGTCAATAATTTCCATCGCTCGGATTTTGGGTGCGCCGGATACTGTACCGGCGGGGAAACCGGCGATCAACGCATCCAGTGCGTCTTTATCATCCGCGAGCTCACCTTCCACATTGGATACAATATGCATCACATGGGAATAGCGTTCTATGGTGTTTTGTTCAGTGACCGTTACCGTATTGGGTTTGGCGACGCGCCCCACATCATTACGGCCTAAATCCAGCAGCATAAGATGTTCGGATAATTCTTTGTTGTCGTTCAGTAAATCCTGCTCCAACTTGCGGTCTTCCGCTTCGGTTTTACCACGCTTGCGTGTACCGGCGATCGGGCGAATCGTCACCTTTCCTTCCGAGACTTTGACGAGGATTTCCGGGCTGGAACCAATAATCGCGAAATCTTTCATATGCGCATAGAACAGATAAGGGGACGGGTTAAGATGCCGTAATGAGCGGTAGAGTGCGAAAGGGTGTTCGGTAAAGGGGGCACTCTGCCTGCGGCTTGGCACAACCTGAAAAACATCGCCCGCGCGGATATAGGCTTTCGCCTTTTCCACGATAGCGTGATACTCCTTTTGTTCGATGTGGCTGGTAAAGGATAGCGCTACCGGATCCTCGCTTGCATAAAACCGGTCGTAAATACTCCGCTTAACGGGAGTGTTGAGCGTCTCGATCACCGCGTCAATACGGAAGCAGGCTTGCTTGTAGGCATTTTCTGCAGACAAGGATGTATCGGGGTAGACAGGGGAGATAATCAACGCTTCATCCTTAACCGCATCAAAAATCAGGATAGTACGCGGGCGAATATAGAGCGCATCGGAAATACCGATCCTGTCGGGATTGGCATGCGGCAGCTTTTCCATATGTTTCACCATATCATAACCCATATAGCCGAAGGCACCCGCGGCCATTGGGGGTAGGTCATGCTCGGCAAAGTTTTCCGTGGCATCCCGGATAAAGCGGCGCAGGGAAGCGAATATATCGTCTCCATCCTGCTGTGTGGTAAACGACTCGCCCTTTAGTTCGGAGATATAGGCGGTGCCGTCCTTGCATTCCCATAAACGGTCAGGATCGAGGGCAATGATGGAATAGCGACCTTTGCGCTCACCGCCGATAACCGACTCGAACAGAATGTGGTAATCGCTGCTATCCTGCAATTTCAGCATGGCGGAAACCGGGGTTTCCAAATCGCTCAGGAAAGTGCGGTACACCAGCTGCGCCTTGCCTGCCTGATAGGCGGCGGTAAAAGCATCAGCTTTAGGAAAATAGTGCATGGTTACAATGTATCAGATGCGGACAATGCCGTAAATTCAACCGGGTAGGTGCTTCGCAAATGGTTCAGATACTGCTCGACCATATCATTTTGCAAGCCTTCGCGAAGGAGGATTTCCGCAGTAGTACGTTTAAAGGCCGGGTTATCCTCAGCGGGAGTTACGGAGGCAATTACGGCAATCACATAGCTACCTATAGGTGTTTCATGCGCCTTGGTCGCTTGCCCGACAGCTAAGGAAAAAGCTTCAGACACCAGCGCTTCGGGCAGGCCGCTTTGCGCAGCCTCGCTTCGTACAATCCTGGTTTGTTCCTTAATAGTGAGGGAAAGCTGGTCCGCCTGCTCCTGCAACGTATTTAACGGGTTCTCTGTCTGTTTCACTGCCTCAGCAACCGCATTGGCCCTTTCGAGCAATAAGGCCTGCTGACGCTGCTCTTTCCAAGCGATTATCACACTGCCGCGCACCTCGTCGAGCGCGCGCGAGCGGCTGGGGGTTATATCCGTGACCTGCGCCGTGTAATAACTCATGCCATCATCGCTACCAATGACGTTAGAAATTTCTTCCGTATCCATGACAAAGACCGTGTCCAGAAAATCCGGAAATGCGGGGAGTATGGGCGGCGTTCCGCTTTGGGTACGCCCTTCCCGGTCAATGTTTTCCAAGGTTTCGACGCGAAGGCCAAAATTGGTTGCAATTTCCTGCAGGTTAGCGCCACCGGCAATCGCATCTTCGATTTTGGTAGCGATGTCGTAGAGCAGTGGTTCCGCTTCTTCAGCGAGGATATCCCGCTTGATGTCACGTCTGGCTTCCTCAAAGGGCTGTATGCTTCCGGTCTCAATCGCCGCAACCTGAAAAATATGATAGCCGAGGGGGGATTCCTGCGGTTCACTGACCCCGCCTTCGTTGAGTGCAAAAACGGCTTCTACAATGTCCTCGCCCAGCAGCCCACCCTGACGTAACTCGTTTTTAGAAAGTGTATCCAGATTTGTGATGCCCTTGTCGCTCCCGGTTACTTCCACTACGGCGTCAGCAAAGCTTTTCCCCGCTTTCACCAGAGCCACTATCCGCTCGGCCTGGGGTTGGTCGTCCAGCACCACCTGCTTCAGCTCGCGCTTCTCCGGAATGGAGTATGAGACGATATTCTCCTCGTAGATAGCGCGAAGTCTCTCTTCGGAAAGGTCAATTTCATCCGCTACTATATTGGAATTAAAGGTGATATAGGTGATATCGCGATATTCAGGAGCATCGAAACGCCCTTGCTGTTCCTCATAGAAACTGATCAATTCGACTTCTGTCGGCTCCGGAATGTCGGTAATCAGGCTATCATCGAGTGTAAGGGTTTTAAAGCTGCGCTGCTCACCTTCATAATTATAAAGCTGTTTGACCTGCTCAGGCGTGACCGGCAGTCTGGTCATAAAGGAGTCGAGAATAAAACCAATGGCAATTTCTCGGCGCGATGTCTCAATAAATTCCGCTTCCGAAAGCCCCATCGCATTCAGCGTTTGTTGAAAGGCCAGCGTATTGAAGGTTCCATCTTCGGTAAAGAACTGCTCGTTCTGCTTCACGGCGTCGAGCACGGCTTCTTTATTGACATCGATTTTTAGCGCATTGACCGCATTGAGCAAGAGATACTGATTCACCAGAATCTGCAGCGTCTGATTGCGGATCATTTCCCGCATTTCATCAGGTATAGCCTGCTGATATTGCTGCTGAAACCGCCGGATCTGCTGATTGACGAAATTATTCACCTCGTTCTGGGTGATTTCATATTCACCTACTTTTGCCACCGTTTGCGTTGAACTGCCGCGGAAGAGATCCCCGACCCCCCAAAGCGCAAAGGCAAGCACCAGCAGTAATACCAGTGTTAATACAAATAATTTCGAAAGAAGCTGGCCTATGGTTCCCATGCAATACCTATCACCCGAACTAAGCAGCGTTACCATAGTTTTTTGCAACAGGCACTGCAACCGTTAAAAGCGTGATTTCTGAGTTAAAAACCGTTCTGATACGGAATGATAGGGTAATGTCATCTTAACTTGTTGAAAAAAAGTGACACTCCAGACTTGTGGTGCTCATAAATCCCGCTGGAAAATCAAGGCGCTACGCACTATAATAAAAGGGTTTTACAATTAAAGAGTAACAAAACCGTTAATTTTGCGGGGAGATAAGTTCATTCATGCAGGAAGATGATAAGCCGATCATCCAGACGCCGCTCGTGGTGGCTAACTGGAAAATGCACGGCCTAAACCAGAAAACGCGTGATACGCTGACGAGCATTATCCTGGAATATGGTGAATGTGACAATGTTGTTATCTGTCCGCCTTTTATCGCTATGCGTCCGGTAGGCCACGCATTGGACAATACGGGCATGTATCTCGGCGCACAGGATTGTCACTTTGAAGATGAGGGTGCTTACACCGGTGATGTCAGTGCCGGTATGCTTTATGATGTGGGTGTGCAATATGTCATCGTAGGGCATTCCGAACGGAGAGAATATCATCACGAAACGGATGAGATCGCTCGTTTAAAAGCGGAAGCGGCACACCGTCACCGTCTGGTGCCAATTATTTGCGTCGGGGAAAGTGAAGAAGAGCGTGAGGCTGGTAAAACTATTGAGCGCATTAAACAGCAATTGCACGATTGCATCCCTGCATCGGCGAATCCGCTCAATACGGTGATTGCCTATGAACC
The DNA here is from genome assembly GCA_964588995.1 of uncultured Rickettsiales bacterium. Lineage (GTDB taxonomy): Bacteria > Pseudomonadota > Alphaproteobacteria > Rickettsiales > UBA8987 > CAZPQM01. The sequence continues at coordinate 76,641 of CAZPQM010000005.1, read as the reverse complement.
GCTCTGGGCGATTGGCACCGGCAAGGTGCCGACTGCGGAGCAGATTGAAGAGGTGCATACTGTTATAGCGACCTTTACCGAAGCAAAGAATCTGGATGCAGGGCCTATTCATTCACTTTACGGTGGTTCGGTCAAAGCGGATAATGCCAGCAAAATTCTCTCCATACCGCATGTATCAGGCGTACTGGTCGGAGGTGCCAGCCTCGATGCAGCGCAATTTACTTCGATTATAGAAATTTCCAAGCTAGTTCGTGAAAAACAAACGAACGCGAAAAAATAGTATTACAGATATAGGTGTCATAAACTGCTTTTAGCTGCAAAACGGGCTTTAACTAGGCGAAAAGCCATGCTATATGCTATGCAGCGTCATATGCCGCAGTTATTTACGTAAACCATATAGAAAGTAAACAAGCATGGAAGTACTGCTAGTTCTCCACTTAATTATTATTATCAGTCTGGTCGGGGTGATCCTCATGCAGCCGAGCAGTGCCGATGGGATAGTCAGTATGAATAATAGCCTGAGTTCGTTTCTCGGCGGCAGGGCGGCTGCCAATTTCATGACGCGCCTAACGGCCATTCTTGCGACTGCCTTTATACTGAACAGTCTGGTGCTGGCTTATATGGCATCGCATACCGAGCGGGAAGCATCCCTGATTGAGGCGTTGGAAAACGAAACTCCGGTCACGGAGGAACCCCCGGTAGAGAAGTTACAAATCCCCGATGTGGATGAAGCGGATAATGTACCGAGTATGCGAGACGCGGCTCCGCAGGATGCAGGAGATAATACGAATGTGAATCCGGTTATTCCGGATGTCGAATAACATGACCCGCTACATTTTCATTACCGGTGGCGTGGTTTCTTCGCTGGGTAAAGGGCTTGCTTCCGCCGCGCTTGGGGCTTTGCTGCAGGCGCGTGGCTATACGGTTCGCTTGCGCAAGCTCGATCCCTATCTCAATGTTGACCCCGGAACGATGAGTCCAACGCAGCACGGCGAAGTATTTGTAACCGAGGACGGCGCAGAGACCGATCTGGATCTCGGCCATTATGAACGCTTTACGGATGTGAACGCGCGCAATGGCGATAATGTTACTTCCGGGCAGATTTATGCCGAACTGCTCGAGAAGGAGCGGCGGGGGGACTATCTGGGCGGTACGGTACAGGTGATTCCACATGTGACCAATTTGATTAAGGATTTTGTGCTAAACGACACGGAGGGTACAGATTTCATTCTCTGCGAGATTGGCGGCACCGTAGGGGATATCGAAGGCCTGCCCTTTTTTGAGGCTATCCGGCAATTGCATAACGATCTGGAGCCGAATCAGACCTTATTTATACATTGCACACTGGTGCCGTTTCTTGCAGCCGCGCAGGAGCTCAAAACCAAGCCGACACAACACTCGGTGAAAGAACTCCGCTCTATCGGGATTCAGCCGGATATACTCGTCTGCCGGTCGGAAGTGGAAATTCCGGCGTCGGAGCGGAAAAAAATCGGCCGTTTTTGTAATGTACGCGAAAGTGCGGTGATACAGGCGCTTGATACGGATAATATCTACAGGGTGCCTATTACCTATCATCAGGAAGGGTTGGATACGGAAGTGCTTCGCGCCTTTAATCTGCCCTATGAGCAAAGCCCAGATCTGTCCCGCTGGGAAGAGGTGGTTGACCATTCGACCCATCAGGATCAGGAAGTGACGGTTGCGATTGTCGGGAAATATGTTTCGCTCACCGATGCCTACAAATCGCTTTTAGAGGCATTGGATCATGCAGGGATGGATCACGGAGTGAAAGTGCATGTCAAATGGGTCAATAGCCGTAAATTCCTGTCGGATAATGCAAAGTTTGAGTTGCGTAATGTCGATGCGATTCTGGTGCCGGGCGGGTTTGGTGAACGTGGTAGTGAAGGAAAAATCGCGGCGATTACCTTTGCGCGCGAAAATAATATCCCCTATTTCGGGATATGTTTTGGTATGCAGATGGCCGTGCTGGAAATTGCACGCAACGTGGCTGGCCTGACCGGTGCCGGTTCAACCGAATTCGGTGAAACAGAGCTTGCGCTCATCGGTATGATGACGGAATGGGAGAAAGACGGCGTAAAGGTGACCCGCTCCAAGCAGGGTGATCTTGGTGGTACGATGCGGCTTGGTGCCTATCCGTGCGTTTTGCAGCCCGGAACGCTGGTGCATGAAGCATACGGAAAAGATGAAATCTATGAGCGTCATCGCCATCGTTATGAGGTCAACATTAACTACCGGGAGCAGCTTGAAGAGGCCGGGCTGATCTTCTCGGGCATTTCGCCCGACGGGTTGCTGCCGGAGATCGTCGAGCTGAAAGATCACCCATGGTTTGTAGGTGTGCAGTTTCATCCCGAATTTAAGTCTCGACCTTTTAAGGCGCATCCGTTATTTTCAAGTTATGTCAAGGCTGCATTAGCCTATGCCAAGGGGAAAGAGGATAACGTGATCGAGGGAATACGCCATGAATCATCACTTGCGTAAGGAACTGGAACGCCGGGTCAAAGCATCGGAATACAGCATGAAGGGTTTATCGAAAGCCGTGGGGCACGGTGAAACGCTGGTCCGCGATATTATAACGGGACGAACGAAAAATCCGTCGCAGCATATTATAGAGGAGCTTGCGCGTAAGCTGGATTGCTCAATCATCGATTTATATGGCTACGACCCTTCTCAGGAGGAAGAAGCGGAAAAGGCCAACGACAATCAGGAGGAAAGTAAAGTAGAAAGTGCCGTGGTGGAACAGATTGCGGCGGCGCGACAAGATGATCAAACGCTTTCGAAAGCCGCCAGTGCGTCCAGTACAGCATCTCCGGCTTCGACCACCTACAGTGTGGTGACAAAAAAGCCGGCTGAAAAATCGGACAAAACCGAAAGCCGATCTAACATCTATAAGCCGGCCGATCCGTTTAAACCGAGTACATTTTCATCCGTGAGTCCGCAATCGTCTAGTGAAAGCTGGGTGAATAAGTACGCTGCGCCGATTGCGTTTTTACTGGTTATTTTAGGAAGTTATCTCATCATATTAGGCTATGAGCCCTCGTACGATACCTTCGTGGCGCAAGGGAGAACGCATCCCGGTGAAGGGCCAAAATTTGACCCGCATTTCACTTCGGTCGGTATCGGGGTGTTGTTTGCCGCAATGATTATTTACCAAGGGCGGACGAAAAAGTAGTATTTTACTGTCATCCTTCGCTTTGCTCAAGGCGCCATATATGAAAACAGTTTCTATCGGTTCCATACAGATCAGTAACCAGCTTCCCTTTGTGCTATTCTCCGGCCCGTGTCAGGTGGAAAGCAAGCAACATGCGCTGGATACGGCGGGCTTTTTGAAGGAAACCTGCGCTGCATTGGGGATACCGCTGATTTATAAATCATCCTTCGACAAGGCGAATCGCACCAGCATCCATTCCCAGCGCGGGCTCGGGCTCGAGCAGAGTTTAGAAGTATTTGCAGCGGTGAAGGAAACATACGGTCTGCCGATCCTCACCGATGTGCATTTGCCGGAGCAATGCGCGGTCGTGGCAGAGGTGGCGGATGTGCTGCAAATTCCGGCGTTTTTGTGCCGTCAGACGGACCTGCTGGTCGCGGCGGCCAAAACCGGTAAGGTGGTGAAGATCAAGAAGGGTCAGTTCCTCGCGCCGTGGGATATGCAGAATGTCGCGCAGAAAGTGGCGGATAGCGGTAATGATCAGATATTGCTGACCGATCGCGGTACGAGTTTTGGCTATAATACGCTGATTTCGGATATGCGCGGTCTTAAGATCATGGCGGATCAGACCGGCTATCCGGTCATTTTCGACGCAACCCATTCGGTGCAGCAACCGGGCGGGCAGGGCGGTACGTCCGGCGGTCAGCGTGAGTTTGTGGAAACGCTTGCCCGTGCTGCAGTGGCGGTCGGCGTCGCTGGGTTATTCATGGAAAGCCATAATGATCCGGATAATGCTCCTTCCGATGGCCCGTGCATGATGAAATTCGACGACTTACCCCGCGTGCTCGGGTTATTGAAAGAGTTCGATGCGGTGGCGAAGGGATTGGGTTAACCCGTCATTCCAGCACGTTTTCCCATAACTCCCCCCTTGCGGGGGAGTCTGAATCTATGATTCAGGCGGGGGGGTATGGATGATTGGATAGTTAGATGATTATAGCAACACCCCCACCGGATCGGCATTCGCCTCTCCGGCTCCCCCGTCAAGGGGGAGCTATAGAACCCGTCATTACCTGAATGTTACGTAGTAACATTCTAGGGTAATCTATAGTGAGGCTGGGTGCGAATCGAGAGACGTATACCCCTAGAATTGCTACGCAATTCGGGCAATGACGCCTAACCCTCACCCTAACCCTCTCGTCATGCGGTAGAGGGGATAAAGAAGATAACCTCTCCCGGATGAAGAGAGGTCGAGACAGCGTAGCTGTCGAGGGTGAGGGAAATGATTCAAGCATTGCCCCCCTCCCAACCTCCCCCCGCAAGCGGGGGGAGGAGTGACAGAGCGCCGCGCAAGCGGGGGGAGGAGAAGAAAAGTCCCCCGCAAGTGGGGGGGAGTAAATGAGCCACGCAAGCGGGAGGAGTAGAGGAGCCGCCCAAGCAGGGGGAGCGGGAGGAGTAAAAAAAGCATCCTCCCCGGCGTGGCCAGGGGGGCAACGAGGCTTGATAGCTAATCCTGCTTATCAGCACTTACTGCACGAATACGCTTTGTTTTCGGTTTCTTCTGCAGCATAGTGACCGGGTTTGCCGCCTGCGAGGGGATTTTCCATTCAATGGTTTCAAGCGCGCCGCAATTCGGACATTCGACCATCCAATGCGCGGTGATTTCCTGACAGTTCGTGCATTGCCAGGTCGGGTCAGGAACGGCCACGTCGGCCCGCGTTTTCCACATCTGAATCGTGCTGGTATCAAAGGAATCCTTCAGCTCGACGATATCGACCATGAGCTCGCAGTATTTCTTTGTAACGCGCTTTTCCAGCGCCGCCTGCATATGTTCTTCGGCGAGCGTGGCATCCTTTGCATTTAAGGCCGCTTCGGCGAGCAGCGCATGGCTATCCGGATGTTCCGGGCGCAGTTGATAAAGCTTTTTTACCCGCTTCAGCCGCTTGTCATCACTATCATCGGCATGTAAACGTATATAATACTCGCCCAGTTTCAGGTTGGGCAGGTATTTCCAGCTTTTTTCGATGATCTTGGCCGCCTCGTCCTGCTTCCCGGTTTCCAGCCCGGCTTCAGCGACCATAAAGGCGGCGGCCAGCAGGGCGTGATCAAGCTTATTCGCCCTCATCGCATAATCGAACGCTTTGGCCGCATCCGATTTATCGTCGGTTTCGTAAAGATAATGATGCGCCCGCATGGTATAGATTTCAGCTTTTTCGGCGTCGATATCCAACTCCTTATGCCCGCCAAACTGATACCAAGCCTGTTGCTTACTGTGTTGTTCCAGCAGCAATTCGGCCTTATCCCACAGCCGGGCTTTTTTATAGAGACGCAGCAACGTGCTCGCGACCTGATAGGCTTTGGGGCGCTTTTTATAGGTACGCTCGGCGAGCCGGATGGCTTCATCCAGCTTACCCTCCTCCTCGGCGGTCATCAGCAGGCCACGCATTGCGGTGAATTCAGTGTGATCATATTCCAGTAGCGTCTCATATTGCTGCCGCGCGGTGCGGCTGTTACCCATGGCGCGAGCCGATTCCGCTTTGAGCAATTGGGCAATCGGCTGGTAATCCGGGTGATGGCTGAGCAGCCGGTTCGCCTCTTCTCCGGCGAGATAGGCCTTTTTACCGTTGCCGATAGCGAGAGCGGCATAGCCGCGCGTCAGGCTCCTGAATGCCTTGTCCATATGCGTTTTATCGCGATGACGCACCCAGCGCCCCGGTAAATTAAACAGGGATGCGAGCAGTTGGTAGACAATAAACAGGGCAAAGCCCAGAAGGATGAGCGCAGTCAGCAGCGCTACAACATGGGTACGCATTTCATAGCCAAGCCATTGAATCGTAACCTGTCCGGGGGTCTCCATAATCGCAGCAATGGCAAACGATATGGACGCGAGGACAATAAGAAAAAATAAAATACGTACCATAAAAACTTCCGCCTACGCTTTAAGGATTAGCCCCCTCAGCCGGAGGTTGTTTCGGTAACCGTTGAGGTAACTCGCCCTCCTGTCGGGGTGATAAGGGTGGCAGTGATTCACTCTGAATGGTTTCTTTGACTGATTCCAAAAGGGCTTTGTAATCGCTGTTATCCGTCTCATTGACGGCGAGGGTCGTGGTGCGCTGTAGCAGACTACTCAGCAGGGTGTCGATACGTTGGTGCGTGCGCGCCTGCACGATCCAGTCTTCCATGACCCGTGCTGCTGCGCCTTCAAGCTGTTCGAGTTCGTTGAGTGTTCGTTCCAGCTGGCCGTGATGTAGCAGCTTCTCTGCCCGGGATAAGGTAGCTTCGGTCGACGGGCCCGTTATGTCTTCTCCAACCTGCCTTATGTTGAAAATACCATAAATCCAGCTGACAAAACGGTCCCACCAATGGGAAGCGTTTGCCTCCCTTTCCGCCTGAATGGCTTTATAAATCAAGCCATCGAACTGCCTCCGAAGCTCCGTATAACTGACAATCTCACGATCAAGGCTTGTGGCCAGATTACGGGTGGTCCGGCTGATAACCTGATCAAATTGTCCGAGCCTTTCAATCAGTTCAATATCCGCCTGATAGGGCAAACCTTTTTCCAGGCGGTCACGCAGTTGTAAAATCGCGATGATCAGCGGATCAATATTGCGCTCCCTTTGCATCTCACGCTCGCGTCGTTCTTCACGTACTAACGCTTCTTCAATGCGCTGCATTTGTGTTTCCACCATGCTTTCAAGCTCGCGAATGCGGTTTCGCATAGCCTCACGTTCCTGATCCATTACAGGTTCTGAGTTTTCCTGCAGAGGTATGTCGGGGTAAAGCTCCGTATCATCAATATCGGGCGGGGAAGGTGAGCTCTGTGTTTGCGTATATTCTTCTATGGCTGCATCGGCAAAGTCTTGTTCTTCCGGGGTGATATCGCTCTCTTCTATGAGGGGCGTTTCTTCAATAGGAGCGGGTAAGTATCCTATATCCTGATCTACCCGCTCCTTATAGGGCAGTTTCACGATGCCAAAAACGATCAGGAGAGCAGGAATCGCGACCATCAACAAGCAGATCAGGCACTTTAACCGTTGAGAGCTATGCCGCTTTGTTTCAGTGGGTTTATCCTCCTGAGTTTCCGTTTCATTCTTTTTAGAATCCGTTTCCAGCGATTGAGCTATCTGGCGAGCAGTTTCCTTTTTCTGTTCTGACGCCGGGTTTTGTTTAGTGGTAGACTTTTTCTTTCTGGCCGCTGATTTAGCGTTCTGGCTGCGTTTTTTCGATTGTTTCTCTTCTGCCATACAATTACCTTATGCGGTGATGCATCTTATCGTGTTGTAACCCTAATTATTGTCTGCTTCAAGCTGCTCTTGCTGTATTTCCTGAACTATACGCAAAATAGCGTCAGTTGCCGGAATATCTGCAGAGCGAATATGGTGCCAGAGCAAATAGCTGATATCATCTGCAATCTTTTGTGACAGGCAGATGGCGGTGAGTCGCGGATAAAGCTGGTTTAGCCCATGCTCCTCCATCAACTCAACAAAAAATTCCGCGGTGCGGGAGGAAAAAAATAAAACCGCATGAATCTGATTTTGCGTTAACGCCCTTTCCACATTCGGTGGGAAAGCATCAATACGATCTGCCGCGTAGAGTGTAATGGGTTCAACAACAAACCCTTCATGTGCAAGGTGGCGGCCAAGCGGAATGGCTTTGCTGCCGCAGAGATGAACGATCAGTCGCCCGTTCACGGCCCTGAAGTTGGAGCGAATATACTGCGTCAAGATCTCCGCGTTAGCATTACCCCCGGACTGAGCGGAAAACACGTTAGTAAACCCTAAACGCTTTGCCAGAGCCGCAGTTGCATCGCCTACAGTAACTAAAGTCATATCCCGCCTGCGCGTCGCATCTGCCAGTGCGCGTGTACCGTTGGCCGAGGTAATCACGAGAAATTGTGGGCGTTTGGCGAGCGCCTGATTGATTTCACTCCCTATGTCATCCAGAAAACTAATCTCCATCATCGGCGCGACGGAGGCTTTGATCCCTTTTTCCTCGATAAGCGCCGCGAGCTTGTCCGCATCCGGCTGGGGGCGAGTGACTAATACGTGCAAGGGTGAATGCGTCATATCCCGCTTTTACGGTTAAACCACTCGCCGTGCAAGGATAGCAACTGAAGAGGCTGTATCTTATGTATTTTTTATAGCATGGGTCAGTATTTCTGACTATATAAAAGCACTATGCTGAAAGTTCTGGGTATTGAAAGTAGCTGCGACGAAACATCAGCTTCGGTGGTATGTGATGCCGAAGCACCGGAGGAGCGCGTTTTGTCCAATATTGTCCGCTCGCAAACGGAGGTGCATGCGCCTTATGGCGGTGTAGTCCCGGAGCTGTCTAGCCGCGCTCATATTGATGTGATTGATCCGATTATTCAGCAGGCGATGGAAAAAGCGAATACGGAGTTTAACGAGCTGGATGCCATAGCGGTGACGGCAGGGCCGGGTCTGATCGGCGGGGTAATCGTCGGGGTGATGACGGCGAAAGGGTTGGCTGCCGCTACCGATACGCCTTTTATTGGTGTGAATCATCTGGAAGGGCATGCGCTTACCGTGCGGATGACGCATGATGTGGAGTTTCCTTATCTGTTATTGCTGGTTTCCGGGGGACACTGCCAGCTTCTGCTCGCTAAAGGGCTGGGGGAATATAAACTGCTCGGGCAAACGCTCGATGATGCGCTTGGCGAAGCGTTTGATAAAACGGCAAAAATGCTCGGGCTTGGCTATCCGGGTGGTCCAGCGGTTGAACGGCTGGCACGCGACGGTAACCGCGAGGCATATGACCTGCCGAGGCCGTTAATTGAGCGTAAAGACAGTCTCGATTTTTCCTTTTCCGGACTAAAAACTGCAATATTACACACCATAGAGCGCGAGAAACAATCTCTGCATACTGAAGACGAAAAAGAGCGTTTTAAGAAAGACTTATGCGCTTCTTTTCATCAGGCGGTTGAGGAGGTTTTAGAGTCGCGGATTGCGAACGCGATTGCGCAGGTGAAGCAGGAAATACCGCAGCTTCAAAGCGTTGTGTTGTCCGGTGGGGTAGCGGCCAATCAATTTATTCGTAACAAGCTGGAAACTGTCTGTGCTGATGCTGATACCACGCTCGTCGCGCCGCCCTTATCGCTGTGCACGGATAACGGTGCGATGATCGCCTGGGCAGGGTTGGAGCGTTTCCGCGCCGGTGAAACCCATGCGCTTACCGTTAAGCCTCGCGCGCGTTGGCCGCTTAATGAAATGACGCCCGTCTGAGCCCTTGACGTTTCTATGCTATAGGCTCAGAATAGAGCATATGGAGGGGTAGTCTATGTTTCCCAAAGGGCCAAAAAAAGCGGACAAAAGTGACCCGGATTTTACGCCGCCGAAAGTGCCGAAGCGGCGGGTGAAATATCCGCTGAAAGATGTCAATTACATGGGCGATCAGAAATACGGGGATTATCGCCCGGCACGCTTTACCCTGTCGGATGAGGTGGTAGTACTGCCGTGGAACGATGAGGAAGCGCGCAAGCGTTTGATGGAATCGCGCTACAACCATGCGTTTTTTCATCTGGCTCATACCTATCAACCCCAGAAAAACCCGTTTTATTGCGGGGTGGCGGTCATGGTGATTGCGCTGAATGCGCTCCGTCTTGATGAGGGGAAAATCCCCAGCCAGCCGGAATTTCATTACCATCATTTTGATTATGCGAGTGGCGAGCTCCGCAAATTTCCCTACCGGATGTATAGCCAGATCACGTTTTTAGACGAGGAGACGGATCAGATTAAACCGCGTAACGAAATTGCGCCGAAGGACAATATTCCCTGTAACCCGGACAGCCCGTTCAATCCGGGACTTAATCTGCATCAGGTGAAGGAAATTCTGGAGCTCTACGAAACCATTGTGCAGGAAGAGCATGCAATGGACGATATAGAAACCGGTATCAATGCGTTCCGGGATACGCTGAAGAAAAGCCTGGTGCATGATGAGGAAATTATCATTGTGAATTTTGACGGCGATACGCTCGGTATGACCATCGGTGGACATTTCGCGCTGGTTGGGGCTTATCACGCGAAAACCGATACGGTGCTGATCCTCGACCCGGCGGCGCACAAGACGGCCTGGTACTGGACGCCGATTGATCATCTTTATTTTGCCATGCACACGCTGGATTACATTCTGGATCAACCGACGGTCCGGGGGTATTTGATCGTAAAAGATAAGCCGACGGAAGTAACATTTAAGCATCCGGTGCCCGGGTCATAATTGGCGCGGTTTTTGCATGTTGATTTGTAGGGAAATAGCAAGAGGGAACAATGACGGACAATCTTAAAGCGAGTATGGCCATTTCCGCTTCCGGTATGCGCGCGCAGCAGGAGCGTATGCGGGTTGTAGCGCAAAATATTGCCAATGCGGACTCTATCAGCCTGGAGCCGAACGGCGAGCCTTACCGCCGCAAGCTGATTTACTTTCATAACGTACTGGACCGGGAAATGGGGCATGAGGTAGTGCGCGTTAAAAAAATCGACGAGGATCCGTCTGATTTTCCTCTGGTATATGATCCGAACCATCCACTGGCAGACGCTGCCGGTTACTACCGGAAACCGAACGTGACCACGATGGTCGAATCACAGGATATGCGGGAAGCGCAGCGCAGCTATGAGGCAAATGTTGCCGCTATTGAAGTGACCAAATCCATGATTCAACGAACGCTTGATTTGTTGCGCTAATGGTTTAAGGTGAGGTCAATAGGAATTGGTAGAGAGAATAGCGCGATAGTAGTTGCGCAGCTTAGTTGGCGCAGCAGTTAGGCTCATTGCAACGAACACTAGTCCGTTGCAGGAGCAGTATAAAGGAGGCTCATATGGTTGAAAACATCACAGGCATTAACGCCTACGAAAATATGCAGCGCATTGCGGCAGGTGCCAAGCCGACCTCTTCGGTGGAAAATTTTTCCGATCTGGTGAACCGCGCGATTGATAATTCCATTGAAACACTGCGTGAGAGCGAGCGCACCAGCGCGCAGGTGCTTGCCGGGGAAGCCAGTCTGGATGAGCTGACCGCTGCGGTATCCAATGCGGAAACCACGCTGAGGACGGTGACAGCGATACGCGACCGGATTATTTCCGCCTATCAAGACATCATCAAAATGCCGATTTAGGCGCTACTTCTGATGGACGCCAACGAGGTAATCCAAATCGGTATTGACGGGCTCTGGGTGCTCATCAAAATCTCGACGCCGATTATGGTGGTTGCGCTGGCGGTTGGTCTGATTATCTCGCTGATTCAGGCGCTCACGCAGGTGCAGGAAATGACGCTATCCTTTGTGCCGAAAATTGTCGCGATCTTTTTCGCGATGATGCTGTTTCTGCCTTTTTTAGAGCGAACATTAAGTGAATATGCTCTCGAACTCTATGAGCGCATTGCCATGATCAACCAATCTTAACACCGGGGCGCAGATGCTTGAAGATCTGGCCACAACCACAATTTTCCACATGATTCTCATGTCCAGCCGGATCGGTGCGGCGTTGATGACCCTGACCGGCTTCGGCGAGACCTACATCCCTACCCGGGTACGCTTGCTGTTGTCGTTTATGCTGGCCTTTTTGCTGTTGCCTGTCCTCGAGCCGACTTTACCGCCGGTACCGCAAGGGTTGCCACAAACCTTTTTACTGGTCGCTTCCGAGATTGTTATCGGTTTGCTGATCGGTGGTATCGCCCGGATATTGCAGGGAATTTTGCATATTGCAGGCATGATTATCGCGTTTCAGTCCTCGCTGGCCTCGGCCTTGCTGTTTGATGCGAATCAGGGGAGTCAGGGATCGGTTTTCGGTAATTTTTTCACCATTACGGGCTTAACGCTCATTTTCGTGACTGACCTGCACCACCTCCTGCTCGAAGCGATTGCGCATAGCTACGTGGTGTTCCCGGCCGCGACCATGCCGCCGCTACATGACTTTGCCAATCTCGCGACGGCGACCTTGTCAGATGGGTTTCGCGTCGCCTTTATGCTGTCGGCACCGATGATTATCGTGGGAACCTTACTTTATCTCGGAGCGGGTTTACTCGGCCGGTTAATGCCGAATATGCAGGTGTTTTTTGTGCTGATCCCGGTTCAGATTTATGTGAGCTTTTTCATCCTTGTACTCACCTTCTCGGCTGCTATGATGTGGTACGTACGTCATTACGCCGAAGTGATGGACGTTTTTCTCGAATTTTAAGCTCACAGGCCGTTTCTATGCCGCCCAAAATTAAACGCATTCTTTTTATTTTACTGGCGATTTTCCTTCTGGTTTTCGCCTTTTCCCTAAGTGTTGTCCTAATGCTTGCTTTGCTGGTGATCGGCGGTTCGTATTATGTATTCATTAAGTATATCAAGCCTTTATTTTCAAAAAATAAAAAAAAGCGCGAGGTGGAAAAGCGCGTGTTTGAGGCGGAATATGAGATTATTGATGAGGACGATAAGCGCGACCGCTGAGCACGCATTTTTATACAATTTACCTAAAATGCTCAGCATTAACGGTATTTTAACCTTTTTGTGCTAAACTTACGTGCAGAAAGGAAGATTCTATGGGCAACCACGCTGCCGAAGCCAACTTTAACCGTATCGAGCATATTGTAGATGATTACCCCGCCGCTGCCGAGAAGGTACAACTTACTCGCGTTGAGGTGGAAGCATTTGTTAGGGACGCCAAAGCAAATACCGATCTGAATTTTGTGCAGAACCTAGGCTTAAACAAAAATAAAATTAATAAAATTGTTGATGAGATTATGGGTGGGGCTAGTGAAGTTTCTCTCAAAACCATGATCGAAAAAGCGGATCAATTTCTTGAACAAGGAAAAGGAATCGAAATTGGCATCAGCAATGATATGGCGCGCCGTTTAACCGATCAGCTTGAAAACGCTGGTGCCGTAGTTGATGGCAGGGTGCATTCCGTTTCACTTGAAGGCAAGGACGTTGCCGAACGTGCTTTAACTCAGGAGCAGGTCGAATTAGTCGCTGCGCAAATGACCGACGATGAAGCACAGCAGCAGGAAATTATTGACCTTGCCGGGAATTTTAAGGAGATACGGACGGCTGGGAGCGACTCAGATGATGGTGACGTTCAGACAGAAAAGATCACCCCAATGGATCTCGCCAAGGCGGGCGCAGCCACGCTTGGCATGGAATATGACGGGCAGTCTCTGGGCACAGAAGCCTACAAACAGGTGGCCTATTTTGAGCTTGCAGATCAGGTCAAGAATCAGGAACTGACCAAAGAAACGGCGGAGCAGCTGGCCAACCAAGTGATTGAAGCGCGGGCTGACCGTGCCGGATTAGTTGGAGAAGATCGAGATGAGGCAGTAGCGGCGGCTAAGGAAGCGGCTACAGATTTAATAAATGGTGATGAATTAAATTTTGACAGCCAAGTTACTACCGAAGACTTCCTCACCAAACTTAATGAAGCGATGCCTGGGAGCCTGCCCGGTAGTAAGGCAACCGACATCTACGATATCTCCGTTGATGTAGGCGCGGTGGTCGAATCGGTCGTTCAGGATGCGGAGCGCATGTCGATCGTGCTTTCGGGTGAACAGGCGAAAGCGGATGCGATTGATGCCGCAATTGAGGCGCTGCAGGTGGATGAACAGCTTAGCAATGCTGAAAAGCAAATTATCAAAAGCAATGTAGCGGCGTATTTTGCCGATGTAGCAGGCGACCCCAAAAATCCGGATGATGATGTTATCAAAACACCGACCGTTGGCGAAGTGTTTGATAAAGTACAGGAAATAGCGGCAGACCCTACGAAGTTGGGTGCGGATGCTAATATTGGTGGCTCGTTGTTGGAGCAGTTTAAGACCGAACTGGATATTGCTAGCATACCGGAAGGCAGTGCAAAATCCGCGCTAGAGGATTCGCTGGTCGAGATAAAAACTGATTTGAACAAAGGCGCTATTCGTACGGTTGATGACTTAGTTGATAGGGTCAATGTTGCCGTAACAACCTATAATAATGGTAAAGAAGAAGAACAGCAGCTTGAGCAGGTCAGCTGGGCTGCGCAAGATGTTGAAATAGAGAAGGATTTATCCTCCAGTTACGCGAAGCAATTAGATGACTGGGCGGAAGAAAACGAAGCGGAAAAGAAAAAATCTGACCTGGCCTCAATTGCGACAGCTGTTGGCGAAATCTTTGGCATTGATGCAAAGGTTATCAACGTCTTAATCGAGTTGGCTGAAAATCTATTAGGTGATGATTTTGACAGAATCTTCAATTTCGGCAGTGACCGAGATGACCCCGATCGCGTTCCGCCTGATCCGAATAAGATTTACGTAAGGGAGCTTAATGAATTAAAGCAGGAAGTTTCATATTTGGCTGATACCAAGGAGCAAAGGCTTGATAAATGGGGTCTGAAGCAAGAAAATTTGAATGAACTGGAAGGCAAAATTGCTGAGCTGGATTTAGCGCTTCGCAGCGGTCAGGTTGAACAGGCTGCAAAACTGGCAAATACATTACAGACGGATTTAGATGACTATCTGCCCGATGCGGCTGCTGAGCAGAAAACCCGGGTAGGAAATCTGAAAGAGGCGTTGGAAGAACGGATAAGCTTTGTCCGAGAGGTCACTGCAGAACGTGGTGCGGAGACGAGCATGGTACAGGCGGCGGCGGCCGAACAAGTCGAGCGAGATTTGAAACCTAAGTTTGACAAGCATGTCAGTAATATTCAGCAGCAAATTCAGAAGGCTGATACTAAGGAAGAAAAAGAGCCATATCTCGAGGCGCTTAGCACGATGAATCAACTCAATAGCCTCGGCGCAATTGAAGTAGCGGCGGCGGAACAGCTCCTTAACGATATTGCAAAAGGTAAGGAGGTTGAAGACAATCTGCAGACTTTACGCCTGATGCTCAATGACGACGTGAAAACGAACGTGCAGGAAGTGGAATTGGCCGCAGGCAGTGCAGTTAAAGAAGCGGTGCAGCTATCGCTCGAAAAAGGTGATGAGCAGGTTGTGATGAATCTGGATGAGGTTCAAGTAAGCGGGGAAGATAACACAATGGCTGTTACTGCCGATGAAAATGGCAACTTAGAACAAACCGTGCAGGTGACCATTACGGATGCAAGCGGCAAAGAAGAGCAAATTATTTTCGACGGGGATAATACGCTGGAACAGATGAATGCTACGCTCGACGGCTATTATCATCATACCGGGAATACGAAAGATATAAGCCGAGATAACATCTCGGTTGAAGTGTTGAGTGAGAATGCCAATGATCCAGAGTATAAAGATCTCGACAATCAATTTGAAAACCGTGCTGATGCCGCAAAAAATGATATCGATAACGAATTATTCGACGTGATCGGCAGTATGGTAAGTTGGGTAACGAATGATACTACCGTTGCTGAAGCAGATGTTACAGAGAACAGGACGGCTACAGTAGCGGGCGCAGGTTCACGAGAAGAACAAATCGCCGCGCGATAATAACTCGCTAGCGCCTTAACCTAATCGATAATATCCACGTTTTCAAAATCATCGCTCCCATCTTTAGCCGCAAAATCAAGTGCGACTGAATTAATGCAAAAGCGCTTGCCGGTCTCGGTGGGGCCATCATTGAAGAGATGCCCAAGATGCGAACCGCAATTGGCGCAGACGACTTCGGTTCTCACCATGCCGTGGCTGTGATCTTCAATGAGTTTCACATTGTCATTTTCCACGACTTTATCAAAGCTGGGCCAGCCTGTGCCGGAGTCAAATTTAGCATCCGAGCTGAATAGGGGCTCCCCACACGCGCCGCAGCGGTAAATGCCATCTTCCTTATTGTTCAGATATTTTCCCGTAAAAGGCCGCTCGGTGCCTTTTTCACGCAGTACGTGATAGGCCTCATCAGAGAGTTTCGATTTTAATTCGCTATCATCTTCATGCATGCGAACCTCCTTTTGATTCATTTCATGGCTGTTGGCATCGGGCGCAATGGCAGCTTCATCAGTGAAGAGTGCGCTTAAAAGCGCAAGCAGCATCAACGCAAGCGCGAATAGCACCGTCCATTTACAAATAGGACAGGAGCCGGAGAGGCTGCACGATTTACCCTGGTCTGCATCTTCTTTAGATTGATTCTTATTATTCATGGAATATTATTCATATGCCAGTGAGTAAAGGTTACTTGGTGCTATTTCCTATCATCTGGAGAGCGTAAGTTTATATCAGTTTTGCCCGGGCATCTTCTGACGTTGCTGCGTCTATCCTCGCAAGACGAAGACACCCGGATCATGTCCGAGGGAACACTACTAAGGACACGGATTCGGATGCTCATTATGCACGTCCTGAATAGCCTGAATCATCTCGTCAGATAGGGTGATCTCGGCGCTGGCAATGTTGGTTTTAAGCTGCTCTAAGGAGGTCGCGCCAATGATATTGGAAGTCAGAAACGGCTGCTGATTAACATAGGCAAGCGCCATCTGCGCAGGGTCAAGATTGTGCGCCTGCGCGATTTCCACGTAGCGCTCTGTTGCACGTTCCGCTTTCTCGGTTGTATAGCGCTGAAAGCGGTCAAACAGCGTTAGCCGGGCACCTTCCGGCTTATTTCCGCCGAGATATTTACCGGTGAGTACGCCAAAGGCGAGCGGAGAGTAAGCTAACAAACCACATTGCTCGCGGATGCTGATTTCAGCCATGCCGATTTCGTAGGTGCGGTTAAGGAGATTATAGGGGTTTTGCACGCTCATAATGCGCGGCAGCCCCTTTTGTTCAGCAAGGCGCAAACATTCGAGCATGCCCCACGGCGTTTCGTTCGACAGGCCGATATGCCGAACTTTCCCGGCCTTTACAAGCTCATCGAGCGCTTCGAGAGAGGTTTCCAGCGCGATCGCGTCATCATCGTCCGTATGCGTGTAGCCAAGTTTACCGAAATAATTGGTCGAGCGCTCGGGCCAGTGCAGTTGATACAGATCGATATAGTCCGTTTGCAGCCGTTTGAGACTGTCATTACAGGCCTGAATGATCTGTTCTTTCGAAAGGCGAGCCCCGCCGCGGAACCAGCTCATGCCTTCACTACGACCGGTGACTTTGCTGGCGAGGATAATGTCGTCACGCTTGCCACACTTGGCGAACCATGTGCCGATGATTTCATCGGTGCGACCCTGTGTTTCCGCTTTAGGCGGGACAGGATAAAGCTCAGCCGTGTCGAAAAAGTTCACGCCTTGCGAGACGGCGTAATCCATCTGTTCGTGGGCTTCGGCTTCGTCGTTTTGCTCGCCCCAGGTCATGGTGCCAAGGCAGATCACGCTGACAGAAAGATCGGTTGTCCCAAGCGGTCGCAATTGCATTGATTTCTCCTTAGGTTTGATAGAGGTAGAAACTACCCTTATTTAAGCCGCGACGCATAAAAGTTACACACGCAATTCAGCCGCGCCACGCACCACTAATATCGCCCTGTTAACGCTTTGTTAAGAATAAATCGCTACAATAGAAACATGAGTAGGCAAAGGATAAATGTAAAGAAAAGAATTTAGGTAGAAATTATGACAGAACCGACAAAGCACAACTATGATAATGCGCTACATTTCTTAGCGCTTCGTCAACATGTTGAGTATGAAAAAGGTGCTTTGATCTGGACTGGAACAGAATGTATTCCAATAACGGAATTGATCCGATTGCACAAGCTTGCACCAGATGCAGATGAATCTCTCATGTTGGCCAAAACTTTGCACATGATGTCCGAAAGCTTTCCCGATAATGAATACGTTGAAATGTCCTCGACCCAGATTCTTAGAGAGGCAATTAATGATCCCAGCATTTTAAATAGTATAATACGTGAGTTGGGAGATGAAAATAGCGGATTAAGTCAAGCGATTGATGCGCACAATGCAAGGCTCGGATCCAAATCGGTTGCGCGGACTAATACAGTCACCTCCTTAAACGAATTTAAGCGCCTGATAGATGTTGCTAACGTAGGCGAACCCGAAGCGCAGCGGACATTGAATTTGATGCTCAGTGCTGAGGCAATTAAGGAAGCAGGTGTTCATCCTCACTCCCGCGCTCGCGAAAACCCGCTGGAACAAAAAATCACTTATAATAATGTCTTGGATTCAGACACGCTTGATGGCATCACCATTCCTATGTTGGTTGAGTCTTATTTGCGGTCGACAAAAAGCGATGATGAAATCAACTCTCTTATAAAGGTTCACGGAAGTGAGCTAGCGGTTGTGGCAGCTTACCTGCGCGATCAGGAGCTATGGATGGAGGTCGTTAATTTCTCACGCGATCGCGAATTATTTCGTGATCCAATGAAGGAAATTATGACTGGTAAGTACGGTAGACATTTTGACGTTACCGAGCTTAGAACACCTGAATCCTCGGCACCCGAGGAACAGCAGGATGTGACTTTAGAAGAATTTGAAATGGACATGGGTGCTAGAACCACAAACAGTTTTGATAAAGTGAAGGATGCAGTTAAGGAAGGCTGGAAAACTGCTGTAGATACGGGAAGGCAATTGGCAGATGAAGCAAACAACGCGGTTTCAGACTTAGCCAATGCTGGAGATCCTAATTACTTAAAAGACCTTGATCGCAAGGTGAACCTTGTTAGTTCAATGGGATCGGATCAACGTCTTCGCCTATTAGCGGAGAGCCAGTATAATGAAGAGCGATTTAAGTATAATGTGTCACAAGCGGCTGGAACGGATATATTTCCTGAGATATGGAATGAGACCGGGCAGCCTTATGGTTCCTGGACAGCAGACCTGTGGACCGGAACGTTGGGTGCTATTGAGGGTGTTTCTGATTGGTTCGGCCTTACCAAAGACAAGCGTCAAGAGGTTAGCGATAAAGTAGATGAATATTCAAAGTTTTTACCTAACGAGGCGAATACTGGCTTAACCTATCATGGGGAGCCTGAAAATAGTAATGCCACAGCCACATATGGAAATCTAGAAACCTTTATTTTAAAATATCATGATCAGTTTAAGGGTGGGCTTGCGGGGATGGACCCTCAGGCAAAAAAACATGCATTAGATTATGCTGATGAATTAACAGTTAAACTTAGAGAACAGGCCAACAAGGAAGCCGATGCTTTCAACGTGCTCTATCATGCAGGATTTCACTTTGATGAAGGAAAGAAAAAGATCACTTTTGTAAAGCCCGAAGAGAATGCTTTTCTAAAACGTGCTGTTAGTAGTATTCAAGCAGATGTCAAAATGCAAAATATTCAAGCAGGCGACGAATTCATCTACCGCCGGGGTAACTTTGAAATCACATTAGAAGCGCTGGATACTAGTAAAAAACCGGCTGAGTTGCTGATAGCATATCAAAAACAATTTAAGGAAGCTGCTTTTGACAAGTGGCTTGAAGCCAAGGCATACACCGAGAGTGAAAGGATAGATATCTTGGAGGATTTGGAATCTAACAATCTATCTGATCGAAAACCGGCGCAGGCCATTTACAGTCGCTTCATGGCAGAATATCGCGATTTAGCAGTAAGAAAAGAAAATTCAAAGCAATTACACTATCAGAATCTAGCGACCCGGCAAAGTTTTAAAGGTCCATACGATGAAATTTTAGTTATTCATTCAGTAGAAAAAAACAAAGAGCAAGCACAAACTGTAGAGGATAACCCAAATTTATGGGATAAAGTAACTGATTGGTGGCAAGGTGATGAAACACAACAAAGCAGCCAAATACGAGGCGCGCCAAGATCTAAGGCTGATGGAGGTGACAATAGCGGCAACGGTGATGCTGGCGATTCGCAGTACGGACAGTCCGAGGCCGGTAAAGCAGTTACTGAAGCGGGATATACCGATAAGCTTAGAGAGAAGCAAATGAATGCGGTTGATCGAATTATCGAAGGGCTACCTTATACTCTTTCTTTATACGAGCGCATAGGGCCGTATCAGGGATCCCCGTCGGCTAATGATAACATCGCTTCTGGCCTGAGCGCGGCAAGCGTGGCGGGGGAGTACCAGCAGGAGTTTGATTATGCCGTGACGGAGATGCGAGACAAGGCGGAATTTGCGATATTACAAATCGAAGCTGCGATCTCTGAATCAGAAAATAATCCTAACCTAGACAAAGATAGGTTAACAAAAGCCCGAAATGAGATAGAACGTGCGGCGCAAACAATAGGTTCAGAGGCGGATAGCAAGCTACCAAGCTCCACTCAGTGGGCGCGGTTGGCAGCAACGGATGCCTATCTGGACCGCATCATCGAAGCGGGGAAACTCTCTCTAGATAGATTCCATGAGGTAATCTCGAAATACGATCAGGATTTCTCGAAGGTATCTCATTACCAAAGCGATAATCAGCTTAGCTCAGCTGCCGCTCATATTGTGTTGGGCGTGCAAAGCGATGCACCGGCACAAGGCTATGAAGCTATAGCAGATCAATATAAAAGCGGTGAGTTTAAGAATGATAGTCAGGTCTTGCCGCGCTTAACGACGCGCGCCAAAACGCTGGCCAAGGAAAAATGGGAAGCGGTAAAAGGTAATAATCATCAACTGGCGGAGCATCTTGTGGATGAATTTAACCAGGAAATTCGCCGTACTGACACCTTTAAATCTGCAAGCAAAGACACGCAACAGACCCTTATTGCCATGACTGCTATGGTGCAGAATAGTAATTATTTTACAAATGAAGACGCCAGAAAAACGGCTGAAGATGCGCTGCATGCGATATTCACCGAAGTGAAAGCGCTGGAAGCAGGCAGTAGTAGTTCTATCCAAGAGGATTTGAATGCTGCAGTTGACTCTTATAATTCGCAATTGAAGGGGGGATTGAATCTAGGATCATATAAAAACAATCCTGAAGGCGCAAGCGGTGGGCACTTGTTGCAAGCGATCACAAAAGACGTAACTATTACGAAAGAAAATGATAAAACTATAGAGGGTTATATCCATGAAGCCGATAAACCTAACCAAAAAGCTGACCTTAATTTATCCTCATTTTAATATTCCACCACGCTCGGATCGATTGAGCACCAGAGATACCAGGCAGCGACAGTGTTCCAGGGATGCCAGCAGCTATATAACTGTCCGTGCTTCGGATGATCATCGCACGAGCGCTCTGCTTTAATATGCACCAATTTTTCTTCTCCATATTCATTCCTGATAGCCCTCAGCACACCAATATCCCCAAGCGGCAGGATATTCGGGTGATTCATACAAAAAATCTGGAACATTTCCGCCGTCCAGTTGCCCACTCCGGTAATGGCGGTCAGGTGCGCATGCAGCGCGTCATCCTCCATGGTGCAAAGCATATCATGTTCCAGCTTCCCCTCCTGATGAAACGCGGCAATATTCCGCAAATAGCGGATCTTCTGCCGCGACAGGCCGGTGCTACGCAAGGCATCGTCAGGTTGCCTCAATAGCGGCGCGCTTTTCATTTCATGCAAGAGGGCAGTTAATTTATGCCACATACTATCCGCTGCATGCACAGAGACTTGCTGGCCGACAATGGCACGGGCAAGGGTAAAAAACGGATCACGGCGGGAGGAGAGCCTGGCATCGGGAAACTGTCCGATCAGCCGTGCCATGACGGGGTCGCTCGCAGAAAGCTCCGTCTTTGCCGTGTCCCAATAATCAGGGTAAAAAAGTGATGTCATCTTGATGTCATCCTCGGGCTTGACCCGAGGATCCCAGCCGTTTCTATTTAAGACCTCCGAATCCGTCCGAAGGTCACAAATCTTTATTGTGTTTGCTCATTCTATCCGTATGCTGCGCCTGTTACATAAAAAAAAGGCAAAAAGCTATGGCTCCTTCTACTTCTGCGTTCTCTTCTAATACCGATACGCGTACTGAATCAGATTCCTTTGGCCCGCTTGAGGTGCCAGCCGATAAATACTGGGGTGCGCAAACGGCGCGTTCGCTGATTAATTTCCCAATAGGCACAGAAACGATGCCGGCTCCGTTGGTTCGGGCGCTGGGGATCATCAAGCAATCTGCCGCGCGGGTGAATAAGCAACTCGGCGTGCTGGAGCCAAAAATCGCCGATGCGATTGATCAGGCCGCGCAGGAGGTGATTGATCTGAAACTGCTCGATAATTTTCCGCTTTCCGTATGGCAGACCGGTTCGGGGACGCAGAGCAATATGAACAGTAACGAGGTAATTGCCAACCGTGCGATTGAACTTCTCGGTGGGGAGATTGGCAGCAAAGACCCGGTGCATCCGAACGATCATTGCAATATGGGGCAATCGTCGAATGATACGTTTCCCACGGCGATGCATATTGCGGCGGTGGAGCAGATTCATCATCTTCTGCTGCCGGCGCTGGAGCATTTTCATAAAGCGCTGGCGAACAAGGCAAAGGAATTTAGTGGCATTGTTAAAATCGGCCGCACCCATACGCAGGACGCGACACCGCTCACGCTGGAGCAGGAATTTTCCGGCTATGTGACGCAGGCGAAATACGCCATTCAGCGCGTGAAAGATACGCTGCCGCGCCTCTACCAACTCGCACAAGGCGGCACGGCAGTCGGCACCGGAATCAACTCGAAAAAAGGGTTTGATGTTAAATTTGCCGAGGAGGTTGCAAACACGACCGGCCTGCCCTTTGTGACGGCAGAAAATAAATTTGAGGCGCTGGCCGCACATGACGCCATTGTTGAAGCGAGCGGGGCGCTGAATACGGTCGCGACGAGTTTTATGAAGATTGCTAATGATATTCGCTTCCTTGGCTCAGGGCCGCGTTGTGGTATCGGCGAAATCAGTTTGCCGGAGAATGAACCGGGCTCCTCAATAATGCCGGGTAAGGTGAACCCGACGCAGTGTGAGGCGCTGACCATGGTTTGTTCTCAGGTAATGGGTAATCACATGACCATCACGATCGCTGGATCAAACGGACATTTTGAGCTGAATGTGTTTAAGCCGGTGATGATCTATAATCTGCTGCAATCGATCTGCATCCTGGCAGATAGCGCGACGGCTTTTACCGATAAGTGTGTCGTAGGGATCAAGGCCAATACGGACCGGATTGCCAAGCTGCGGGATGAATCGCTGATGCTGGTCACTGCGCTCAACCCGCATATCGGCTATGACAATGCGACTAAAATCGCGAAGAAGGCGCATCAGGATGGCTCGACGTTAAAAGAAGCCGCCCTTGCGCTTGAGCTGCTGACTTCTGAGCAGTTCGATGAATGGGTTAAGCCGGAAGACATGGTCGGCCCGCGCGAATAACAAACCCCAGCCGAAGCTGGGGTTTGCTTTGATCTTGACATAAAAAGAAATTTTGTGTTTTTCAATTGTATACCACTTCAGGGGAGGTAGCCGGTGCGGTTCGGTGGGCATGGGGCTTTTCAACTCCCACGCGCATACAACGAACGGCACTGCTCTGGGCATCTTTCGGAGAGGGGATTCCTCCTTCCTCCCTTATAGCGAAACAGCCCCCAACAGCATATTCCAGTCAACTTACGTTAACCTTCCATGTCTATTGAGCACTGTGATCCCTGCCCGATTGGGCTGAATATTGCGCTATCCCCGTCATCTTATTCAGATGTGCAGCATGCTTCAACCCGCGATCTTCGGGATAAGGCGGTTATTTGAAAAATTCAATTACATGAAACATGATGCAGGGGGAAGCGCCACTAAAGGATGGCTTCGCTAAGCGTACCGGGGGCTCCCCCCTGAAGTACACTAAAAAAAGCACCTAACTCACCATAATTCGAGAGAGAAATCAACTGCTAAGATAGGTCTTATCTGTTGCTGCGCTACTCGTGGATCTGATGCTATGCGCCGAGTCTTTACCGCTTCGCTTGAGTTACCGGAATAAATACGGGATGACGATTGGATAGTTGGATTATTTTATGATCGTGGCCACACCGTGTCATCCCCGACTTGTTCGGGGATCTAGACACTGTTAGCTAATTCTGAAGTATTTTGCCATGAGACTGATGTTGTTAAAGAACAAGGAAAATATCGCCGGGAATAGTGGGCTTATTTCCAAGAGATTTTTCGCCGTTATTTGGCAACATCAGCCATGGTTCTGCTAATTGCAGCCTAAATCGCTGCTCGCAGCGTTAAAGCGCTTGCCAATAGAACCACTATTAACTGCACGCTTTGTCTTGCGAATCAACGATTTAGGCTAGCAACAAAATATTTCAGAATTAGCTAACAGTGTCTAGAGCCACACGCTGAGTCCATGCCGTTTCGCCTGAGATGGGATACCGAAATAAATCCGGCATGACCCACTTCTCACACTCGTCATTCAGAGCGTTGTGAGGGACTACTGGCTACGCTTTATTGAAATCACCGGCTGAGCAATAAATTAAGCCTAAAACATGCGATGCGGACTTTCGACCGGCAAAACCAGATTAAAGAGATAGACATCACTCATGTTGCGCTCGCCTTTATAGTTCGCTTGCAGCTGTTCGCGCACTTCAAAGGGCAGCTTAATGTTATATTGCGGAAACAGCATAGCGGTTTTTAACGTTCGCACTTGCCCATAATCCACCGTGACATAGACGATTGGCGCGCTGCCATCATCACTTTCGCCCGGCATTATCGTTAAAAAGAAAAACTCACCTAGGTTGTTTGTGTACGTTGTGCCACTGCCGAGGAAGTTCGGATCGGCGTCATCATCGAGATGCACGTAGCGACCTTCGCTATCGGCATGCCAGATACGCACCCGAGCACTTTCAAGCGGTACGCAATCGGTTCCAACAATTTTACCGGTAATAATAATATTATCACCTTTGGCAAAATTGACCGTACCGGCCTCGCGGCGCAGATTGTTAGTTTTCATAAAATTCTCGGGGGTGGCTACATCGCTCTGATAACGCACTGTTTGCTTACATTGAACCACCTGATTAGGCGCTCCCGCCAGCGCGTCTATGCCGGTGTGTAAATAGCCGCATAGCAGGCAAATCAAAAGAATCATAAAGGGAACATGCATGTCGCTAGATATCGTATGAATCGCAATATGTGTCAATCTCTTTCCACTAGAGCAAAAAAAACGCTGCTTGGCGTAAAAAATCGTAAATTCGGCTGCATACAACCTTTAATTGTACTATGCTAGGAATCAAAACGAACCATGGGTAGTGCTATGACCGTAACCAGACATCATCGCAACGGCCAGCTGATCATCGAAGTGACGGGGGATTTTACCTTCGCGTTCTATGAGCAATATACCGAAGCGCTCGACGAGATCAAGAACAGCGCCGTTTCCCACGTAGCTGTTGATCTGAAAGGTGTAAGCTTTATCGATTCTTCCGCGCTGGGGCTGTTATTGCTCACGCGTGAAGAATGCGAAGAGCAGGGGAAGGAGCTTACCCTGCTCAACCCGAAGGGCAAAGTGAAGGAGATGATCGACATTTCGCAGTTCAACGATTTATTCAGCATCACTGATACCGCTCCATGACGTCATCTTCTCCGTCTTTTCAGGAATGTTGCATACTGATCATCGAGGACAACGAGTTTAACATCAAGTTACTCGAGCATACCTTTCTGCAAATGGGCTTTAAGGATATATGCATCGCGCGGGATGGTCGCGCCGGCCTAGATATGACGCTGAGCAACCGTCCCGACATTGTCATTCTGGATGTTATCATGCCGCATATGGATGGATTTGAATATTGCCGCTCCATAAGATCAAAGAATCAGTTCAGTGATTTACCAGTAATTATTCAGAGTGCACTTGAAGAAAAGCACCATATCGTCAAAGCGTTTGAGGCGGGTGCGACCGACTATCTCAGTAAGCCGATCAATCCGGAAGAATTGATGGCGCGGGTTAAAGTGCATCTAGAGAATCGTATTATGATGCACGCGCTTGCCCGCTTTCACAAACGCCTCGAAAAGGATTTGTATCATGCAAAACAAATGCAAAAGCAGTTGATTCCTTCGCGCGCCCAGCTGGCGGAGTATCAACAGCGCAGGGGAGTGGATATAGCCTATCGGTTTGAGCCGTCTCATGAGCTCGGCGGAGACATATGGGGGATCAAGCCGCTTAAAGACCATCTTATGGCGTTTCACATCGTGGATTTCGCCGGTCATGGGCTAACCGCAGCGATGAATACCTTTCGGTTTCATACGCTGCTTGAGGAGCGGGAATATAAAGAAGATCCGGTTCAGACGATCTGTGATCTCAACAATGCGCTATGCAAAATGCTGCCAACCGAGCAGTTCGCAACGACCAGCTACGGTGTGCTGGATAGTCAAACCGGGCTGGTCGAGTATATTACCGCCGGATCCACGCCGCCGCTCTTATATGATATGAAGCAGCAAACGGTGCGGGTGTTAGAGCATGGCGGTTTGCCGCTCGGCATACAGCCGGATCATATTTATCAGAAGCACCAGGTAACGTTAACGCGTCATCAGCTTTTGCTGTTATACAGCGATGTCTTTCTCGAAAGTCGGGATAATACGGGGGCGTTTCCGACAATCGACTTTTACGAAAGCGCCCTCCGCTCCAGCCCGGCGGAAACAGCTGAAGATATCGTGGCCCGTCTTTTTGAAGCATTACAGGTGCGTAATAGCGATACAACATTTTCCGATGATGTGACGATGGTTGCTATGCAGCTTTCGAATATTCCGGAATAAGGGATTGCAGTTCATTGAGGATGGAAGTGGGAGTCTTCTGATCCACCATCTGGGAGAGCGAGCGTAGTTGTTTTTCAACATCATAGACACGTTCAGAACGTTTATTGGCGAGTAGAATACCCTCAAACTCCGTTTCAAGCGGCGCCTCCTTCCCGTGGAACAGCTCTTCGAATAATTTCTCGCCCGGGCGTAGTCCGGTGAAGGTGATCTCAATATCTTCGTAAGGAATTAACCCGGCAAGGCGGATCATCTGCTCGGCGAGGTCTTTAATATACACCGGATCCCCCATATCGAGCACGAAGATATCACCGCTCTCTAATCGGTTGCCGGCCACGAGGGAGGAGGCATAGAGAACCAGCTCGACCGCTTCATTGACCGTCATGAAATACCGCTTCATGTTCGGATCGGTAACGGTCAGTGGCCCACCTTGCTCAAGTTGCTTTTGGAATAGCGGAATAACCGATCCGGTCGAGCCAAGTACGTTCCCAAAGCGGATGGTAGCAAAGCGCGTCGTCACGTTCCGCTCGCTACCGAGTGCCTGTATATAGCGCTCTGCCAAACGCTTGGTGGCACCCATGACGCTAGTCGGATTTACGGCTTTGTCGGTTGAGATGAACACCATCTGATCGACCTGATGGCGAACGCAGCAATCGGCTATGATTTTGGTACCAAACGTATTAGTGCGGATCGCTTCCGTCGTATTGCTCTCGCATAGCGGCACGTGCTTGAGCGCTGCAGCGTGAAAAACATGCTCCGGCTGGTATCGTGCAAACAGCTCTTCCATCTTTACCGCGTCACGAATATCGGCGATATAGGCAAATAATGGCGTATCCGGATTCGCAGTCGAAAGCTCATGTTCAATCTGATACAGGTTATGCTCACAGAGATCGATAAGCACGACCTGTTCCGGAGCATGTTGCACAATCTGCCGGCAGAGTTCACTGCCGATGCTGCCGCCACACCCGGTTATCAGAACGGTTTTACCACGAATCATGCCGTCCAGCAGGGTCATATCCAGATGACGCTTAGGTCTCCCTAGCAAGTCTTCGAGCAGAATCGGGCGAAGTTGAAGCGGGTTATCGGTTGGGTTGAAGTCGGTCACGCGCGGCAGGCGAAAGAACGAGACGGAATGGTTTCCGGTCGCTTGCAAAAGCTCTTTAATCGTGCTGCCTGAAAACATATCCGGTGCGATGATGATCTTCTGCGGCAGCTTATTCTGTGCATTGAGCTTATCGAGAATCTTGCCGAAATGCTCGATACCACCATAGACCTTCACATTGTGCACAACCCGGCCATCTGACGCCTGATCCTTCGCAATAATCCCCACAATACGATAAGGTGATTCAGGATTACCGACCGTATTACGCAGAAATAATTCGCTGTAGCTGTTAATACCGACCAGCAGAACCGGGGTTTTCTGCAACTTGGGAATATGACGTAAATCAAGCGAAAGCCGCTTGTTACGCCAGATGCGGTATAGGATGCGCGGCGTTCCTAGGAAGGTAAACGCTACTAGCAGGTGAATCGGAATGACCGAACGGGGCAGCCCCTCCAGCCGGTTATATAAAAACAGCATGACATAAGAGATGGTCAGGGTCACAATGATGGCCTTGAATAATGCCGATAAATCCTGCAGCGACGTATATTGCCAGACCCGTTGTGGAATGCGAAACAGTCGGAAAAAAACGACAGTAGCGAGGGTGAAAACGACCATACCCGGTAATTGCACACTGGAAGAAAATTCCATATCCCCCCCTAGGCGCAACGCGAGAGCCACGCCAAAGGCAAGCAACATCATACATACGTCGTGGAGTGTGATTAAATAGGATTTACGCATCATGTTAGCGTTTCATCTTCCGTTTCATTGTAATGATCAGAAGCGCCACTACCAGCCCGGCCAGTATCAGCGCCATCATTCCCTGTATGCTATTTACTGCGAATAGTACGCTAATAGCAAGTAAAAGGCTGTTTGCCGCTGCTATCCCCAATACGACCTGCGCGTGCGACAGGCCGCTGCGGACGGCGCGCTGATAGTAATGTTCGGAATGAGCCTGCCAGACTTTCTCCCCACGCAGCAGACGTTTCAGCAGGGTATAGGTGCTATCGAACAGATAATAAGCCGGCAGAACGAGTGCGATCTGCCAGTAGCCAGCAATGGCAAGGTAAATCAGGCTATAGCCGAGCAGGAACCCGATGGAAATGCTGCCGATATCGCCCATAAAAATTTTCGCCGGATGCCAGTTATAATAGAGAAAGCCGATGGTTGCACCGGCAACCAAACTTAAAATAATCAGCAGCCTCTGATGTTCCGCGAGGCCCAGCTCGGGAATCAGTGCGATTACTGCGACGATACCGGCGATAAGATGCAGCGTTTCCGCACCGGAAATACCGTCGATCCCGTCCATAAAGTTGAACAGGTTAATAAACCACATAAAAGCGATGATCGCGATAGTACGGTCCAGCATGAAGGGAAGTTGCTCGTTGATAACATGGGCTCCGGGATGCAGGAGATGCAATGTCAGCGTACATGCTAGCAGCTGGCAGAAGAGCCGCAGCCCAGCGGGCAGGGAGGTGCGGTCATCCATAAACGAAACCCCGGCAAGGAGCAGCAGGCTTGCCATGAGCGGCCAGTAATGCGTCATGTTCTCAACCACAAAAAGTGACAGCAGCCAGCCGGTGAATGTCAAATCTACGATGGCGAGTCCGCCGCCGCGCGGCGTGGCTCGCGTATGGTTGCTGCGCTCGTTGGGCGTATCCAGCAAATGGCTTTTGGGTAAAAAGGAAATCAGCCAGCCGACATATAACCGTGCTATGAAAGCCGTAATCAGGATAATTGCCAGTAGGGTAATGAGTTCCATACCCGCGTGATAAAAGATAGTAAGGCGGTGCGCAAATAAAAAAGCGGGAGCCGAATCATCTGGCTCCCGCTTATAAAGCTGACATGCTCGCTTAAATTCGTGTCAGCTCTTCCAGCAATTCATCGGTTGTGGTGATGATCTGCGTGTTTGCCTGATAGGCGCGCTGCACGATGATAAGCTCGGTCAATTCATCAGCGAGTTCCACATTGGCACTTTCCAACGCTCTTGGTGCAATGACACCCACACCGGACGTACCCGCTTCATTGAGAGTAAATTCTCCGGAAGCATCAGTCTGTGAGAACACATTCCCCGTAATGGCCGACAGGCCGTTCGCATTCGGGAAGGATGCAATCGGAATTTTGAAGACTTCCCGGGATTGCCCGTTACTGAAATTCGCAATCACAAAGCCGTCCTTATCAATCTCAAGCGAGCTTAGCAGGCCGGAACTGGAGCCATTTTGGTCGGCAAATTGTACCGTATATTCACCTGCGAATTGCGATAATCCGTCCGTCTGACCAATTTGCGCCGCGTTCAGTGTTCCAGCGGGTTCACCGGCCGTACCAAAGTCAATCAGCAGGTCCTGTGCCTGTGCTTCATTGGTCCAGGTAACGGTAATCGGTTGGCTTAATCCGGCAGAGACGTTTCGCAAACTGCCGTCGCCGTTAAACTCAATCGTCCCAAAGGCCATCAACCCATTTGGCAACGAAGTGATAATCTCGTCTTCATTAGCCATATAAACTTCAGCGGCCCATGTATTTTCATTGATCTTAACAAAACTGACACGTACATCGTGACCCACCCCAAGCGAATCAAAGATTCGAATATTCCGGCTGAAAGCGGGAGAGATTTCTCCGGAGGCCATATTCGCGGATGTCGAACCGGTTGGGGGTACGGCGGTATAAACCGGATCAAAGTTAAATGTATCATAACGGATTGCATCCCCTGCTGCAGGGGGAACAGGGCCCTGAACCGCTGAAATTCCATCAGTTCTGAGACCAAACTCGTCCAGTAAGTTACCTTCATTCGTTATGGGATTGGTAAAGGTGACAGTATCCAGCGGATCGGCAGCATTGATATTCAACACGGAATCGTTTGTAGGGCTGAGGATGCTGGCTGACAATTCATCAATATCATTCACGAGATCAGCTAATCCCTGCAATGTATTGAAGCGATTAACCCCCGGGCCAGCCGCTGCAATATTGGCAAAAGGTACAGGGGCAGCTGCGCCCAAGCTGTTTGCGTTACCTGCTATGGCATCGGCAATAATAGTGCCGCTGACATCGGTAAAGGTAACTGCTTCCCGCGCATCGACAGCAGATACGATTAGCTGTCCGTTAACAATCCTGGAAGTAAGTTCCGAGGTGGCGTCCAAGGCATCAGATAATGTTTGTAGTGAGTTAAAGAAGCGCGTATCATTAACCGTACGCGGAGTACCGAATGCAAAAGTAAAAGTTTCGCCCGCAACGGTAACTTCAAATTCAGCGTTTGTCAGCATGGGGAATGTAGTATCGTCCCATGTTTGATCTGCGGTAACGGCGCCGTATATACCGCCAACAACTGTAGTAATATCAGCAGAACGGGTAAAGCCACCATATAAGAAGTCATAAATATTGCCTGATCCCAGCGTTACACGAAGGATGTCGTTGTTAATAGAGCTTCCCAGTGCAGCGTCATCGATAATCCCAGTTGGACGAGCTACAGGAACAAGATCGTTTTGTGTTCGCGTTGGCACGGTAGGTACCAGAATATCGTTCGAGCCGACATCATTGTTGATGGAGGCAACAACCGGTTGCAGGGAATCACCAGCTCCGAGCAGTATATTTTCCTCCGCATCCAAATTAAGACCGAGCGAAATTTCTGTGGTGGCAAAAGCAATACCGGATATATCCCGTGTATTGACGGTGGTCAAAGACTCCAGCAGCTGGCTGGAGGTCGTATTCAAATTGCCAATCTCACCGGGTAAGCGGCCTTCATTGTCGAGCGGCCAGCCTTGGAGGAAAAACCCAGCAGCATTCACGAAGTTACCCCGATTATCCTGCCGGAATGACCCAGCACGTGTATAAAGATACTGGCCATCTTCAGCCGTGACCTGATCGGCAACGACAAAGAAGCCAGAGCCGGAAATGGCAATGTCAGTTGCGATACCAGTATTCTGTACCAAGCCCTGCTGGTCAATTTGCGGCCGGTTGAAGCCGCTGACCCCTGCGCCACCGCCTTCGAATATATCGCCGGTAACCAGTGACGAAAAGCTCGCCGATCCGGATTTAAAACCAACGGTAGACTGGTTGGAAATGTTATCACCGAGAATCCCCAGCGCGTTACCCTGCGCGTTTAAGCCGGTGACCCCTGAAAATAATGCACTTGTTAATGACATGATAGTTCTCCTCTCTTCAATAATTAAACATGCACGTTAAGACACTGGTTCGCCAATGAAATTGACGGAATCCAGCGGTATTTCTTCACCATTGACCAGCAAGGTAGGTGGTTCCTCGTTCAGGTTCAGCCCCTCAACGCGGCCTCCGACAAAGGTGGAAATTTCCTGTAAGTTACCTTCGCTATCCTGAATCGAAACTTTGACATTGTAATTTCCGGGATTTGCTCGCTCGCCATCGGCATTCAGCCCGTCCCAGGTAACGGAATTGCGGCCTGTTTTGGTTGGGCCTTCACCAAGGAACACCGTATTACCTCTATCATCGAAAATCTGAACGAACGCAGCGTTTGCACCTTCCGGCAGTTCGTAAGCAAAGCGAGTGGCACCTTGTTCGGCCAGTTCAACCCGTGTGCCTTCGACTTCAACTAACTTGCCGACATAAGACACGATATACCCGTTCTGAGAATTACCAAAAATCTGAATTAATTCCTCTAAATTGTTGTTTTGATTGATGGATTGTTCTACAGTGGATAGCTGAAATATCTGATCCGTAAACTGGGTCGTATCCATGGGTTCGGTCGGATCCTGATTTTGCAGCTGGGTTACCAGCAATTTTAAAAAATCATCGAGATCATCGCTGAATTTTGCCTTATCCAACTCAGACCGCTTTTCCGTTGCGATCTGGCTTAACTCAGTTGTGGGAATTGCATCTACCATAGTTTCCTCCTTCAGTTCCCCCCTAAACGGTAATATCCAATGCGCCATCACCCGAATAGCCGTAGTGAGTAGCGTTGCGGGCTTCGCCTGCGACGAGTTCCTGTAGCAGATCCTCGGTCGTTTCATTGCCCTGACTCAGCGCAAACTGGCCGTATTGACCCTGCTTCCCCTGGCCGAATTGTTGCTGCTGACCGCGTAAATCAAATGACAGGCTGTTTGAGTCAGTTTTCAACCCGGCATCGTTAAGCGCACGTTCCAGAGCACGAGCGTCATTACGCAGCAGGTCCAGCGTTTCCGGTCGATCCACCAGCATGGTCATCTGCAGGCGGCCTTCCACGCCGATATCCATCCGTATATCCACTTTGCCAAGGCTCTGCGGCTCCAGCTGTATCGTTATGTTGTGACTGCCGTCTTTAACGGCTTTAGCAATCTGCATTTGCAATTGCTCTGCAGGGCTTTTCTGAACGAAACTTTGCTGCTGCGTGTAGGCAGGAGGCTCTTTCGTTGCAGCGCTTTCTAGCGGTGTGTTTGATAATCCCAAAGGCAGCTGCGCCGCGCCATCAGCATGGGAAGGAAGGGAGGAGGGAAATGCCGAGTCGCTTTGTGGCGCAGCTACAAGGGAAACCGGTGATGGAATCGTGGGCGTACCAGCTTGACCAGCACCGGCTTGTAGGGTTGGGTTTTGCGTTTGGTTAGGCTGAATCACCGGTGTGTCTTTTACGGTGAGTGCTTCTTTCTGCCCGGCCTGTCGGATAACCTGCGTGGTTAGTTCCGGCGCGGGCTGTGTTTCGCGCGTGAGGTTGGCAGCCTGTAGATTGGCGGCCTGTAGCGTTTGCGTGCTAACAGGTTGCAGGCTTTCAACCGTGGTCAGTGGAGTGCCTCCCGTTTGCGGCGTTACCGGTTTGCCGGCTTCTGGCTTTAATTGTAAGCTGTGAGACTGTGCAAAGCGGGTGATGAGGTTGTTCAGCGTCTCTGCATCATTGGACGTATTATACAATGCACCTTGCGCAAGGAGTGGCTTTGTCGTTGAGTTCGAGGCGGTGTTATTTTCTGCCTTAGCTAACGGGTTGGGTGGCAGTTCAGATGGTAAGCCATTCAGCGGTTGCGCAGTATAACCAGTCGTAACAGGTGCGTTTAAGTTGGCCGCTACAGCTTTAGTTGTTGCCTCTGAAGGTAACAGAGTAGCATCCGTATTAACAAGCGGGCTAGAGCTAGGAGAGGGCGGAACGGACTGTTGTAAGTTAGAGCTGGTATTAGCTTGCAAAGCAGCCACTTCCGGGAAAGGTAAATTACCAGGGTTGCTTGGGGTAGGTTTGCCGGTTTGTGGAGTGGTTTCTTCCACCGCCTGATTTGCTAAAGACGTTAGCGGGTTTTGACCATCAGGGTTTTGGCTAGCATTAGCTTGCGCAGATCCTGAAACGGGGAAATCGGGCAAGGTTGTTTCGGAAGTGGGTTTCTGACTTTGATTAAGCGCAGTCGAAAATAACTTACCGTTTCCTTGTGACAAAGGTCGCTCTTCACCCGTCAATAAAGATTGAAACAGGCCGATTTTATCATTGAGCGATTGAGCAGGCAGGGCGGTGAGTGCTGTCGGACTATCACCTGCCGCAGAAGGCAGCTGCTTGGGCGCAGATTGCAGGAGCTGCGTATCCGTGGGGCTTAGTCCGGTTAATAATGATAATATGGCTGTTGTCATATCCTACCTAATTGTGCACGGCAGTATATATGCCAGAAGCGTGCCAAAAAATTAACATAATGATATATATGTATAAAGTATGGTTGGGGAGCGAGGTGGATACGTCAGCAGGGCAATTACTGCAGCAATAAAACGCTACGTGAGGTAATTCTTTCCGGATGCATTGCGAAATAAAGCGTCTATGATGTCGCCTATGTATTTTTTTATATATAGCCTGCTGCTCAGCGCTATGTTGGTCGGCTGCTCCCCGACGGAAACCACCCTTCGCCCGGTATCAGTTGAAACGGTTCGGGAGCGGCAAGCGGATATGGCTACCGTTTTGCCTATAGGGGAAAAGACCGTTCCTGTACCACAACGTAAACCGGGCTATGAGGGCGGGGTGGCTATCAAATCTGCTGCAATAGAACAAGAAACACGAACACTTGGCGACTTCATGACCGTCCGGAAGGATACACCTTTCCTGAACACGGCGCAGCGCTACCGCGTCACCTGGGCCGGTCTGCATGTAGGGGATCTGATCATCGGGTTTCGCGAACTCGGGAGTAACCGTTGCCGCATGCAAACGGCGATTCAGGCGTACGGCATTGTCGAAAAAATAAGCCAGTTCAAAGCCGAGACCGAGGCGGAAATGACATGTTTGGAAGACGGCACGGTCCAGCCGCTAACCTATAACTCCTCTTCGCGTTTACGGGACCGTATCCGCAACATCAGCTTTGAGTATGATCCACAGGGTATGATGCGGAATTATGTGATTGACCCGGCGGAATCGCCCGGGAAACGTCCGGAAATACCGGCCAAACAATTGCAGAACAGCTATGATGGGCTGACCTTAGCCGTTGCCGTTCGCTCCCATATACGGCGAGCCGTAGAGCGGGACGGGCCCAAGCAATTTTCCTTACCGCTGTTCGACGGGCGCAAATTGCTTAACCTGCATTTTACCATGATCGGTCTGACAACGGACCGGCTCATCCATGTCAGCATGCGCACTGAACCGGTAGCGGGTTATAATGAGAAAGATTTACGGAAATATAAAGAGCGTGATATGCAGATCGCGATCTACGTGGATCCGGATACCTACTTGCCGGTTAAAGCGCGCGGTTATTCCTCGAAAGGAACCGCTTATGCGATTTTAGAAGAGAATTGCTTTAGCTTTGAGGCATGTCTGCCTTAGGGCTTTCTGCTTCCGCCTTTTCTACATCAGGCTCGGAGTCCGTTTCCGCCTCCTCTGTCTTAGCGGTTTCCTCACTGTCAGCTTTGTCTGAAAGCGGCTTAATCGCCACGGTCACCATGGCTGGATGCAATAGTCGATCTTTGAACGTATACCCTGCATTGAGTACATTTACGATCTTGCCGGGATCGGTTTCTGCCGTTTCAACACGGCAAACGGCCTGATGCAGATTCGGGTCGAAAATATCACCTTCCGGATGAATACGCACGAGCTCATGGCGGTCGAAATGCTTTTTAAGCTCGTCATAGGTCATCTGAATACCAACATGAATATTTTTCAGCAGCTCATTATCGGCAAGCTTGTCCTCCGGGATGTTATCCAGTGCGCGGTGCAGGTTCTCCATGACGCCGGTCATATCGCGGGCAAAGTCCTTCGCGCCGAATTTGCGTGCTTCTTCCAGCTCTTTTTGAGTCCGTCGGCGGAGATTTTGTAATTCGGCGGCCGTGCGTTTCAGTTGATCTTCCAGCTCGGCAATGCGCTCGGCTTGTGAAGCATTTTCTTCTTTCAGTTTTTCCGCTTCTTCATTAGAGAAATTAAACGCTTCGGCAGCTTCAGGAAACTCGGACGCGAGTGTTGCGGAGCCGGCCATCTTCTTGAAAAACTCTTCATCGGACGGGTTATCGTCGGGCAGATGTTCTTCTTCATGTGCCGTTGACTGGGTTTGGCTAGCCTCTTCCGCTTCCTTGCGCGCTGCTTTTTCCTCTTCCGCCATGCAATCTATCTCCTGACTGTCGGTTTATTCGTGGACATCATCCACATGCCACGTTAGACTCATTGCTTCTATGTAGCCCTTCTGTCGCAAATTGCAAGAAGGCAATCGCAAATAATCAGGGAGTTCAATACTATGCGACCATCACAACGCGCACCCCACCAACCTCGCGAAATCCGCTTTGAAACAGGCTATAGCGACTATGCGGAAGGATCGTGTCTGGTGCATTTCGGCAATACGCGTGTTCTCTGCAATGCGAGCGTCGAGGGGCATGTGCCGCCGTGGCTGCGGAATACCGGTAAAGGCTGGGTCACGGCGGAGTATGGCATGTTGCCGCGCTCGACCCATAGCCGCATGCGCCGCGAAGCAGCCAGCGGAAAACAATCTGGACGAACTGTTGAAATACAGCGACTTATAGGACGCTCTTTGCGCGCTGTCACGCATTTGGAAAAGCTGGGCGAGCGGCAGATTACGGTCGATTGTGATGTGATCAATGCCGATGGAGGAACCCGAACAGCCTCAATTACGGGCGGTTACGTTGCGCTGCATCTGGCGATGCAGAAGCTCACGGAAACCTATCAGCTGGATGCGATTCCGCTGATGGATTCTGTCGCGGCAATTTCCTGCGGGATATATAAGGGTGAGTGCGTGTTGGATCTCGATTACGCCGAAGACAGCAATGCTGAAGCGGATGCGAATTTCGTACTAACCGGGAAGGGCGGTATCGTGGAGATACAGGGCACGGCCGAAGATGAACCCTTTAGCGAAGAGCAATACCATCAACTGTTTGCCCTCGCGAAAGAGGTGCTCGCCGACATTGCGCAGCTGCAGCAGGAGGCGATTCATGCGGCCGTTTAAAGAAGAGAAGCTAGTTATTGCGAGCCATAATCAGGGCAAGGTAAGGGAAATAGCCGATTTGCTGGCATCTTTTCAGGTTGAGGTTGCTGCGAGCGGCGATTACGACCTGGCGGAACCGGAGGAAACGGCGGATAGCTTTACCGGCAACGCGCTTATTAAGGCGGACTATACGGCGAAGGCGACCGGCTTACCCGCACTTTCGGACGATTCGGGCTTGGTGGTTCCGGCCTTAAACGGTGAGCCGGGCATCTATTCGGCGCG
This sequence comes from uncultured Rickettsiales bacterium, assembly GCA_964588995.1. Classification (GTDB taxonomy): domain Bacteria; phylum Pseudomonadota; class Alphaproteobacteria; order Rickettsiales; family UBA8987; genus CAZPQM01. The sequence goes on along the minus strand of CAZPQM010000005.1, from coordinate 39,323 downwards.
TTGGGGAGGCCTCGAGAAGGATTTTAACCTCGCCATGCGGAAAGTACAGGAGCGCTTAATCGAAGAAACCGGCACGGATAGTGGACATGATGCGCACTTCATTTGTGCACTCGCATTATGCTGGCCGGACGGGCATCATGAAACGGTCGAAGGCCGGGTCGATGGGACGCTGACCTTCCCGCCGCGTGGGGATAAAGGCTTTGGCTACGACCCGATTTTTATTGCAAACGGGTATGACATAACCTTCGGTGAAATGGATCCGGATAAAAAACACGCGATCAGCCACCGTGCGGATGCGTTTCGGCAGCTGGTCGCGCATTGCTTCGCTTGATTCCCTATGACGGCGCTCTATATCCATTGGCCGTTTTGCCTGCATAAATGTCCGTACTGCGACTTTAACAGCCATGTTCGCGACAAAATTGACGAGGCGGCCTGGGAAGAAGCGTTTATTACGGCGCTGCAGCGGACGCTTACGGACTATGGACCCAAAACGCTGAGCAGTATCTATTTTGGTGGCGGTACGCCGAGCCTGATGCCGGTGCGGCTGGTGGAGCGATTGCTGGATACCGCCCACAAGCTGTTTACCATCGATGCACCGATCGAAACCACACTGGAAGCGAACCCGACCTTTATCGAAGCGGAGAAACTGGCAGCCTTTAAGCGAGCCGGGATCAACCGCGTCTCCATTGGCGTGCAGGCACTGAATCAAGAGGATTTAAGCTTTTTAGGGCGTGAGCATAACGTATCTGAAGCGTTGAAGGCTTTGGCTATCTCCGCTGAGCTGTTTGATCGAATGAGCTTCGATCTGATCTACGCTCGCCCCGGTCAGTCGTTAGCAGCATGGGAGAATGAGCTGAAACAGGCGCTTTTCTATGCCAAAGATCATGTGTCGCTTTATCAGCTAACCATTGAAAAGGGCACGCCCTTCTACGGTGCCTACCAGAAACAGGCGTTCAGCCTGCCCGATGAAACGCTTGCCGCGGAGATGTATGAATTAACCGAAGCGTTGCTCACCGAGCGCGGATGGCACTGCTATGAAGTCTCCAACTATGCGAAGCCGGGCGCAGAGAGTCGCCATAATCTCAATTACTGGCGTTACGGGGAATATATCGGTATCGGTCCGGGTGCGCATGGCCGCGTGAAACGAGGAGAAGATCGGCTGGCCACGATGGCGATGCATCACCCTGAAAAGTGGCTTAACGCTATGCTAAACGGTGAACATGGTATGCAGCAGCAGCAGACCATACCGCTTGAAGAGCAGGTCGATGAGGCGGTGTTGATGGGATTAAGGATGCGGGAAGGCGTCAATCTGTCGTCCTTGCGTCATCAACTCGGTGTCTCGCTTTCTGCTGATAAAAGATTGCTTTCGCCATTAACGGAGGAGGGGTTGCTGATACTCAAAGGCGATAAAATGGCAGCGACCGCGAAAGGCCGGTTAGTCCTGCAGAGTCTGACTAACGCAGTGTTGCCGGGAATACGGTGGGCGCCGGATCCAGCACCTCAAGGCGGCCATTCTGAATTTCCACCACGGAAAGCGTCCGCTCTGCAATCTTTTCCCGGTTAAAGCGGAACAAATTGTCAGCGCCTACGAAGCCGGAAACATCTTGCATCGCTTCTTCGGTAAAGCGGGCATCTTCTGCCTGTTTGGCCACGGTTGCCGCCAGCATAACCGCATCATAGCCAAGGCTGCTAATCTGGATGGGCTCATACCCGAAGCTATCACGGAATAGGTTATTGAATTTGTTTTGCTTTAGCGGTGAGGTTGTTGCAAACCAGCTGCCTTCCAGCCGTGGCTCACCGATAACGACCTCATTATCCCACGCCATGGTGCCAAGCAGTTGAAAATGTTCATTTTGTATGCCGCGGCGATACAGGCGAGCTACCAGCGTCAGCAGGTTGCGTCCGCCTTCAGGGATCACCAGCGCTTCCGAGCGGGGTTTTGGTGGCGGCAGCGAAGGGTCGATAAAGGTAAGCCGTTGAATGGAGGGCGATAAATCCTCCCCGGTCGATTCGTAAAGCTCCATTCGGCTTGCCCGGATATTACGGCGTTTCAGGCTTTCCTTTATTTCATCGGAGACCGCATCACCGAATTCTCCTTCCGGCGCGAGCAGGGCAAATTCCCGAATACCCTGAGAATAGGCGTACTCGACGACGCGTTGCACCTGTTCCCGCGGGTTATAGCCGAAAACATAGACCTCCTCTTCCGTAAGAGTAATATCGTTAGAAAAGGAAACCAGCGGGATACCGCGTTCTTTCGCGGTATTTGCAATGGCGCGGGTCGTTTCGCTGAACATCGGCCCTAGAATGATATCGACATTTTCATCAACCGCCTTCTCCAGCGCGAGTTGCGCGCCGCCCTCCGTTCCTTTGGTGTCAATCGGTATGATGGTAATATTCAGATTCTGCCGCTGGAGTTCCTGTACGGCAAGCTCCGCCGCATTTTGTACTGAGCGCGCCATAGAGGTGGCCTCACCGGTTAGCGGGAGTAACAAGGCTGCGCGCGTGAGCGGCTCTCCGGTGGCGCCGGGGGGCGGAGGTGTGCTTGCCGGTACGGACTGCATCACCGGATCCACCGCTACGGTATCGGCGGTTTGTGCTGTTTCCATCGGTGCGGGCGGCGGCGCTATCTCGGCAGGGGTCGAGATCATCACCGCCTCAGGCTCGGTATAATAACCGTGCTTACCGAGCGGATCTTCCTTAATTTTCTGTGCGAGGGAGACGGCGGATTCTTCTTCCTGCGGCTCTATGGGCTCCTCTTCGGGCAGGGCTGAGGTAATATTTTCGTATTGGATATCAGCGGTACGGCTGCTGGAGTAGGGTGTACCGGAAGCCGGTTCCTGCGGCATGACGCAGGATGCAAGCGGCAACATGACAATTAAGCATAGGAAAATGCGCCAATATTGAGTATGGTTCCTACCGCGATGCCACATACGATTACCCTCGAATCTCCAAGCCTGACAGCCGGACTATATATGGTGGCCACACCGATTGGCAACCTGAAAGATATAACGCTGCGTGCGCTTGAGGTGCTGAGCGCAGCTGATGTGATTTATTGTGAAGATACCCGCGTCAGTCAGAAGCTGCTTGCCGCCTATGGAGTTGAGCGTAAGCTGCTGGTTTATAATGATCATAGTACGGAGCGCGATCGGCAGGCGATCCTGCGAAAAATAGAGCAGGGGCAGGCGGTGGCGCTCATTTCTGATGCGGGAACGCCTGTGGTGAGTGATCCGGGGTATAAACTCGTGCGCGAGATCGTGGCAGCCGGATTGCCGATGACCACTATCCCCGGGGCATCGGCGTTGACGGCGGCGATGGCCCTCTGCGGGTTGCCGACCGATCAGGTGCTGTTCACCGGGTTTTTACCGCCGAAAAGCGGCGCAAGGCGCAAGGCGCTGCAGGCGCTTAACGTAGAGAATATAACGCTCTTTGCGTATGAACGCGCTTCACGCCTGCAAGGCACAATCGAAGATGTTCAGGCGGTGTTTGGTGATGTGGAGTGTGCGATCCTGCGGGAGCTGACAAAACGCTATGAAGAGGTGATACGCGGCACTTCTTCGGAGCTTGTACAACGTAACGCGCTAAACGGCCTGAAGGGGGAGATCGTACTCGCCGTTTACATAACCGAGCGAAGAGCGACTGCCTCGGAAGAGGTGCGGGAGCGATTGCAACGTTGCCTAAGCACGCACCGGGTGAAAGATGCGGTGAATATCGTCGCGGAAGAAACCGGCAAACCCAAGCGGGAGCTTTACCAATTGGCGCTGGAGATACAGGGTCATGAAGGCTAACCTCGCCGCCAAACAACGCGCCTATAAAAAAGGACTGCGGGCCGAATGGGTTACGCGCTGGTGGTTGCGCCTGCAAGGTTATTCTATATTAACCAAACGGTTAAAGAGCAAGGTGGGTGAGGTGGATATTATCGCAAAGCGCGGTAAAATGCTGGTGTTTATCGAAGTAAAGGCACGGCCGATGGGCGAAACCCATCGTGAAGTGGTAAGCTATCACCAGCAGAAAAGGATTGAACAGGCGGCGATGTTATTTCTTGCAAACCACCCAGAATTTGCTACCTTCAGCGTGCGGTTCGACGTCATGATATTTTACACATGGTATCGGTTTGACTACATCAAGCAGGCATGGTAGGGGATTTAATATGCATATACAAAACAATAGGTTAACACTACTATCTTTATCTATACTTCTGGTATTAGGGCTAAGCGCCTGTGGAGCAACGATAGGGGCCGGTGCGGGAGTTGCAGGGTATACCGCGGCGCAGGAACGTACCGTTGGCAACGCCGTGGATGATACGACGATCACTGCGAAAATTAACTCCCTCTATGTGCAGGAGGATGTCAATAATCTGTTCAACCGCGTCGATGTGCAGGTCTATGAGGGGCGGGTGCTCCTCACCGGCAGGGTGCATGAGCCGGAGCACCGCAAGCAGGCCGCGCAGAAAGCCTGGCAGGTAAGCGGCGTGAAAGAGGTGATTAACGAAATCGAAGTATCGAAAGAGGTGATTTCGCCGAAAATTGTCGCGCAGGATTCCTGGATTACTACGCAGGTCAAAGCGAAATTGCTAGCCGATAAGCAGGTGCGGTCAATCAATTACAACATCGATACGGTTGCCGGGGTGGTGTACATCATCGGCATTGCGCAGGATGAAGCTGAAATGCGGCAGGCGATGGAGGTTGCCCGCCACGTCAAAGGCGTGAAGAAGGTCGTTAATCATGTGCGCCTGAAAGACAGCCCGCTAAGAGTCATTAATCAACGCTCCTAGACACTGTTAGCTAATTCTGAAATATTTTGTTGCTAGCCTAAATCGTTGATTCGCAAGACAAAGCGTGCAGTTAATAGTGGTTCTATTGGCAAGCGCTTTAACGCTGCGAGCAGCGATTTAGGCTGCAATTAGCAGAACCATGGCTGATGTTGCCAAATAACGGCGAAAAATCTCTTGGAAATAAGCCCACTATTCCCGGCGATATTTTCCTTGTTCTTTAACAACATCAGTCTCATGGCAAAATACTTCAGAATTAGCTAACAGTGTCTAGGGGAGATAGTTTATTAATGCCCCCCTCCCAACCTCCCCCCGCAAGCAGGGGGAGGAGTCTATAAGTGCGCCGCAAGCAGGGGGAGGAGTTTTGGAACCGCTCAAGCGGGGGGAATTGGGGCCGTCATCGCGAACGCAGTGAAGCGATCTCAGGCTGCGTATACCCAGCCGCACGAGATTGCTTCGTCGTTTCATTCCTCGCAATGACGCCTAACCCTCACCCTAACCCTCTCCCATAGGGAGAAGGGAACAAAGAAAGTATCCTCCCCTGCCTGCGGGGGAGGCAACGAGGCTTACGTGCGTGAGCGCGTTAGCCGTAGTGGTGGGGGTGTCAGGTGTTAGGTGATATGTCATCCTGCGCGAAAGCGAAGGATCTTCTGGAACGGAACGCCTGAAAAAGATGCTTCGACTCGCTCGGCTCGCTCAGCATGACAACGTGGGTGCGGCGCTCCCTATGGTCGCTCGCAATGACTATTTCCTGCAATGGGAGACAAATATCGCCCTCTTAACGCTCTGTTAAGGTTTTTCTGTTACACTATCAGGCATAGGAGAAATTATGTCCGGTAATGAAGACCCGATTGATTTATGTGATGTTTATCTTGATGATGAAACGGCTCAGAAGACTGTGAATGCATTGCTAGATCAGGCATGGGATGAGGATGCAAAAAGCAAGGTTGCTGAGGCGATTTACGATGGGTATTCGTGGGGATGGCGAGCTATAAATACATTTTCATTTGTAGAAGATGAAAGACAAGCTCATTTTCAAGACGCCCAAGAAGTATTCGCAGCCGTTAAAGCGGAATTTGATATTTCTAGCCTTACAGCTAGGCGTACAGATGATTTAAGTGCGCAAGAGGTTATCGAGTTTATGGAAAGGGGCGTTCACACGCTTCAAAAGTCAGGTGACGAAAATATAAAATTAGTTCTTCAAAAGGCAGGGATAACGGCAGAAGCTGCATGGGCGTTTGTAAATGCGGAAGCTGTTAAGCAGCAACAACAGCAGCAAGCGCGTGCTGAGGAACAGGCGGCGGCGGGTGAGGACGTGCCCATGGTCTCGCATGAGAATTTTCAGAATTACTTAGAACAGCAATTTGTTAATGCGATAAACAACGAGGGTAATCATGAAGCCCTCGCCGAGCATGTGATTCAGCTGGCGAAAAATGGGAAGCTGAAGGGCATTGTAGATGAAGAAGAATTGGGAACACTAAAAGAGCTTAATCTTGACGGTGCTTTAAGTCAAGTTTTTGATACTAAAGCAATGGTTATAGACGCGTTAAGCGAGAACAGGCAGTTGATCGCCGAACACATGACCAATGAGGTGTTTGGAGGTAACATGTTAATCCCGCAAGCTAAAATTGCGGATGATAATGATGTCTATGAATTATTGCCGACCGGGATTATAGGTAAACCCACGTCTGATGATTTTAAGGGTAAAACGTACGCAGCTCCGCAGCCAACCACGCCAGCACGTGAACAACCCGTGCAAGCTTCCTCTCAACCTCAGCCAGCGCAACCAGCCACCGAAACAGGTCAGTCAGCAGAAACTGGAAGCCAACCGGGAACCCCCCCGACAGACGAGGCAGCTAGCGCACCAGCCACTGCAAACACCGTCACCATGGATGATGTGAATGCCATGACGCTCAATGCGGATCAGGTCCAAGCGCTCATCGGTAAGGCGGTGAATGTCGTTGCAAGCACGCATACTTACGACGGAGCGATGGAAGCCTATTACAATGCAAACAAGGCGGCCATAGCGGCGTTTTTAGGAGTTGAGGCAAATACCTTAGAAAACGTAACCTATGACGATATTAATCATCAGCTTACGGGGGTGGCTCCACAAATCGCCGAGTTTGTAATCAGTCAACAGTTTCCGAATGGAATTCCAGAAGGTGGAATCACTACCTCTCAGGCGCTCGCCGCCATCAAAACCGAATTTGGTGAGGAGATTACCATCCCAGACCCCCAAATCGCCGCTGCCGTTACGCCGCCTGGCACAACGCTGGTCGATGCGGCAGGACAGACAGTAGAAACGCCGCTGGCGCCTGAAACAGAGACTTATCGCTATCAACCACCAGCAACTTTGCCGCAATTCTCCGAATTTTCGGTTCCTATTTCGTTTGAGTACGAAACTGACCCGCTGCATACAGCACAACTAGAACTGCTCGGGGGGAGGTCGAGCAATAATGAAGAAATGCAACTGAGCGCCGAGCAGGCAGAGGCACTTGCTAGCAAGCTATTCCTGCAAGCTTCCGATGAGAATTCGGAACGACGTAAAATGCGCCGTGAAGCAAAAGATAGACTAAAAGCATTGGAGGAAGGAGATCAATCGGAATTAGAAAGTATTGGGCAGCAACTAGGGAGCTGGAAAGAAGCGGAGAACAAATCCGCCCTGGCCGTAAATTATTTCCGTCAGCAATTGCAAGGTCAACTGCCTGAAGAGGGAACAATGGCCGTCGAGGAAGTGGTAGCACTGGTAAATTCAACGCTTCCCGAAGGCGTTGAAGTAAAAGCGAATCAAAGCACCGTAATGCACGTCATCCGCACGAATCCGATTCTGGAAACTGTTCTTGGAGAATTTACAGAAGTTGCATCCGGACGCATGATCGCGAAATCGTATCTTGAAGCGCAAACGGCGATGTTGGGTAATGATAAGGAGGGGTATATGCACGTTCCGCTCATGCATAGCGGGATCGAAAATGATCAGTTGCAGCAATTCCTGAAGGCCAACCCGGCGCTGGATCAAGTTACGCGACTCGTCGAACAGAATTTGGAGCAATTATTTCAAAGCGAATATGCCCCGCAAATACTGGCGGCGTTACAAGCTAGTTATCCCGAAAAAATAGGAAATATCAGTGACCCGAAACAGTTGTTATATGGCATTAGCGATGTGGCGGATACGTTCATGACTAACGCGCTTACCCATCTGGACGGTAAACCACTCACTGCGTATAATTTGCAGGAGCTGTTTGAGAATGCCTTGAAAACGCAAGTTCTGCCCAATATGACCTTTGAAAATAAGCAACAAGCCCAAACTGCCGAGACGCGCCTGATGGAGTTGGTGAGTGTTACCGAAGCGGAATTACGTGATGTTGGTTTTGGCAAAACGTCTGATCAGGGTATTGCCGACCTCTCGAGAGGTTTTGAGGACGAGCAGGACCAGAAAAAACAGGACGGTATCGCGAGCTATGTAGCAAACTTTATTAACAGTTTGGAAAATCCATCCCCGATATTGCAGTTGATTGCTACGTTTATCCCCCAAATATTAGCACTTCTGGATGACAAATTACCCGGCGTATTTGCCAAGGTCGAGAATCTGGTAACGCCTAACGACGATGGACCAGAGGTTAATCCTGTGCTTGAGGCCAGAGGGGATAAACCGGAGATTACTCTCGCTGCGGCCGAAGTAGACGGTCCCGCATCACCATCTAATACGCCGGCGGTGCAATCTGAGGAAGGTCAAGGCGCTTCTAAGTCTGCTTCCGTTATCGGCTAATAAAAATCCCTTTTCCTGTTGCTTTTCGGCTGCTATAAGCATTCCACAATCTGACTCATTATCAAAGAGAGCGTTATGGCTGAAATCATTGCTATTTATGGACGTGAAATTTTAGACAGCCGCGGCAACCCGACCGTGGAAGTGGATGTGGAGCTGAGCGACGGCGCCATGGGGCGCGCAGCCGTACCCTCCGGCGCGTCGACCGGTTCGATGGAGGCGCTGGAACTTCGCGATGGCGACAAAAACCGCTACCTAGGCAAGGGCGTGCTGAACGCAGTGGCGAGCGTTAATGGTGAAATTGCAGATAGTATTATCGGTATGGATGCCGGCTGGCAGAGCGTGATTGACCACGCCATGCTGCAGCTGGACGGGACGGAGAATAAATCCCGCTTGGGTGCGAATGCAATGCTCGGCGTATCGCTTTCGGTGGCTAAAGCGGCTGCGGCGAGTGCGGGTTTGCCGCTCTATGCGTATCTCGGTGGGGTCAACGCAAATGTAATGCCCGTGCCGATGATGAATATCATCAATGGCGGCGAGCATGCGAATAACCCAATCGACATTCAGGAATTTATGGTGATGCCGGTCGGTGCGGAGACGATGAGTGATGCGATCCGTATGGGTGCAGAGATTTTCCATCATCTGAAGAAAAATCTGGAGAAGGACGGGCTTTCGACCAGTGTCGGTGATGAAGGCGGGTTTGCACCAGATATTGCCAGCACGCAGGCTGCTCTGGATTATGTGATGGGGGCGGTTGAAGCGGCCGGATACTCACCGGGTGAGGACGTGATGATCGCGCTGGATGCGGCGGCGACTGAGTTTTACGCGAACGGCAACTATGAGCTGAAAGGCGAGGGCAAGTCGCTCTCGGCAACGCAGATGGTGGATTATTATAGCCATCTCGTCAATAACTACCCGATTATTTCAATTGAAGATGCGATGGATGAGCGTGACCATGAGGGCTGGGCGGCGATTACGCAGGCGCTGGGAAGCCAGATTCAGCTGGTGGGGGATGATCTGTTTGTTACCAACCCGAAGATTATCAGCGAGGGGATAGCCAAAGGGCTTGCGAATGCCGTGCTGGTGAAAGTCAATCAAATCGGTACGTTAACCGAAACATTTGAGGCGATTTCGATTGCGAATAATGCCGGGTACAAAAACGTGCTATCGCATCGCTCGGGCGAAACGGAAGACACCACAATCGCACATATTGCGGTTGCGACAAATTGCGGGCAGATAAAAACCGGTTCACTCTCGCGCTCCGACCGGCTCGCGAAATATAACGAGCTGATCCGCATTGAAGAATCGTTAAGCTCTGCCGCGCATTATGCCGGGGAATCAATCCTTCGTAAGCCGCAGGCAAAAATAGCCGTTGAAAAAGCTGCCTGAATAGGCTAACTTCACAGATGGGGATTCTGCCGCTTTTTAGGAGGAGTGAAAGCGGCTATGTTTATAGCGGAGCAAAAGCGCAAGATGATTCGTGTGCTAAAAATGTCGTCGCTCGCGTTCTTATTTTTCTACTTCACCTTTCATGTGGTGAGTGGAGATAAGGGCCTTCTCACGATGATGCAACTGTCACAACAGGTAGATAAGGTGCAGGCCGAAAAGCAGCAGGTCGCGGCGAAGCGCAGCGAGCTGGAGGATAAGGTTGAGCGGTTATATACTACATCGCTGGATAAGGATCTGCTTGATGAGCGCGCGCGCAAACTGCTCGGCATGGCGCGCGAAAATGAAATCGTCGTCTTCGCTGAAAATTAGTTTTTACGTTTACTTTCCGTCTTAATCGCTTAGAGTGCGAACCGGTTCCCGCCCGTAGCTCAACTGGATAGAGCATCTGACTTCTAATCTGAAGGTTGCAGGTTCGAGTCCTGCCGGGCGGGCCATTTTAGTATAATGGCGTAGCTATTGTGATAAAATGACCCCCAAAGGCGTGGACCTAGTTCGACAAAACAGTGAAACTGTTTTAGACGGCGAAGCCGCCCCGCAGGGGTGAGAAATCGCCGTAGCGATTTTGCATCTGCTAGAGATAACCATCTGTAGTCATGAGATTCTTCAACTCGCTGCTATCGCTCGGAATGAAAAAAGAGAGGTTCAGCTATGATTTTAAAGCAATAGGGCTTGAACACACACCCCCGGCAGTCAGAACCGCCGGGGGTGGTAGGTAGTAAAAGGGAGGTTGAACGTAAAGCTTGCGTTTAGGCGGCGGCTTTGCGATTAACCGATTCTTCCGCGATGCTGCTCATCAGCTTGTCGCCTTTTTCAATCTCCTCAAGATCATTCTGCAGCGAGGTGGCATCCTGATGATAACCAAGCTCCTCGGCGATACTGCGGCAGGTGCCATAGCCCGCTATCGCATAATGTGAGATGCGTTGATATTGCGAGATGATCTGCGCATCCTGCACTGCCTTATTCGTATATTCCTTCTCAAGTGCATGCTTGCGTGCTTCTTTCGCGAGCCCCTCCATGCCTTTGCAATGCTCATCGTCTGGCTCGGCATTGTGGCTGCGGATAATCCGCTCCAGATGGTCATTATGCTCATGAAGCTTTTGATCGCTGCGGTTGAGAAAATCACATAGCTGCTCGTTGTTGGCTGCGTCGCATAGCTTGTTGGTGATTTTCAAGGCTTGCTTATTCGCACTCCAGAGGTCTTGTAATTGATCAATATATAGGTCTTTCAAGGTATCCATAAAAAATACTCCTTCTTTGTTTTGGTTCACTACAGTTACAAATGAAATAATATAAAAGGGCCATATGTATTTTTTGCAGAATTGTATCAAAGTTACTTCACGGAATATGAGGAAAATGGATCGCTTGCCTTACAGCTGCCCTAATTTCTGCGAATTCTCAGTGTTAGTAAGGTGAGAAGCAGGGAGCCACTCCAGCCAATATGGAAAATCAGCGTTGCATCCGTATAGAAGTCAATCAGCCAGCCAAACAAGAACGGTGAAAGTGCTGTGGAAAAGACCATGCTGCTAGTCATAATGGACTTTATGGCACCGAGATGCGTTACCCCGTAGCGTTCCGCAAGGAAGGCAGTACGTGTTGGAGCGAGGATGCCGGTTGTCGTTGCAGCGCAGACCATGAAGCATACCAGTGTAGCGGGGTGCGGTAGGAGCACAAAGAGCAGCGCCGCTATGGTAAAGGGAATCATAAAGCATTTAAGCATGCGGGTGGCGCCAAAATGGTCAACTGCTGCGCCGGAGGTAATATTGCTGACAATATGGGCGATGCCGAAGATACTAAAGCTGAATGCAAACAAGGTAGGGCTTAAGCCAAGATCCTGCATCAGCCATTGCTGGTGGAAAAACACGCCGGTTAGGAAAAACGGCATAAACATGCTTGCAATAATACTAATCCAGAACGCGCTCTCATGCGTCACCTGCCGCAAGGTTTTGTCAGGAATTGCATTGTTGGTGCTCGGCTGCTCAATAAAGGCTAAGCCTCGGCCAAGCCATAAAAACAGCGGCGCAATGGCAATATAGATCGCTGCGAAAACGGTCCAGCTGGTAGTCCAACTCATCCATGCGAGCAGAAGAACCACCATAAGGGGTAAAAGGATTTCGCCCAGCGAATAGCCCATGCTCGTAATACTGAGGGCGCGTCCACGGCGTTCGTGAATATATCGAGAAATCACGGTGGAAGACATATGCCCTAGCATACCTTGCCCCAAAAAACGCACCAGAAAGATGCCGATTATGAATAATGGCAGCGAATTTGCTAAGCCAATGAGCAAGCAGCCGAGCGCGAGTAACAAACAGAGAATGGCCGAATAGGGCGCAGCGTGAATACGGTCAATCATGTGACCAAGCGTGACAATCAGCACCGCACTTGCGAGCGTTACTCCGCTATAGAGCGTACCGAATGCTGTATGTGAAAGCTCATAAGCATCGCGGAAGGCTTCTCCGTAGAGGCCAAAGAAAAAGGTCTGGCCGAAATTAGTGAAAAACGTCGCAAGCAGGCCAAAAGCAATGAGCTTTTTGTGGTCAGTAATAACGGTGAGATAAGCGCGGAGCATAGGGCAGAGCATACGCTAAACCGATCAGCCTGCAATCGCTATCTGTTGCGTATCGTAAAAGAACGCAGTAAGTTCAAACCGTTTTTTAAGAGGATCGGTTATGCATATCATTCCACGGGAACGCGATCTGGGCGGGTTTAGCGTGCGGCGGGTGTTGCCCTACGCGAAGCAGCGCATGGTGGGGCCGCTTATCTTTTTTGACCATCTCGGTCCGGCGCATTTCAAGGCCGGTGAGGGGATAGATGTCCGCCCGCATCCGCATGTGAACTTAGCGACGGTTACTTATCTGTTTGACGGCAGCCTGATGCATCGCGACAGCCTTGGTACGGAGCAGCTGATCGAACCGGGGGCCGTCAACTGGATGACAGCCGGAAAGGGTATTGTCCACTCCGAGCGGACCGATATGGCTGTGCGTCAGGAGGAGCATGCGATTCACGCAATTCAAATCTGGGTGGCGTTGCCGCAGGAGCAGGAAGAAATCGAGCCTGAATTTTTCCATTATCCGCAGGATCGGTTGCCGATAGTCGAGCGGGGCGGTGTCTGGATGCGCCTCATTGCGGGCGAAGCGTTCGGACAAAACTCACCGGTAAAAACCTATTCGCCGCTCTATTACCTGCACTGTGAACTTGAGCCGAATAGTTTGCTTCCTATCCCGGAAGTGGAGGAGGAGCGGGCGGTATACGTCGTTTCCGGCCGGGTGACACTGGATGATCAGCCGATTGAAGCGCAGTCGATGGTAGTGCTTGAAGCGGGGCAGCAGCCGGAACTGAGGGCACATACGCAAGCGCGCATCATGCAGATTGGCGGGGCCCCGTTAGGTGAGCGGCATATCTGGTGGAATTTCGTCTCCCATAGCAAGGACCGCATTGAACAGGCAAAAGCTGACTGGTAGTCGGGGCGTTCCCCTAAAGAGCCGGGAGATAGTGAGGAATTTATTCCGCTACCGGAGTAAGGTCTCTGTTATGCTGCCGGTGAATAGGAGAGTCGTTCGGCGCAACGTTTTTATACCGGAATTGACTCCGGGATCTCATCCCATGCAACATGAGCGTGGCCATCCTAACGCTCAGTCGTTTGGCTGCGTCAAAATGCTGCTTAAACCTTTTCTTAACCTTTTGCTGTTATAATCGCTAATGAAAATGAGATGCTATGGATGAAATAGATCAATTTATATACGAACGGATGCGCCTGCAATTATGGTATGACTATGCAAAAGGCAAGGCGCTTGAGATAGAACCTTTCGATTTTACGGAAAAAGAATACAAACGCATACGAGATGAAGATGCGGATAAATTAAGCCCAGGTGAACGAGCCTTGCAGGAGAGAGCAAATAACATTCGACAAAACGTTAAGGGCCTAATCAAAAACGAGCTGTTAGAAAAGGAGGATTTTGGACATGAAGCAGAAAAATTTCGTTTGCAAAATGAACTATATGAATTGTATCAGCAAGAGCTTTTAAACATAGAAAAGAGGCTAGATAGCAAAGAATTTGAACAATATTTTGATAAACTTAGGTTTATGAAAATCGATGATTTAATGAACGAGCTTCAGTTGAGAAAGAGTAACGGTTTTAGGATGCTTGGTAATGTTAATGAAGTAATTGATCAATTAGCAAGCGCATTGAATACATCCGACTTGATGACACCTGAAGAACGAACGCTGCTTGACGCAGAAGCGCGGAAATCAGGTGGCATGGCACATGGTAGTGAGGCTACTTAAGCTTATTCACGGAATTCCTGCTTATCCGGTTCGCGGGTGAAGGCAATTTTGGTACCCGAAAAAGGGTGCGTTTTTTGCGGTAAGCTGCCAATCACGACGCTATCGCGGCCGAAGCGGCTATTGAGTTTATCCATCGCGGAAGAGAGCTTTTCGTAGTTTTCCAACTGCTTGCGATTCACTACGCCATCATCCTGAAACAGCTCCGGCTGGAGGGTGTCATCCTTAATCAACCCGTAGAGCGATACGCTGATTTTCTTAATGCGGCGCGGTTGATGCTCCTGCATCAGTGCATCCCACATCTCGTTCAGATGGGTAAGCATGGTGATGGAATCGCTCGCGCGGTAGAACCGGCTCCAAGTGCGGAGTTTCGGGCCATGTTCCACCCGCACCGAGAGGTGCATTTCGCTGGCATGGTACCCCAGGCGCCGGAGGCGGGTTGCAGCTTTGGCGGTGAGGCGGCGGGCAACTTGACGCGCCTGTGAGACGGGCCGGTAGGCTGGCTCCAGCACGTGACTATGCCCTACCGTGCGCTTGGTGGTTGGTACTTCCGGCAGGTCATAACCGCGCATATGGTACCAGAAACGCTCACCACCCACGCCGCCCCAGATGCGGCGCATATGCTTCGGCTCCAGCTTCCAGAGTTGTTCAACCGTGCCAATACCCGCGAGCAGTAGCCGCCGTTCCATATTGCGACCAATTCCGCAGAGATCGGAGAGTTTCCAGTGGGTGATGCGTTCCGGTAGTTCATGCGGGAACAGGATGGTAAGCCCGTCCGGCTTTTGCAGGTTGCTCGCGGTTTTCGCAAGAAAGCGGTTGGTGGAAACCCCAATGGAGCAACGCACATAAGCGCCGACGTGTTCCTTTAGCCCGGCCTTGATGCGCTGTGCGAGATCAATTGCCCCGTCAACGGTACACTCTTTCCCTTGCAGCTGGCAGGCGACCTCATCAATCGAGCAGACTTGTTCGATGGGAATAAACTGATCGATCACCTCTTTGATGCGGTGGTGAAATTCGACATAATGCTCATGGTTTGCCTGTACGCAGACCAGGCCCGGGCAAAGCTTTTTAGCATCATACATCATCGTGCCGGTTTTTACCCCATAGGCTTTCGCTTCATAGCTTGCCGCAATAGCGCAGGTGCTGTCAGTCATGGCAGGCACAACGGCCACCGGCTTATCGCGTAAGTCCGGGTTCAGCTGCTGCTCAACGCTCGCAAAATAGCTATTGAGGTCGAGGTAAAGCCATTCAAGGCGGGTAGGTTCGCGCATGCCTTTATAGTAGGCGCGGCAGATAGATTTGGCAATGGCCTAGCGGTTGATCAGCGCATCATTAATTTGTGGTACCAGTGCCTGACTGCGGAAATTACCCAGATTTTCAACCTCTAAATTGAGAATGTTGAAGTTCTGGATCAGCTGATCATTGGCCGAATTCTGAATCACCGTGAGTACGCCGGGAAGGTCATCAATACCGAGCTGGCGAACATCGACGCTTTGCTCTGTGACCTGAATCAGCTTCTGTAAATCGGATGGGTTGATCTGATTTAGCTGGCCAGATGTAATTTCTAACTGACTGACCGGGTTACCGTTGATAACGGTTTGGGTCACCAGACCAAAATCAATCACCATACCGTTGGATGATACGAACGCACCGCGCATTTCGCTCAAATCTTCATTACTAACCGCGTTATTCTGCGCGACTTCCGCGAACGGATTGCCCGCTTCCTCGACATCCTTCGGAAGGGTGATTTCAGCTGACATTTCAGCCAATGGTGTAGAGTCAATACCAGTTTCCTGCGGGGTAGGGGCTGCGACCAGTTCGGTCTGTGCGGATAGTCCCTTTAGATCCGGCTGGATACACGGTTCAGCCTGCCTGTAGACAGCAGGTTCGGCCATGGAATAAGCATAGCTTGCATGTTGTCGCTTCAATTGGCGCGCCTGAATCGGGCTGATTTTACGCGCACCTGCGATCGCATTGCTGAAATCAGGCTGCGCTGTGACGGTGGGACGGCTGTTTTCTGTTGCAAGCCATGGCAGGCTATCAGCCGGTAACACTCGCGCAATATCAACTGGCTCGGAGGGGGCGGCTTGCTGCAGCCAGGGCAGTGGCGCATCATCCGGCAGATAAGTACGCTCTGCCAGCGGCGTGAAAGCAAACGCCGGAAAACTACTCGCAATCAGGGCTGCGGCTGCACCGTAGCAGCTGGTTGATTTCA
Source organism: uncultured Rickettsiales bacterium (assembly GCA_964588995.1). Lineage (GTDB taxonomy): Bacteria > Pseudomonadota > Alphaproteobacteria > Rickettsiales > UBA8987 > CAZPQM01. The sequence goes on along the minus strand of CAZPQM010000005.1, from coordinate 22,849 downwards.
TCAATCGGGCGGTGTAATTTTTCATAACGCGGCTAAAATAGCAGGTAACTCGGTGTAGGGGTAGTGTAAACTGAAAAATCGGCCAATGCCTGATTACTGAGAGCGAGGCCGAAATCTGCCGAGCTGCGTATCTGCCATTCTTCCGCTACATTGAAAGTATCTTTGCCGGTTTGAATATCGTTTTTAATCACAAAGGCAACCTGATTCCACATCTGATTAAACTTATCGATGGGTATTTTACGTGCACCAAGTGCCGGATCGCCGACGAGAACCAGCCCGTTATGCACCCCTTTTATCACCACGAAATGCAGATAGCCGTTCAGGTTGATGAGTGCGATAGCAGGGACGCCGACCTTCTCCAGCTGTTCCAATGAAACGCGATAGCCATCCGCGTCAAAGCCGATGGATGCGAGGTATTTCTTCATATCGAGCAGGGAAAACCCTTCTTTACGAATTTTTTCTTGATCACCTACTGCGTACATCGCCTGCATTACCGTTGCTTCATCCACATCAATGTAATAATGAAAATAAAGCAGCGTCGCGAGCGAAGCCGAACCACAGGAGAAGTCATAACGCTGACGGATCACATGCTCAAACAGGGCTTCCTTGTAAGACTGCACGGTAATATCCACATGCGCACCACCCAGCCCCGGTCCGTACAGTGGAATCATCCCCGCTTGAACGGAAGCAGGCGAGAGTGCCAGAAATGCCGACGCTATAATCGCTTTAACGGGGCAGCCTAAAGATCGCATAGTTTTCTCGCTTGCGCGCCTGTAATTTCGTCGAACCATTAAGGTATCGTATTCACCGGGGCAGCAGAAGCATCGACCGGTGCGGAAGGCAATGTACCCGCAGCCGCGCTGGTTGCCGGATCGTCAAAATAGAGATTCACGACCGTAGCACTTTGAATAATCGTGTTATTTCCTGAATTCTGTACAAAACTGACAACACCCTGTGCGCCAGCCAACGCACCGTCGGTCGCTACATTATTACCGGTAACGCCGCCATTGGTAATGTTATTGACCGAGTTGGCTTCTAATACGGCGACTCCGAGCGACTCTGCGGTAAACTGGGTAAAGGCACCACGCATTTCGCCGAGATCTTCATTGCTCAGGGCCGAGTTGGAAGCGAAAAGCGCATCATCAGACTGGGAATGATCCTGTTCCGAGGTAGAAATATTTTGTTGCTCGCTCCAGGGAAGGGTGGAAATCTCTGTATGTTCTTCAATTTCATGGTTAGCCGTTTTCTTTGCTTCACTAACGTTCGGGCGGATGACAGTGAAGGAGCGCTCCCTGATTTTTTCAGTAACCAACCTAGGAGGCTTTGGCGTTGCAGGGTGAAGGAACTCGGGCACCATCGCAATTACGGATAAATGACATGGATCGGGAGGGCAAATCTCTACGCTGATTTCATCGGCGAAAGCAGGGGTAAGGCCCATTAATAGCGGGGCAAGGGTAGTAGCAATTAATGTACGTTTTAACAAAAGGTTACGCATGGCGTTAAATCAGATACCTCAACAATAAAATCTCGCTTATTTTACTTCCTCCTCTCTCCCTTAGAGGAAGTGGGTCGGGGCATAGGCCCCGACCCGTTCCTGTGTTGCGGAGGTGATTAGAATTCACCGCCAGCAACCGGTACGCCGGAGGTCACGTTCACGTCACCCACAGTCGCGTTGACCGCAACGGAGGATTGAACGTTCGCGTTCGCACCGGTGTTCTGGTTGATCATGGTGATACCCGCTACACCTTGCAGCGCGTTGTCACCGATGGTGTTCGTACCAGGAGTCAGTTCAGCGTTGAACGTCACATTGGAGTTCGCCACTGTGGATTCCAGTACGGAGGAGGTCACCACATCGTTATCGGAGAACAGGATGTCACCCGAAGTGATGCTTACACTCTCATCAACACTGTTGTCGATATTGGTAACAGTCGTGTTGAAGGAATTGGTCGTATTTTCAGAATCCTTCTTGCTGCTGTCACTCGTATCGGTGGTGTTGTTAGAGTTGCTGGTGTTGTTAGCATTTTCCGTATTGTTGGAGTTGTTGGTGTTATCATTCTCCTCGGAAATGCTGTTATTGTTGCCCTGTTGGGCATCATCACCAGCATCAGCCGTATTGGCGGTGTTGTCATCACCGGCACCGTTACCATCACCTTCGGTGTTACCGTTGGCTTCAGAAACGTTGGTGGTGTTGTTATCATCACCATCGTTGCTGTTATTGGTTGTGGTGGTGGTGTTATTGTCATCACCGTCATTGGTCGTAGTGGTGGTGGTGTTGTTATCATCACCGGCACCATTACCGTCACCATTGGTGTTAGCGACATCATCACCATTGCCGTTACCGTTGCCGGAAACATCGGTGTTACCGTTAGCTTCGGAAATGTTGGTGGTGTTGTTGTCGTCACCAGCACCGTTACCGTCACCAGTCACTTTCAGGTTGCCTTCACCGTTAGCATCACCGGATACAACGTTATCATCACCTTCACCATTACCGTCACCGGTTACTTCCGTATTACCGTTAGCTTCGGATACGTTAGTGGTTGTGGTGTTGTTGTCATCACCAGCACCGGAAGCCAGGCCATTGTTGTTGCCGTTTGCTTCGTTAGTGTTGGTTGTTGTGGTGGTGGTATCATCGTCAGATGTTTGAACATCAAGCGATACATCGCCAACCGTGATGTCATCACCGCCGCCGTTACCGTTACCGGAAACGTCGGTGTTACCGTTGCTTTCGGTGTTGCCAAAGGTGTTACCCTGACCAGCACCTTCAGCAGAGTTCGCTGTGTTACCGTTGGACTCAGTCGTGGTGTTGGTTGTGGTAGTTGTGGTAGTTGTGGTGTTCAGATCATCACCTGCACCGTTACCATCACCAGACACATCAGTATTGTTGTTAGCTTCTTGTGTGTTGCCATCTGTAGATGTGTTGGTAGTAGTGGTGGTGTCATCATCGGAGTTACCGAAGGTGTTGCCATTACCAGCACCTTGAGCAGAGTTCGCGACATTACCGTCGTTTGAAGCATTGCTTGTTGTGTTGGTTGTGGTTGTGGTGTTCAGATCATCACCTGCACCATTACCGTCACCTGCTACATCGGTATTACCGTTGGTTTCAGCGGTGTTACCGTTGCTCTCGCTGTTGCCAAACGTGTTGCCTGTACCAGCGCCCTGAGCGGTATTATTGCCCTGATTGCTGTTATTGTCATTGTTGTTGGCTTCAGAGACTGTGGTGGTGTCATCGTCAGTGTTGGTATTGGTAGTCGTGGTCGTGGTGGTATCATCATCAGTATCTGTGTTACCGAAGGTGTTACCCTGACCAGCACCTTGTGCAGAACCAACTACATCATCACCTGCACCAGCGCCTTGACCGGAAGTATTATTATTCGCTTCGGTCGTGGTGGTGGTGTCCGCATCGTTGTTCGATGTGGTGTTGGTCGTGGTGGTGGTGTTATTGTCATCACCAGCGTTGTTACCATTGGACTCAGTCGTCGTCGTGGTGTTGTTATCATCACCACCACCGTTATTGTTCGACTCGCTGGATGTGTTCGTTGTAGTATCATCATCGGTATTCGTGTTACCAAATGTGTTACCTTCACCGGCACCTTCAGCGGTACCTACGACATCATTACCTTCGCCAGCACCCTGACCGGAAGTGTTGTTATTAGCTTCCGTAGTGGTGTTGGTATCATCATCTGTAGATGTGTTGGTAGTCGTGGTGGTGTTGTTATCATCTCCAGCATTATTACCCTGGTTGCTATTATTATCGTTGTTATTAGCTTCCGTGGTAGTCGTGGTATCATCATCTGTAGATGTATTGGTTGTTGTAGTGGTGTTATTGTCATCACCAGCGTTATTACCGTTAGACTCAGTCGTCGTCGTGGTATCATCATCCGTGCTGGAATCCGTATTACCTACATTGCTAACATCACCAAGCGTGTTGTTGTCGTCACCACCATTGTTGTTGTTCGACTCGGTAGTGTTGTTGTCATCACCGCCACCATTGTTGTTCGACTCAGTCACCGTAGTAGTGTCATCATCGGTATTGTTATTATTGTCATTATCATTAGACGTTGTTGTGGTGGTATTACCATCATCACCGGCACCGGTAGAGGTATTGCCGGTTGTGTTGTTAACGCCATCACCATCGCCAGCGCCGTCGATAGTGTTCTCGTTGATGTCAGCGTAAGCAGCGGAGCTCAATAAAGCAGCTGCAGATGCACCAACGAAGAGGGTTTTTTTGAATGAAAAGGTCATTGAGACTCTCCCGTAGTTAGATTGAACATTAAAGTAATTAAGCTTTATTAGCCGTATGACGTAGTAATCGTACGGAATGTATCTGTCATTGATTTAAGTCAAGAAACTAGAAAATAAATAAATATATTTTCCGTAACCTCATGGCCAATATGTAGCCTATCTATTGAAAATAAAAGAAAAAAAGGACATAAATAGGGTGGTTTAATTAAGGTTATGAAAAATTAAAAGAGTTGCATTCGGACCGGTACCCGGAAGGTCACCCGCATATCCGGCGCGTCTTCGGTCAGGCCGGTAGCGACACTAAGATTCAGGTTGGTTCTGTCATTCAGCTTGTAAGCAAAACCGGTGCTGAACTGGCCGACCTGTAATATATCCGAGGTAGGAAGGATTTGTCCGTTCTGTTCCGTTTCGAACACGACATCATGACTAAAGCCGAGGCTGAAGGATACTTTTTCATTCACCGCAAACCCCATTCCGAAGGCGGTGTTGACGCTGTCACCCGGATCAATTTCGCCGAACTCGCCGCCAATATCCCGTTCTACATTATAGGTATATCCAAGCGTACCATACAATACGACCGGATCGGAGGGGTAAATAGCAGTTACACTGGGTTGGATAGCGTAAAAGCCCGAACCGGTGGGAAGTTCCTCCTGAAGCCCCGTATTCGGGTTAGTTGCTACCTCAAACGGATCGGTTCCGGTGCGAGTTTTGAAGCGCGCATTGGCGATGAAAAACGGCCACCCGTTTCGGCCGCTATTAAGCTGATAACTACCGGTAAACTCAATATCACCAATATTATCGCCCGAGACGTCGTTGAGTACACTGGCATCGGACCCAGTGCCGATAGGGCGATTGCTTGAGGTATCGCTACGATAGACATAGGGTACGCGTCCAGATAACTCAAACCGGTTGCCAAGACCTAGCCGGGCGGAGAGGGCAGTGGTAATCGTATCGCGGTCAACATCAGAGATTTCAAACGAACCGATATTTAAGGCGGGTATAATCGTAAACCCCTCTACCGCCACCCGAAGTGCAGACGAATTGCTGTATTCAACCGTTGGCTCGAGCACAAGTTGACCTGCTGGTAATAATACGCCACCTTCCTGCGGTACGGCTGCGATTTTTGGTGGTTGTTCCTTGGGTTTGGGGCGTCTTTCCAACCCAACCTGCTGTGTAGCAGTCGCTTCCGGGTTGGTATCGGTGCGAACGGCATTGGCCGTTGCAGGCGGCTCAGCTACAGCAGGGGGGGCGCGCCTAGCCGGTGGAGTGGCGGTTGGCGTTTGCTGTAGTGCGGTTACCGCCTGCTTAAGTGCGTCCAGCTGTTGCTGTTGTAGCTGTAATTGTTGCTGCTGCTCGGCGATCACGGCCTCTTGCTTAGCAATTTTCTCGAGCAGTTCTGCCGAGGAAATCGGTGCGGCCGCGGCGTGAGCGGATAATAGCAAACTCCCACCTGAAGCCAAACAGAGCAGTAGACCACGCGGTGTTAAAGCCGGTGGAGCCTGGTAGGCTACCTTCTGATATCGTGACATGGCTACCCCCTGTTGAGAACTCATTCTGTCTCCTGCATAATCGCTAACAGGCTAAATTCCTAATGAAAATTTTATTTTTTTATCCCTACCTGAAAAATTGTTTCTGGGTTTAGCATTTTCTCAACGAACAAATGGCTGGGAAGATGATGTAAAGAGGAGAGAGCAGATGCATGCGCAAGTCAACTTGCAGTTATAAAGCAAATAATTTTTGCTTGTTATTTGCTGGCCTGCAGGTTATGTAAACTTCACCTCTAAGTTTCCATAAGTTTGTAAGGGAGTGTTACTATTGATGGATTCGGGCTGCTACAAGAAATGTACGGAAGAGCTCATTGACGTTTTGTCGAAGATGGATCTGTTTTCTGGGATTTCGCATTCCGATATCGCATTTTTCGTTCAGGACAGTTCCGTTTTATCGCTTTCCCGCAATGATACCTTATTTTTACACGATGAAGAGGCAACGCATTTTTACCTGATTATCGACGGATGGGTCAAACTGTACCGGGACAGTCAGGAGGGCGTGGAAGCCGTACTGGACATCGTCAATTCTGGCAGCTTTCTTGGTGAAATCTCAGCTGGCAAAAAGCAGAGAACGCTCTACAATGCACAGCTTGTCAGCCGTTCCGGCGTTGTGCTGGCTATTCCGTTGCAAACGATTCAGCAGAAAATTGAACATAATGGCAAGCTTGGTTACCGGATTGTTACTGCTCTTACCGAGCAAAATAACCAGCTGCGTGGGCAGATTGAAAAACTTACCGTCATGTCTGCGGAACAGCGGGTTGTATCGTACCTTATGAAGCTGAAAAAGCAGAATAAAAGCGATCTCGATCTTCCCTATAGCAAAGCACTTGCAGCGACCCATCTTGGCATGAAGCCCGAGACCTTTTCCAGAGTATTGCGGCAACTGCAGAAATATGGCATTCGCATCAAAGGCGGTAATGTCTCCTTTGCGAATGATCTCTATCAGAGGACAGACCCGGTTACAGCGGAAAAATCAGCGCATTATGATCGTGTTGCTAACCAGTAACGTTTAAAGCAGTTTAAAATCTTAAGATTAGCTTGATATACATCAAGGTAATTTCTTGAGAATTTTGTTACGACTCCATTTGCGTTTTGATTTGAGACGTTAACTTATTTTATGACAAGGAGTTTCAGCATGGTACTTGGCACAGCAAATGATGACAATTTAAAGGGCACCAACGGTGATGATCTGATTGAAGGTCTGGCCGGCGATGATAAAATTAAAGGCAGGAACGGTAACGATACGCTTGATGGCGGTGAAGGCGACGATAAGATCAAGGGCAGCAATGGCGATGATGTCATTTTCGGCGGTCTTGGTAACGATGATATCGATGGCGGCTCGGATAACGATACGATTGATGCCGGCGAAGGAGACGATGAAGTCGATGGCGGATCGGGCAATGATTCCATTGATGCCGGAGACGGTAACAACGAAGTGGATGGCGGTTCCGGTGATGATGAAATCCTAGCCGGTGCTGGCGAAGATTCCATCGATGGTGGTTCCGGTGACGATACAATTGATTCCGGAGCCGGTGATGACGCGGTAGATGGTAACTCCGGCGATGATACAATCGAGATGGGTGCCGGCAATGATACGGCTGAAGGCGGATCCGGTGATGACACCTTTACAGCTGGTCAGGGTGATGACTTTATCGATGGTGGCACCGGTAACGAAGATACAGTGATTTTTGCCGGAGAGTGTGCCGAGTATATCGCAACCTTAGTGGATGGTCAGCTTGTGATCGAAGACACGGTACCAGATCGTGATGGCATTGATACGATTGAAGATGTTGAAATTTTCGTGTTTGCTAATGGCACACTTTCGCTAGAAGAAGTGCTCGAAAATTGCAATGGTGAAGGCGGAGGCCCACAGCTGGAAGAAGAGAATATCTTTTCTCAGGCGCGTATTAGCCAAGTCGTAGTAGATGAGTCATTTATTGACAGCACGGATGGATATGATCTCGAGCAGGTAGACGATTTCGGTGAAACCACAACGGTGACCGGTCAGGAAATGGCTATCGGCGGAGTTGGCTGGGATGCCGAAGTCTATTATACGTATGTAGACTTCAACCATTTTGTTGCAGAATCCAAAATATGGAACAAACCGAAAAATATTGAAGTCGAGGCGTCTGAGGCGGCTACGGTTGAATTGACTAATTTTGTGCATACCGATGTAACGCTGGGTGACGGCGGTGATTCCGTGGTCAATATCCTCGATGCGAAACGCGGCTTCATCACAACCGGAAACGGCAACGACTCGATTGATATTGTTTCTCTCGCCAATAATGCGAGCTTCTCTCATAAGTTCGTGGTTGATACCAATGGCGGTGATGATGAGATTATTCTGGAAGGTGTTTCCACAGAACCGGAAGGCATTTCGCGTTTTGATGTAGATGCCGGTGATGGGAATGATGTCATTTACATTATTGATAACGGACGTAGCGACAGCACCATCAATGGTGGTGCCGGCAACGATACCATTGACGTGGATTCCGACGGTGTTGGCATCGATATTATCGAAGTAACCGGAGCGGACTTCGGCGATGATATCGTAACCGATTTCAGTGCTACGGAAGATTGGGTTGATATGTCGGCCTATAGCAACGTGTCCATTGCGAACAATATCGATGGTGATGCGGTCATTACGACGACCGATGCTACCGGATCGATTACGCTGGTCGGTGTAGATGCTAGCGAATTGACGCTCGGCGACAACGTTATCGTCTAGCACTGTTCGGTTTTAATATGCAGGAAGGGAGTTGCTGACAGGCAGCTCCCTTTTTGTATGCAGGAATGCCGCGCTATCTTCGCATGGTTCCGAATGCGGCCTTGTTCATGAAGGATAAACCGCTTATATATACTGCCGAAACGATGATAAGGGGTTTCATGATTGCACCATTAAAAAAATTATTTGGGTCGTCGAACGATCGCTTTGTCAAAACGCTGCGCCGGGATGTCGAGGCCATCAATGCGTTAGAAGCGGACTACGAAGCGCTGAAGGATGCGGAGCTTGCACAGAAAAGTGAGGCGTTCCGAGAGCGTTTGAAGGCCGGTGAATCACTCGATGACATTCTGCATGAGGCGTTTGCGGTTGTGCGCGAGGCAGCGAAGCGCGTCCTAGGGCAACGCCATTACGATGTGCAGCTGATGGGAGGAATTGTCCTGCATCGCGGCATGATCACGGAAATGAAGACGGGGGAGGGGAAAACGCTAGTGTCGACCCTGCCGGTCTACCTTAACGCGCTGGAAGGCAAAGGCGTGCACGTGGTAACGGTCAATGACTACCTTGCCAGCCGTGATGCGGAGTGGATGGGCGAGATTTATCGCTTTCTCGGATTGTCGGTCGGGGTCATCCTCAACAATATGATGGATGAAGAGCGGCGTGAGGCCTACGCAAAGGATATTACCTACGGTACCAATAACGAATACGGGTTTGATTATTTACGCGACAACATGAAGTTCCGTAAAGAGGATATGGTGCAGCGGCCCTATAACTTCGCGGTCGTGGATGAGGTGGACTCCATCCTGATCGACGAGGCGCGCACACCGCTGATTATCTCAGGGCCGGTAGAAGACAACACCGATACCTATATCACGCTGAATAAATACATCCCCGAACTGAGCGGGGACGATTACGAGATTGATGAAAAGCAGAAAGCGGCATCCTTTACCGAAGAGGGGACGCAGCATCTTGAGGATATGTTGAAGCGTGACGGCTTATTACCGGAAGATGGCAATCTGTATGACATCGAAAATGTCTCGCTGGTGCATCATGCGAATCAGGCCCTGAGGGCACATAAGCTGTTTGAACGGGATAAAGACTACATTGTTAAAGAAGATCGTGTGGTAATCATCGATGAATTTACTGGCCGGATGATGGAAGGTCGGCGCTATTCCGAAGGGCTGCATCAGGCGCTTGAGGCAAGGGAAGGGGTTGCCATTCAGAATGAAAACCAGACCCTTGCATCTATCACGTTCCAGAATTATTTCCGCATGTATCCCAAGCTCGCCGGTATGACCGGTACGGCGATGACCGAAGCCGATGAATTTGAGGATATCTATGGGCTGAAAGTTGTTGAAATGCCAACGCATAAGCCGATTGCGCGGGTGGATGAAGATGATGAAATTTATCGCACGGCGGAAGAAAAATTTGATGCGATTATCGAGCTGATTAAGGAATGCGTCGAGAAAAAACAGCCGGTTCTGGTGGGTACCGCGAGTATTGAACGTTCCGAATACCTTGCGGCGAAACTAAAAAAAGCAAAGATCAAGCATAACGTGCTGAATGCGCGCTATCACGAACAGGAAGCCTATATCATTGCACAGGCCGGGCGGCCGGGCGCCGTCACGGTAGCAACCAACATGGCCGGGCGAGGAACGGATATTCAGCTTGGCGGTAATGCCGACATGCTGATTGATGAGAAGTCCAAAAACGTTGAGGAGGAAAAGCGCCTTAAGGAGATAGCGGAGAAGATTAAGAAAGAGGTCGAGCGTGACCGTGAGATTGTCCGTGAAGCGGGCGGGCTGTATGTGGTCGGTACCGAACGGCACGAAAGCCGCCGGATTGATAACCAGCTGCGCGGCCGTTCGGGGCGGCAAGGTGATCCGGGCCGCTCGATTTTCTTCCTCTCTGCTGAGGATGATCTGATCCGTATTTTCGGTGCGGATAAAAAGATGGACTGGGTGCTTGGCACGATGGGTAGCCCAGGTGAGCCGATTGCGCACCCGCTACTGACGCGGATGATGGAAAAATCGCAACAGAAGGTGGAAGCCAGAAACTACGAAATTCGTAAGACCCTGCTGAAATTTGACGATGTCATGAACGATCAGCGCAAAGTGGTGTTCGAGCAGCGGATCGAGCTGATGGAAGCGAAGGACGGCTTCACCATCATCAAGGAAATGACCGATGATGTGATAGACGACATGCTACCGGTGTACATGCCCGAACGTGCCTATGCCGAGCAGTGGGACATGGAGGGTTTCGAGAAAGAGGTACACCGCGTTTTTAACGTTGAGTTACCGCTTACCGAATGGGCGAAAGAGGAAGGTATCGCCGAGCAGGAAATTAAGGAGCGGTTGCAGAAGGCGGTGTTTGATCAGCTCGATCATCAGGCCTCCAAGGTGGGTGCGGATGATATTAACCAGATATCACAGAAGCTTTTATTGTTCACGCTGGATGAGATGTGGAAGGATCATTTGCTATCGCTTGACCATTTGCGGCAGGGCATTAACCTGCGTGCTTACGGACAGAAAGACCCGCTGAATGAATATAAACGCGAAGCATTTGATATGTTCGAGGCGATGCTGAACCGTTTGCGTGAAATGGCGGTGCTGCGGATGTGCCGTTTGGAATTTACCACGGCGCAACAAAGCCTGCAGCATCTCGAGCAGCAGAAGCAGGAACGTATGGCGCGTCAGCAGCGCAGTCATTATGATCCGACGGTAAGCCTGAGTGATCGGCAGCAAACCGTGCCGAAAACCGTGGTAAATCATGTAAAACCGGAAGATCGCGACCCGACTAATCCTGATACATGGGGTAAGGTGGGCAGGAATGAGCCGTGCCCGTGTGGTTCGGGTAAGAAGTATAAGCAGTGCCATGGCGCGCTTGCTTGAAATAACATTATTGCGAGGTGGATATGAGTGAAGAAAAGCGGGTTATACAGGATATGTCATTTGAGGAAGCGCTCGCCGAGCTGGAAACCATTGTGAAAACGCTCGAAGCGGGCGGGCAGGCGCTGGATGATTCCATCGCGCATTATGAACGTGGTACGGCGCTCAAAAAGCACTGTGAAACCAAGCTGAAGGAAGCTCAGCTCAAAGTTGAAAAAATCATTGGTACGAATGAGGATGGCAGTCCGCAGACCGAGCCGTTTGAGATCGCTTAACCGGCTTTCTTTTCTATAAAGGTCAATAATTCCGCCTTGCTGCAGGCGTAATCATGGTCTTCCCAGTAACTTTCGGCCTCTTCCAGCAGTGACCCGATATGTTTGCCCGGCTTGAGTCCTTTTTCGAGCAGGTCTTTTCCTGAGAGCGGGAAGGCGGGGGGCGACCAGCGTTTCGCCAGCGCAAGGATGTCCTGATAGGCCTGATCGGCGCTGCTATTATCCCCGGTTTTCCCGCGCGCTAAAGCCCAGGCGATAAGCGCGGTCTGGATGTAAAGCTCTTGACCCATGACGCGAAGCGCTTTTTTCTGCTCTTTCACACTGGTCAGGTGATTGCAGTGAAACAGCGGAACGCTGAGCGAAACCAACCGAAACTGATCCTGATTGGATAGCTTGAGATGCTTGGCCAGAACCCGCACTCGCATATCGCTCCAGCCATGCGACTGCAGCAATGTACCGAGCCTTACCAGCGCATGCGGAGATTGACCGCTCTTTTGTTCGATCGCTTCGAGTGCATGCAGGGCGTGAAGATCAAACGAAGTGATCGACTGATCGAGAATTTCCGTAAGTAAACCGCAATTATTCATCGCCTCGAGCGCAGGGGAGAGTTTGGGCGCGGCAAAGAGCCGCAGTAATTCATGCTGAATGCGTTCTGCGGAGAGTTTGCCAAGATGGGATTTATGCGCTTTGCAGGCTTCGAGTGCTGCCTCGTCCAGCTCACTTTTACCATAATAGGCGTAAAAGCGAAACAGGCGTAGCATACGGAGGTAATCTTCTTGAATACGCTGCTCAGGCTCGCCTACGAAACGGACAATACCTGCCTGCGCATCTTCAATGCCCCCGAAATAGTCATGAATCTCGCCCTCCTGATCCATCGACAGGGCATTCATGGTAAAATCGCGCCGGCTGGCGTCCTTTTCCCACGAGGTGGTGAAACGCACCTCTGCATGGCGGCCGTCGCAACGCACATCTTCACGAAGTGTCGTGATTTCATAGGGCGACTGGTCAATGACCGCCGTCACCGTGCCATGCTTTAAGCCGGTGGGGATGGCCTTGATATCGGCCTTGGTTAGTTGCTCAATGACCGCTTCGGGCGTTAAGGTGGTCGCGATATCGATATCGGTAAATGGCCGCTTTAGCAGTGCATCTCGGACACAACCGCCAACGAAGCGAGGTTCGCCATCGGCTTCGTTTAATAAAGCCAACAGGCGGATGGCATTTGTCTCTTTCAGTAGCGGGTTATTCCTGCGTTTCATCACTTTCAATCATGCGCCCGGGCATGACTTCACCATTAATCACGGAAGGGGGAATATACTGACCTTTACTGCTTTCTTCGGTGACGGCGGTGTAAATGAGTACACCGGCGGCAATCAGGACGGATAGCAGAAAAGTCCATAACCAAAGGCGGGACTCCCACTGTGGCAAAGTGTCGTCATCGGACTGCGGAGTACGCTTTTTGATAAAGACCCACCAGATAAGCAGTAGCACGATAGGCGTTAGCGCCGGCCAGAATTTGATCAGAAATTTTGTCATTGTATCCGCCTCAAAACCACGATAGATCATTGGTAACCGATTTAACAGCAAGGTGCAAGCAGGATGAAAATTGCGGTAGCAGGCGCAGCAGGGCGTATGGGCAGAAAGCTTCTGGCCGCGGTGCAGGATCACCCCCATGCGGAGCTTGTCGGTGCACTGTGTCGCGGGGACAGCGAGGCACTCGGCGAGGATGCGGGGCGTTTGATCGGACGCGACGCGCTAGGCGTAATGATTACGGATGATTCGGAAGCCGTCATAAAGGCGGCGGACTGCATTATCGATTTTACCCGACCGGAAACAACCCTTACCCTCGCAGCACTCACCGCTCAGCATCAAACCGCGCACGTAATCGGTACGACCGGACTTACGGACCAGCAAAAGCAGCAACTAAACGCATGTGCTGAGCAGACAGCGATGGTGCATGCACATAACTTCAGTGTTGGCGTGAATTTATTACTGCATCTGGTTGAAAAAACAGCTAAAACGATTCCTGAAGATCAGTTTGATATTGAGGTGCTGGAGATGCATCATAAACATAAGGTTGATGCACCTTCGGGCACCGCGCTGAGTCTGGGCGAGGCGGCAGCCAGAGGTCGGGGTCGGGATTTGAAAGAGGTTGCGTGCTATGCGCGAGAAGGCATTACGGGTGAGCGTCCGCAAGGGGAAATCGGCTTTGCCACCTTGCGCGGTGGGGATGTCATCGGTGATCATACGGTCATGTTTGCGAGTCCGTTTGAACGGATAGAGCTAACGCATAAGGCGCAGGATCGTGCGGTGTTTGCGGAAGGTGCAGTGCGGGCGGCGCTCTGGACGCAAGACAAAGCCCCCGGGCATTACTCTATGAAGGATGTGTTAAATTTAGATTAAAGCCCATACTCGGCCAGTGAATCCACGTGGCTGTGGAAGCGGATCTTTTGCAGGTATTCCTGCGGGTCTTTGACAGTTACCACTGCGCCTTCTACCTGATGCAAATAATCATAAAGGCGCGAGAGTAGGAACCGCATAGCGGCACCCTGCGCCAGAATAGGCAGTGCGTCAAGTTCGGCTTGTGAAAGTGGACGAACATCCTGATAGCTTTTTAGTAGCGCACCGGCTTTCGTGATGTTCATCTCATTATGTTCTTCAAAACACCAGGCATTCAGGCAGATAGCAAGGTCATAGGCGAAATAATCATGGCAGGCGAAATAAAAATCAATCAGCCCGGTGAGTGTCTCGCCCTGAAATAAGGCGTTATCCTGAAACAGGTCAGCATGGATGATACCGCTCGGTAAATCATCCGGCCAGTGTTGCGCGATGCGTAGCAGGGTTTGTTCCACTTCCTCGCGGATTGAGTCCAGCTGCGGGTTTTGCTTCTGCGCCATGGAATCATAAAGCGGTTGCCAGTGCGGTTGCCCCATGATGTTTTCGCGCCACAAGGTGAAATCGTCGCAAGCAAGGTGCATGCGCGCCAGAATATCACCGATCGCTTTGCAGTGATTGACGGTGATTCGTCTTGGCCAGCTACCTTCTAAAAAACTGACAATGGAGAAAGGACGACCCGTTTCCTCAAGCATACGAAACAGCCGACCTTCATTATCGGCGATGGGTTGCGGGCAAGGAATCTGCTCCTGGCCGAGATGCTGCAGCAGCGATAAGAAAAAGGGAAGGTCAGCGGCCTCTACACGCTTTTCATAAACCGTAGCAATAAAGGGTGACTGGTCAGTTAATAAAAGGTAGTTGGAGTTTTCAACCCCTTCGGCAATGCCCTGCGCAGAAACAAAGGCACCAATAGCATAATCCTGCAGGATCCGGGTAAAGTCTGTCCCGGAAATATCTGTGTAAACCGCCACGCGACCGGGCTAAACCAGCCAAGGGTTAGCCGGACGTTTCTCCCCGCAGGGGCTGCCCTCAACGCCGACACACGGGCTCTTCAACTCCGGCGGCTCACTGGAGCAGGCCGAGAGCATGGCGGGTAAAACAAGAATGGATAATATGAATGTTCTAATCATACAGTTACTCCTAATTCTATTATTAAATCAGCGGGACAAATAACTCAAGAAGGTTATATTATAACGCTGAGATACTTACCTATTGTAATTTACTGATTTTAGACGCGATGCTACGCTACCAGCCCCAGCACCCGCGCCGCCCAGTATGGATTGCTTCGCACTATCCCAACCGGCAAGCGGTACGTCGAAGGCGGAGATAAAGCCACTACCCAGACGCGCAGCCACCTCTACAGACCATTTGACCATACTCCGCATGATCATGGTAATAAGCAGCAAAGATATAATAATCCAGATATTAAACGGCATATCTGCATCGGAACCGGCAATATACGGAGATTCCTGGCTTCCATCGCCAATACGCTCGGAATAAAGATAGGGTAACCAGCCAGAGATTTCTAACCAGACACCATAGCAGACTTTCTGATTGGCGGCTGAGGCAGGGATGATTCCTGCGAGAAACCCAATAAATATCAATTGGAACATGCCCAGAAAGGCCATTAAAAAGATCGGCTGTAGCGAATAGCTGATCACCTGATCCATCCAGCCGTCAAACATGGACTTCGTTTGTTTAAATAGCAGAAAGATGAGGAAAATCGGAGCCAGTGAAAAGAGTAACGCACGTACTATCATCGCTACAATATAGACTTTAACAGCTTCTATTGTTGCAAACATATAACTGATGACAACGAACAACAGCAAGATGCCATAAATGGCACCGGTCCAGCCTGAGGTAATAGTAGCTAGTATAACGCGCCAGAAAGAACTGGAAAAAAACGTTGTAATCGTCTGATCAACAAAATTCAGGACATTATTTTCTGTGCTCGGAGGAGTGTCAAAATCTCCCGGTATCCGGACACCTTCAGAAAAAACGTTGGCAAAGACACTGGAGAGATCGGCAATAAAGGTTTCTATCGGATCAATGACGTATGTGTTAAACAGGTCGTAATTTGTACCCAATAACCAGACGAATACAATTTTCAATATAAACATCGCAACGTTATAGCCGGTAGCTTGTTGAATTCCTAAGAGAACACTCAGTGAAAAGATAGCAATAGTGAGCGCAATAAGCGTATTAAAAATGTCGAGAAAAGCAGGGTTTCCGGCCGTTCCGCCGCCATCGCCTACAAGTGTGAGAAATACTACGCGGCTTGCTACGTCCATAACATTATCAATACGCTCAACAATCCATGAAGTGATTCCAACATCCGGCCTGCTTGTATCTACAACGATTAAACCACCACTACCCAAGTTGAAGACATCGTTCATAGCTACGCACGTATCTTCTCCAGTTGCAGCAAGGCGGTCTTTCGGTGATTGCAGACAGCCTGCCAGCGGAAGAATTAACATCGATATAATGAAGAAATGAATAAGCCTGTTCATGATAATCTACCTTGTAATATTCCCAGCTGCTCTACTCGTAATATTGTTGCTGATGCTATTGATATCAGAGGACTTAGGATTAATAGCCGGAATATAAGAGCGTGAGACAAATCTTCCTATGAATTGTGGCAATTCTTTCATAAACGAAAACATAAGATAAAGCAGGAAGAAATAAGCTATATTGACCGCGATAAAAATACGGTCATTTTCCGGCCCCCAGTCCAGCATCCGAACGCGCATTTTGACGTCGAACATTTCGTTAATTGCCCCTGGATCCAGATTTACCGCGGTTTTAATGCCTGATCCTGTGCTGGCACTACGGTAATCAATATAGCTGGTTTCCCCTCCTATAGGTGCATGGCTATACTCAAAAGCGCCAAGTTCATTAAGCCGGTCAATAAAAGAAGAAACTCTATCAGGGTCCACCTCAATGCTGCCGGAGTCGAATAAGGTTGTTGTACGCTTTCCAACCGTACCTTCAGAAGCTGCGCGAGCTGCGTCATGAAGATCACTCAGTCGTTCGCTGGCCATGGAAAAAACGGTTAAAGTTAGGGCAAGGAAGGCAAAGAGAATAATCACCTGAAGGGAATACATCATAATAAAGGTCATCCAGGAGCCTACCAGACGCTGAAACACTTTGAAAAACCAGAGCGGAAGGATCAGAGGGGTTAGCGCGGCCAAAAATCCAATGGCAATAATAGCGGATAAATAGAGGTAAGTGGCCTGTGTAACGGCCAGAAAAAACATAAGAAGTGCCCAGAGTCCGACAAAAGCTACAACTGCCCCACCTCCTCCCAAGAAGAGCTTGCCAAAAACTGCAGCAGCATAAGGTATAAAATCAACGTTTTGATCGGTTACTTCACCCATAAGCCCATCGCCTGTGTCGCCAATGCCGAGTGTTTCAATCAGTAGACAATCAAGCTTGGCAAAAACATCGTCATCCAGAGCGCCCCCTTTGCAAGCAAAATTCGCTGTTCCCCCGCCCGGTAACACAAAAATAGCATCGTCACTGAGAACACCATTCATAATTGTACCTGCAAACTCGCGAGCACCTAACTTAAAATACCCAAACCACGTTTCAATAAGTACAGGATTTACGACGATGGTACCGATAATCGCCATTTTAATAAACAGGATACCCGCTTCAGCGTTGAGCTGCATACCGCCCCACATAATCCGTATACCAAAAACAATAATTCCTAGTACAATAAGCGCTTTGACGTAAACGCCAAAAGTATCCGTGGTATTGCGAATAAACTCCCTCGCGTTGGTAGTAAATATAAAGTCGAAGCAATCCACGATACTTTTAATAGGGTAAAACCCCCGTCCATCCGTGCTGCTTGGAAAGACATCCATAGGGCATGCGGTGTTACCCAGTTGAATTGTCCACTGAGCAGAGTCACTAAGCACAGTAATGTAATTATCCTTACATTCCAGTCTAAAAGCATTACAGTAGGGGGTGTCTACTGAATCTGAGCAATAGTCTAATGGTGGAGTAGGAGTGACGGCATACCGAGCTGCTAACCTTGCTGCGCAAGCCAGCCGCATCGCATCATTTTCCGGGTGTAGTTCGTGGCGGTGCGGCATATAAGCCTGTATACCATGGTAGAGTTGTTCGCATTCTTCCGTATGATAGGTTCCGTCTATCGGTAGGCTGATACAAGAGGTAGGGGACTGAGTTAGATGCGCAGAAACACTTCCAGGAGCCAACATCACAAGAGTCGCTAACAATAAGATAAGTATGTAGTATATATCTCGTTTCATACTATTTATTCGCAGCCGATAGCCTGGTTAATGTTCTGTTATATACGTCTAGTGCTTGGCTTACAGGTGAGGCTGCAATACCTGCCAATGAACCTCCAAAAGCGAGTACGTTTGCCATAAAGCCAAAAGTTAAGGCGAGTAAGAGAACAGTTACCAACAAATTATAAAGAAAATTATCGGAGGCTTGTTCTTTGGATTCAATGAGGTCTTGGAGTTCATTTTCATCGAGGACGCCATTACCGTTATAATCATAATGTAATATACCTTCTTCACTTCCTACCATATCAAGTGCAAAATCAGGAACCCAGATAGTGCCGACGGAGGTGTTAATCTGTGTGTTTCCTTCACAACTTGCGTCTTCAGACAACGCGGTACAGCTTTCAATCAATCCAGAGTAAGTACGGCGGTTCATTTGCTGATCAGAGGGATCGCCGGTAGCTAACCCACTACTTTCATTGTAAGCGCCGTATATTTGTTTATAGATTTCTTTTAAGGGCTTTATTTGCGCAATTGAAGTGCAGTCAGGAGGGTCGCCCGGCGTAGCGGGAGGCACGCAGCTTCTTGGTTCTGCTGTAAAGAAGTAAGCCAGTATATGCACCATAAATGCTAGGTAAGCCATAAGAATTGCAGGGAGAAAAATATAAGAAAGCACCATTTGAAACCAGAAGCGGAAAATGCTATTCGTAACCGGAAATAATATTGTGGGGATTATCAGAGGAGCCATAATGCCCAGGAAGATTAAGACTAAAAGAGATCCGATATAAACCGTTATAGCCTGAGCAAACGCTGCCACCATGAGCAAAGGGATCATAAGTCCAAGGAGTAAAAAGATAATACCAAGATTTGACGTGAAGAGTAATCCCATAATAATGAAGAAAAAGCCGAGCGTTACCTGCTTTCGTTCTCCCGAGGTGCTGCCTTCGTCCGCAAACTCATAGGTGGCCATAGCAAAACTCCCAGGTTCTCCGGCAAACTGTGCCGGATCAGCTCCCATATAATAGGCAATCACGCAGTCGATACGTTGCCAGGTGTCGGTATACTGACTACATAAATTGTAGGATACTCCCGTTTCTCCGGATAAAGGTAATTCCGCCTGTATGATGGACCGGGTAACTACACCAACCAGTGACTCCTGAGATGCAATAAATAGCTGCAGAAATTCTTCCACGCCTGCGTTGTTGACGGCATAACTAACGCCAGCAATAGTCAGAACGACAACAGCGGCATCGCTCTTGATTGTCCTTACGTTGCCTAACATAACTTTGATGCCGAAAAAGACGATGTAGAGCGTAAGTAGTATTGTTACCAGATCGGAGAAATAAGCGAGTAAATCACCCAATTGAGAGTCGACGACGCCACTAAGTATTTTCTGAATGCAGCTTACCAACCGCTTGGTAAAGCCCGGATATACTTCATTTAAAGGGGTTGCTCCCAGATTGACGATCATATCTTCATAGGGAATGCCGGCCAAAGAATAATTACCACAGGCGCCTAAGCGCATCCAATAACGCGGATCAGCAGCAGGGTTATCTAATTCTGCTGAATCATTTTCGTTGATCTGAGCTATGGCGCTAGCAGGCAATAAACAACAAAGCAGCGTTAAGAACGCGAATAAACAGAAGAATTGGTTCGTAAAGTTATTCCTCGTCAATGTGTTTCACTCTTTCCCAAAAAATCGGAAGCCATACTTCCGGGTTATCCCCCTTTTCTTTAACAATTTGATGCATGAGACTTACGGTCGAGTTGCGTCCTGACAATACATTGATAATGTCATCCATTCCCGATAAATCGACTCGAGCTACTACCGACTCATTGCCGCGTTTTACTAGAAAAAAACGGCTGCCTGGGTCTGTAGTTTTGATCAACTGAAATTCCCGATTCGACAACATAAAGGTATTTCGATAAGAGCTTTCAATACCTTTTGGATTTGCTAGGAAAATCTGTGTGGCTGTTTGCTGAACCAAGGTGTCACTAATAGCGCTGTTGCCTACATCTTCAACACTTTGTGTGGCAAAAATTACCATGGCGTTAAGCTTACGAAGTACTTTGAGCCAGTCCTTAATTTTAGGTGCAAAAATCTCGTTATCGATTAGCGCCCACGCTTCATCCAATACAATAATCGTAGGGGTGCCGTCCAGAGCGAGGCTTATTTTATGAAATAAATACAGCAGCACGGGGCCCAGACTTTTCTTATCTTCCAGAACCGGCCCCATTTCGAAGCCGAAAATGCGATTCTGACCGAAGTCGAGCGTATCTTTCCGATTATCAAACAGGCCGGCGCGCTGTTCTATACCATGCCACATCTTTAAACGTCCAGCCAGAGTGCCCGGACCTTCCAAGCCCAGGAAAGGGGCTACATTGGTTAAGGTCCTGTCTTCTTTTGCAAGTTTATAATTACCGCTTACCGCCTGTGCTATTCTGTCACTTTCGTCCGGCGTGAGTGGCTGTTTATGAGATGACATAACCAAGGCGGTAAGCCACTCCTCCAGAAACTGACGGTTTTCGTTTGTGTCTTCTAATTGTAGCGGATTGAAATTAGATTCTTCGCCAGGTTCAATGACGTTATATACCCCTCCCATAGCCCGAATAAAAATTTCGGCACCACGGTCTTTATCAAAAAAGAACATATTGGGTTTATACTTTTGTGCCTGAGCGACTAAAAAGTTCATCAAAACAGTTTTACCGGCCCCTGTAGGTCCAATAATGGTGGAGTGCCCTACGTCTCGAACGTGAAAGTTAAAGAAGTAGGGGGTGCCAGACGTTGTGTCCAGAACGGTTACGGCTTTCCCCCAGTGGTTACCATTTTCCTTTCCGATAGGATAATTGTGCAATGAGGCAAAGCTGCATAAGTTGAGTGTATTGATGGCGGACGCACGTGGCAAGAAGGCAAAATTAGCCGGTATTTGTCCCCAGTAAGAGGCCTGAAGCGTGTAAGTCTCTCGGTAAGGGACCTGATTTGCATTTACCAGTTCGGCAAAACACAAGGAAAGCGCATTCTCCAGTTTTTTAAGTTCTGTTTCAAATACGAGCACAGAAAAATGATGATCACCAAAGCCTATTTGGCCACTTTGCGTCAAGTCCATGGCAAGGGTCAGCTCTTCCATTTGAGAAACGGCCTTATCGCCCGCACTTTGCATACGTCTTTGATGCAGGCTCATCGAGTTAATAATACTCGCACGGGTTATAAAACTGAACGATTGCGAAATTATATATTCCAGAGGTAGCTTCAGAAATGCATCGAGCATACAAGCGTTAGTGTAAGGGGGGTACTCTTTGATTGATATCATGCCGCCAAATTTTACCTTATTATCCGGTGATCGCACCTCAATGGCGTTACTTCCAAAATATAATCTATGCGTAGCGAGGTAACGTGAAATGTCTCCATTTGGCACCAGCATAGGCTGCCATACACCCCCATTGACCAGCATACCAAGAAATTCCATGATCTCGGAATAATTACATCCGTTCTCTTGCCGTATGCCAAGCAATTGCGGATTGTATTCTTTGAGGGAGCCAATAACACGACTGATGATTTCATCAATATCTTTGGAGTTTTGTTTCATCTCTTTGCCCCAGAGCTCATTATCCATCTTCTTGGCAAGGGACTTCATCATGTCTTCTATTACGGCCGCAGTCGATTTATCCTTCTTACGAATAATAGTAACGTACAACTCGTTAACATAGGTTTCCTGATCGGCATGTTTATTGTTCCACTCTTCGTGCATACGCTGGCAGAACATACCATCATATTCATCGTCCATATGAATATGTTTGCGTTTACGAATGCAATGAAACCAGAGTGCATAATTTCCGGTCCCGATACTTTTCCATAAGGTGTTGCGAACCATCTTCTTGATATCGACATCTTCGTCATCAGCGGTTTCGAAAGCGAAGCCATCGAGTTTGATAACCTTTACCAACTCTTCTTTTTCCGTGATAAGCGTTGTTGCATCCCAATGTTCTTTAAACGGAATGAACTCAGAGGTTGAGACCTCTTTTTTCGCATAATAAGATTTATTGGTTTTTCTGCGTTTTAATTTCATCAGTATAAATCATATGAGCTGGTTTTGCCGTGAAAGGCGCGGTTAGTACATTTAAAGTTGGTTTTTGAGGCGGTAAGAAAGAGTTCGATAAAGCGTGGCTCGTGCGAGCAGAGCATAAAGCCGATAAAATGGCATAAAATAGCACCCGGAATCAGCACGGAAAACTGGCTGAAATTAATAAAATACAACGTCCAGATAAAGCCGTTTACGGAAAACCAGGAGTATGTTACCCCCAGCAGCATCGCCGGACGCGTCATCGCTAAAAAGAGCGGATCATTCTGTATCTGACCAGAGTCTTCTGCCATGTAAAAACCCCCTTATTTCCTACGTACCCCTAGTATAGCAAAAAAAAGCAAAAATTTAAAAAAAATTAACGAAATAATAGGGCGTTCCTGTCAAATGTGCGTTTATGTAACGTAAAAAAGCTTTTTTCTTGGCAAGCCTGCATTTAGCGTATTAGAAAATGGCGG
>CAZPQM010000004.1:0-125162 GCA_964588995.1 uncultured Rickettsiales bacterium | reverse complement strand
GGGGTTGGGAGGGGGGGCCATGCTTGAATCATTTCCCTCACCCTCGCCAGCTCGCTGTCTCGACCTCTCCCAGAGGGAGAGGTTATGTTCTTGTATTCCCTCTCCCGCATGACGAGAGGGTTAGGGTGAGGGCAAACCGTCATTGCGAGCGACCATCGGGAGCGCGGCAATCTCTTGCGGCTGCGTATATGCGGCCTGAGATCGCTTCACTGCGTTCGCGATGACGATGTTATTTAGCCCGTCATTGCGAGGAGTGAAACGACGAAGCAATCTCGTGCTGCGGCCTAAAGATCACCACGTCGGGCTAAAGCCCTCCTCGGGATAACAGTTGGGTATAATCACCCCCGGCAAAACGAAACACGGCGACCAGCCGCTCGTGCCAGTAGCTATCCAACCGCACCTCCACGACTTTACTTGCCGGGGCATAGGCGTGAATCATGTGCGTATCACGGCTCATCAGCGCCACATGCTGGGGCTGTTGTTCGATGCGGAAGAGGAGGATATTAGCGGGGTGGATAACACGCGTTATTGCGAGGGATGAAATCCCGAAGCAATCTCCTGCGGTGTTACTCTGCCTGAGATTGCTTCGCTTCGCTCGCAATGACGGGGATACATGATCCTTTACCGAAACCAAATGCCGCTCCAGCATTTCCTGCAACTGCATACCACCCGGCTCGCGCGGATAGTCGCACCTGTCATACTCATGCAGCCATCCACCCTGCCGACTTGGCAGTTTTAACGCCCTGGCTACACCCGCAATCAATCCGATGCAATCGCATCCGACACCCTTCACCCGCCCCTGATGTTTAAACGGCGTGCCGAGCCAGCTGCGGGCTTCGCTGACGATATGATTAGAACGCTCACCACTCAAAACTGATATGGACATACTATTCTCATTTTGTGTTAACTCACGAAAGCGCCAAAGCTAGACACTGTTAGTCACTCCGCGTCGAGGAGGTCTCGAGCATACGGTCAATACCCGGTACATGCGGTTCACCGCGGAAATTGACCACGTTATCGAATGTGTTTTTACAGGTTGTAAACAGCTTGTCGCATCCGGTAACGATAGTGAAATTATCTCCGGCCGCCACGTCATACGGCATCGGCAGAACGGTCTGTATCTCACCGCCCGCAGCATAGCGCCGCACTTCCATGGCTATGCCTGCGTTCAGCCCGCTAGTAAACGTTACAGTACCGTGACTGAAATAACCTGCCTGCTGGGTGAGCGTATCGTCGGTAAAACGCGTGCGGCTGGTGACGGCGGTAATTGTTCCCGTAAACGTATATGCTGTGAGATCAACCTTGCAGCGGCTATCGCCCAGCACTGCCCGGCAGGTGGGCGAATAAAGGCTGCCAATCGTATTCCCGAGCGTGTCCGTCAACCCGACCAGCTCAGCGCGAAACGCGCCGTCCTGCCATTCAATCGCCTTGATGGTGCCGCTGCGTATTTCGAGCGTTCCTTGTGTCGTATCTTCATAATTCAGCATAAACAGCTCGACCGTCGCGCCCTCATAGCGCCCGGCAAGTATATCCGCTTCGGTGATCGCCTCACTCGATAGGATGCCAAGCGCATTCACGCCATCTTCCGCCAGATTACTATGGCTGTTATAGCTATCCAGATCAAAGCCGGAAGCCGGTTCGTAGCTCAGCCCGTCATAGCTGATCGGCTGATCATGCGTGGTAAAGCCTAGCGCGACGCCATCTTCGCGCGTCAGCTTCCAGCAATAGGCCAGGCTGGTCACCTCCTGCTGCAGATGCTGTTGCAGTGCCGTACTGATCGATTTCATAAAGCTCTCCTGTAAATATAATCGGCCTAAGATCGCCGCGTCGCTTACGCTCCTCGCGATGACAGGCGGTATTCGCTTTCCCTTGGGGTAAGAGTCAGGGTGAGTGCATTCGTCATTGCGAGCGGCGAAGCCGCGCGGCAATCTGATGTGGAAGGATTTATTTTACCCGGGCTTGCCCTAAACTGTTTTACCCGGGCTCATCCCTAACTGTTTTACCCGGGCTTGACCCGGGTATCTTCGCAAAAAGACAGAGCCCTCATGCTGCAAACATGGAAGACCCTCGGATCAAGTCCGAGGGAAGCAAACTTCGTCATTGCGAGCGGCGAAGCCGCGCGGCAATCTCATGAAGAATTCAACAGCACGAGATCGCTTCACTTCGTTCGCGATGACACAAAAAAAGGGCCGCGAGGGCCCTTGTTGTTGTAGTATAGTTATTTTAATTATCCTAAATGCACACCGGAGTCTGCAAGCCCGATGCCACGTTCTTTCGAGAGGCCTGCTTCAGCGGTAGGTGAAAATTCACCAAGCTTCGATCGATGAGGATTAAAACCTTTATCTTTTTCACTCTCACTCAGTGCATACAAAAATTTATGTATCTCTTCTATGCGTTCCTGACTAGCAAAGTGTTCTTGTTCCTCTGAACGTTTTTCTCTTTCTTTTGCCAACTCTTCTTCTTTTTTTGCAGCTTCTGCTATTTTTTCTTCTTGGTACCTCTCGCTCTCAAATTCATCAGGATTTAAACCACTTCCCTGATCCTTATCGCCTTCACGATCTTCTTCCGCATCTACTTCTTCATTTGGCATCGCGTAGGAATATTCGGGCTCGGATGCCGGCTCAGATACCTGAATCAGTTCAGCATTCTGTGGCTTCTCGTTTTTATTCGCCACACCATCCAGCTTGTGCATCGTTAGCACAAACTCGTTCGTATAGCGGTCTTCTAAGTTTATGTTATCAGACCGCACACCCGCTTTTCCAAGCGTGCTGGTAATCTTATTTATCTCGGCCAAATCGGCCATTAAGCTATTCAGATCTGTCATAACAAGTTTATTGTAACATAATTTAGTTAAAAAGTCATTAATAAATAGGTTTTAGGTTTGAGGGTGGTGCTTTAAGCTGAAATAACACGCTTTGTATCGGTATTATTTCATACATAACAGCACGTTACTGGGGTCATCTATTTTCTTCGTTTCTGTGCGTTTATCTAAGCGGGTGGCTCTTCCGTCATTGCGAACGACCAACGGGAGCACGGCACTCTCTTTGTCATGCTGAGCGAGCAGAGCGAGTCGAAGCATCTTTTTCAGGCGTTCCGTTCCAGTAGATCCTTCGACTACGCTATCGCTCCGCTCAGGATGACGGGGCTATTGGCCTGAGATCGCGTCACTGCGTTCGCGATGACGGCTGGTAAAGACGCTAAGTCCACAACCTGCTAAAACTACTCACTCAGAAACCAGCACCATTTTCAGCCGGATTTTCTGCCCGTCCGGGTCGTTAATCGACGTGATATCATAGGTTTCACCGGCAGAGATCACACGCATGGTGGTATCCAGCCCCTCCTGATAGCGGACCGTTGCTATTGCCCGTTTACGGGTAACCAGCCGCTCCTGTTCAAACGGCTCGTTTGCGCGCGAAAAGCCGGATTGAAACTTTACGTTCGCCCATAGCGTCGCAACACTTTGCCAGCTGGTCGTAAAACCCCCTGCCCCATCCGGGGTTTTCACCAGTTCTTCAATCGTGATCCGCTGGCGCAGTGTGCTCGTCAGATTATCCCGGCTCATAAGCAAATCTCACGAAAATCATCATAGAGCGAACAGGTGATGCCATCCGGGGCTACCGTAATGTCGCGGGTATCGTACATGGTCGCGATATGGCCGAGCATGCCTTGCTTGATGGCAACCGGCACATCCGCCGCTTCACCATATCCGGCGACATATTGCACCTCAACCAGATGCGCCATCGGGGAAATATCGAATACGAGTTTCTTGTTCCCCGCCGTGGTGTGATAAGCACTCGCATCCAGTGTCGTTTCCGCACCGTCCTTGGCAATCAGCTTTACATGGGTGATCGACTGTACCGGCCCACGCGGCAGCGCAAAAATGGTCGGCGCATAATCATCAAACATCAGCCGCCAGCTTTGCGTGATGAGCGAACGACGAACGTAGCTCTCCGCTTTCCGTCGGCTGGCGGCGATCATGCGCGTAATCACGGCGTCATCATCACTATGATCGACACGGAGATAGAGCTTCGCCTCGGTCAGGGTCAGCGGTTCACTCGTCGGTGCAATCACCTGCGATATATAAGGGGTAATGGTCATGGGGATACTCCTATTAGACCCGTCATCCCCCGAATTGGCGGAACCAATTCTAGGGGGATCTCAGGATTATGGCACGAGATTACCCTTGAATGTTTCTTGCGAAAAATTCGGGTAATGACGGGTAGTGGCAATATTTACTCAGCCAGCTTCAGCAGCTTTATCGCCTCAAAGTTGACGACATCACCGCCGACACGCTTGGTCGCGTAGAACTTCACGAATGGCTTCTCGGTGAACGGATCACGGAGGATGCGCACCCCGGTGCGGTCCACGATCTGATAGGCGCGGCGGAAATCGCCGAGCGCAACTGAGAGGCTGTTCGTTGTCGGAGCCGGCATATCCGCGGCCTGCATTACCGGCACGCCGAGCAATGTATCCGGAGCACCAGCTGCAAGGCCCGGGTTCCAGAGATATTGCCCGGTAGTTGACTCCTTCAACAGCCGCACTTGCTGCATTGCAGCACGGCGCATCAGGAAGGTCGCATTGGTGGCGTATTCTTCTTTTAACGCATAGAACAGATTCACGATACCGTCCGCGGTGATCTGCCCGTTCGTACCGGAATCAATCTGCTCGATCTGCTCATCGCCTGTCCCTGCGGCGTAGGTCGTTATTCCCTTCGGCTTACCGGAACCATCCCCGGCGATGAAGGCCGTATTCTCCATGCGGGTGAAGGCCTCGGAGATTTTTTCCGTCAGCCACGCCTCAATATCGACCGATGAGTCATCAATCAGCTTCTGGGTCGCTTTCGGTTGCGCATACAGCTCATGCACATCAATGACCTTCTTGCCAATAGTCGGAGAATTGGTTTCAGAAACCGTGCCAGTTTCCGTGGTCCAGGCGCTAGCCGGCTCATCATCATCCTGAATCACATCGAGCGAATCGGTAGAGATATTTACCACCGAGGCCAGTTGCCGCATCGGCGAAGATTCAAACACATATTTTGCGATCGTTTCCGCCATCTGCGAAGTAACCAGAAATCCACCATCGGAATCGGTGCCGACTGACAGCGCTTTCTGTTCGAGGAAATGCAACTCATCATCCACGCCCTTGCGTAAATAATTGATGAAGGCCAGCTTATGCTCAGCTGCTTCCGGGCGGCTAATATCACACCCGGCAGAAGGGCGGCTCATCGCCGTTTCCAGCCCGTCCATCCGGCTCTTATAGTTATCCATCGCCTGGTTAATACGGTTCAGCTGCTCTGTCGTCAGCGCGTCGGCAGCGCCTTTTTGCTCAATTTCCTTCAAACGGCGGTCATTGACCTGCTTGAATTCTTCCCACGCATGGCCGAGCTGGTCCACACGCTTTGTAATGCGTTGTAGTGTCATGGTTTTTTTCCTTTTTTTATATAAAAACCCTCCCCTGCTTGCGGTGGGGGCAACGAGGCTTAGCTATAAAATAGCTTAGCCGCAGTAGTGGGGGTCAAATTGCCGTGAGCATTGCCCTCCCCAGAAATCCGGACAGCAAGCCGTCTCGCATTTCTCGCCCCTCCCGCAAGCAGGAGGGGGACTAATTAGTAAGCGAAGCCATCGCCCGATCAATCGAACGATCGAGCGCAATCATTGCTTCCATCGTCACCGGTTCAGCGTCGCGCTGATCAAGTGACTTATAGCCGGAGGCAACAATCTGCTTGGCTTCGGTTCGTGAAAATCCTGCTTCGCGCAGGAATGATTCGAAATCCCGGATCGTTTCCGGTTTTTCGCACTTTACGCTGCGTATGCGCGCATTCTGATTCGCCGGAAAGGTCACGAAACTGATTTCAAACAGTTCCACCTCCCGCAGCACGCGTACGCCCGTATCTGGTATAAATTCGGCATCTTTGACCTTGTAGCCGATACTGAGGCTGTCGATCGCCCCACTTTTCAGCATGCTATAGACTTCCGCACCTTTGGCAATATCGAGCAGCAACTGCCCTTCCACATAGAGCCCCTGCTCATCTTCGCGCAGTTCTGTAATCGTACCGACCGGCTCATCGAGCTTATGCTGCCAGAGCAGCTTCACCTTGCCTGCGTCGTTTTTGACCGACTCGGCAAACGCACCCTTTGCGACCACATCGCCCTGATGATCGACCATATCAAAAATACTCGCATAGCCGCTGAAACGTCCATCTTCTTTAAGCTGCTTCACATCAAGATCAAAGGTATCGTGTTTATGTTGCATGAGTTTTTTCCTTATAAAATAACTCCCCCCTTGCGGGGGAGTCCAAGAGCGCAGATTGCAACGCTATTAGCGCGATTGGGTGGGGGGTATTGCGCTAGATGTGACCCCCCACCTGAATCAAAGATTCAGACTCCCCCGCAAGGGGGGAGTTAATATTTCCCGCATTCGCGTATTCTAATTTTCCCCTAATGGCCCATAGCCCAGCGCGGCACGTTTTTCATCCACCGTAAGGAAGTCGGCATCTTTCACCCGTTTCCACACATAATCGCGGCGCGGAGCCAGCGCGGAGATTGCATCCGTATCATATTGCAATTGAAGCGTCTCGCCGCCACTATAAGCCGGCAGCAGCCAGCTATTGAGGTTCGTCGTAACCTTATCCAGTAGCGGCAGAATCGTCTGTTCCCACAGACCGAGCCGTGCTTCTACCAAGTTGCTGTAGGTGTTATCTCCCGGGATGCCGAGCAGTTGCGGCGGTACACCAAACGCCAGCGCAATATCGCGAGCCGAGCTGTGTTTCCCGTCAATAAAATCCATATCCTTTGGCGACAGGCTCATCTCGCGCCAGTCGAGCCCACCCTCCAACAGCAGCGGCCTACCCGCATTCAACGCACCGGCATATTGCTCATCAATCTGCGACTTGATGCGGGTAAACTGCTCATCCGAAAGATGCCCGCCCGAGCCGTCCTGCCGCGTTTGTACGACGAGCGCACCGCTCGGTTTCGCGCCATTCTGTAACAGCGCCTGATTCCATACCGCCGCCTGATTATGCTGATCAATACTATATGCCGCCGCTTCGATGGGAGACAGGCCGTACCAGTCATTCATGGGGTGGAAGGATTTCAGATGGAGGATACTGGAACGGCCTGTGAGACGATCGACTGAATAGCGCGTGATACGCTCGCCGACCTGGTATTCGTAGCCCTGCGGTACAAAGTCGCGCCCCGCAATCACTTTCATACGATCAGGGCGCAAACAATACAGCTCCTGCGGGTTGCCGTCTTTCGGCCCTACACTGAGCAGATACGCATTACCACTGATGAGTTTATAGGTCACCAGCGCTTCAATTAGTTCTGAGCCGCCCATCGTTGGGTTAGGGCGATGTAACATCTGCAGCGCCGGATGCTGCTTCAATTGCTCACGCCCTCCCTCATGGTCCGCATAGAGTTGCCATTTCACCGCTGAGGCTGACTCGGCAATCAGTCGGATGCAACGGTGCGCTACCACATTTTTGACATAGCCCTCTTCGGCGAATTTGCCATATTCCCGTGGGCTCCAGACGGCCTTGCCGATCTCCTGCAAATAGGTTTGCGCATAAGCATAAGAAGCGTGTTTTACTTCGCGTCCACGGAGCACGTTCCATGCTTGTTTAAAACGGGAGGGGGCAGATGGTTGGGTCATAATGTATTCCTAAGTAAGAAGAATCGTCATTCCGACACGCGATCTGACCTTAGTCAGCGAGACGACGGAATCCACCTTAACGCATCCGATAGTAATCGGATGAGTTAAACGGAGATGGATTACTACCCATTTCCTACTTCTGGATACCGGATAAATTTTATTACTATAAAATTTTCCGGCATGACGGTGTATGGTAATGTTTTAATGCTCTACGTTCGTTGTAGCTGAAAGGAAATGCTTTAGACACTGTTAGCTAATTCTGAAATATTTTGTTGCTAGCCTAAATCGTTGATTCGCAAGACAAAGCGTGCAGTTAATAGTGGTTCTATTGGCAAGCGCTTTAACGCTGCGAGCAGCGATTTAGGCTGCAATTAGCAGAACCATGGCTGATGTTGCCAAATAACGGCGAAAAATCTCTTGGAAATAAGCCCACTATTCCCGGCGATATTTTCCTTGTTCTTTAACAACATCTGTCTCATGGCAAAATACTTCAGAATTAGCTAACAGTGTCTAACTCTCAGCGTATATTTAATAAATACGTGACAAATATTTTCCCGGAAGAGGGTTTTTTAAAATGCTGAATGGGCGCAAACATAAAGGGCCGTACTAATTTCAGTACAGCCCTCTAAAGATAAATGAAAATAAAGCCTACAGATTTAGGAAAAGCTTAATAACTTAGCCTGTTTAACGCTTGGCAGTTTGGCAATTTCGGCTTCGGTTGCGGCATCGATTTCCTGATCGACCTGCACGAGCGCGATCGCATCGTCTTTCTCACTCGAACGGCCCAAGTGGAAATTTGCAATGTTAACACCCTTATCACCGAGCAATTTCCCCAGATTACCGATCAGCCCTGGTTTATCTTCATTATTGATATAGAGCATGAAGCGGCCAAGATTTGCTTCCAGTGGAACCCCATTGACTTCCACGACGCGCGGATGCTTGCCCTCAAACAGTGTACCATCCACCGTTCGGGTACGTTCATCGGTTTCTACGGTGACCGAAACCAGCGTTTTATAATCACCGGCATTATCCGAGGTGACTTCCTTTACACCGATATTGCGCTCCTTCGCCACAAGCGGCGCATTGATCATATTGACCGTGCTGACCATCGGCGAAAGCAGCCCTTTCAGCAGAATGGCAGTGAGCGGCTTGGTGTTCAGTTTGGTCACATCGCCCTGATATTCAATCGTGATATTTTTTAGCCCGTGCTGGGTGAGTTGCCCGGCAAAGGCACCCAACTGCTCGGCAAGCTGTTGATAGGGTTTCAGCCTTTCCGCTTCCGCTTCCGAAACCGATGGCAGGTTGAGCGCATTGGTGACGGTTCCCCGCAGCAGGTAATCCGAAATCTGCTCTGCTACCTGCACGGCGACATTCACCTGCGCTTCTTCGGTCGAAGCGCCAAGATGCGGCGTACACACCACCTGCTCCAGCCCGAACAGCACGTTCTCTTTCGCCGGCTCCTCCGCAAAAACGTCAATCGCAGCCCCTTTAACATGCCCGGATTCAATCGCTTCCTTGAGTGCCGCTTCATCAATCAACCCGCCACGCGCACAGTTGATGATATACACACCCTGCTTGCATTTCGCGATATTCTCTTTCGACAGGATATTTCGCGTTTTATCGGTCAGCGGTACATGCAGCGTGATGAAATCGGCGCGGCTGAACAGCTCATCCAGCTCCACCTTCTCAACGCCCATGTCACGCGCCTTGTCGTCCGACAGGAACGGGTCGGACGCAATCACCTTCATTTTCAGACCTTTAGCACGGTCAGCGACAATCGAGCCGATATTGCCCGCACCAATCAGACCGAGCGTCTTGCCGGTCACCTCCGTTCCCATGAAGCGGCTTTTTTCCCATTTACCGGCATGGGTCGAAACGCTCGCCTCCGGAATCTGGCGGGCAACGGCAAACATCATGGCAATCGCATGCTCTGCCGTGGTGATCGAGTTACCGAACGGTGTATTCATCACGACGACTCCGCGTGCCGAAGCGGCCGGAATGTCGATATTATCAACGCCGATACCGGCGCGCGCAATCACCTTCAAATTCTTCGCCGCACCGAGAATATCCTCTGTTACCTTGGTGGCCGAGCGGATCGCCAGCCCATCATAGTCACCGATAATTGCTTTCAGTTCCTCCGGGCTTTTTCCGGTAATGACATC
The DNA here is from genome assembly GCA_964588995.1 of uncultured Rickettsiales bacterium. GTDB lineage: Bacteria > Pseudomonadota > Alphaproteobacteria > Rickettsiales > UBA8987 > CAZPQM01. Next base: position 115,350 of record CAZPQM010000004.1, on the reverse strand, counting down.
GACTTCAAGTCCCTGCTCCTCGAACACTTCTTTCGCGCGTGGGCTCATCTTATCGGAAATTAATACTTTAGGCATAACGTTTCTAATCCTTTGTCTTACTTATTTATGCAGCCACTTTTGCCTGCGCCTTTATTTCACCAAACGCCCAATCAAGCCATTCGGTCAGAATTTTGATGTCATCTGTCTCTACGGTGGCTCCGCCCCAGATGCGCAGGCCCGCCGGAGCATCACGATACGCTCCGATATCATAGGCCACGCCTTCCTTATCCAGCAACGCTACCAGCTCTTTGGCTTTAGATGCCTGTTCTGCCTCGGGTAACGCGCTATACCAGCTATCCACGATTTTGAAGCAAATCGAGGTGTTGCTGCGAATCGCTTTATCTTCTGCGAGGAAATCAATCCAGTCTGTTGTTTCGACCCACTCTTCAAGCGCTTTCAAGTTATCGTTCGAACGTTGTTTCAGCGCTTCCAGACCGCCGATCGACTGCGCCCAGTTAAGCCCGTCCAACGCATCTTCGACGCAAAGCATCGACGGCGTGTTAATCGTCGCTCCCTCAAAAATACCCTGAATCAGCTCGCCGTTCTTGGTCAGGCGGAACACTTTAGGCAGGGGCCATTCCGGCGTGTAGCTTTCCAGCCTGTGTACGGCGCGCGGGCTCAAAATCAGTACGCCATGCGCCGCTTCGCCTCCCATCACTTTTTGCCAGGAATAGGTCACGATATCCAGCTTATCCCATGGCATATCCATAGCAAAGACTGCCGAGGTCGCATCGCAGACGGTAAGCCCTTCACGGTCTTCCTTGATCCAGTCGGCATGCGGCACTTTGACGCCCGAGGTCGTTCCGTTCCAGGTAAAGAGCACATCACGATCGGTATCGACCTTATCCAGATCAACAATCTCCCCATATGGCGCTTCAAAAGTACGAACATCATCGATTTTCAGTTGTTTGAGTACGTCCGTTACCCAGCCGCTGCCAAAGCTTTCCCACGCAAGCGCATCCACACCGCGCGCTCCCAACATCGTCCACATCGCCATCTCATACGCACCCGTGTCGGAACCCGGTACGATCCCGAGCAGGTAATCATCCGGCACACCAAGCACGTCGCGCGATTTATCAATCGCTTCCTTCAGCTTGGCTTTCCCCAGTTTGGAGCGGTGCGAACGGCCGACGGCGGCATCCTTTAGCGCCTCCAGACTCCATCCGGGCCGCTTGGCACACGGGCCTGAGGAAAAATTCGGATTGGCGGGTTTCTGCTCGGGCTTGGTCATGATATCCTCGTATTTTTGCACCACGGGGTATACCGGGATTGCAAGGTCAAGGTCAAGGAGTAAAAGGAGGGTGTTATTAGGAAGAAGACTCTTTTGTCAGTTTCGCTTCGAACTTGATCCAAGAGCCTTGAAGCTAACAGCACATGGTCTGGTTAGTGGCAAAAATTCCCAGCTTTGAAATTCCTGTCTCCGAATAATAAATTATAACTCTCACTTAAACTGCGGGATACAGTCAAAACCGGGATGACAATGCCGTGTAAAGAGCTTATATTGCGACTATGCCCTCCTCTTACCGTTTCTCTTCGCAATTTCTCAATCAACTACGCGAGCGGTTGCCGATTTCGCAGGTGATCGGCCGCCACGTCAAGCTGCAAAGCAAGGGCCGCGGCGAATATCTCGGCCTCTGCCCGTTTCATAATGAAAAAACCCCCTCCTTCACCGTCAGCGATGACAAAGGGTTCTATCACTGCTTTGGCTGCGGCGCGCATGGGGATGTGGTCAAATTCGTGACAGACCATACCGGCGCCTCCTTCAGCGATACGGTGACACAGCTCGCACAGGAAGCCGGTATGAGCCTGCCGAAGCGCGATGAGGCGAGCGAGCGGCAGTATCGGAAGCAGCAATCGCTGCAGGAGGTGATGGAGCTTGCCGGCCGTTTTTATGAACAGCAACTGCAAACGCAAGCCGGTCGCTCCGCGCGTGATTATCTGGTCGAACGGCAGGTCAATGCGGAAACGATCAGGCTGTTCCGCCTTGGATACGCGCCGGAGGGTAACGCACTGATCGACTATATGAAAACGCAGAATGTTACCCTCCAGCAATTGCAGGCTTGTGGCCTGATCCTGCAGAAGGACGGACGTGCACCCTATCCGCGCTTTCGCAACCGGCTTATATTCCCGATTGCCAATGCGCGTGGGCACGTGATAGCATTCGGTGGGCGCATTCTCGGCGACGGCGAGCCGAAATACCTCAACTCGCCGGAAACCGAGCTGTTTCACAAAGGCCATGTGCTCTATAATCTGCACCATGCTAAACCATCGGCCTTTAAAGAGAATAAGCTGATCGTCGTCGAGGGCTATATGGATGCGATTGCGCTCTATCAGGCAGGTATACCCTATGTGGTAGCACCTCTCGGCACGAGCATGACCGAGCATCATATGCGCAGCTGTTGGAGTATTTGCGATGAGCCCGTCATGTGCCTCGACGGGGATGCCGCCGGCTGGCGCGCCATGGAACGCTCCGCCGACCTCGCACTCCGCTTACTTACCCCGGGAAAATCCTTGCGCTATCTCCGCCTGCCGGAAAAGAAAGACCCGGATGATGTGATTAAGGAAGTCGGCAGTGCAGGCTTTCTCAGCATGCTCTCCGCCACCCGCTCCTTAAGCGAAACGATCTGGATGATTCATCGCGATAAATATGATCTCAACACACCGGAGCAGAAGGCGCGGCTTGAAGCGGAACTTAAACATTCTATCGAGCAGATTCCCGACCGCCGGGTGCGCAAATACTACGCGGATATGGTGTTTGAAGAAATGCGCGCGCTGCAATACCCGTCGCGGAAAACCGATACATCCCAACCGGCGGAACGGGCGCGGATTGCCCTGCCCGAAAGCAATGTTTTGCTGCAAACAAAGCGCCGCCTGTTACGGCACATGCTGCACCATCCGGAGTTGCTGCATCAACCGGACATGGAGGAGCAGTTCCTCTCCCTTGAGCTGGATCATCCGTCCGATGAAGCGCTACGTGTGGCAATCATGAGCTATATAGAGGAAAATCCGGCTGTTACAGCAGATAATTTACGTTCTTACCTTGAAAATAATCACCTCAAAAACCATATTGAATTGTTGGACAAAAGTAGTTATTACACGCTGTTTGAGTTACCCACGTCTTCCGCCGACGTGATAAAGGCCAGTTGGAGTTATTATTGGGCCCGTTACGAGCAGTTACTCTTAGAGCGGGAGTATGAGCATGTGGTCATGGGGCACGAGGTGGACACATTATGGGAGCTGAAACAACAGAAAGATGTGATCTCGAAACAGGTAGCGCTGAGTAAGCAGCATTTGGAAGAATTACTGGAAATTGAACCGATAGCATAATCACAGGGTTAAATAGCACTTATGGCGACAACGAAGAAGAGCGGTGCGACGAAAAAAGCGACCGCAAAGGATAATAAAACCAACAAAGCAATTGCCAAGGCGGTGAAGGATTCTCAATCCGACAGCAGTACTGATGATGAGGTAAAAGTCTCTTCAGAAATTGAAAAGAAGCTGACAGCCCTCACCAAGAAACTTGCCAAAATCGCAAAGTCCAAAGGTTTCATTACCATCGATGAAATCAACAACGCCTTGCCGGCGGAAATCATTGCTCCGGACAATATCGAAAAACTCATCACCATGTTGCAGGATGCGGACATCAACGTGACCGAGAAAGACGACATTCTGGAAGATATCGATGATGACGGCTCTGCTGACGATACCGACGAGGATGATGCCAAGCTGGAGCCCGATCTCGGCAGCCGGACCGATGACCCCGTGCGCATGTATTTACGCGAGATGGGGAATGTCGAGCTCCTCTCACGCGAGGGAGAAGTCGAAATTGCGAAACGGATCGAGTCCGGTCGCGAGACCATGATGAATTCGCTATGTGAAAGCCCGGTAGCGATCCGGCATTTCACCAACTGGTATAATGATCTCATTCTCGAAAAAATCATGCTGCGGGATATTCTGGACCTAGATGCGGCCTATAATGCGGAAATGGGGATTGTGTTGGGCGACCCTTCCGCGCTCGAGGAAATAGAAAACGGTGCGGATATCACGGAAGAAGATGAAGAAGAACTTCTTGCCGAAGCTAAAGAAAAAGAAGAGGAAGTTGAGGACGAAGAGGACGAGGAAAAAGCCGAGGACGACGGCGAGGACGGTGACGATAGCGATGATAGCGACGAAGAATACGCAGCTAATGTTTCCCTCGCAGCGATGGAAGAAACACTCAAACCCCCCATCATGAAAACGTTGGAAGATATCGTCTCCCTTGGTTCTGAAATGATTGATTACCACGAGAAACGGCTGAGCTTGGCGCTTGATGGGGATACGATTGCAGAAAAAGAGCAGAAAAAATACGCCAAGCAGTGTGTTGATTTGACCGAGCTGGTGCGGCAGCTGCATTTAAGCGAGAATTCCATTCTCTATATCATGGATGAGCTTTACGGCTATAATCAACGGCTGATGGCCTTGGAAGGCCGGTTCCGCCACATCGCCGAGCGCCGCAAAATCAAGCTGGATGAATTTTTGGACGCCTATGTAGGCTCTGAGCTGGATGTCGGTTGGGGCGAGAATATCCTCAAGCATAAGAATAAGGCATGGAAAGAGCTGGTTGAGGAAGAGGGCGAGAAAGTCGCTGAGATTCGTAAAGAAATCCGCGCCGTAGCCGAGAAAATGGGCACGGATATTACGGAGTTCAAACGGATTGTGGGTGCGGTACAAAAAGGCGAACGCAAAACCAACCGTGCGAAGAAAGAGATGATTGAGGCCAATTTGCGGCTGGTCATTTCCATCGCGAAGAAATACACCAACCGCGGCCTGCAGTTCCTTGACCTGATTCAGGAAGGCAATATCGGCCTAATGAAAGCGGTTGATAAGTTTGAATATCGCCGCGGCTATAAATTCTCCACCTACGCGACCTGGTGGATTCGTCAGGCGATTACCCGCTCGATTGCCGATCAGGCGCGTACAATCCGCATTCCGGTTCACATGATTGAGACGATTAATAAAATCGTTCGCACCAGCCGTCAGATGAGCCATGAAATGGGCCGCGAGCCGACCCCGGAAGAGCTCGCGAAGAAACTTTCCATGCCGCTCGATAAAATCCGTAAAGTCATGAAAATCGCGAAAGAGCCAGTGAGCCTTGAAACCCCCGTTGGGGATGAGGATGGCAGCTTCCTGGGTGATTTCATCGAGGATAAGAACGCGATTCAGCCGATTGATGCTGCAGTGCAGGATAACCTAAAAGAAATCACCACGCGGATTCTCTCAAGCCTCACCCCGCGTGAGGAGCGGGTGCTGCGTATGCGCTTTGGTATCGGCATGAACACAGACCATACGCTGGAGGAAGTCGGGCAGCAATTCTCGGTCACGCGCGAGCGGATTCGTCAGATTGAAGCCAAAGCTCTCCGCAAGCTGAAACACCCGATCCGCAGCCGCAAACTGAGCGGATTCACACAAAATTAACCTTCTCTTTTTTTTAGCTAAGGTCGAGCGCTAGTTGCTCTTGTAACCAGCTTTTAGCATCGCCCTCAAGTTGAGGCAGAATATACTTTTTAATTCGCGTGTAGTAGGCTTCTATCCAATTCTTCTCCGCCCGGGTCAGCATATCCGTATCAATCAGCGCTTTTTCGAACGGCACTAAAGTCAGCGTCTCAAATCCATAAAAGAGCGTGACGCCCTCCATGTCTCGTTCCACCACCTTAACCAGATTCTCAATCCGAATACCGTAGCGCCCTTCGAAATACACCCCCGGCTCATTCGACAACACCATGCCGGGACGAAGCGGTTCGTCGCCGCCTTTCTTGCTGATGCGCTGCGGTCCTTCATGTACGTTGAGAAAATGCCCGACGCCGTGGCCGGTACCGTGCGCATAATCCAGCCCGACTTCCCAGAGATAATGCCGGGCAAGTACGTCCAGCTGCGACCCGGTAGTGCCACGCGGAAACGCCGCCCGGGCAAGCGCGATATGCCCTTTCAGCACGCGGGTGTAATGCGCTTTCTGCTTCGCGCTGGGTGAGCCGATAGCAAGCGTACGGGTAACATCGGTCGTTCCGTCGAAATACTGCCCGCCGGAATCAATCAGCAGCAGCCCATCCCCTTCGATGGTGGCGCAGCTGTCCTCCTCCGGCTTATAGTGAATGATAGAACCGTTCCCCTTAAACCCGACAATCGCCGGGAAACTGCTGCCGTCAAAATGCTCCTGTTCGGCCCGAAAGTCCTCAATTTTTTCGGAAATAGTGACTTCCGTCAGCTTACCACCTGCCGCAAATCGGTCAATCCAGTCAAACGCGTTACAGAGCGCTACGCCATCGCGGATATGCGCCGCCTGAAACCCGGCGAGTTCCATTTCATTTTTGATCGCTTTCGGCAGGCTGCACGGATCTTTCTTCGACACCAGATCGGCTTTAACCTTCTCCAGCATGTCCAGAATCGCAATCGGCGCCTGCGACGGATCATACCCAACCCGTACTTTTTTCAGCTTTTTGAACTGTAACTCCATCTGCGCGGGCGGTAGAAACCGCACCGTGTCGGGTAGATCGAGTGTAAATTCCTCATCTATACGCGCAGGATCCAGAAATACATTCATCTGCCCATTATCGGCTAAAAGCGCATGACAGCGGACCAGCGGCGTATTCGGCAGGTCATGTCCGCGGATATTAAGCAGCCAGTTGATCGATTCCGAATGAGTGAGTACGAACACCTCAATCCCCTTGGCCTTCAGCGTGGTCGAAACCTCCTTGATCTTCTCCCGCGCGGACTTACCGGCAAAATGCTCGCTAAGTTGAAACAACTCACTAGCCGGTTCGTCTGGTCTGCCGGTCCAAAGCGGTGTAATCATATCGGGGAGCGGCCTGAGTTTCAGCGCACCCTCTTCTTCCAGCGCTTCAAAGGGTTTGAGCGTCCGCTCGGTGAAAAGCCACGGGTTATAGCCCACCTTAGCCGGCTTAACGACCTGCTGCTTGAGCCAGTCCTGCGGTTTTTTTCGCTCCAGATCGAATGTGCTGTACTCGGTGCGTGAGACTTCTTTCGCCGCCTGCTCGGTATAGCGCCCGTCGGTAAAAAACGCGCTCTGCTGCTGACCGACGATCACGAACGCGTTTGAGCCGGTAAACCCCGTCAGCCATTTGATACGTCGGTCGCATTCCGGCACGTACTCGCTGCCATAGGCATCACCCATCGGCACGAGGTAAAATGCCACCCCGTGCTTATCCATGCTGTGTTTCAGGCTCGCCAGTTTAGACATAGACTTCCTTAATTTTCCCCAGCCCTACAAGCAGCCATACAGTAATATGGCGCTCTTTAGTCGCACAAAGCGCGTTAGGCTCGTTTGTGAGAACAGTAATCCGAACAAGGAGCGAATAATAACACTACTCACCTACCATCTCCCGCCACGCTGTTTCCGTCAGCACCTCTATACCAAGTTCCTGTGCCTTTTTCAATTTCGAACCGGCGGATTCTCCCGCGACGACCAAATCAGTCTTAGCGGAAACGGAACTGCTGACTTTCGCACCATGCCGCTCGGCCATTTCTTTCGCTTCGGCGCGTGAGAGCGTTTCCAGACTGCCAGTAAACACGACTGTTTTTCCGGCTACTGGAGAATCCGCCGCCTGAGGTGCGGCAAAAGGCTCAACCGTCACCTCCTCCAGCAGGCGTTCAATAATCTCGCGGTTATGCGCTTCAGCGAAAAATTCGAGGATGGAATGCGCGACTACCGTACCAATCCCCTCAATCGAGGTGAGCACATCCTCTTGATCCTCGCCTTGCTGCATAAATTCAAGCAGCGCCTCTATCGTGGAAAACTGCCGCGCAAGCAACTTCGCCGTTTCCTGTCCGACATGGCGAATCCCAAGTGCGTAAATGAAACGCGGCAGGGCAACCTCACGCGAAGCAGCAATCGAATCAAACAGGTTCTGCGCGGATTTCGGGCCGAAGCCTTCCCACGCTTCAAGCGGTAACGCGCTGTAGTTGCCTTCCGGGTTCGAAATATTACTCGTTCTGCTCCTCCCACCGTTTACGGGGGGAGGTTGGGAGGGGGGCATAGTGCTCTTTTGCCCCCCCTCTATCCCCCCCGCAAGCGGTGGGGAGGTAAGTTGTGCATTTCGCGCTTCCAGCGTAAAAATATCGACCGGGTTTTTGAGAAGGTCATGCTTCCAGAAACGCTCAATCAGCTTACCACCCAGCCCGTCAATATCAAATGCATCACGCGAAACAAAGTGCTTTAGCCGTTCCAGCGCCTGCGCCTCGCAGATCAACCCGCCGGTACAGCGGGCAACGGCCTCACCTTCTTCACGCACGGCATGGCTGCCGCAGACCGGGCAATGCGTGGGGAAGCGATAAGGCGAACTATCTACCGGGCGTTTCTCCTTTACCACTTCCAGCACCTGCGGAATCACATCCCCCGCACGCTGGATCACGACTATATCCCCCTCACGAATATCTTTCCGCGCAATTTCATCCTGATTATGCAGCGTCGCATTCGACACGACTACGCCGCCCACCGTTACCGGCGTCAGCCGTGCCACTGGCGTCAGCGCTCCCGTCCTCCCCACCTGAATTTCAATCGTCTCAAGGGTGGTCACCGCCTTCTCCGCCGGGAATTTATGCGCAATTGCCCATCGCGGGGCGCGCGCCACAAACCCGAGGCGCTTTTGTAAAGCGAGGTCATTCACTTTATAAACGATACCGTCAATATCGTAGCCCAGTTGCGACCGTTCTGCTTCAAGGCGTCGGTAATAGGAGATTATGGCATTGACGGAATCCACGAGTTGCATACGGTCGTTTATCGGCAAACCGGCAGAGGCAAGCGCATGAACCGTTTCATATTGCGTTGCAGCAATTTCATCCGTTAATTCGCCCCATCCATAGACAAACGCTTTGAGTTTCCGCTCCGCGGTGATGCGGCTATCCAGCTGACGCAAACTGCCTGCCGCCGCGTTGCGCGGATTAGCGAAGAGGGCTTCACCACGAGCCTCGCGCGCCTGATTCAGCGCCTCAAAATCCGCATGGCTCATATAGATTTCACCACGCACCTCCAGGCGCTCGGGTACATCGCCTTGCAGCCTATGCGGCAGTTGCCGGATCGTTTTAATATTCTCGGTAATATCTTCACCGACATAGCCGTCACCCCGCGTTGCGCCGCGCACCAGTCGCCCCTGCTCGTAAAGCGCGCTGAACGACAGCCCGTCAATCTTCGGTTCAGCCGTCAGTTCAAGCGGTGCATCCTCTGCCATGCCCAGAAACCGCCTTATGCGCGAAAGAAAATCCGCAATATCCTCCTCGGTAAAGGCATTGCCGAGCGAGAGCATCGGCACACTATGCTCGACCTTTTTAAACGCACTTTGCGGAGTATAACCGACCGTTTGCGTTGGGCTGTCTTCGCTGATCAGTTCAGGATATTCCTGCTCAAGCTGTTCCAACCTTTGCCGTAGCGCGTCATACTCCGCATCGGAGATAACCGGCTGATCTTTCGCATAATAGGCTTCGTCATGCGCGCGTATTTCCTCTATAAGCTCCGCATGTTCACGCTGCTTACCGGCTGGAATTGCTGTCCTGTTTGCTTCGCGATTCATTAGACCGTTATCCTTAAAAAGACCGCTGCCGGGATGGCGCTTTTCTGCCTTCTCAGTGAGTAGCAATACCCGCTCACGCCTGCAACAACTCCTGCGCCGCCTGCCGCGCCGCCTGCGTCACGGTACCTCCGGCGAGCATCCGCGCGAGTTCTTCACTCCGCGCATCGGCAGTTAGCTCTACTACCTGCGTACGTGTAGACTCAGCATCATGCTGTTTTTCAATATAATAATGATGCTTGGCATAGGCCGCCACCTGCGGCAGATGCGTAATACACAGCACCTGACTCTGCGTGCCAAGCGCTGCCAGCTTGCGCCCGATAGAGTCCGCCGTAGCACCGCCGACACCCGTATCGACCTCGTCAAAAATCATGATCTGCGTTTCCGCGCCTTGATTAAGCACCACTTTAAGGGCGAGCATGAAACGGGAAAGCTCCCCGCCTGAAGCGATTTTATGGAGCGGCCCAAAGCGACTACCCGGATTGGTCTGCACCTCAAAATACACCTGATCCATCCCACGGGCGGACCAGTTTGCTTCCTCCATAGGCGCGACCACGATCTTCACCCGTGCCTGCTCCATCTTTAGCTCCGCGAGCTGCGTGTGAATCGCCGTCTCGAGCGCAGTTGACTGAGTTTTGCGAGCCTTGGAGAGCGCATCAGCCTGCTCGGCATAGTGCCGCTTCAGCGCCTGCCGCTCCTGATCCAGCTTGCCAAGCGTCGCACTATCTTCCGCCAGCGAGCCGACCAGCTGCTCCACCTCTGTATGGTATTCCGGCAGTTCCCCGACCTGTTTGCGGTATTTCCGCGCTGCCTCACGTAGCGCACTCAAACGGTCATCCACCGCATCAATATCTGCATCGCCGACATCAAACCCTTGTAGCTTTTGCTCCAGCTGGTCGAGCAATTCATTCACTTCAATCGAGGCGCGTTCTGCCGCCTGCACTATCGGCTCCGCTTCTTTTGCCGCCTCAACCGGTAGTCGGGCCAGTTGCCTTTCCGCGGAGACCAACATCGCACGGATATCGTTCTGATCACTTAGTTCATTCAGCAATTTAGCATAGGTCTCTCGCAACTGTGCGCTTTCCATCAGAATTTTGCGGCGGGTAATAAGCGCTTCCTCCTCCCCTTCCTGCGGGGCAAGTGCGTTTAATTCCGACAATACATGCGTCAGATAATCCTCTTCCTGCCGCGCGCGTTCAATTTTCTCGGCAAAGGCCTGAAACTCCGCCTCGGCCGCTTTCCATGCGACATAGGCATCCGCAACAGCATTACGCTGCGCCTTGAGCCCGGCAAACGCATCCAGATAATATACATGCTCGCTGCTGTCCAACAGCCCGCGCTGATCATGCTGCCCATGAATTTCCACAAGGTTCGCGCTCAATTGCTGCAAAAATTTGAGGCTCACCGGCACATCGTTCACGAACGTCTTGCTCTTCCCTAAGGCGGAAAGCGTCCGGCGGATAATCAGGCTGTCTTCCGCTTCAATCGCCTGCTCTTCCATCATTGCAGTGATGCGCTCGCTTTTTGGCATGTCAAACTCGGCCACGACCGTTGCCTGCTTTTCGCCCGCGCGCACCAGCCCGCTATCGGCACGGCTGCCCAGTACGAGCGCAATCGCCCCCATGATGATGGATTTTCCTGCCCCGGTTTCACCGGTAAAAACGTGCAAGCCCTGGTGAAAGTCCAGCGCGACCGAGTCGATCAAAACGATATGCTTGATGGTGAGATGACGCAGCATCCGCTACCCGTTCAGAAAATGTTTTTGATACGTTGCAGCCAGGTCTCGGCCTTATCGTCGCGAGGCAGCGGCCCGCTCGTATCCAGTTCCGGCTCAGGCGCCTCATCATCACCCGGCCAGAAACGGTCTAGTAATCCTTCACCTTCCGGCTTAGGCGTATCTTTCCCTTCACCAACCAGCCTGTACGCATAGCGGTACCACTTGCTTTTCGGGAAATTATGGCCGAGCACCGCCGCATATTTTTTTGCCTCCTGCGGCACGCCGATGGTGAGATAGGCTTCGGTCATGCGGTAGAGCGCTTCGGGGGTATGGCTCGTCGTTTCAAACTCATTGATGGCGTTCTTAAAGCGGTTGATCGCCGCGACATGCTTGCCCCGCTTGAGATAAAATCGCCCGATTTCCATCTGCTTTCCGGCCAGATGATCGAGCACCAGATCGCGCTTTAGTTTCGCATCCCGTGCATAATTCGTATCCGGAAAACGGCGCATCACTTCTTCCAACGCCTGCAACGCCCGCTGCGTCATGCTTTGATCGCGCGCGACATCGGTAATCCGTTCATAATAGGAAATTGCCTTCAGGTAATACATATAGCCGATATCCGGGTTGCCGGGATGCAGCCGGGTAAAGCGGTCAATCACCTGTACCGCCTGATCGTATTCCTCATCGCGGTAATGGGCATAGGCTACCATAATCTGCGCTTTGGTTGCGAGCGGCGAGAACGGATATAACCGCTCAATCTCCTGAAAACTATCAATCGCGCTTTGATAGCGGTTATCGTCCAGCAGCGCGACCCCTTCACGGTACAACTCTTCATCGCTGATTTCTGCCTGTTGTAATATGGCCGCTTCATCGTCCTTACCGCCGCAAGCAGTTAGCAGCATAGCGCAGAATAGACTAGTCATTAAGGATTTCAGCAAGATAACATCCCCTTCATCATGGATATGACTCTACGCGCATTATGGGGGAATAACCAGCTTTATCAACCGAAAAGTGGGTAACCTGTGAGGTGGTCATGGGTGAAGGAATTCCAGCCTCTCACCTGCTTTCCCTATTTAATCCTGAAGGTACGTCAGCTCAGTCGAAGTATATTTTCCGGCAAATCTGTTACAAGTCAAAAAAAAACCGTTAAACTGTGGCCAGCGCCCAGCGCCAGGCAGAGCGATCCGCAAAGAGCGCCCGCAGGAGCTTGTTATTCAGCCCATGGCCGGAACGATAGCCCTTGAAATGGCCGAGCACATGAATGCCGCCGGTGAGATAAAAATCGCCAATACAATCGAGAATTTTATGGCGAACGAATTCATTATCAAAACGAAGACCTTCTTTATTCAGCACGCCTTTTTCCCCGAGCACCACGGCGTTTTTGAGCGAGCCACCACGCGCCAGACCCTTTGACTTGAGGTAATTAACTTCTTTCTCGAAACCGAAGGTACGTGCACGAGAAAGGTGATCCTTAAAAGACAGCTCCGTGCTATTAAACATCGCTGTCTGCTTCGCAATACTGTCATGCGCAAAATCGATCTCCAGACTGACGGAAAAATGCGCGGAAGGCTCAATCATCATATGCTTATCCGGCTCATCAACGCGAAGCGGCTTCGTCACCTCCACCATGCGCTTACGTTTATGCTGCACCGCCGCGCCCGCATCTTCGATCAGCAAAACAAACGGCTCGGAGCTGCCATCCATGATCGGCACTTCCGGCCCGTTTAATTCAACAAACGCATTATCAATCCCGCAACCCCAGAAAGCCGCCATCAAATGCTCGACCGTACTGACAATCGTACCATCTTCATTAGAAAGCGTCGTACCAAGATTCGTATCGGTCACATTACTGTAGCGACCTGGTACGCGCGGGTTAAATCCTTTCACGTCTTTACGCAAGAAAACAATCCCCGTATTTTCAGGCGCTTCATGAATATACATTGTGGTTTTCTCACCACTATGCAAACCAACGCCTTTACAGGTAATGGACCGGCGTACCGTTTGTTGCTCTTGTTTTAACACACTGAAAAACCGTTATACTTCACACACATCTAGACGTTACTTAGCAAATTCTGTCAAGAATTGCAAGCAAGGCATCGTCCAGCCGCCAAATTATGACTGTTTGCGTCGCAAAAATGCCGGAACGTCCAGATCGTCTTCGAGTACTAGTTCCTTCTCAGGCTGGCGAGAAGTTACAGTCGCCGAGGCAGATGATTCGTTTTTTTTCTCAGGCTTGCTTTCTGCAGCAGCCTGCGGCGCATCTTCACGCTTATGGCTAAAAATACCACTTAAAAAGCTCGAATGGGATTTATATTCCGGCGCATCCCCCTGCTCCGAACCGGAAGAAGACAGGGCAAAGCTGTCCTCTTTCTTAGAAAAGTCAATTGCAGCAGGTTGCTGACGCGGCTCGCTCGGTGCCGGAGAAATAAACGCCTCACTATCTCCCTCGTCGTCGTCGTTTTCTGCATCCGTCTCTGGCTTCGCTGCAGCAGCTTCCGGCTGTGTCTTATCATTACCGAACGGATTGGACAAACCTGAAGCGGGCTTTGACGGGGTACCTTCAGCCTCAGCTGCTGTTTGCTGCTCTGATTCATCCGCCTCCGCCGCCTCCCGTTCAGCCGACTTCTGAATGGCCGTAACCGGGCGGGTCGGAGCGGTTTTTAAGAAACTGCTCGGCGCTTTATAATCCTCTTCCTGTGTAGCATCTTTCGTTGAATTCCCCTCATCAATCCCAAGGTCAATGCCGGTCGCCACTACCGAAACGCGCATGACGCCATCCAGATTCTGATCGAACGTGGAACCGAAAATAATATTGGCATCCGGATCGACTTCTTCACGAATCCGATTCGCCGCCTCATCAACCTCAAACAGGGTCATATCCGGACCGCCGGTAATATTGATCAGCACACCGCGCGCACCCTGCATCGACACATTATCCAGCAGCGGGTTAGCAATCGCGGCTTCGGCCGCTTCCACTGCCCGCTGTTCGCCGGAACCTTCACCAGTACCCATCATCGCTTTGCCCATCTCACTCATCACCGAGCGCACATCGGCAAAATCAAGGTTAATCATACCCGGCATGACCATCAGGTCGGTAATACCCCGCACACCGGCATGAAGCACTTCATCCGCCATTTTAAACGCGTCCATAAAGGTCGTGTTCTTATCCGCAATGCGGAACAGATTCTGGTTCGGAATTACAATCAGGGTATCGACGAATTTCGCTAACTCCTGTAATCCCAGCTCCGCAACACGCATGCGGTGCGTTCCTTCAAAATGGAACGGCTTGGTGACCACTGCCACGGTCAAAATTCCCTGCTCACGCGCGAGCCGCGCGACTACTGGCGCAGCGCCCGTTCCGGTACCACCGCCCAAACCGGCAGTTATAAACACCATGTTGCTACCCTGTAGATAGTCCAGCACTTCATCCGTTGCTTCTTCTGCAGAGGCCTTACCCACTTCCGGGTAGGATCCGGCTCCGAGCCCCTGCGTGATCGACTCGCCCAGCTGAATCCGATCCTGTACCGGTGACTCATCCAACGACTGCGCATCGGTATTCGCCACCACAAAGCGCACCCCTTCCAGATTGGCATCGAGCATGTTACAGACCGCGTTGCTACCGCCGCCACCAACCCCGAACACGGTGATCGAAGGCTTTAAGCTTTGTTTTTCAGGTAATTGCAAATTGATGGTCATAAACCCTCCGGACAAGCGTTATCGATTTGATTAAACATGGCCACAAACTGGCTGCACACTTGATGTCTAGCGCATCTCAATGAAAATGTACATGGGGTTTTTTCGTTTTTTTAGCGTAAACGGCCGGAGCAGAGAGCAATCAATACCTCTCTTATCCCTTCACCAACCAGCGCTTCATACGCGAGAGGGCGCTTTCTTTCGGCATAACATCGGTGTTGAACACGGCGATACCTTCGGGGTTCTGATTGCTCGCAGCATAGAGCAGCGCTCCGACGGCTGTCGCAAAGGCCGGGCCTTTGGTTGCTTCAGCGAGACCGTTCACCGGTTTCGGGTTGCCAATCCGGGTCGGTTTGCCGAAAATCTGTACGGCCAGCTCTTTCATCCCCTGAATCTGCGCCGCTCCACCGGTAATTACCACCCGGTTGCCGGCATAGGAGGACACCCCGCTCTGCGCGAGGTTTCGCTTTGCCATTTCCAGGATTTCCTCGACCCGCGGCCGGATAATCGAGTTCAGCAGGGCTTTGGAAATAAAACTCTGGCCCAGCATCCCCGGGTCATCCTCATCCGTATCCTCCCCCAGCCCCATATGAAATTGCTGCAGATCGATTACCTCACGGTCATCGCCGCTGCCGGAAACAACACTCCCATAGAGGGTTTTGATCCGCTCCGCATAGGCAATACTCGTAGAAAGTCCCTTCGCGATATCGCGCGTTACGTGCGCGCCGCCCAGCGCGACACTATCGGCATAAATGCAGCTGCCACCACTGAAGACCGCAATCGACGTATTACCACCGCCGATATCTAGCAGGGTGACGCCGAGATGTTTTTCATCCTCCGTCAGGCAGGCAAGGCCAGATACATAAGGCGAACAGACATAGCCGGAGATATTCAGATGGCAGCGCGCAAGGCAATTGACCATATTACGTACCGCGGTCGCCGATGCGGTAATCACATGTAAATCGGTCTTTAATACTTCACCATACATACCGCGCGGATCGCGAATTCCCGTTGTATCATCGATCGTATAATCGACCGGTATGCAGTGAATAACTTCCGATTCGCTTCGGTTGAAATGCTCATAAGCCTGCTGCATGACATAAGAAATGTCACGGTCGGTCACCTCCTGCCCGGAAATGGTAGTCTCCACGCTAAGCAGATGCGACCGCAGGGTTCCGCCCGAAACGTTGAGCACCACGCTCTCGATCGTCTCACCGGACATCTTCTCCGCAGCATTGATCGCCGAAAGAATTGCGGTTTCCGCTTTCTTTACATCAATGACGATGCCTGCGCGGATCCCTTCCGACAATTGATGCCCGATCCCCGCTACCTTGATTTTGCCGCCGCTATCGACATAGGCGATGAAACACGCGATTTTGGACGTTCCAATATCCAATATCGCGATGATGCCGTTTTTAGCCATAGATTACCGTATTACCCCTCGGATGCGCTACACATCCTTATCTGCAGAATATGGCGCAGTGCGCGTGGGGATTCAATCTTTCTTTTCGGCTTCTTCACGTTTTTTTAAGAACTTCCGCGCTTCCTCGGTCAGCTCGATATAGAGCCGTTCCGAATCGCGCAGATCCACCTGAGCAATCGCACGGTCCAGGAGTGATTGCTCGCGGTGCAGCGCGTATAGCCGTTCCCACGCTGCCGCGGGTTCCTGCTCCGGCAATAACACGGTGATGTTGCCGGATAGTCCGACATTCCAGCGCCGCCCATTGACCCAGCTGATTGATTCGATCAACTGCCCGATTTCCGGGTATTTATACGCGAAGCGCATTAAGGACTGTACATGATCGAGCACGTTACTGCCCACTATAACAGGGAGCGACGTATAGCCGCGCAGATCATTAACGCCGAGCACGGTTCCGGAAGCGTCAATCACATAAAGATCATTTTCATGCTTCCAGAGCGCGCGGGGTATCCGTTCCCGCACCGTGATCAGCAGGCTGTTCGGCAATTGCCGTTCAACCTGCGCGGCATAAATCCAGCCGAGCCGCTCAATCTGCTCCTTCAGCGCGGGTAAGGAAATCGCATAAAGCGGGATATCATAGGCCTGCAGCCCCTCGCCTGCCTTGAGCGGATAATGGGTCACGGCTTTCGGCACGACCTGAAGAATCTCCTCGGTATCTACATTATCCAGCCCGTCTATATACACATGCTCGAGCCGCAACCCCATCTGCAGGGTGAATCCCAGCAGCCGTTCACGCATGGACTGCGTGGTATCGGCTATCACCCCGGCCGCCCATATCAGATAGAACGCCGCGCCCAAACCAAGCAGCGCCACCACACCTGCTACACGAAAAAACCGGCGGTAATAGGTGCGCCGCCTGCGCTCGGATGCAATTGTTTCCGGTCGGTAGCGCATCGCCTTGCGCCGCTTTGAGATGGGAGTCGGACTAAGCATGATCCGTAGTAGCCGACTGGGTAAGCCGCTCTACCAAATCTTCAAAGCTGAGATTGACACTTGCAGCAATTTTCGGCACGAGCGAGGTCGCGGTCATGCCGGGATGGGTATTGACTTCCAGAAAAAACAGCGCGCCGTCGTCACGCAGACGGAAATCACTCCGCGTTACGCCACGACAGCCAAGCGCAAGATGAATCGTTTCGGCATAACCCATCACCTCTTTCGCTTTATCTTCAGCAATAGCTGCCGGTACGGTATACTCCGTTTTGCCGGTAGTGTACTTATTCGCGTAATCGTAAAAGCCCTGCTTCGGCGCAATTTCCAGCACATTCATCGCTTCTCCATCCAGCACGGCTACAGTGAGTTCGCGCCCGGGAATGAATTCTTCCACCATGAGCATCTCAGACGTCGGAAATGCCTCATCCGTTACCTTCACCTCATCGCCTTCCTGTACTATCAGCACCCCAACGCTTGAGCCCTCATCCACCGGCTTGACCACATAAGGCCGCTTGAGCACATCCATCAGCCGGCCGTTATGGTCAGCAATATCTTTTCTCGACACTAATCGGCTACCCGCCACCGGAATGCCAATCGAAGATGCAATTTTTTTCGTCATCGGCTTATGCATCGCAATCGCTGACGCCATCACGCCGGAATGGGTGTAGGGGATATGCAGCATCTCAAGCACGCCCTGCACACAACCATCCTCGCCATAGGTGCCGTGTAGTGCGTTAAATACGATATCCGGGTTTATCGTCTGTAATTGCGTACTTAATCCACGATCCACATCAATCGGCGACACCGTATAGCCTTTGGCTTCCAATGCCTGAATCACCGACTTTGCCGTATTGAGCGATACTTCCCGCTCGGCCGACAATCCCCCCATCAGAACTGCTACATGTGGCATGTTGCTTACCCTTCATTATGACACGCTCCGAGCAATGCCTTCAACCTTCCCCAATCCGCTTGATTTCCCATCTGAGCGCTATCCCGGTCTGCGCTTTCACGTTTTCACGCACGGTTTCACCCAGCTTCTCCAAATCACTGGCCTTAGCCTTACCCGTATTTTCAAGAAAATTACAGTGTTTTTCGGAAACTTTTGCTTCCCCTATGGAAAAGCCGCGTAAGCCCGCCTGATCAATCAGCTGCCATGCTTTATGCCCGTCCGGGTTCGCAAAGGTGCTGCCGCCGGTACGCGTTCTGACGGGCTGGGTCGCTTCGCGCTTAGCATTGATCTCCTGCATGCGCGCTTCAATTTCGGCGCGCTTACCCGGTTTGCCCTGCAGCACACAGGCGGTAAATACCCACTCAGGATCCACCCCATTCGATCGATAGCCGAAGCCCATCTCCGCATTCGATACGCGGTGCAGCTTCCCCTGCCGATCAACCGCCTCCGCTTCAACGAGTACATCCTTGATCTCAACCCCGTACGCGCCGGCATTCATCGCAAGGGCACCGCCTATACCGCCCGGAATACCGGAGAAAAATTCCAGCCCGGCAATCTCCGCTTGCGCAGCAAAGGTGGCGACATTCACATCAAGCGCCGCCGCCCCGACGCGCACCCGGTGTTCCCCTGACTCTTCCATATCCGCAAAGCCCCGCCCCAGCTTAATCACCACGCCGCGAATACCGCCATCGCGGATAATCACATTGGAGCAGGCTCCCAAAACCGTAACCGGCACATCGTTCGGCACGTCACGCAGAAAAAGCTGCAAATCCGACAGGTCTGTTGGCTTAAACAGAATATCCGCAGGCCCACCGACGCGAAACCAGCTGGTTTTAGCGAGATCAGCCTGCTCCCGATATTGCCCGCGCACCTTGGGTAATCTATCGCGTAATGCGTTCATGGGTCGTCACCCGACCGCGGTTTTTAATGGCTCCGCCGCTAATTGCTTCGGCAACGCATTCGCCCAGTTCGTTATAGAACCCGCGCCCATGCAGACGACGATGTCGCCCGAAGCCGCTACGTTACGCACCGTATCAGCAAGCTGTAATTCCCCTTGCAACGCAATGACCTCTTCAACATGCTGTATCGACTGCACAAGATGGTGCTGATCAGCGCCCTTTATCGGTTCCTCACCGGCAGCAAAAACCTCACTGACGATCACCACGTCCGCATCGCCAAAACACTGGCAAAACTCATCAAATAAATTCTCCAACCGTGAATAACGGTGCGGCTGAACGACAGCAATCACCCTGCCTCCGCGCTTATCCGCCACCCGGCGCGCCGCCGATAAGGTCGAGGCGATTTCAACCGGGTGATGCGCATAATCATCGATGATAATCACGCCGTCCACCTCACCCGTTTTGGTAAAGCGCCGCCGCACTCCGGCAAAATTCGCCATAATATCGGCTAACTTCTCAGGCTCGATCCCAAGCTCCAAACCGATACCGAATGCCGCGATGCTGTTCAGCACATTATGCTCGCCCGGAATCGGCAGCGATACATTTTTCACCACTATCTCGCCATTGCCGGTGACTCGCTCGTTCAGCCGGATGTTAAATTGCGAGCCGCCATCTTCGGAAGCACGTATCTGCTCGGCTTTGATATCGGCATCCTCATCTGTAATTCCGTAGCCAATTATGCGTTTGCCCGTCATCTCTTCCGCCAGTTTTTTGACGTCCGGATGATCGTAGCAAAGCACCGCAAACCCATAAAAAGGCTGATTTTGCAGGAAAGTTTGAAACGCCTCTTTCAACTGGTCAAACGACTTCCAATAGTCCAGATGCTCCGGGTCCATGTTGGTAATCACCCCCACGGTTGAAGGGATGCGGATAAACGTGCCGTCCGACTCATCCGCTTCGGTGATCAACCAGTTTCCCTTGCCCAGATACGCATTGGTCCCGCGCGCATTCAGGATACCACCATTAATCACCGTCGGCTCAAAACCGGCTTCTTCCATCATGTGGGCGATCATGGAGGTCGTCGTCGTTTTACCATGCGTACCCGCCACCGCAATGGTTGGCTTCAGCCGCGTTAACTCCGCGAGCATTTCAGAGCGCTTGAGCACGGGGATATGGTTCTCGATTGCCGCCACTACTTCCGGGTTATCCGGCTTGACTGCGGTGGATTTTACCACCACCGAGGCTTCTTCCACATTCGCTTCAGCATGCCCGATATGGATCGTAATCCCCAGCTCGCGCAACCGCTTCACGTTCGCATTATCCGACATGTCCGAACCCGAAACGCTGTAACCGAGATTATGCAGGATTTCGGCAATCCCGCTCATACCGATACCCCCGATACCGACGAAATGAATCGTCCCCACCTCAAGCGGCAAGGTTCCGGCGGGTTTGAAATGACGTTTGGGGAGATGGTAGCTCTTATTCATACCCGTTATTTACGGGATTTTTTTGCGCGTTACCAGCGATAAATCGCTCCTTTTGCCAACTCACCCTCGTTATCAACCGCGGTGCGGTGTTAACAAACCCTCACCCTAACCTTTCCCAGAGGGAGAGGAGAAAAGAAAGCATCCTCCCCTGCCTGCGGGGGAGGCAACGAGGCTTACGTGCGTGAGCGCGTTAGCCGCAGTGGTGGGGGTGTCAGGTGGTGAGGGAAGTATTAGTGCCCCCCTCCCAACCTCCCCCCGCAAGCAGGGGGAGGAGATGGAACCCCGTCATCGCGAGCGGAGTGAAGCGATCTCGTGCCGTTGAATCCCGTAGGGGATTGCCGCGCTCCCGATGGTCGCTCGCAATGACACTCATGCACTAACCTGCATTTCCTATCGTCATGCTGAACGATAGCGAAGGGTCTTTTGGTTGCTGGATACCCAAGTCAAGCCCGGGCATGACAAAAAATAGCCAGAGCAAAAACATGAATATAACTCTGCACTGCAGCTTCTAAGCCTGTGTAAGCGACATCACCATATCCGCAAGCTTCTCTGCCGCATGGGGGCGCCCGGCCTTACGCATATGACTCGCCGCGCCGGTCAGACTTTCCGGCAGCATGAAGAAATGCTCGAGCTTATCTTTCAGATTCGCCGGAGTGAACGACTCCTGCGGCATCACCCACGCCCCGCCCGCGTCCTCAAGCAGCGTGGCATTCACCGTCTGATGATCGTCCGTTGCATAAGGATAGGGCACAAAGATGGCAGGGCGGCCAATCACCGAAAGCTCCGCAATCGTCGAAGCACCTGCCCGCCCGATAAAAAGATGGCATGAGGCCAGCCGTGAGGGCATATCATTAAAAAAGGTCGCCACATCCGCGCTCACACCCAGCTCCTGATAGCGTTTACGCACCCGGTCGATATTCTCCTTGCGGCATTGCTGGTCGATGCGAATCCGCTGCCGCTTTTCCTCATCAAGCAGACCAATCGCCTCCGGGATGACATCGCCCAGCACCTGTGCTCCCTGACTACCCCCGGTGACGAGCAGCCTGAGCGGGGTATATTCGTCAAACGCGGGGTAATCCAGCGTTCTCAGCGCAAGAATATTAGGCCGCACCGGGTTGCCCGTATAGCTAACTTTCTGCTGTAGCCGTTCATCCAGCCCTTTAACCTCCTGAAACGAGGTGGCGATAGCATCAACTCTTGAAGCAAGAAAGTAATTACTTCTGCCAAGCAACGAATTTTGCTCATGAATTACGGTTTTAACATTAGAATTACGCACCGCCGCCATCATGGTCGGCATGGAAGGATAACCGCCGAAACCAACCGCTGCGACCGGCTTGTAACGGCGAATCAGCCGCTTTGCTGCCATATAACCCCGCCCCATATTGATAAGCCCTTTGAACTTGCCCGTCAGACCGTGCATCAAACCGCTGGTAGGTATCGTCAATACCTCGTAAGTTCCACCGTTTCCTGCGTAATTATCATAGCGCGTATCGGTAATTATCACCGGCTCATAGCCCCGCTTCTGTAACTCGGCGGCGAGCGCCTGCGCCGGGAAAATATGCCCGCCCGTACCACCGGATGCTAAAAACACCACCTGCTTTGCTTGTGTCATATCACCCTCACCAGTCCAAACTGCCTTCGCGTAAAGGACAATACGCAGCCCATCGCAATCGCAATCGAAAGCGTCGACGATCCGCCATAGCTGACAAAAGGCAGCGTCATCCCCGTATTCGGTAACAGGCTAAGCGCTACACCCATATTCACAATCGTCTGCATGGCAAATTGCGTTAGCAATCCGGCAGTAGCGAGGAGGATAAACAGGTTCTTTTCCATATAGATACTCAGAAAACCTCTGGTAATAATGAAAATAAAAATCGCCACCACGACAAGCGACATAAACAACCCGTATTCCTCCCCGACTACCGCGAAAATAAAATCCGTATGCGCATCCGGGATATAGCGCTTCACCACCCCTTCTCCCGGTCCTTTGCCTAGAAAACCCCCATTGATAAAGGCTTCCAGCGATTTCTCAATCTGGTAATTATCGCCAACGCTTGGGTCAAGAAAGCTGTTGATCCGCTGTTTAACGTGCGGCAGCAGCATATAAGCACTCATAATCGCGCCGATTCCGAGCAGACCAAGCACGGCAATAAGCAAAAGCGGCAAACCGGCCAGAAACATCTGCGTACCCCAGATGGCGGAAAGGGCGAGCGTCATCCCGATATCTGGTTGCAATGCGATCATAAGGGCAAACAGCAAAAACAACCCTGCCGCCAGCAAAAAGCCACGATTAGGCTGGCTCGCATGGTATTTTGATAGAATCCACGCACAGACAATCGCGAAAAACGGCTTAACGAATTCGGATGGCTGCAGGGAAAAACCGGCTACATACAGCCAGCGCTTCGCGCCTTTCACCTCCGGCCCAATCAGATACACCAATAGCAGCAATACGAAACACCCGGCTAGCCCCGCCATAGCAAGTTTCTGAATCACCTCCGGCCTGAGCGCGGATAGGGTGATCATTACCAGCACGCCCAGGCTCACAAAAAGCGCCTGCCGAAACGTAAAATGATAGGGTGAATAGCCAACCCGCTCCGCCACCGTTGGGCTAGCTGCCATATTCAGCATCATACCGGCCGCAATCAGCAGAAATACCGCCATCAGCAGATAGCGATCAATCGTCCACCACCATTGTCCAACCGGATGACGTATCTTGGTACGGCTAAATGGCATAACCCCCTAAACCATTCTGTGAAACATACCCTACTACTACGCTTATTTGCCGGTTGCTGCAACCATCTCGCGCACGAGCTGTTCAAACCTTTCACCGCGCTGCTCAAAATTCGCAAACTGATCGAACGAGGCGCAGGATGGAGATAGCAGGACGACTCCCCGCCTCGCCTCCTCAACCGCATGGTTAAACGCCTTTTCCAGCGTATCGCGGCGCTCGAAAGGTATGTTATGTGTCGAAAGCGTTTCCGCAAATCTCTCCTGCGCTTCACCGAACAAAAACGCCTTACGGATACGGTTAAAATAAGGAGTCAGGGGATCAATCCCTTCCGCCTTGGCCACACCACCGACCAGCCAGTATATATCCTGAAACGTGCCGAGCGCCTGCTTCGTCGCCTCCGCATTGGTTGCCTTGCTATCATTGATAAACACCACCTCGCCGAGCGTGCCTACCTTTTGCATACGATGCGCAAGCCCGCCATAACGTTGTGCGGCTTGCAAAATAGCATCCGGCGCATAACCCATCTGCACAAACACGGCCTCAACGGCCAGATAATTCTGCAAATTATGCTTACCTTGCAATGAGTCAGGAAGTTTTCTTATTTCTTTTTCTGATATATAACTAACAACCTTCTGTTTATTATAATCCTTTATACGTTCATAAATAGACTGCGTGTAGGTATCATCCCGCGCTATAATGGCCGTATCATCCGTTTCCTGCTGGTCGAAAATGCGCCGCTTGGCTGCTACATAGCCTTCCATACTGCCATGCCGGTCGAGGTGATCCGGCGTGATATTGAGCAGCACAGCAGCGTTAAACCGCGTTTTCTCGAGCAGTTCCAATTGATAGGAGGAGGCTTCGATAACATAGAGCGCCTTGGCAGGCTGCAGCGCCAGCTCGCTCGCTGCTACGCCGATATTGCCGCCCATTGCCGCATCTATGCCGAGCTCTTTCGCGATGTGAAAAGCGAGCGCCGTTGCCGTCGACTTGCCGTTCGTTCCAGTAATGCCAACATAGCGGGCTTCAGGATAGGTCCGGTATAATAACTCAATATCGCACCAGAGGGGGACATTATGCTCCCTTGCAAGGGTGGCAGCCCGGTGCGGCGCAGGAAAGGTCGAAGGAATCCCAGGGCTCCAGATCACGGCCCTTAGCCCCTGCCAATCCACTTCCTCCGGTGGCACAACGGAATAACTCCCGCCCACGTCCGCGCGCTTCGCCTCGCCGTCATCCCATACGCTGACCCTAGCCCCCTGCTCTGCAAGTAGCTTTGCCGCACCTAGCCCGGATTTACCGAGCCCGAGTATAAAAAATTGCTTTTCACTAAAGGATTTCATATACGATCCGCTTCCTCCGGAATTGATTCCAAGCTCACCGCAACTTGAGTGTCGACAGACCAATCAATGCGAAAATTACCGCGATAATCCAGAAGCGGATAACGATGGTCGGCTCGCTCCAGCCTTTCTTCTCAAAATGGTGGTGAATCGGCGCCATCAGGAAAATACGCTTGCCCGTCAGCTTGTAATAATAGACCTGCATCATGACCGACACGGCCTCAATGACAAACAGCCCGCCAATAATCGCAAGCACGATCTCGTGCTTGGTAATGACGCTGACCGAGCCGAGCAATCCGCCAAGCGAAAGACTGCCCGTATCCCCCATAAAGACCTGCGCCGGCGGCGCATTGAACCAGAGGAAACCAAGCCCACCGCCGATTACTGCCGCACAGATAATACCCAGCTCGCCTGTACCCGGCACAAAATGCAACTGCAGATACTCGGAATAGACAGCGTTACCGACGAGATAGGCAATAAAGCCGAAACACATCGCCGTGATCATCACCGGTACGATAGCAAGCCCATCCAGCCCGTCCGTCAGATTGACCGCATTACTCGCCCCGACGATCACGACGCCGGCAAATACAAAGTAAAACCAGCTCAGATTGATCAATAAGTCTTTGAAAAACGGAACGGCCACATGGGTATGGTAGTTCGGATCGGAAATATCCATCACGACCGCCGCAGCCGCAAATACGACCCCAAACTGAAATAACAGCTTCATTTTTCCGGAAACGCCCGCACTTGAGCGCTTGGTCAGCTTGAGGTAATCATCATAAAAACCAAGCATTCCATAGGCAAAGGTAACACCGAGCACCACCCAGACATAGACATTGCTTAAATCCGCCCACAGCAGCGTGGAGATAATGATCGAGACTAAAATCATGACACCGCCCATCGTCGGTGTTCCCACTTTCGTCACCAGATGTGTTTCCGGCCCATCTTCGCGGATCGGCTGCCCCTCTCGCTGCTTGGCTTTAAGCCAGCGGATAATCGGTTTACCAAAGATAAAGCAGAATAACAGCGAGGTCATCACTGCCCCGCCACTGCGAAAAGTCAGATAACGAAATACATTCAGAAACGTGTAATCCTCCGCCAGCGGTACGAGTAGATGATAGAGCATTACCGAAAGCTCCCGGAAATGACTGCCGTCATTTCACAAAAGTCCGTCGTTATCGCGACGCAAGTGCGCGTACCAATATACCCCCATCTTTGCGCAGTCATAGCTATTCCCCCGTTGCGGCTTTCAGCCCCTCAACCAATTTCCATATATCGCTACCATGTGAACCCTTAATGAGCAATATATCTTTATCCTGAAGCTGCTCTAACAGTGCATTTTTGAGCAAATCGAGCGATTCGGTATGATCAACCTCGACCGTATCCGGCAAGACCTCCTGTAAGTATCGCATACGCTTTCCAAGCAGAAATACTTTTTTAATCTGGTTACTTACAACAGAATCTACAAGCCCTGCATGAAGCGCCTTTTCCTGCTCTCCCAGCTCCAGCATATCCCCAAGCGCCGCAACCGGCCGCCCCCCTTCCTGCCGCGCCGTGACCGCCAGCCCGGAAAGCGCCGACTGCATGGAAGCCGGGCTCGCATTGTAGCTATCGTCAATGAGCGTAATGCGCTTTCCATCGATTTCCAGCCGCAACCGATTCCCGCGCCCTTGCGTAGGCTGTATGGCATGCATGCCCGCAAACGCCTGAGATATATCGGCTCCCGCCGCCTCCATAGCCGCCAGCACCCCGAGCAGATTCACTGCATGATGTACTCCGGTAAGCGCCAACACAAACTGATCTTTCTGGCCATCCAGCCGACACGTGACAGCTTGCCCTTCTGCGGTTTCTTCCGTTTGTACCATCTGAAAATCCGCCTCCGCCGATTGACCGAAGGTACGTTTCGCATGCGCCCCTGCCCGCTCTTGCAGTAAAGGGTAATAGCGGTTATCGCGCGGCAGGATGGCCGTTCCAGCCGACTCCAGCCCCTCGAATATCTCCGCCTTCGCTTCGGCAATGCCTTCGACCGAATCAAAAAATTCGAGATGCACCGCATCAACCGTGGTAATCATCGCAACATCCGGCCGCGCCATTTTCGTCAGATACCGAATCTCCCCGGCATGGTTCATACCCATTTCAATCACCGCATAATCGGCCTCAACCGGCAAACGCGCGAGTGTCAAAGGTACGCCGAAATGATTATTCAAATTGCCGCGCGTTGCATGGGTCTGCCCTTGTTGAGAAAGCAGCGCGGTCAGCGCCTCCTTGACCGAGGTCTTGCCTAAGCTCCCCGTCACTCCGATCACCTTCCCCGCAAATGCAGCCCGGCGATATGTTCCGAGCTTCACTAGCGCAGCCTCGGTATCCTCCACCACGATCATCCCGGGTTCATCGAGCGAGGCATCGCTCACAATGGCCGCCGCCGCTCCCTTCTCGAGCGCGTCCACCGCGTATGTATTACCGTCAAACCGCTCACCTTTAAGGGCGACAAACAGATCCCCCGGCGCGAGCGTCCGCGTATCAATCGACACGCCGGTTGCGACAATCCCCTCCGGCACGGGCAGGCCAAGCGCTTCCGCAAGTTGTTCACTGTTCCATAGCGTCATAATCTGCCTTTCTTATTGTCCTGCTGATATCACGTCCCGCACTACCTCAGCGTCATCAAAATGCTGTTTCCTGGTGCCGATAATCTGGTAATTCTCATGCCCTTTGCCCGCAATCAGCACCAGATCCCCCGCGCCTGCCTGCAAAACCGCATCGGCAATCGCCTCACGCCGGTCGGCAATCTCTACCGCGTCCGGCGCCTCACATTTAATCGCTGCCCGAATCGCCGCCGCATCTTCGGTACGCGGATTATCATCGGTAATCATCACCTGATCGGCCAGCTCAGCCGCTACCTTCCCCATCTCGGGCCGCTTACCTGCGTCCCGGTCACCACCGCAACCGAATACCACCCATAGCTTGCCATCCCCGATATGCTCGCGCAGTGTCGCAAGCGCATGAGCGAGCGCGTCCGGCGTATGCGCATAATCCACCAGCACGTTCGCCCCGGCCGCCGTCTGCGCAACCTGCTCCATCCGTCCACGCACCGGGGTAACCCCCTCAAACAGCGGAAATAAACGCTCCGCCGCTTCCCCACACTGTATTAATAAGGCCGAAGCGCAGAGGGCATTATCAAGTTGGAACGCACCCAGCAGAGGCAGGTAGATAGCATAATCCTTTTTGTCATAATGAATGGTCGCCGCAATACCGGTCGCATCCCGCCTGGTAACCGTATAAGCTACATCCTCGGCATGGGGGCCGTAGGTCAACATGTCATTCTGAGCGGAGATTGCTATAGCAATCGCAGTCGAAGAATCTTGTGGTACAACTTGAGATCCTTCGGCTCGCTGCACTCGCTCAGGATGACATAAAGAATCATGCACCACCTTCCTGTCCGTAAGTTCAAACAGTTTCAGCTTGGCCGCGAGGTAATTTTCAAAGGTTTTGTGATAATCCAGATGGTCGCGGCTGATATTGGTAAACGCACCGGCAAGAATATCCACGCCCGAAAGCCGCTCCTGATACAAGCCGTGGCTGGAGGCCTCCAGCGCGACATGCTCCACCCCCTCGCGTTTTAACGCCGCAAGCATCCGGTGCAAGCCGATAATATCCGGCGAGGTCAGCTGATTATCCTCCAGCGCGAACTGCGCTGCTTTTTTCCCCGGTTCCTGCACCCACGTTCCGGTTGTGCCCAGATTCGCAGCCTTCTGACCTAAGCCCGCCCAAAGCTGCCGACAAAAATGCGCGACCGATGTTTTCCCATTCGTTCCGGTCACCGCGACAATCTGCTCCGGATGCGGCCCGTAAAACGCCCTGGCAATCGCGCCGAGCAGTTGCTTCGGCTGCGGCGCGGTAATGACCGGAACAGACGCTTCAACCGCTGCATCGCTGAGAATAACGCTCGCCCCCTGCTCTATCGCTTGCGGAATATAGGCCTTACCGTCCGCTTCCGCCCCTTGAAAGGCGGCAAATAAATAGCCGGGTTTGACTTCGCGTGAATCCAGCGTCAACCCGCTGATGGTATCAAGCAGCTGGCCGGTAATGTCATAAGCATGACGTTCCAGAGATTGTGGTAAGTTAAATACCATGACAATAGATCAACGCACTATTCACGGTAGCATCTGCCCGTCACTGCTTTCGCGAAGACGACGCGTATTACTGAGCTGCAAGCTCTTTATCATGGCGTTCAAATTCCACATAGAGCCCTTTATTAATGGTTTCATCCTTGGGGTCAACGGGTTTCACGCCGAGCAGCGGCCCAATCCGTTCGACAACGCGCTTGGCGGTAGGAGCGGCGGTCCACCCCGCAGTTGCATAACCCCAGGTTTCTTTAATACCCTTCGGCTCATCAAACATAATAAACAGCACATATTGCGGATCATACATCGGAAAAGCCCCGGCGAAGGAAGAAATGAGCCGTTTTCGGTCATATTGCCCGATGCCTGCCTTTTCCGCCGTGCCGGTTTTACCGCCGAGGTAATAACCAGGCGCCTCTGCCGATTCGCCCGTTCCTTCCGCGACGACGAGACGCAGTAAGCGCCGCATCGTTTCGGAGGTCTGAGCGCGGATCACCTGTTTGAATTCCGGCACCTTTTCGCGTTTAAACAGCGTCGGTTCCACCAGTTTACCGCCATTGACCATCGCCGCATAGGCACGCACGACATGCAACGGACTAACCGCGATCCCATGACCGAACGAGGCGGTCATCGTAACCAGCCGCCCCCACCGTTCGGGTAGCAGCGGCGTTCCGAGCTCCGGCAGCTCAAAATCCATCTGATCGAACAAACCGAGATGGCGGTAAAATTGCTGTTGCGCTTCGGGCCCGATTTCGTCGGCAATCCGCGCCGTTCCAATATTGGAGGAATGCAGGAAAATTTCCGGCACGTTCAATACCCGGTTTTCGGGGTGAAAATCAGCAATCCGGTGGCGAGCAATATAAATCGGTTTAGTCGCATCATACTCATTATCAAGATGAATCAGGTTCTGATCCAACGCCTGCGCAATCGCAAAGGTCTTAAATGTTGACCCCATTTCATACACGCCGAGCGTGGCGTAATTAAAGGCTTCCTTATTCTGCATCTCGCTTGGCTGGTTAGGATCAAACGCCGGGAGGCTGATCATGGACAGCACCTCGCCATTATGCGCATCCATCAGGATCGCCGCAGCCCCTTCCGCACTATGCTTTTCATAGGTCGCTTTGAGCTCATCAAATAAAATGGCCTGCAGACGCGCATCCAATGCCAACTCGAGCGGCTGCTCCGCGTCCGGCGTGACATATTGTGGCGCTAGCGTTTTCTCAAATTGCTTTTCAATACCGGCAAGGCCATAGCCGTCGGTACCAACCGTACCGAGCACATGCGCGACTTGCTCACCATAAGGGTAAAGCCGCTTTTCCTCTTCCAGGAAATTTAAGCCCGGCTGGCCCAACTCCATGACCGCATCCTGTTCTCTGGGATGAATATTCCGCTTTACCCATATGAAGCTGCGTTCTTTTTGCAAATCCTCCAGCAGCTCCGCCTTGTCCAGATCCGGGAAGATCCGATGCAGCCCTTCCGCGGTTTCTTCGACGTCGAGAATGATTTTCGGGTTGGCAAATAGCGATACCGTATTGAGATTCATCGCCAGCAACTCGCCGTTACGGTCGACAATCTCCCGCCTTGGGGGGTGTAAATCATCCTGAGACGTGACGGTGGCCAAATGGCGGCTTTCTTCGCGTAAGCCATCCAGCGCTAGATCAACCAGCCGGAAACTGATTGCGCCGAAACAGAGCAGGATCAGCGAAAAGATAAATACGAGACGGCCACGGCACATCTCAAGCGCCTGATGCATAGCACCATCGACCTGAATCGCAATATGCTCGCGTCTCCCGGCTGACGTCTCCATCGCTTACCGCTGCGAGAGAATCACATCACCTGCCTGCTCGTCGAACATCAGTTCGCTGCGTAGCGGGATATCGTCAATCTGCATGAAGTTGGTGAGCGATACGGGCGCGAGCTCCAGCACTTCCTGCGACATTTCTTCAATCCGCCTCGGCTGGTTCAGATAGCTCCACTCGGCACGCAGCACATGCATTTCATGCTGATCTTTCGCGATGGACTGGCGCGCATCTCTAAGCTCTTTACGCAAATCCGAAACGCGCTTCTCCACCTCATAAACCGATATGGCGAGCAGCCCTACCACACCAATAATTACAAAAAATGCAGGTCGTAACATCGTACCCTCCTTAGTTGCCTTCCCCAAGTCGTTCCACCACACGCAATTTGGCAGAGCGTGCGCGCGCATTATCTGCGATTTCCTCCGCGCTCGGCTCAATCGGCTTGCGCGTAAGTGTACGGAATGTCGCCGGTTCATTATCATTCGACGTTGCCGGCATATGCCGGGACACGCCCGCTATCTTGCCGGTCTTTTCCTTGAAATAACGTTTGACGATCGCATCTTCCCCGGAATGGAAGGTAATAACCGCAAGCCTGCCGCCCGGACATAAGAGGTCTGCCGCCGCAGCGAGCCCCTCCTGCAACTGCTCAAGTTCTTCATTGATGGCGATGCGGATGGCCTGAAAGCTCCGCGTTGCCGGGTGAATCGTGTCGTTATAGCGCCCAACGGTACGTTTGATACACCCCGCGAGCTCCAGCGTCGTTTCGAAAGGCTTTTCCTCACGCTGATGGACGATCGCGCGGGCAATACGGCGCGATTTCTTCTCACCGCCATAGTGAAAGAGCGTATCGGCGATCACCGCCTCATCCTGTGTATTGACAAAATCAGCCGCACTCATCCCCGATGCGCCCATACGCATATCCAACGGACCATCCTTCATAAAGGAGAAGCCGCGCTCCGCGTTGTCTAATTGCATGGAAGAAACCCCAACATCCAGCAATACTCCATCAACGCACCCCACACGCGCGAGAACAGGTCCTTTCATATCACTAAACCGTGATGCGATAAAGTGAAATCTTTCCCCGAACTCATCTTTCAATGCATTCACAAATGGCATCACCGTTTCGTCCCTATCCAATGCGACCACCGTACATTCGCACGATTCCAGTATCGCGCGGCTGTGCCCCCCGGCGCCGAAAGTTCCGTCTACATAGACCCTACCAGCTTTCGGCGCCAGAGCGGCGACGGCTTCCTCAAGCAACACCGATACGTGCGGATTCCCCCCCGCCATTACGTGGTACGATTGCTTGAGGTGTTATGTGATAGTTCCTGCTTCGGCCTACTGGCCTCCGCAATGAACCTAAGGCCTGCGGCCACTGAAGCAACGCGATTACTATCGCGTTTTCTTGACTCAATAAACTTTGTCATCCCGGCCTTGTGCCGGGATCTAGAGCCATAAGCAACAAGCCGCTCTAGATCCCGGAATAAATCCGGGATGACACCTAAATACTTAGCTCTCAGCTCTAAGCTCTCAGCTCTAATCACTACCCCCACCTTTCGGCATTAAACTCAAACTTGCCCGCTTCGCCTTCGCCATCTGACGCGCCTTATCACTATACGCCTCAAACCGCTCAGGGCTCCATATCTCAAATGTCTGCCCTTTTCCGATAAACACGGCAGCATCGGATAAACCGGCCTGCTCGATTAACTGCGACGGCAGCAGCACCCGCCCGCCATCGTCAAACTGCAATTGCACCGAGCCCCCGAGTATGGTCGCGGCAAACGCGTCGCGCTCGTCAGAAAACGGGTCCATGCTGTCAATGGATTCACTCAGCTTCTCGATCCGGTTCATGCCGCACGCCTCAATACATTCATACACGAAGGAGGGGTAGACAATGACACCGTTGAAATTTTCGGCGGATAATACGGAACGAAAGGGGGCAGGAATGGAGACTCTACCTTTTTTATCAAGCTTGTTGGTGTAAGTTGAAAGAAACAACGCCATATCATTTTCTTCCTTTCCTACAACCACTGCCCCCTTCGTTCATAAACCCTTGCTGCCATTGGGAGAGAGATTGCACCATATATGCCTTGGGAGAGATGGACGTATATGGGCTAGCTTGGGCTTACATGGGAATAATGTGGTTTTTTGTGGGATATGTCAACCATAGAATGGCAACTTTTTTATAAAAGGCTGATTATTTATTTAGTTTCAGCTACTTACTCTTTCCCATGATTTCCCATACGTTATCCCATCGCGTCCCACAGGTCACCACATGACGCATGATTTACCCCGTCATCGCGAACGCAATGAAGCGATCTCCAGCAACCTGCCCGTCATTACGAGCCGAAGGCGACGTAATCTCCCTGTGAAGCCCCCTGCCCGAGATTGCCACGCTCCCGTTGGTCGCTCGCAATGACGCCCTCACCCTAACCCTCTCGTCATGCGGGAGAGGGAATAAAGAACGTAACCTCTCCCGGATGAAGAGAGGTCGAGACAGCGTAGCTGTCGAGGGTGAGGGAAGTATTAATGCGCCCCTCCCAACCTCCCCCCCGCAAGCAGGGGGAGGAGTAAATGAGTGCGCCGCAAGGAGGGGGAGGAGATGGAACCCCGTCATCACGAGGAGCGAAGCGACGTGGTGATCTCAGGCCACAGCGCGAGATTGCTTCGTCGTTTCACTCCTCGCAATGACACTGCTGCCCTAACCTACCCAGCCCCGTCATCCTGAACGACAGCGAAGGATCTTTATGGACTTACCGCCTGTAAAGATGCTTCGACTCGCTCGGCTCGCTCAGCATGACAAAGAGAGAACCTAACAGCTAACAACTTAAACCAACTACTCAATACTCGACTCACGCCATGTAACCTTCTATACTTCGCCACCATGCAGGCGAGCGAACCGACCCGATTTAATTATCTCCGTGCGATTCCGGCGAGTTTTTACTCAGCCGATCTCTACCGCGATGTGTATAAGCGCTGGGACGGCACCGGTTTTGTCTATTTACTCATGATCACGGCGATTGTCTGGCTGATGTTCGCCGCCTTTCTGCTTTCGAAGCTGCTGGATGATGGTTTTGACAGGCTGTCTGACCTGCTTGTCGATGAAATCAAAGAGCAGGCCGTTCAGCCGGAGACGCTCGAAGCGCACCCCGACGACTGGCCGCAGCTGCTTCTTTCTGACGCATTGCATTACCTCGCTGAAATACCTCCCATGCGCTGGGAGGATAACGAGCTAAAGATCGATGCAGATTCCATGCCGTATTATATTTACCAAAAGGGCACCGAAACCCCGCGTGCGATTTTCGATACGAGCGGGCAATATGAATCGCTCGAAAGTACGGAAGCCTTTATGCTGGTGACCGAACACCGGCTGGTGATCAAAGAAGGCGAAACCGACAAAGCCGGGCATGAGCGTGTTTTTTACCTTAGCGAGTTTTTCAAAGACAACCCGGAAACCGGCAGAGCGATTCTGGCTATGTTGAGCGATTTTCCCCGTGCCACCGTGGATGACGGCATTTTGACCATAGAAGAAGCGGAGCCGCATATCCTCACCCTGCCCGCAAAGGAAGGAAAACAGGCCGCGCGTATCGTATTTGACACCACGAAAATACCGCAAGCTGCTGAGCTGGAACAGTCCATCTGGTTTGGCAAAGAAGCGCTCTATTTCACGCATGAGGACGGTATGGAAGCGTACCGCTACGCCGAACTGAACGAGAAAAATCTGCGCAAGCTCACGGCCACCCTAATCGGCATGCTACAAACATTCACGCTGATAGCCTTGTTGATCGCCTCGCCCTTTATCATTATCGTTGTTGGCGTGTTTTACTTCATCTGGGCGGTGATTCTCGCCATGGTGGCGAGCGTGGTTAACCTGATGGTCCGCAGCCCGGCAGAAATCGAAGATATGATCCGCATCACCGCCGTTGCCATCACCCCCGGCCTGTTCGGCTATATCTTTTTCGCGATGACACCCTACGCCGCGCATTATGGGCTCTTTACCTTATCAATTATCACCCTATTATACGTGTTTTATGCCTTAACGCTGATTAAACAACTCCCGCCCGAGCCGGATCTATGATGAAACAGTATCTCAAAACCGCATTACAGAGCTTTTACAGGCCCGAGTGCTTCATTGCAGTATATCATCGCTGGGCAGGGCTCGGCTTTGTCTATATCGCCTTTATAATTGCGGTGTTATGCATACCGGTCGGCCTCTCGGTGCAATCGAAACTCTCCGATTTTTACAGCGAAGAGGGCCGCCCTTTTTCCGCGGAGAATGATTACCTGCCGGAGCGCATCCTCGGCATTACCGGGCAGGTTCGCCCGATGAAACTCGAAAATGGCACGCTTTCCATGCTGGCCCCGCCGAAGCAATATACCATCACCTCACCGACAGACAGCTCCACGCTGGTCTATATCGATACGAGCGTGCGGGATGCAACCGCGCAGGCGAAAGAGAGCCGCATCACCGTGACGAAAGATACGGTCTACGTCAATTTCGGCCAGAATAATATCCGCCCGGTGCCGATCAGCGAGTTGATGGCCTCCTTCAATATCCCGCCCGATGCCACGATTGACATCACCCCGCAAACACTGGAGATGGCATTCCTGAGCTTTAAGCGCAATATCGGCAGCGTGAGCTTCCTGTTCACCGCGTTTTTATATGTATTTATGACGGTGAGCTATCTGTTCCGCGCCTTCATTTTCGGATTTGTGGCGATGCTGATCGCACAGATGATGATGATAAAGACGGACTTGACGCGCGCCTGCCGCATCAGCGCGGTAGCGAGCACGCCGCTCATCGCGGTTGACCTGCTCGGCTATATCCTTGGCCGCCCGGTCTTTATGTTTGAAGGGGTGATTTTCTTCCTCGCCCACACCACCCTGATCTACATCGCCTTGGATACCCTCAAAAAACACCACCAGATTGCAGAAGAGCTGGAGGGAAAGAAGTAGTTAGCACAGAATATCTTCTACCTCAAGTTGCAACGCTTCTGCAACCGCCTTCAACTTACTGACCGTGAAATTCTTTTTTCCTCGCAGAATCAGGTTTAACTGACTTGACGGCATAGCGATTGCTTCCGCTAATGCGCGTTGTGACATGCCGCGATGTTGTCGCCATATATCCACCACCGCCCCTTCATGAGCAGCTTCGCCAAGTTGCACCACCATGCTATGCGGTATCGTTTCTTCTCCGTCCTGCAGCTCCCCCGTAGCCTGATCAAACGCCATTTCGTCCAGCAATGCTTCATAGGCCTCATATGAAATATACCTCACCCCGTTTACTTCGATTGTATCATGTCTCATTGGTAAATCGCTCCGCGTGTATTTAAGTCAAGTACCAGAATTATGCATTCCTCATCTCGTAACGTATAAATCAATCTCAGGGAGCCAATGCGCATGCGGTAACCGTCCCGACCCTGTAATTTGGTACAATGTGCGTGCTCCGCATAGGGATCCTCTGATAGCCTTTCCAGCTTTCGTGTAATCAATTGCTTCTGTGATGCCGGCAATTTCCGGAAATACTTGACGGCCTTTTTCTTCCATACGATTGAATACACCTATGTAATATTACCTTAAAGATAATATTTGTCAATAATTTTATATCTATAAGATAACACCAGATAGCGAGTAAGCCGGGTTCTGTCCTCTATCCTATCGCTAGGCGGGGATGGTTATTCATCTGGGCGCACGATTACCCGCGCGCTCTAGCGGCCTACCCGAAAAGCTTCGGCGGAACCGGCCTCAAGCGCTTTTCCTATTTGGCCTTGCTCCTGATGGGGTTTGCTCTGCCGCACCTGTTACCAGCTGCGCGGTGCGCTCTTACCGCACCATTCCACCCTTACCTGCATAGCAGGCGGTATCTTTTCTATGCACTTTCCATGCGGTCACCCGCTCCGGCCGTTAGCCGGCATCATGGTTCCATGGAGCCCGGACTTTCCTCTGACGGCCAAAACCGCCAGCAACCATCTTCGCTATCTGGTATGTCGATGATAAAAGATTAGAGGTAGGATGACCAGATGTTTTCCGCTTTGGTTTATCGGGAGGCATCAAAGCTCGGGTAAAACAGAGGCAAAAATCCCGTCATCGCAAGGAGCGTGAGCGACGTGGCGACCTCAGCCGACATGCTCATCATTACGAGCCGAAGGCGACGTAATCCCCTTGTGAAATCCCCTGCGGGAGATTGCTTCGTCGTTTCACTCCTCGCAATGACGGTTAAAAACTGCCCCCGTCATCCTGACCGACAGCGAAGGATCTTTTGCGACTGACCGTCTGTAAAGATGCTTCGCTGTCGCTCAGCATGACAAAGAGAGTGCTTCGCCATGACGATTTCCCCATCATTCTTGTAATAGAGCAAATAACTTCCCCAACACATCCTCACAGCGCTCGGTCCAGATACCATCAATGCGTTCCTGCACGAAATGCCGCTGAAATGCCTCGACGATATGCTGGGTTTTTGCGCCGAAGAACCCGTCCGGCTTCAAATAATACCCGAACTCCAGCAACCGCTGCTGCAAGCCCAGCACCTCTTTCCCGACATCCCCAAAGGCATATAGTTTATGCGGTGGCGCGTCCGATTCGGCCCAAAGCCCGACACCCTGCCCGGCAAGACGCTTCCAGTCGAACTTCTCACCCGGATCCTGCTTGCGGTCCGGCGCAATGTCGGAATGTGCGACCACATTGCGCGGTTCAATCCGATAGCGAGACACCATATCGCTAGCTAGCTGTTCTACCGCATCCATCTGCGCTTCGGGAAAATCCTGATAGCCAAATTCGTGCCCAGGATTGACGATCTCGATACCAATCGACACATCGTTGATATTCTCACGCCCGCGCCAATAGCTTTTACCGGCATGCCAGGCACGCATTGCGTCATCCACCAGCTGAATCACCTCTCCTTCTTCGAGCACACAGTAATGCGCGCTCACCTCGGCTTCCGGATCGCACATACGCTCCAACGCCGCCTCGGCGGATTCCATCCCCGTATAGTGCAGCACGAGCGTATCAACAGCCGCACCTTCCGGCCGTTCATTGTAATTCGGCGAGTTATACGACATAGTGTTCGGCTTCCCGTTCAAGGCGGGCATAGGCATATTCAATAATTTTTCGGCGCGTATTGATGATCACTTTTACATCCGTCGCCAGCGGTACATGATGAAAATGCTCCGGCTGATACTCCGTATAGGCGCGGATAAAAGCGCGCTCTAAGTCTTCAGCACTCATGTCATCATGATAGTTCAATACAGAATAGGGGTTAGACACATTCGGAACTATCAAATTACGAAACATATAAAGGAAGTCTTTATCCCGTTCCCGTAAAGAAGAATGTATAAAAAAAAGCGTCGTTAACTCTTTCGGATTGATCGGCCCGTCTACAATCGCGAGCCGAAAAAAAGCACGCATCATCCGTTGATAGAGCTTATCTTTCTGCGGGAAGAACTGCTTGAATTTCAATAGGTAATGCGCAAGATTAACCGGCTCTCTGGCAGCAACATCCAGTAGCACGCTCACGTCACGCTTAGGCACCTTACGAGCCGGAAACAACGCTATAAAAGCATTGCGCTCCTTTTCATTCAGCGGACGATCGGCCTGAGATACCCGAGCGGCCAACAATATAAGGGAGTGCTCGTAAAATATCTCCCGCGTTTCAGAACGATAGGCTTGCTCTGTTATTATGTACTCAGGGGCTAACCAGTTTACTCGGGAATGCACTTTTTTGTCGCGCGATGTAGCATAGGTCACCGCCATGTAAGACACCTCCTCACTATGCCTTACAACAAACAGGCTTTATTGACCAGAATAAACCGTTTATTTACAAAGTTTGGACTGCAATTCAGGTAACACCTCGAACAAATCCGCCACGAGGCCGTAATCGGCGACTTCGAAAATCGGTGCATTTTCGTCTTTATTAATCGCAACGATCACCCGGCTGTCTTTCATCCCGGCGAGATGCTGAATCGCGCCTGAAATACCAGCAGCGATATAGAGATCCGGCGCGACCACCTTACCGGTTTGCCCGACCTGATGGTCATTGGAGATATAGCCGGCATCCACCGCAGCACGGGATGCGCCTACAGCAGCGCCTACCGCATCGGCAAAGTCGTAAATCACCTGAAATTCTTCCTTACCGCCGAGCCCTCGTCCTCCGCTGATCACGATGTCTGCCGAGGTTAAATCCGGCCGGTCAGAGGCGGATTCTTCTTTACCGACGAAATGCGAACGCCCACTTTCATGCACCTTATCAATCGCCTCAATGGAGGCATTGCCGCCCTCTTCCACTTTGTCAAAGCTGGTCGGTCGCACAGTTATTACCTTGATAGCATCCGTACTTTGCACGGTCGCGAGCACATTCCCCGCATAGATCGGTCGAACAAAGGTCGCTTCGTCCACAATCTCTATGATATCGGAAATTTGCTGAGTATCAAGCTTAGCGGCGACGCACGGCATCACATCCTTTCCAAAGGTATTGGCGGGCGCGAGGATGTGGCTGTATTCCGTCGCCAGCTCCGCAATCA
The DNA here is from genome assembly GCA_964588995.1 of uncultured Rickettsiales bacterium. Lineage (GTDB taxonomy): Bacteria > Pseudomonadota > Alphaproteobacteria > Rickettsiales > UBA8987 > CAZPQM01. Next base: position 76,101 of record CAZPQM010000004.1, on the reverse strand, counting down.
ACGGCGCAAGGTTTTCAGCTAGCGCGTGTTCGTAGGCAGCATGATCCGCTTTCAATACGTTCTGCACCCCCTCCAGCCTACTCGCAGCTTCGGCGGCTTCATCCACTCCTTTACCGGCGACCAGCACCGCTACCTCCGAACCCAACTGGCTTGCAGCTTTTACCACGTTTTTTACAGCCGGGGAAAGCGCCCCGTTACTCACTTCTGCAACAACCAATACTGCCATATTTATCTCCTGTCTTTTCCAAATTTTTCTTCCAATGTTTGTTCTTTATGCGCATCACCATCATGCAATAAGCGGAACCTATCCGACCCGTTCTGTATTCGGTAATGCCCTATCGATTGATCAGCATAGCGCTTAATGGGAAATTCGCGCGGTAAATAGCGGTCGTCCTTAAACAGATAGACCTCACAATTCTGCAAATTCGCATGCTCGAAACAGAGCGCACGCGCTGCTTGTTTCTGCCAGCTCCGATTACTAACGTACCGATCTGCCACAGCGGCAAACATCGAAGGGCCGTGCTGACCCGCAAGCCTGATGCCATCCGGAACGGTCAGGACTACCTGATTTTCTTCAACAACCAATGCGCGCATAACAAAAAAACCTATAATCAATAGGGCGACTATCACAACAAAGACCGCACCACTCTGCACATAAGATAGTGCACTCCGCATCATATCCTTTCCCCGCTTATGCTAAATCACTTTCGCTTCGTTCTTCAGCTTATCAACCAGCTCATCTACCGATCCGACCTTAATACCCGCCTTGCGCTTCGGCGGCTCCTCCACTTTCAGCAGCTTCAGCCGCGGCGTGACATCCACTCCCAGCTCCTCTATTGTTAACTTTTCCACCGGCTTGCTCCGCGCCTTCATGATATTCGGCAGCGCGACATAACGCGGCTCATTGAGGCGCAGGTCGGTCGTGACCACCGCCGGGAGCTTCAGGCCTACCGTCATCAGCCCGCCATCGACTTCACGGGTGACATTCACCGTATCTCCCTCAACCCTCACCTCAGACGCAAAGGTTCCTTGTCCCCAGCCGAGTAGCTCGGCGAGCATCTGCCCGGTTTGGTTGGAGTCGTCATCAATCGCCTGTTTACCGAGAATGACCATCTCAGGCGCCTCTTTTTCCACCACTTTCGCAAGTAACTTCGCAGCTGCGAGTGGCTGAATCTCCTCTTCCGTTTCAATGTGGATTACCCGATCCACCCCCATCGCAAGCGCGGTGCGGAGAATATCCTCCGCTTTTTTCTCTCCGATCGTAACGGTCACTACCTCGCTAGCCGTACCAGCTTCCTTCAGCTTGATCGCCTCTTCCACTGCAATTTCATCGAACGGGTTCATCGACATTTTCACATTCGCCAGATCCACCGCCGACCCATCCGGCTTGATCCGCGGCTTTACATTATAATCAATACAGCGTTTCGCGCTGACGAGTATTTTCATTGCGTACTCCTTTTTTTATACTCCCTAACACCCTATTGAGGGCGATTTGCGTATGGTAGCAGAGAGATTCGGTATCCCACAGCAAAACTAACCTCAAAGCACTCCGACAGCTATAGTATACCACAAACTATCTGACCAGACCTGATTTAGCCGTGCAGTGCAATATAGGGTTTTATGTACTTACATTTAACACTTGCTTTGTGGCCGCTTATTCTGCATACTGCAAAAATATGCAGATCGAGTACGATGAAGGCAAAGATAGTAAGAATCAACGAAAGCACGGCATTTCGCTATCCCAAGCCAACCGCTTCGAATTCGATACTGCTGCGCATTTTACTGATAAGCGAGAAGAATATGGTAAAGCACGTTACGTTTCTATTGGGTATATTGAAGACCGACTTTATGTAATGGTCTGGACGAAACGTACGGAGGCACTGCGCATTATCAGCTTGCGTAAAGCTAACAAACGGGAACGTACACGCTATGAACGACAAAAAAAATTACATTGATTATGAAGATGGAACTCGCGTTTGGCTGGATGAGGATGACAGCCCTGAGCTGACCGATGAGGATTTCGCCCGAATGCGCCCGGCGAAGGAGGTATTGCCTCCTGCATTCCTTAAAGCATTGAAGGAGGGGCGGGTCGGACGGCCAAAAGCTGAGTCACCGAAGCAAAAGGTTACCATTCGGCTGGATGCTGATATCGTGGAACAATTCCGCGCTACCGGAAAAGGCTGGCAAACCCGTATGAACGATGCCCTAAAAGACTGGCTGCAGGAACATCCTACTAATTCGTAGCAAAGAGAAACACCAATGCGAAAATCGCAAGTGCCTGGGAGATCACCCGCGCCATCATCAGCCGGGTACCATATTTCTTGCTGGTTTCAGCGCCGGCAATCATCGAAACAATCCCTGCGACCAGAATGGTCAGGGTTGATAACATAAGTACGAGTATAAGGATAATACTGAAATTCATAATAAACTTTCTTTCTTATTTCATAGTTTTTCCGCGATTAGACCGTGAGTTCGATTTATGTTTACGCTTTATCCATGATTCACACGAAAATAGCGGAATCTACCTTAGTATTATCTCCAAATGCCGCTAGAGTTACTACTTGCGTTCTCTCGTCAAATCGCATATAAGGCAGTCCTTGTTTTACATCACATGCAGGCGCAATGCAACGAAAGACGCATTTCGGTGTTATGGAAACATAGCGTTGTCTGCAGAGGACTAACCGAAAAAGGATCAGATAATGAACGATACCATTAAATTTACTATGCAACAATTGCTGGATGCCGGTGTGCATTTCGGCCACAAAACTATGCGCTGGGACCCACGTATGGCGCCCTACATTTACGGCGAGCGTAACGGCGTCCATATTATAGACCTGCAAAAGACCGTGCCCCTGCTCTACCGCGCACTGGAAAAAGCGCAGGATGTCGCGAAATCAGGTGGCAAAATTCTGTTTGTCAGTACCAAGCGGCAGGCCTCCAATATCGTGAAGGAAGCGGCGGAGCTCTGCGGCCAGTATTACGTTAATCACCGCTGGCTGGGTGGTATGCTGACTAACTGGAGCACCGTGTCGCAATCCATCAAAACCCTGCAGGAACTGGAAACCCAGCTGCAGGATCCGGATATTGTTATCAGCAAAAAAGAACGGCTGCAGATTCATCGCCGGATTAACAAGCTGGAACTGGCGCTTGGCGGCATCAAAGAAATGGGCGGCGTTCCGGACCTGATTTTCGTGATTGATACGAAGAAAGAGAAAATCGCGATTGATGAAGCGAATAAACTGGGTATCCCGGTGATAGGTATTGTGGACTCCAACGCAAACCCGGAACATATCGATTATGTAGTGCCCGGTAACGATGATGCGATCCGCGCGATTCAGCTTTATTGCAACCTGATGGCCGATGCCGTCTTAGGCGGTATTCAGCAGTCTGTCGGTAAGGTGGAGCCGCTGAAGAAAGAGGCTGCGCCTACAGAAAGCGACGAGACAAAAGTAGAAGTCAAAGCCGCAAAGAAGAAAACGGAAAAACCATCTGAAAACAAGGATGAGGCCGAAAAAACTGAAGAAGAGAATGCTCCCGTTGTCAAGGCGGCAAGCGGAAGTTAGTTTAACGGGTCATTGCGAGGAGCGCTAGCGACGTGGCAATCTCCCAAAGCCGGGCACTTGCTGCATGAAGGTTGCCGCGCTTCGCTCGCAATGACGAAAACCACTAGAAGGAGTACACACCATGGCTGCGATTACAGCAAGTTTGATTAAAGAATTACGCGAAGCAACCGGTGCCGGCATGATGGACTGCAAAAAAGCACTGGCAGAAAATAATGGAGATTTCGAGGCCGCGAAAGACTGGCTGCGCGAAAAAGGTATCGCGAAAGCGGGTAAAAAGTCCGGACGCGTCGCAGCAGAAGGCTTAGTTGGCGTTAGCGTTTCCGGCACGAAGGGCGCTATCGTAGAAATCAATTCCGAAACCGATTTCGTTTCTAAAAATGAGCAGTTCCAAAAGCTGGCCGAAGACGTCACTGACGCTGCGCTGGATGTTGACGGTAAGCTTGATGCGCTGGTGCAGGCAAAAGGTGAAAAAATCACCGATGCGGTCGCGACTATCGGCGAAAATATTCAACTCCGCCGCGCTGACAGCCTGTCCGTCTCCAAAGGCGCTGTGGTTTCTTACATTCATAACGCCGTTACCGATAATCTCGGTAAAATCGGCGTATTAGTCGCACTGGAATCCGACGCATCTGCCGACAAACTGGAATCCATCGGCAAGCAGGTGGCGATGCATGTCGCCGCTGCCAAGCCCATCGGCCTAACCCGCGACGATGTACCTTCCGAAGAGCTCGAGCGTGAGCGTAAGATTTTCAGCGAGCAGGCTAAAGCGTCCGGAAAACCTGACAACATCATTGAAAAAATGGTCGAAGGCCGCATCCGTAAATATTACGAGGAAGTAGTGCTTCCGGAGCAAACCTTTGTTATCGATGGTAAAACGAAAGTACAGGATGCAGTGGATGCCGCAGCCAAAGAAATTGGCAGCCCGATCAAAATCGCCGGTTTTGTGCAGTACACGCTCGGCGAGGGTATTGAGAAAAAAGAAGATAACTTCGCTGAAGAAGTTAAAGCCGCTGCAGGCGTGGCGTAAGGCAAATATATAGTACCCGGGCTTGACCCGGGGACCGCTGCGCGCTAGAGAATAGTAGATCTTTAGGATAAAGTCCGGAATGACAAAAATCGGGGTAAACCAGGTGCCGCAAGCTGCCTACAAACGCGTTCTGCTCAAGCTTTCCGGTGAAGCATTAATGGGCGCAAAAGCCTTCGGACAGGACCTCCCAACACTCCAGCGTATTTCCGAGGAAATCGTCGCCGTCCATTCGCTCGGCGTAGAAATCTGCATTGTGGTCGGCGGCGGCAACATTTTCCGCGGCATGAGCGCTTCCGAAGCCGGTATGGACCGCGCGAGCGCCGATTATATGGGCATGCTGGCCACGGTCATGAACGCGCTTGCCGTACAAAACGCGCTTGAGAAGAAAGGCGTTGATACGCGGGTACTTTCCGCGATCCGTATGGATAGCGTGTGCGAACCATTTATACGCCGCCGCGCGAAACGGCATATGGAACGCGGGCGCATCGTCATTTGCGCCGCCGGAACCGGCAACCCGTTCTTCACGACTGACTCCGCCGCCGCCCTCCGCGCGATTGAACTGGAATGCGATGCACTGTTTAAAGGCACACAGGTCGACGGTGTTTATGACAGCGATCCCAAAATCAACCCGGATGCAAAGCGCTTCGATACGATCGATTACCGCTATGTGTTGGAAAACGATCTTGGCGTGATGGATGGCTCCGCCATCTCCCTTGCACGCGAAAATAACTTACCTATTATCGTTTTCTCCATTCATGAGCACAACGGCTTTAAGCAGGTCATCACCGGGAATGGCACCAGAACAATCGTCAATAACGGGAAAGGGTAACAACATGGTAGATTTAGCGGATTTAAAACAACGTATGGAAAATACCTTCGCCGCATTTCAAAAGGATTTAGGAGGGCTTCGCACCGGCCGCGCCTCGGCAAGCCTGGTCGAAGGGGTAATGGTAGATGTTTACGGCTCGATGATGCCGCTCAATCAGGTGGCAACCATCAGCGTACCCGAGCCACGGATGATCAGCCTGCAGGTCTGGGATAAGAGCAACGTTCCCGCGGTGGAAAAGGCGATTATCAATGCCGATCTCGGCCTGAATCCTTCCTCCGACGGGCAGTTGGTACGGCTCCCCATTCCGGATTTGACGGAAGAACGCCGCAAGGAGATGGTCAAAATCGGCAGTCAATATGCAGAAAAAGCCCGCATCGCTATTCGCAATACCCGTCGCGACGGAATGGATGAAATAAAGAAAGAAGAGAAAAATGGTGATATTTCGCAGGACGAAATGCATGCTCTAAGCGATGATATTCAGGATCTTACCGATAAATATGTCGAAAAAATCGATAGCGCGCTGGAAGAAAAAGAACAGGAAATAATGAAAGTCTAACGATGTATACGTCATCCTCATGGAGGCTGCTGCCAACATGGGGGTCTCGGCCTTACCGCATGAGATTCCCAGCCTCACGACGCTCGGCTGTGAATGACATTCCAGTATCCGTATGCTAAACCACCTCGCGATTATCATGGATGGAAATGGCCGCTGGGCGAATCAGCGTTCCATGCCGCGCCTTAAAGGCCATCGCGAGGGGGCAAAATCCGCTCGCATCGCCATCGAAGAGTGTATTCGTCATCATATTCAATACCTTACACTCTACGCCTTTTCTTCTGAAAACTGGAATCGCTCCCCCGATGAAGTGAACGGTCTGATGGAGTTATTGCAGTACTATATCACGAAAGAGCTGGGCGAATTAAAGCAGAACGGGGTTCGCTTTCGCGCGATGGGCGACCTGACGCGGCTGGAACCCAAGGTACTGAATAAGGTCAAGCGTGCGGAAATCGAAACGCAGGATAATGAGCGGCTCATGCTGAATGTGGCGCTTAGCTATGGCAGCCGGCAGGAAATGATTCAGGCTATCCGCAGCATGGACGACCCGTCCTCCATTACGGAAGAAGATTTCTCTAACCTCTTGTATACGCGCGGCATTCCCGATCCTGACCTACTGATCCGCACCGGTGGCGAACAACGGATCAGCAATTTTTTGCTCTGGCAATGCGCCTATACTGAACTCTATTTTACGGAAACCTTATGGCCGGATTTTGACGCTGACGCATTCCAAGCAGCGCTTGAGGACTTCACCAGACGCGAGCGGCGTTTCGGCAAAGCGGAAGATCGCGCCAAGGCGGCTGCGGTATGAACAGCCTCACTTCTCGTCTGCTCTATAGCATCATTCTTATTCCTATCGCGCTATACGTGACCTATCTGGGCGGCATCACGTTTCAGATTATGATCAGTATCGCTGGCGCGCTCATGTTTCTGGAATGGCAGGGCATGATCATCAATTTGCGCGACTGGCGGCCTTACGGGCTATTCGGCCTCGCTTATATTGCCCTTCCCTGCGCGGCACTGATCCAGATCCGCGAGCTGGAAGAGGTCGGTTTGTCCATGATCATCTGGCTGCTGATGATTGTCTGGGGCACGGATATCGGGGGCTATCTGGCCGGTAAGCGCTTCGGAGGGCGCAAACTCGCCCCGCGCATTAGCCCGAATAAAACCTGGGCGGGCGCTATCGGCGGCATTCTCTTAGCGACTTTGGCTTCCACGGCTTATATGATGGCCATTGAAGGGCCTGCCATTTTCGTCCATGCTCTGCTTGCGGTCTTCTTTTCTATCATTTCTCAGGGCGGTGACCTGTTTGAGTCTTGGATTAAGCGCAAATGTCAGGTAAAAGATAGTGGAAAGCTGCTAGGTGCGCATGGTGGCGTGCTGGATCGTCTGGATGGTTTATTACCCGTGGCTGTGGTGGCGTGGTTATTTTTATTTGTAATAAGGCCGATACAGTGAAAAAACTCATGAAACATACCAAAAGCAACGTAGTGCATTTCTCTCCGCAGGTGGCACCACGAAGCGTGACCATACTCGGCTCGACCGGTACGATCGGGCAGAATACACTGAAAGTCATTGCCGACCAGCCGCATCATTTTAAGATTAACGCCCTGACCGCCGGGCAGAATGCCGAGTTGCTGATCAAGCAGGCCCTCCGGTTTCAACCCGAACATGTGGTGATTGAGGGCAGCGATAAATTCTTTCGCGTTAAGGATGCGCTGAAAGATACTCCGGTGGAAGTGCATTGCGGGGCAGAAGCGCTCGATGAAGCGGCCGCAACGGAAGTCGATATCGTGATCAGTGGTATCGTTGGCGCTGCAGCCCTCCGCCCTACCCTCGCCGCGATTCAGGCCGGGAATACCATTGGCCTCGCCAATAAGGAATGCCTCGTTTGTGCCGGTGAGTTGATGATTGATGAAGCGATCGCGCATAATGCGATTCTCATTCCGGTTGACTCGGAACATAACGCGATCTATCAGGCGACCGATTACGAGACCGATGACGCGATTGAAGCAATTTACCTCACCGCTTCCGGCGGCCCGTTCCGCACGTTGAGCCTTGAAGAAATGAAGCATGTCACGCCTGAGCAGGCGGTTGCGCATCCGAACTGGGATATGGGCGCGAAAATCTCGGTTGATTCTGCGACCATGATGAATAAGGGGCTTGAGCTGATTGAGGCCTACCATCTTTTCGGGGTTGAAGCCGCCCGATTGAAAACGGTGGTACATCCGGAATCCATTATCCACGGCATGGTGTATTATGCCGATGGCGCAGTGGTTGCCGGGTTAAGTGAGCCGGATATGTGCGTACCGATTGCCTACGCGCTCGGCTGGCCTGAAAGACTTAACACCAAGACCAAGCGATTGAATTTGCTGGAAATTGGCGCGCTCACCTTTGAAAAACCAGATGAAGTGCGCTTTCCTGCGTTGCGCCTCGCGCGCGAATGCCTGGAGTACGCCGATAGTGCGCCGTGCATTTTCAATGTAGCGAATGAAGTCGCGGTCGATGCATTCCTGAATAACCGCATTACCTATCTCGATATTGCGCGCATCGTTGAGGAAACGCTGCAGCTATCGAATTTCGCCGCCATTGAATCGATCGAGCATGTTTATGAAACGGAACGACGCACCAGAGAGCTGACCAGCCGCCTGATCGATCAGCAGAAACGCGAGCGCGCCATTGCCAATACGTCCGTAGCTACGTCTGATCCATAATCAGCGATTTACCATTAGCAATAAGGGGAGAGTTAGAGGGTGGATTGGCGCCCTGAGCAAAGCGAATAGCCCCGCCCGTCATTGCGAGCGACCAACGGGAGCGCGGCAATCTCGGGCGTCTTGGTATATGCGGCCTGAGATCACTTCACTGCGTTCGCGATGACGGGGTTCCTGCTCCTCCCCCTGCTTGCGGGGGGAGGTTGGGAGGGGGGCATGACTACTCACCGTAAGCACATGACACCCCCACCACTGCGGCTACGCTTCATAGAAGCTAGCCTCGTTGCCTCCCCCGCAGGCAGGGGAGGAATGTTCTTGTATTCCCTCTCCCTATGGGGGAGGGGTAGGGTGAGGGTTAGCCGTCATTGCGAGCGACCAACGGGAGCGCGGCAATCTCGTGCGGCTGGGTGCTGGGCATATGCAGCTTGAGATCACCACGTCGGGCTAAAGCCCTCCTCGCGATGACGGGGGTAAACGATCCTTCGGCTTCGCTGGCGCTCCGCTCAGGATGACCCATACCCTAAAACCTAAAACCTCCTCCTTGCACATTGGGTGCAAAACCCTATAATGGCGCGAAAGATAGGACGCTATATGGATTTACTTACGCTGATTGCGCATAATATTTTTTCTTTCATTCTGATCATCTCGGTGATCGTCTTCATCCATGAATACGGTCATTACTGGGTTGCGAAAAAATGCGGTGTTAAAATCGATGCTTTCTCGATTGGCTTCGGCCCGGAACTTTGGGGCTGGAACGACAAATCAGGCACACGCTGGAAAATCAGCTCCATACCCATGGGTGGCTACGTCAAAATGTTCGGTGACGAAGGCGCAGCTAGCACCCCGGATAATGAGAAAATAAAAAAGCTGACGCCGGAAGAAGAAAAGGTTGCCTTCCATACCCAACCGCTGTGGCAAAAGTTCCTGATCGTGCTAGCGGGTCCGATGGCGAATTTCCTGCTCGCGATCGCCATTCTCGCGTTTTTCTTCGTGGTGTATGGGCGCCCGGAAACAACGTCGCAGATCGGTGAAGTGATGGAAGACAGCGCCGCAGCGGAAATCGGGCTGCAGGCAGGCGATGTCATTGTCAGCCTCGACGGGGAGTCGATCAGCCGCTTCCGTCAGATTCAGGATATTGTCATGCTGCATCCGAATATCCCGATGGAAATCCGCTATCAACGCGGCGATGAAATCATTGAAGATACGATTACACCGAAGCTCTCCGCCTCCGAAGATGCCTTCGGCAACGATATTGAGCTTGGCCTTATCGGAATTGCCCCTGCCGAACCGAAACATGCCAAGCTCGGCATTGTCGAGTCGATGGGAGCCGCCGTCGTCGAGACCTATAATTTGTCGAAACGTACGCTACAGGCCGTCGGTCAGATGATCATGGGTACCCGCAGTGCCGACCAGCTAAGCGGCATCCTCCGGATTGCGGATTATTCCGGCCAATCGGTCGAAGCGGGCTGGCGCATGGTGTTCTGGTTCATGGCGGTCCTGTCGATCAATCTGGGACTGGTGAACCTGTTCCCCATCCCGCTGCTGGATGGTGGGCACCTGATGTTTTATGTCTTTGAGGCCATACGCGGCAAACCATTGTCCGATGCGGCGCAGGAATATTTCTTTCGCGGTGGTTTTGTCGTTCTCATTATGCTAATGCTTTTTGCAACCTTTAATGATTTGAAGCATTTCGGTATTTTTTAGCGGTAGGGGTCGGGTATGACATCAGCAGGTTCGTTTCTAGCACGGTTGGGCATTTCCACGTCGCTGGCCTTTATGACGGTCGGTATGGGCGGCGCAGCCGTTACGCTGGCACCCCAACCTGCATTGTCACAGGAAACCGTGCAGGTGGAGACGATTGAGGTGCGAGGCAATGAACGCGTCGAGAATGAGACGATTCTCACCTTCCTTGGGCTGGAAACGGGTGGCCGGGTCTCGGAAAGCGAGGTTAATGAAGCGCTTGAAAAACTCTATGACTCCGGATTATTCGCCGATATCACCATTTCAAGCCGGCAGAATAAGCTGATCGTTACCGTGGTGGAAAACCCGATCATCTCCGATGTGATTTTTGAAGGCAACAAACGTATAGATGATGAAGAGCTCGCGCAGGAAACCTCGTTAGGTCCTCGCTCGGTTTATTCAAAATCCGCCATTCAGCAGGATGTGAAGCGCATTCTGACGATCTATCAGCGCAATGGTCGTTTCGGGGCGGAAGTAGTGCCGAAAATCATCCCGCTCGAGCAGAATCGCGTCAATCTCGTCTATGAGATTGACGAAGGTGATAAGTCCGAAATCGCGCGTATCGTGTTTACCGGTAACGAAGCGTTTAATGATGAGCGGCTGCGTGCAGTGCTCGCGACCAAGGAAACGCGCTGGTACCGGATTTTGTCGAGCAATGATACGTTCGATCCTGATCGGCTGGAGTTTGATAAAGAATTGCTCCGCCGCTTTTACGTATCAGAAGGCTATGCCGATTTCCGCGTGCTCTCAGCGAATGCCGAGCTGACCCCGGATAAGTCCGATTTTATTATCACCTTTACGGTTGAGGAAGGACCACGCTACACGTTCGGCGATATGGAGGTGACAAGCACGGTCAAGCAGGTGGATGCAACCGATCTGCAGCAGCAGCTGACCACCGAAAAGGGTGATGTGTTTGACGCCAATGAAATTGAAAACAGCTCGCAGATATTGACCGATTTCCTCGGTGATCTGGGCTACGCTTTTGTGGATATCGAGCCGCGCTATAATAAGAATGAGGAAGATCGTACCATCGGTCTGAATTATATTATTAAACAGGGGCCGCGCGTCTATGTGGAAAACATCAATATCAGCGGCAATGTCCGGACGCTGGACCGGGTCATCCGGCGGGAATTTAACCTGGCCGAAGGAGACCCGTATAATGCTTCTCAAATCAAACGCTCGAAACAGAAAATCGAAAATCTCGGCTTTTTCAGTAAAACCGAATTCTCGAACGAGCCCGGTAGCGCGCCGGACCGTATTAATGTCAATGTCGATGTCGAAGAGCAGTCAACGGGTGAGCTGACGTTCGGAGCCGGTTTCTCCTCCACCGATGGTGCCCTCGGCGATATCAGCATCACCGAGCGTAACCTGCTGGGTAAGGGACAATTTCTGAAACTGAATTTTACGCTCGCCTCCGTGCGGCAGGAAATCGACCTGAGCTTCACCGAACCCTACTTCCTCGGTAAGGATTTTGCGGCCGGGTTTGATATTTTCAGCATTACCCGTGACGGGGATTCCGCACGCACCAACCGTACGTTTGACAATGAAACCGTAGGTACGGTGTTGCGCGGTGCGTATTCCGTGACCGATCATTTGCGTCACTCGCTGCGCTACTCGCTACGTTCGGACGATATTACGGATGTCGACGAGCTTGCTTCGGAATTCATCAAACGGCAGGAAGGAAAGAATACGACTTCACTGGTCGGCCATTCCTTGATTTACGATAAGCGTGATAGCCGCTTCAACCCGCGTGATGGCTTCTTCCTCCGCTTTAATCAGGATGTAGCCGGGCTGGGAGGTGATGCGAAATTTCTCCGCCACGAAGTCCGCGCCGGTTATTATCAGCCCTTCATAACCGATGATATTACGCTGCGGTTGACCGGTAGCCTGGGTAATGTGACAGCTTTTGGTGGTGAGGATGTGCGGATTAACGACCGGTTCTTCATCGGACAGAACGAAATGCGCGGCTTCGACAACGAAGGTATCGGCCCGCGTGACGACGCCTCACGCGATCCGCTCGGCGGTAATAACTACGCTATCGGCTCGGTCGAGGTCGGCTTTCCACTCGGCTTACCGGAAGAGCTCGGCGTAGAAGGTGCTCTATTCACCGATGTCGGTACGTTATTCGGTACGGATGACGACGATTTCACCGACCCGACTACAGGTACGACGAGCCGGGTGTTAGATGAATCCAGCGCACGGGTATCTGTCGGGTTCGGCGTGTCATGGAGTTCACCGCTCGGACCAATACGTATTGACATTTCCGATGCGATTGTTAAAGAAGACTTTGACGAAACAGAAATCGTCAGATTTAGTTTTGGTACACGATTCTAATACAGGCCGTTGGGCCGTCAATTAACTTACGGGAGTTCTTATGCGTTTAGCCGCTGCAATTTGCATCACCATCTTATCTTTAACCACCTTACCGGCATTCGCCCAGACCATCGCGGTCGTAGATGAGCAGGTTTTTGAAAATTCTAAAGTCGTCCAAAATATTAAACAGCAGATCGAAGCGAAGCGCTCCGAATTCCAGAAAGAAGTGGAAAAGCAAGAGAAAGAGCTACTGAAAGAGGACGAAGAACTGGCGAAGCAGAAGGACATTATTTCGCAAGAAGCGTTTGAACAGAAAGCAAAGGATTTCCGCGCGCGTTTTGTAGAGACGCAAAAACTCCTGCAAATGCGCCGTTCCCAGCTGGAGAAGGCTAATAAAGAGGCGACCGATCAGGTGCGGGATAAAATAAGGGATATCATTGCTGATATTGCTGAGGATAAGGAATTTACCGTCGCGATTACGAAGTCTCGCCTGCTGTATAATGAAGATGGGCTGGATATTTCGCAGGCTGTACTTAAGCGTTTGGACAAGGAAATGCCGAGCATTAAGCTGAATATCGAGCAATAAGCAACGTTTTTTAGGACTCGCCGGTGGCCGATCCTACCTTTTTTAAGAATACCGGCCCTTACCGGCTTAGCGATATTATGGACCATGCCTTGCGGCATGGTCTTTCGCTCTCGACGCAAGAGGATGAGGAGCAAGGTTTCAACGATGTCGCGGACTTAAAAACCGCTACCGCTTCAGCGATCAGCTTCCTGGACAACCTAAAATATAAGCAGGATGCAGAGGCAACTCAGGCCGGTGCCTGTTTCGTTACGGAGGAAACCGCGCCTCTCCTGCCGGAGCACACGGTTCCGCTCATCAGCGAGGCCCCCTATTTCGCCTACGCGCTAACGGCGAGCCTGTTCTACCCGGATCATGCCGAACCTGACTATCCCGAAACCGTGATTGACCCGAAAGCGCATGTTTCAGACGCCGCCTATATCGGGCGCGGCGTGACGATCGGGCAGCATAGCGTGATACATCCCGGCGCGGTCATCGGCGACGGGGTGGTTGTCGGCAATTCCTGCGTCATCCACCCGAATGTCAGCCTGCAGAAAACCATTCTCGGCAATCATGTCATCATTCATCCCGGCTCAGCGATCGGGCAGGATGGATTTGGCTTTGCGACGCATCAGGGGCGGCACATCAAAGTGCCTCAGCTTGGCCGGGTTATGATTCACGATTACGTGGAAATAGGCGCGAATACCACCATTGACCGCGGCGCAGGCCCGGATACCATCATCGGCGAAGGGTGTAAAATCGATAACCTCGTACAGATCGCGCATAATGTCCAGCTGGGCTATGGCTGTATCATCGTGGCGCAGGTGGGCATTAGCGGGAGTACGCAGCTGGGCGATTTTTGTGTCGTAGGCGGTCAGGCAGGTTTGACAGGTCACCTTTCCCTTGGTAAAGGTGCTCAGATCGCTGCGCAGAGTGGCGTGATGAAAGATGTCAAGGCGGGTGAAGTGGTCGGCGGCAGTCCGGCTGTGCCGATCAAGCAATATCACCGCCAGAGCATTGCCCTGTCCAGATTAACGAAGAAGACCTAGCTTATGATTGATATTCAGCGCATCATTGAAATGATCCCTCATCGCTACCCGCTCTTGCTGGTAGATCGCATTCTCGAAGTCGAGCCGGGCAAGCGCGCCGTCGGTCTCAAGAATGTGACGATGAACGAGCCGCATTTTCAGGGGCATTTCCCCGGTCACCCGATCATGCCCGGCGTGCTGATTATCGAGGCGCTCGCGCAGACCTCTGCCGCACTGGTGGTTGAAACGCTTGGCAAGGAGGTCGAGGGTAAACTGGTTTATTTCACCTCGATTGAGCAGGCAAAATTCCGTAAGCCCGTCAGTCCGGGCGATTGCCTGAAACTCCATGTCGAAATTATCCGCAATCGCGGCATGCTGTATAAGCTGGCCGTCCATGCCGAGGTGGAGGGCGAAGTAACGACCGAAGCGACCATCGCCGCTATGATTCAGGATAAAGGCTAGCTTCGTGCCCGACATCCACCCCACTGCCATTGTCGATCCTAAGGCATCCATTGCCGATGGCGTGACCATTGGCGCCTATTCGATGATCGGGCCGCATGTCTCGCTAGGCAAAAACGTTACCGTACATCCGCATGTCGTGATTGAGGGGCACACCACCATCGGCGAAGGAACCACCATCTTCCCCTTTACCTCACTGGGTACGATCCCGCAGGACATGAAATATCACGGTGAAAAAACAACGCTCGAAATCGGCGCGCAGAACACCATCCGCGAGCATGTCACCATGAATCCGGGGACGGAAGGCGGCGGCGGTAAAACCGTAATCGGCGATCATGGGCTGTTCATGGTCGGCGTACATATCGGCCATGACTGCCGGGTGGGTAACCATGTGATTCTCGCGAATAATGCCACCCTGGCCGGCCATGTAACGCTGGAAGATTATGTCCGCATCGGTGGGCTTTCCGCGGTGCATCAGTTTGTACGCATCGGCAAGCACGCGATGATCGGCGGTATGAGCGGTATTGAGAACGATGTCATCCCCTACTCCATGGCGATGGGCGAGCGTGCGCACCTCTCCGGGCTGAACCTGATAGGGCTCAAGCGGCGCAATTTTGACCGTGAGGCGATTCATGATCTCCGCGCGGCCTACCGCATGCTCTTTTCCCCGGAAGGTACGCTTGAAGAACGCATTGAAGATGTCGCTGACATGTTTAAAGATCATGAACTGATCAGCGAAATCATTGCCTTTATGCAGAGCGATAATACGCGTTCGCTTACGCAACCAAGGCTTGAGAAATGACGGCGAAACTCGGCATAATTGCTGGCGGAGGTGACCTGCCGAAACAGGTGATTGACGCCTGTCATGATCAGGAGCGGCCAATCCATGTCATCGGCTTTGAGCGGATTACCAACCCGGTCAGCTACCGTCAGGTGGAGCATAATGTCGTGCAGCTTGGACAGGTTGGTAAAATTTTCAAGCAGTTGCGACAGGCGGATGTGACGGAAATCGTGCTGGCCGGGGGCGTTGGCCGCCCCAGCTTTGCCCAATTAAAGCTCGACTTTACCGGCATGCGCCTGCTGAACCGTTTGCGCAAATTAAATGCTGCTGGTGATGATCAGGTCTTTTCCACCATCATCGAGTTCATTGAGGAGCGCGGCTTTACCGTCATCGGGGTGGATTCCGTATTGCGCGATCTCCTGATCAGCGAGGGTCCGCTGGGGACGGTCAAACCCGACAAGCAGGCGCTTCGCGATATTGAACTGGGCCGGAAAGCCGCGCTTGAAATCGGCAAGCTCGATATCGGGCAGGCGGTGATTATCCAAAATGGGATGATACTCGGCGTGGAAGCTGCAGAAGGTACTGACAAGCTGATCAGCCGCTGCGCACCATTACATACCGATGGGCCGGGCGGTGTTTTGGTTAAAATGCGCAAACCCGGGCAGGATACGCGTGTTGACCTGCCGAGCATCGGCGTACATACGATTGAAAATGCCTTCGCCTCCAACCTGCGGGGTATCGCCGTGGAAGCCGGCGGCTCGCTCGTCATCAACCGGGATGATGTCATCAAACATGCCGACGAGCTCGGTATGTTTGTTTTGGGGGTGTGATGCCTGTTTGTCATTGCCCGAGTTACGATAGCAACTATAGGGCAATCCAATGTGGTATATGGAGATTACCCTATAATTTTACTTCGTAAAATTCGGGTAATGACGTAGGGTGTGTTCATGCCAAACCTCATCTATCTCATAGCCGGGGAAGCGTCCGGCGATGCGCTTGGCGCGAAGACCATGCGCGCGCTCAAAGCCAAAGAACCGCATATCCGCTTTGCCGGTATCGGCGGGCCGCAGATGCAGGCCGAAGGCCTCAAGTCGCTTTTTCCGATGGAAGAGCTTTCCCTGCTTGGCTTCTTAGAGATTCTGCCGCATATTCCCAAATTGCTGCGCCGCATCAATCAGACAGCAAACGATATTATCGGGGTAAAGCCGGATGTCGTGCTGACCATCGACGCGCCCGCCTTCAATCGCCGCGTGATCAGGCAGCTCCGCAAAACCGAACCTCACCGCCATCACGTTGTACATTATGTCGCGCCGAGCGTCTGGGCCTATAAGCCTAAGCGCGCCGCTAAAATGGCAGCCCTGTTCGATCATTTACTTTGCCTGCTCCCCTTCGAACCGCCCTATTTCGAGCAGGAAGGGTTGGAGGCGACCTGCGTCGGCCATCCGATTGTTGAAGATGCCAAACAGGGTGACGCTGCCTATTTCCGTACCCAACTTGGCATCGCTTCGGAAACAAAGCTGCTTGGCATCCTTCCCGGCAGCCGATCCTCCGAGCTCAAGCGGCATCTGCCTGTCCTGAAAGCTACCATGCCGCAACTTCTGGATCAGTATGGCGAGATGGAAATCGTCCTGTTTGCAACACCACGCTTTCGTGCGAGCTTAACGGATGAAGCCGCTAGCTGGCCGTTTAAGACGCATCTTATCAGCGATGATAGCATGAAGTATCACGCGATAGCCGCCTGCGATGCGGCACTTGCCAAGTCCGGCACCGGCTCGCTCGATTTTGCGCTGGCGAAAGTACCCTTTGCGATTTTTTACAAGGTCAACCCGCTATCCGCCGCCCTACTCCGCCGCATGATTCAGGTGGAGTATGTCAACCTGATCAATATCATGCTGAATCAGCCCGTCATCCCCGAATTGCTGCAGGAGGCATGCATACCGGACCAACTTGCCCGCACCGCAACCGAGCTCCTCCGCGCTCCGGATCAGGCTGCCATCACTGCAAGTTACCGCGCGATGGAACAGCTCGGTCTGAACGACTCCCAAACCCCGAGCGAGAAAGCGGCTAAAGTGATACTAGGTTGTAAATGATTACAAACTCCTCACAGCCATCTTGCCGCTCTGCTTCAGATGAAACCAATTCAAAAACTGCGATGTGGAATCCACCATATCATCATGTCGTGAAGCGGGAAATTCGAGCAGTTGCCTTTCATACTCTGCAAGCCAGGCGGCCTCATCTGGCAGGTGCACCCTGCCCGCTTCAAACAATGCGGTCGCCGAGGCAAACCGTGTGAGCTTATCCTTAGCCGCCTTGACCGCGATAATCGGCAGGTAGCTGTTTTTGCGCATATCCTGCAATAAGGATTGCCCACTCGCCTTATCCTCGATCAAGATAGCTTCCGGGTTCCAGCTTCGCGTTTGCTCGGTAAAGCATTTACGTAAACTCGGATAGTCCAGCTTTGCCTGCATCACCTCGAGCAGGTACAACCCGCCTTCATACTCACCCCAAACGGTCAGTGCCGTATAATCATTCGCTGCGCCGGTTTTAATCGCCGTATCCCAACTGTGGTAAATGGCGCTGTAGGGTAAGTGCTGCTCTTTTGGATAATAGCGCAACCAGCCTTTCTTCAGCATACGCCCTTCCATCGGCACCGGTGCCTGTAGATATTGCGCAGCAAAATGCGCTGCCCCCATATCCTGCTTCAACCGCTCAATTTCCGCCTGCCCCATGCGCTCCGGATGCAGCACCTCACCTGCATGGAAACAATGTTTAAAATGATTCAACTGATAGAGCCGCGGATGTTCGGTATAGAGCGGGATTTCCAGCAATTTCCAGTTCACCCCGGCCTTGGAAAGCAGATGCTTCGTCATATCCTCCGGGTGCAGCCGCTGCATGACCAACACAAACACACCGGTTCTTTGATTATCCAACCGGCTGGAAAAGGTCTGATCGAACCAGTTCAGTGTCGCCTCGCGCTTGCTCTCGCTCAATATATCCGCCGGGTTATGCGGATCATCGAGAATGAGAAAGTCGCCACCTTCCCCGGTCACGGAACCGCCAACGGAGGTGGCAAAGCGGAAGCCATGCTTGGTCGTCGCAAATCTATGTTTTTCGTTCTGCCCGGTCGCTATTTGCGTCTGCGGGAAAAGCCGCTGATACCACTCCGCCTGCATGATATGGCGCGTATCTAGCGATAGCCGGGTTGAAAGCGGCTGCGCATAGCTCGCAACAATCATACGGCGGCTAGGCTCACGCGCAAGCAGCCAGGCGGGCCACGCTACACTCGCGCAAATCGACTTCATATGGCGCGGCGGCATGTTGATGATGAGCCGCTTGATCTGCCCGGTTTCGCAGGCATTCAGATGCTCCGCTATCAGCCCGATATGCCAGTTAGACAGGTAGGCCTTGCCGGGGTTTATCGTCTGAAAGCTGCGTTCAATAAAGGTAGGGAAATGCGTCGTGGTGATATAATCAGCCAGCCGTTTTTGAGGCATAGTCCTTGAGTTTCTCTTCAATAAAATGGTCGAGCAATTGCTGATCCTGCTCTGTAAAAACCGGCGCTTGCGTTGGGGGCTGCGCTTTTTGCAAACCATCCAGCTTGGTCATCAGCGCGGTCAATTTGGTCAGAATCGAGAGTGCATTTTCCTTCTCTCCCCACAGATAGGCATACTCGGCCTGCACCTCCTTATCCGGTGATGCCGCGACATATTCCTCGATATAATCGAGAAGCAATTCAACCAGATCATGCAGGCGCAACAGATGATCCGCAAGGCTGGAGGTCTTAGAAGTCAAGGAGCCGCCTTTAAGCTAGAACAGAATACAGCGTTCTTTCTATATTAGCACGCTGCTGGGCGGCCGGAAGGGCTTAAACGATTTCAAAATCGGTAGCGGCAAGCAATGACACTCCCTCACCGCCCACATCAATCGCAGTGCCAACCATACGAATCGTAAAGGAGCCACCATCAAGTTCATTTACGGTCAAATCCGTATATCCCGCACGCTCTATCGGGTCTTCCGCCATTGGATCAGGCGCAGTAGCTTCAAGTGCATTTATTATTTCGCCGGTGGAAATAAAGTTACCGGTTAAAGACGATATCTGGATAATATCATCTTCTGCAGAACTAAAATCGTAGATATTGGTCTGCTCCGAGTTATTATCCGGCTTGAAGATAAAGCGGTCTGAACCCGTACCGCCCCAGGCTTCATCCAGCGTGCCCGCATCGACATAAATCACGTCATCGCCGGCTCCACCTCTTATATTATCACTTCCCTGTCCACCATAGAGCGTATCGTCGCCCTCATCGCCATTAATGACATCGTTACCCTGATTACCGGCTACGAGATCATTCCCGGCCCCGCCGGAGACCACATCATTACCGGAACTGCCCAGCACCGTATCATTGCCCAGATCACCTGATAATATATCTCTGCGGAAATTCAGTGATCCTTCCGCACCGGCAGCGATATAGGCATCGACATCTTCAAACCCAAGCGCGAGGACGATTTCCTCCGCATAGTAGCCTAAATCATCTACAGAAAAATTCGAGCGCGTTCCGCCGTGGATATAATCATTTCCCTGTCCGCCATTAATCGTATCCGCTTCGAAACCGCCCAGCAGCGTGTTATTGATGCTATTCCCGTTAATAAAGACCGGGGCGACCGCCAGCGATGCATCGACAGCTTCAAAATTGAAAATCTGTTCTGCAGTGAGCGATGCCTGATTTCCGCCCTGCCATAATATTACGTTATATGTGTTACTTCCGATTAAACGCAACGTATCATAACCATCTGCACCATCGAGCACATCCGAACCAAAGCCACCATCGAGTGTATCATTACCAAATCCACCGAAAACGTAGTTATTAAGCTCATTACCGATCAGCGTATCATTACCACTGCCGGAGATGATATTTTCGATGTTGGAACCTTCCGCAAACCAGATAATGCTATTACCCACCACGCTGGCTCCGGTTCGACCGCTGATATCCAACCGTTGATCACCTGCAAAACCGGTATTGATAACCTCATCAAAGCCACCGGCATCCCAGATCGTTTCAACGCGCTGCTCACCGTTGAAACTATACACATTATTCACATTGCTGGTATTCAGGTTAGGGCCGTAGAGATATTGAATGGCTTCTATATCGTAAACCTGCGGTGTAATCGGAAGCGCCGTAAACGAAGTAAATTCACCAACCGTTGGTAACAATGATATCATAATCGAATTATCAAGATTCTCGAGATTATCATCGAATGTCGTGCCAAAAGGAGACTCGCCCGCACCGGTAAAATCATCCGGATGCGCAAGCCCGATACTATGGCCGATTTCGTGCAGGAGCGTCAGATAGCCGAGCCCACCGGGCTGCATATCCGCCTCGAATAAGTCATCATCCACCACAATGCCGCTAGCAACGATCTTATCGCCCTGCGTTTCGGAGAGTGAAAAACCGAGTGAACCGTCTCCTGTTTCGGCATGCACAAACTTAAGCGGTATGCTGTTATTATATTCCTGATTGCTGACGGAAGGAACGACATAGTCAAAATTAATATTAGCCACCTCGGACCATTCCCCAAGCGCTCGGCCCACAACGCTTTCAAACCAGGGATCGACCTCAAACGGATTGGTCGTAATGGAAAAATCACCCCCGTTAATCGCATACTCACTTCCGAAAGTATATTGTACCGTTACCCCCCGGCCCGTTTGCCCGGTCCAGGTTTCGCCCAGATTCAGCGCATCGAGATTATCATCCCCCGTTGGAAATACCGCCATGTTTTACCCCCTGCAAAAGACTTCTAAAATAGCTGCGCGATAGTAATCACACTCCTTTAATCGGCGAAGCCGTAAGGCTCCTTTGAAAATAGAATGCTATTTTCAACAAACGAAAATAATATTACTAGATATCCAGCGCTTCTGCAATACGCTCGCCGTATATGGAGCTCTGATCCTGAATAAATTTGAAGCGAAGCTCCGGATGTTTGCCCATTAGCTCAATAACGCGCTGCTTGGCAAGCCCCCAGCCATCGTCCGTGATGACGACCTTGCAGAGCGTCCGCTTCGTCGGGTCCATCGTGGTTTCTTTGAGCTGCGGAGGCGTCATTTCCCCCAGTCCCTTAAAGCGTCCGGTTTCGATTTTCCCCTTATTTTTCTTTAATTTTTCAACGATCTGCTCCAGTTCGCCCGCGTCTGCTGCGTAGTAGCTCTTGGCGCCTTGCGTAATGCGGTAGAGCGGCGGCTGCGCGAGATAGAGATGCCCGTTTTCAATCAGTTTCGGCATCTCCTTATAGAAGAATGTCATCAGTAAAGACGCAATATGCGCGCCGTCGACATCTGCGTCACACATGATAATTATTTTTTCATAACGCAAATCTTCTTCCCTGTAATCGCTCCCCGTACCGCAACCAAGAGCCATCAGCATATCCTTGATTTCCTGATTCGCCGCGATTTTATCTCTTGTCGCACTTGCCACATTGAGGATCTTCCCCCTAAGCGGTAAAATCGCCTGCGTAGCCCGGTTGCGTGCCTGCTTTGCTGAGCCGCCCGCCGAGTCCCCTTCCACCAGAAAAATCTCCGTACCCTCCGCATCTTCCTGAGAGCAATCAGCCAGTTTACCCGGCAGACGCAGCTTCTGCGTAATACTCTTGCGGCTGACCTCCTTTTTTTGCCTCCGGCGGAGGCGTTCATCAACCCGCTCGATAATATGCGTCATCAGCGCATTCGAGGCTTCCGGGTTACTGGAAAGCCAATGATCAAACTGATCGCGCACCGCATTTTCTACGAGCTTCGTTACCTGATTGCTGACCAGCTTATCCTTGGTCTGCCCCTGAAATTCGGGGGATTTGTAAAATAGCGAGAGAATCACACAGGCGCTGCTGAACACATCCTCACCCGTGATCTGCTTCGCTTTTTTGTTTTCAATCATCTCACCATATTCCCGAAGGCCCTTGTAGAGCGCGGCGCGTAAGCCCGTCTCATGCGTTCCGCCCAGTGGCGTTGGCACCGTGTTGCAATAAGAGTGAGCAAACCCATCAGCAAGCAGTGGCCAATGCACCGCCCATTCGACCCGCCCCTGCCCTTCTGCGAGCTTCACCTCACCCGCGAACGGCTCCGGCGTGACACATTTTTCGCCGTGCAGCTCCTGCGTCAAAAACTCCTTCAAACCCTCTTCGTAATGCAGCGTGGTTTTCTCGGGGATCGTATCATCGCCTTCTTTCAGCAGGCTTGGATCACACGCCCAGCGAATTTCCACGCCTTTATACAAATATGCCTTGCTCTGCGCGAATTTAAACAGCCGTTTTGGCTTGAATTTTTTGCCCGTACCAAAAATCTCCGCATCCGGCTTGAACCAAATGGAGGTGCCGCGTCGATTGGCTGTCTCGCCTATCTTTTCCAGCTGCGAGGTTGGCTTCCCTTGCGAAAAATGCTGCGCCCAGACTTGCCGATCCCGCGCGACTTCGACCGTTAGCTCACTCGCCAGCGCATTCACGACGGAAATCCCAACCCCGTGCAGCCCGCCGGATGTTTCATAGGCTTTATTAGAAAATTTACCACCGGAATGCAGCGTGGTGAGAATCACCTCCAGCGCGGATTTTTTCGGGTATTTCGGGTGCGGATCGGTGGGTATGCCCCGGCCATTATCGCGAATGGTGATCGAACCGTCGCCATGCAGATCCATCTCAATGCGGTTGGCATAGCCCGCAACCGCTTCATCCATGCAGTTGTCAAACACCTCAGAGACGAGATGATGCATCGCCGCTTCATCCGTTCCGCCGATATACATCCCCGGGCGTTTACGCACAGGCTCCAGCCCCTCGAGGACTTCAATATCCTTCGCGGTGTACTCAGCGGCCTTTTCCACCGCTTTGGCATTCGCAAATAAATCGGTTGGCATGGGTGATTCTTAGCGGAGCAATCGCGCAAAAGCAAGGCTATTCACGTTTTGCCGTGAATGCAATGACGCTACAAGCGCTATCTGAAACACTATGGCAGCTCAGACCGAACGCCCACGCCCGGCATTATGAACATCACATGGAGTTAATGCAAAAATAACAATCTAAATCTAACAAATTGCACCTTTTTACAATTTGTTAACTATATATTAAGGATTGGAGAGTATACTTATGCTTACGTTATATGGAGCGTGGCAGATGAAACATCGTATTGAACATATTGAGGCGATACAGCGTACATTAAATAATATTGAACCAGACGAGCTTAATATAGATGTAATCACTGCTATCAAAAAAGCGTTTATTTTACAGGGTGAACATCAATTACACTGGGAAGTTACAAAGCTAGCGGAAGGTGAAGGTCGCACTCTCACAAAAGCTGACTTTGAAGCGGAACTTGATATCCAACTAAAATACTTACGGACTAAAGTTGCAATCGAGGAAGCGACAGGCCGTGATAATCTGGATAAAGAAGATCCTTTAAAAGAAACCATTAATTGGGATGGACAAAAATAAATCCTATTATGATGAGCTCAATGATAATTTATCCGAAGGAACACAAATCCCTGAGACGGTAGTTCGCGCTATTTCGCTCGGAGACTGGGCGCTGCAACAGGTGATGCGCTTTGATAATGAGCCTCATGTGCCTTATGGAGGAGGTGATTCTACCGCATCGCACGTAAAAGGTATCCGTCCACTATTAGATAAAGTGCTCGATAAAGCAGGCGTTGATAAAGCTGATAGCGCTATTGCAGAGCTCCGTGCTGATACAACGCTATTTTTTGATATTCATGATAATGGAGAAGAAATTGACGAGCTACTCAGAGTGGCGGATATGTCGCTTGGCATTAGCTTTGAAGGGCGTGATGAAATTGAACATATGATCACCGAATCTAGCTTAAAACTGCGTCTGCATGCGGCAGAGCAGGAAGAGCAAGGTAATAATTATGCGACAAATGAATATAAAACGCTTATCCGCGACGCAAAAGAAGAGCTGCAGTTACTCTATGGGAAACGTGATGCTGAGCTCAAAGATTTCAAAGAGCAACGCAAAGTACTAACAGAAGAAGAGTATACGGCAGGTAAAGAAAAGATTTTGAAATAATATGCAGAGCAACGTGTCCGTAAGTTTGGTGATCTGGCGGAGCGCATTAAGGCAGCATCAGAAGAGGTAGAACTATCGGAAGACGCGCAAAAGTGGCATGCTAAAATCATGGATATCTATGAAAAAGGTGAAAACTACCAAACCTTCTCCGGCGCGCTAGGCAAAACGCTAGAACGCTTGCATGGCGGCTTATGGCTGTTTGAGCAACAAGCGGATGCCAATGCAGTGAATTACGACCTAGCGACTTCTGTTCATGTCATGATTGGGATCAATCGCATTGAAGCCGCATTAGGACAACTATTTGATTTGGCAAAAACCGAGGATGAAAAAGCAATCGCAAAATCAATGGCGCTTGAAGCCTATGCGGCGATTGGCAAATATGTACAGGAAGCACCTAACGTCATCGACCGGGCATCAGGGTTTAAAGACGAAAAATACGGCAAATATCGTACTGATACGGAGAATAAACGCAATATCACCAAGGAAAAACGCCTGCTGGAATTCAAAGAATCACCTGCAGTTGATGTAATAGAAACAGCGATCAAAGCACTTGAAGAATATGCACCTAACCTATCTGCTCAAATAAGTAAATCGCTGGAGGCGTTGTTAGAAAAACGTGATGCGTGTATTGCAAAGATTGATGAAAAAGCAAAGTTACGCAAAATACAACAAAAAGGATTAAACGACGTTATTGAAACGGTAATTGATGCGCAAATGACAAGGCTAGACGGCGAAATAAAAGCGTCACATCGCGAATTTAAAGAGCTTGCACGAAATACTATCACGTTGCTAACTGATCATGACTTCGATTTGGCAAAAAAACTCAGCGAGCAACTATCACGTCAAGCGCGGATGGAGTCTTTAGACCCAATTGCCACCAAGGCGCAGTTGATAAGAGAGGTTTTTGCAATCACTGCTATGATCGCTAAAGATCAATATATCCCAAAGAAAGGGCCTGAAGGTGAAGAAGCGAAGGGTGATATGGTAATAGCATCACCCCAATTACCCGATCAGTTAAAAGATAACCCCAATCATATAAAAGCGCTTAAGGAGGCGGATAAAGAGCAATCTTCTACAGCAAGTTTACGCGTTCAAGCACTACGCGGTCGCGGCCCTGATCTAGAAAAACAAACTGTAGCTAGCCGATGACCTCCCACATACCCCTAGCCGAAACCCATGTTCACATCGAAGCAGCGATATTCTACTAAGGAACAGAATCATCAAAATATGGCGTGAAAATCCCGAATCACTCAAAGCGGAGTTGATAGAACCAAACAATGTTGTCGTAGATTTTTCCCAAACAACATTAATTGCGCTACCAGGCATCATACCAACGGATAATGTATATCTGTCAGATGCAGAATATAGTGGTGAATTTGAAGAGCTGACTGATTCAATTAGGAAAGAAAGCGCATAAGCAGAAAGGCCCGCAGATATGATGAAAGTGGTTAATGCTAAATCTGTTTCACCTGGCGTAACGGCAGGCGCTGCTTTGACAGGGGAAGGTGATATCAACAGCCATGACCCAACTGAGCTAGTAGCAACCTTATCAGAAGAAGCATTCGCATTAGGAACATTTGGTGTAGGTGCTGTGATGTTGGATTCTGCGTCAGGTGAGGTATTAGCCGTTGCACGCAACGCAGTTATCCAGGATGGTAAGGTAGCAGACCCCACTGCTCATGCAGAGCGGCAATTGGTCGACTGGTACTATGAGCAAGTACAATCCGGCAATGCACTACCGAGACCGCAAGATATTACTATCGTGTCTTCATTAGATCCATGCATGATGTGTGCGGGCGCGTGTTTAGAAGGCGGGTTTCATGTCGCCACTATTGGACTTGATAAAGTAGCTGGCGTTAATCATACAGGTGATCGGAAGTTTGAGGGACTGCCAAGCAACCTGCGCATCAAGGCACTGCAGGCACTTTCCTATTTGGCCATTGATAGCGTACGCGAATTTAGCGGTTCAGTAAACTCCCCCTTCCGTGGGGAAGTAATCGACCCTAAGATTGAAGAACGCACTAAAGCAGCATTCTGGCAGAGCCTCAAAACCGTACAACAGCAAATTAATGAAGAAGAACCCGGTGAATATTTAGATCCAAGTGAACTACCGGATGATCACAAGGTGAAACAGTTGCTTAGGGAATATGATAGCCAGGCCGTTACCGTAAAAAGTGACTATGAGGCACCTGATAGTGCGATATTAGACCGCATG
Source organism: uncultured Rickettsiales bacterium (assembly GCA_964588995.1). GTDB lineage: Bacteria > Pseudomonadota > Alphaproteobacteria > Rickettsiales > UBA8987 > CAZPQM01. Next base: position 49,268 of record CAZPQM010000004.1, on the reverse strand, counting down.
GTACAAGTCGCTAAAGAAGCCTACGCAAGTGGCCATACGGCCAATGCCGTTAGCCTGATCGGCCCGCACGGTAATGTGCTCATGACAATGGCGGGGAAGGAAGCAGAGTCGCCCATACGGACCGCCATGATGGAAACCGTCCGCGCTTATACGACTATCCGCGCGGCACTAGATGAAGAGGATAAACACTACCTGCCGCATCCCAAACAGCTCAAATTCGTTAGTCTTAAAGGGCCAGGCAAAGACGCTACTAGTGTTATGGACCTTGGCGCGTATGGCTCCACGATTGAAGGGCCGGTACCAGAATCGAATGTCAAACCGCTGCAGTTTATTATGCCACAGCAATTATCGAAAGAATTAGATAGGATGATGGAGAACTTTCCGCCGCTCTATCGAGACATTATCCAAATATAGCCGCAGCAAGTTGAAAAAAAAGAATTACAACGCTTAGCTAACGCTAAGGATATACTACCTGACTCGCAAAAACGTGGCTAAAATTACATGATGGTGCCATCATCTGCATCAAGCTGAAATCGTGCGATGGTGCGTGGGATGGTGCTCCGGTGGGAAGGAAATCATTCATTTAAACAACTGATATAAATAGAAAGCTGAATGATCCGAATTTAGTGTTGCCCCCAGAGTTGCCCCCATAGCTAGAACCACACTACTATTTTCAGACCATTATATAAAGTCTAATTTATAGTTTGCTTTGGAAAACCTATACTTGGGGGCGGAATGATGCGCGGCTTGCATCATAGTAATAATCTGCCAGCTGATTAGCCTGAATTTTACCAACCAGCTCATCGATTACATCAAGCGGTAAAAGAAACCACTCACGGGGCATGATAGGTTTTCCAAAGCGGTCTTTGATTTCGATATTCAGCTTTGCTGATTCAAAGAATCGGTGGATCAGCTTTTCTAACTTCACACGGTTGATGTTAGATAGCTTGTAGGTAGCCACCACTTCTACATCTGCCATCAGGAAGGTAGGGTCGTTCCTCGCATTGCCTCAGGCGCCAATCACTTTTGATAAATTCCAACTATCCAAATGAAGCTTTGCACATCAATGTTATCTCGAGGCCCAAGTTTTTTAATCTCTTGATTGGTTCGAGATACCATATCTAAAAGGCTTGCATAGACATCGAAGTTAAGACCTGCCTCATAGAGTGCTGCAAAAGGATGACCAACACGATCCGCGAAATCTTTGGTGACGTTAGGCTTGAGAAACATGTGGCACTCTGGTTGCCATAGATAAGGTAGATAGGTCACAATCGTCCATTTAGCACAATCATGCGGTTTCAATTTTGCCTCTAAGTGCGCGAGAGTTTGTCGATTAGCGTTTTGAGTAAAAGCGGCTATAGCACGAATCACTGCATCGGCATTGTCACCGCGCAAAACATCTTGTAGCCAGGTTTTTTCGTACGGCGAAAGCATATTGGTGGACCGATAAACAGATAAAATAGCCTCCGCAAGTCCGTTTTCTGTAAGCGCCTTTTGTAGCGGAGCTAGTGAATCGAGCTTTTCTTTGGCTGCCAGCTTGTAGTTTCTTTCGTGCTCTTCATAACTCTCCGAGTGAAAACCATCAGGGAAGAACGATAAAAAGCGGCTGATTGCACCATCAAAGCCAAAATAATTGGCGCTAGATTTGCCCGCCTCAGTATGAAGTTGTTGCCACACCTGATCAGCATTGTTGCCTTCAACACAGAGCTTACCATCGGCGAGACCAAAAAACATGTTGTTCATTTCAACCAGCCTTAGTGATTTTTTGCCTAGACTACCATCACGAATCGTCTTTGCCGCACTCATGAACATCTCCCGTTATCAATTTTATGTTACTATAAAAGCAAAATTACTTGTATATGCAATGTTTACTTGATTCAATGAGGTTACAACGACACCTTGTCGTGGCACTTGCATACAAAACATACCCCCTACTATTGACAGCACTTACGACAAATCCTCTGCTGTCATCATCAAGCGGATTAAAAAGTGTTTGCTGACCGCGCACATCAACATCAAGACCACTATCGTTAGCATCCTGATGACCTCTTCATAATATTCCCGCTCTAGAAATATCTGCCGCTCGGAAATCAGCTTCACAAAATAAACCGACCAAAGCTCGTAAATCGGCATCTCCAGGTTTGGCTATATCATCCCGCTGTAATTTCCAAAAAACTCATTCCGACCTATCTCTTATGCGGCTATAAACCTCTTTCACCAAATATCCTGCCGCAATGTCTCTAAACTGGTCATCATTCATCAACTTGGTGAATATCTCTTCGTTGCCTTCCATCCGCTCGATGAAAAGTCCTTCAAGCATTTTTTCAAAAACGGGATTGAAGTTTTCCAATGAGTTTGCTTTTGCGGCCTCACGCAATTTGTCATTTAACATTGCCGTCTCAGTCACCTGATCAAAGAAAAGCTCATCTGCCTTACTAAATTCTGTTCCAAAGCGGTCATTGAGCTTATCGACCAGTAGCGACAACTGCACTTTCTCATCGGTAGAACTTTTGGTGCCAACCTCGGTGGGGCCTTTAAGCGGTTCAGGCTCACCTTTGCTTAAGTCAATTGAGCCCTCACTAATTTTCTGTAGGCGATAATATTGCAGGTCTACTTCATCTTCTAACTGATAACCTGGGCCATCAGCGCGGCGCGGCAACTTAGAAAGCAGGAAGCGCAGGTATGTATAGAGTTTTTCAAGTTCTGAGTCCTGATAAGGAATGACCTGCGAAAGGAAGGCGTATAAATTACGGAAACTGATGATCTGCCCACGGAAAAGCTCCTTATCCTCATCTTCAAATGCATTATATCGCTCCACTGCAGCATCAAGCGTAGCATTCATATGTTTGTGGTCAGCTGGTGTTGGCTCTTTTCGGTTTTTGAACCAGATTTCGCATAGCGCATCCACCTCTTGCTGGGTAAATGCCTGCCATTCTTCAATGCGATGCTGTAAATCATAGAGCTGATGTGGGTCAGCCATTTCCCCCATATCCGTAACTTCGTAATAATCCTTGAAAGAGGTATAAATTTCATCACGCTCATTCACAAAATCCAGCACAAATGTATCTTCTTTGCCTGATGCAGTACGGTTCAGGCGAGAAAGTGTCTGCACCGCCTGAATGCCAGAGAGACGCTTATCAACATACATGGAGTGAAGCAATGGCTGGTCAAAGCCCGTTTGATATTTCTCAGCAACCAAAAGCAGCTGATATTTCTCACTGGCAAATTTATCCGGCAACTCAGATTCCTTAATGCCGTCATTCATGCACACTTCAGTATATTGCTTATCGGGAAATTCAGGATCAGTCACCGAGCCTGAGAATGCGACTAAAGCTTTTAATCCTTTGTAGCCTTTTTCCGAAATGTATTTATCAAATGCCAACTTATAGCGTACGGCATGCAGGCGCGAGCCAGTCACCACGATCGCCTTAGCACGACCGCCAATCTTATGGCGCGTGTGCGTGCGGAAATGCTCAGTTATAATTTCTACCTTCTGTGCGATATTATGCGGATGCAGGCTCATGAAGCGGGCGAGCTGCTTCGCGGCTTTTTTCTTTGGCACTTCCGGATCATCTTCAATGGACTTAATCAGGCCGTAATAGGTTTTGTAGGTCGTGTAATTGGCCAGCACATCCATAATAAAGCCTTCTTCGATGGCTTGGCGCATGCTGTAATGATGGAATGGTGACTTACCGTTCTTGCCAGGCTCATTAAATACCGCCAGCGTCTTAAATTTGGGAGTGGCAGTGAAAGCAAAGAAGCTGATATTCGGCTGACGTGGACGCTTCAGTATATCCTTCATCATTTCCTGCTTGGCTTCTTCCGATAAATTATCCTCATGCAGATCATCCATCATCTGTTCTGCGATGGTGGATGCGATGCCTTCCTTGTTCAGCACTTTCCGCAGCTCCATAGCGGTTTCACCACTTTGCGAGCTATGCGCTTCATCCACAATCACCGCAAAACGGCGATTGCTGGTATCAATATCCACGCCTTCGCCTTTTTTCTCCAGCGTATCGAGTGCCTGCGCGATGAATGGAAACTTCTGGATAGTTGAAATAATAATGGGCACACCGCCAGACAGTGCCTTTGCAAGCTGCTGTGTATTCTCTTCAATCTTCTCCACCACGCCTTGCTTATGCTCAAACTGATAGATGGTGTTTTGCAGTTGCTGATCCAGCACGCGGCGATCGGTGATCACCACCACCGTATCAAACACCTTTTTATCTGCTGCGTCATGCAGGCTGGCTAAACGATGCGCGAGCCATGCGATGGAGTTAGATTTACCCGATCCTGCCGAATGTTGAATCAGGTAATTATGCCCTGAGCCTTTTCCTTTTGCATCTGCAATCAGGCTACGCACCGCATCCAGCTGATGATAGCGCGGGAAGATCATGGTTTCTTTCTTGGTTTTCTTAATGCCACGTTCAGTCACCACCTCTTTTTCCTCCACCTGCAAATGCAGGAAGCGAGCGAGGATATCCATCAGGCTATCTTTCATCAGCACTTCTTCCCACAAATAAGCGGTGCGGTAATTGCCCTCCACCGGTGGGTTGCCTTTGCCATGGCCATTGCCACGGTTAAACGGCAGGAAGAAGGTGCTTTTGCCTGCCAGCTTGGTGGTCATGAATGCCAGATCAGGATCAACGGCGAAATGCACCAGCGCACGTTCCTTAAAGCGGAAAAGCGGGCAACGTGGATTGCGGTCGATGCGATATTGATATTTCGCATGCTCCACATTCTGGTTAGTCATCGGGTTTTTCAGCTCCAACGTCACCACGGGCAGGCCATTGACCGAAAGTACCACATCGATGGATTGCGTTTGGTCTTTCGGGTCAAAGCGTACCTGACGTGTGACTGTCAGCTTGTTCTTGGCATAATCATCCCACGCCTCTTGGTTCAGGCCGCTATTGGGCGAAAAATGCGCCAGCCGATAGGTTTTGCCGAAACATTTAAACCCATGGCGCAGCACATTGAGTGAGCCTTTGGAGGCAAGCTCTTTGCACAAAGAATCCATCAGCGTATCAGTGGCGCGGTCGCCGTGTAAATCACTCAGAGACTTCCAGTTTTTGGGCTGGGTGGCTTCAATAAACGCAATCACATCGAGAGGAAAAAGCGCACGCTCTGGGTCATACGTCTTAGGGTTGCCGCATGCGTAACCGCCATGCTCCACCAAATGTTGCTCAATGGCTTCTTCAAATCGGATTTCGGTGTGTTTACTCATACTGCCGCCTTTTTCTTGTCTTTTGATTTATAATCCTGAATTGCTTGATTTATGTCTTCCGCGCTTAGGGAGTTCAGAAATTCAAAAATTTTCTGTGAGTAGCGAGGTGAGCCGCCCTTAGCCGATGCCCAACAATATTTTGGGTCTTTCTTGAGCTGATACTTCCAGCAGATAGCACCGAACTGGTACGCCGTTATGTTCTTTTTCAGACTCTTATGTTTTGGTGTATCTCGGTATCCAATAACGTCTTTTCTGAAGAATGGGTGAGAGTCATCAGGGTTCAAGTTTTTATGGATTAGCAAGGTATTTGGAGCCTGAACACCACCAACCCCAGCAATGATGTTCGCAAGCTCAATTTTTTTCGTGCTTTCCAATTTAATCACGCATTGGGTTACTAAACGGCTGGTATCGGATGACGTTCCCTCAAACTCCTCCATGACCCTGAACAGCTCCTGAGCAAAAGGGCTGCGATTTTCCTTCTTCACACCTTTGAAGAACTCAACAAAATCTGGCTGCTCATTAAAGCTAAGTGGTAGTAGAACAAGGTTAATCTGATTAACAATATCCTGATCAAAAATCGCCTTTACCAAATCTCGATAGTTTTTGATGGCGGCTTGGGCAAGGACATAAATGCAATGGGCTGTTTCTTCCTGATTGTAGTAGTGCGCGGCTTTGTTGCGATACTCCCGAATGAGGTGGAGGTTCTCAGCAACTGCCTGATAATCCATATCCGTAGGGAAATAAGGCTTTACCTTGCCGATTGATTCAGAGAACATCCAGGTTTGATAATCTTTGTCACGCTTTTTAGGCTGGAATATGCGCTGACGATTTTTTGATAACACGCCAAGCAACAACAGCTCCCACGCGTTGATAAGCAAGATAGAAAACACTTCTTCTCGGTAATCAAACTGCGGCTTATTATAAATCTCAATCGCAGCAAGCATAGCCTGCTTACTGTTGTCAAGAAGTTTGCGATAGGAGCCGTATGGGTTCATGCCTTGCCTTAGTTAATTGTCTTGGTTGAAGAATTTTTAAAATCTTCAAGGTTTTTGTTATTAATCTCATCAAAGTTGTAATGCCTAATAGATGGGTACTTCCGTAGGTATTGGTTGCCATCATCGAGTTCAGGAGCGGGAGCTTCTCGAGCGGTGACGACATACTTAGAAAGAGTCATTTTCTTAGTCTCGCCAACATATGCGGCAATTATCTTGTTTAAACTCATGCACCACGCTTCTGAAGATTTGAGCTGCAACATCACATTATCAACGGGAATGCCCGTGGATGCTTCTTTGAATTCAATGCAGTAAACGTGTAACTTCGACTTTATGGCTTGGAAAATGACAAAGTCACATCTTCTTGCCCACAGATGACCTTCGTTTGCGACAAGGAAGTGATAAAGAGGGTCATTACCTTGATCTAGTTTAATAGCCAATACTGTACCTTTGTAGTTTAAGATAACCTTTCTTCGTCTGCTGGTTCCCTCAATTTTTTCCGATAGCATCAGCTGATTTTCCGACAGCTCTAGACTTTCTTTTACAGTGCAAGTTTGCCCGTATTTTGCTAGGTTTAAATAGCTTTTTAGGTGATTGAGGTATCCATCCGCGTTTATTGTCATATCACACCACCTTTATTTTGCCGGTTACGGCGTTGGTGATGAGGGCGGTGCGGTATTCTTTTAGGCGATCGATGACTTCTTGAACATTGCTGCTCACAGCTTCAATTCGACCAACATTTTTGCGGATATGACTAACAATTGCTTTTTGCTCTTCTAATGGAGGCAAAAGCATCATCAAATTACCAACCGATTCCCAATTTGCTCTTGGCATCTTTGCACCATAAGTAGTGGCATCAACGGCGTTGATAAATTTATCAGTAAGCATGTAAAGCTGAAGGAAGTCTGGAAGAAGCTGTTTAGCCGGTCGCATTACAAATGCCTCCGTAGAACATGTTGCTTCTTCAACTGCTAAATAAACTTTTGCTAAATATGGGCGCAGCTTTCCAAACAGGACGTCATTTGGTTTAAACACATTAACAACGCCTTCGCTTATGGCCTCCTCGTTGGGAATGCGCTTACCAGTCCATGACTCAATTTGTTCAAGCCCCATGTAAGCTAGGTCAACGCTAGAGGCTTCCACCTTGTCATTTACCAAACGAACTGCGAACTTTAACCGTTTCACCTCCCAATGCTGGGGGATGTGGCCGAGCCAGTCGATGCCGGAATCTTTCATGGGGGCTTTAGCGTTTAGGCCTTTGGTGACGGCGTGGGTAATGAGTGCGGTGCGCTGTTCGGCCAGCAGCGCCAAAAGCTCTTGCTTCTTCGCCACCAGCGCATCAATCTCCGCCGTCTTCTTATCCAGAAAATCTGCAATCGCTTTTTGTTCTGCAGGCAGGGGTAGTAAACCTTCTATCCCAACAAGGTCACTTGCGTTAATTGCTGGGTAACTAACCCCAACGGATTTTGATACAACCTCACCAATAAAACCTTCACTTTGCAAATAATAACCAAGATAGTCAGGATTGATTATCTGTTCTGGCCTTATGACTGCAAAACCAGTTGATACAATAAGATTTTTCTCAGGGTTACGAATAGCGGCAATTGCTTTGAGGTATGTTCTCACGGTAGAAACGATAGTATCACCATCTCTTACAATTCGCCGCGCACGAGATGGAGCTTTCTCAAACTCAAAATCCTCAATGTTAGTAATGCCTTCGATGAGATTAACGCTGGATATATCAACGTATTTTATACCTAAATCAGGGTCGGTAGTTTCAGGTAAGCTCTCTGAATTATATCGAACAAGATGCTTAAGAGGTTTCACCTCCCACCCCTCTGGCACATCGCCCAGCCATGGCACGCCGCTTGGTTTATATTTCTTATATGCGGGATAGGTCATGCGTTATACTCCGCATTCGTGCCGAACTCTTCTGGTGCGATAGCTTCCAGCACGGCCAGTTTGGTGGCTTCGCTTAATTCCATGTCTTCACCCAGCCACTGCGCTACCATTTGTGTGAGCAGCGTTTTACCTATCAGGTTCTGTTCTATCGGCTGGCGATACAGCTTTGCCTGCTCAATAAAGTGGGCGATGTGATATGCGTCATCATAAATCAAAAAGGTGATGATCTCTTTCAGCGTTTCCCGATCAATCAGGCTGCTGGCCAGCCATACGGCAGGTTCTTCCATGCCGTGTTGATATTGCCGTAGCGCAAAATCATGCCCGTTTAGCTCCAGAAAAAAAGATGAAAGCGCAATGCTCGCACGCTTATTGCCATCGTTAAAGGCATGGTTTTTGTTAATGCCAAACACCAAATGGGTGATTTTATCAATCATCTCCGGATAAAAACGATCATCCTGAATGTGGTGCAGCACACTTTCCAGCATGCCGACATTTTTTACCCCTGGCAGGCCGCCCGATTGCTCAATGATATATTGATGCTCTTTGATGGCGTGTTCGGCAGTGAAATAATGATATGTGATGTCTGCCATTAGCGATCCCTCAAGCGTTTATAGACTTCAAGGGATTCTTGTATGCGTTCTTCCAGCGCCTTGCTTTTCTCGCCCAAGAAGCGTTCATAATCGGCTTCTGGCATGGCCTGGATATAGGCTTCCAGCTTGTCGTGGATGGCATCGCGCAAGCTATAATCACGGCTGGCCATGATGGTTTTGGCTTTGGTGATAAGTGGCCTGAATGCCGCCTGTGCTGCAAAGGATTTGAACAGGCTATCGGCTTCTGAAACTGTGAGCTTGCGCTCTAGTTTTGCGCTTTCTCTCTCTAACGCTTCGCCATAGCCAGTCTCAAAAGCAGCTATTAAATCCAATACCTCGGCATAAAATGTATCGCGGATGCTGTCTTTTTCTTTCAGCTTTAATATCTGGCGGTATTCTTTGGCATCCTCTTCAAAAATCGCTTTATAGATCAGGTTGGTGTATTTTCCATATTTCCAACCGCGATCAATATCAATGTAATGATCAATCGCATCTGTAAAGGTTTTGCGGTAGTTTTCTTCCTGAAAGGCCGCTGGCAAATAATCTTCATCGTTTTGGTTGATATAGGTGGTGTCACCTGTTTTGTGGGTAATCACCTGAATGACCACATCAAGGATGCGCGAGCGAATTTGGCGAGCTTTATCACTCTCGGTGAGTAACATTGCCAGGTTTATCAATCCCTTGAAGCTAAACACCCCAAGTTGAGGGACTTTGGGGTCTATGTCGACGACATTTGTGTCGTCGACATCATGTAACTCTTTGAAATCTCTAAGCTCTTGCCCCTTAAGGATTTTGTAGCCATTTCGCACTAATTCTTCATTATTACTGCTGATATAGCGGTCAATCGTACGCTCATCGACATCTAAAATGCTGGCCGTTTGCGCTTTTGTAAAAATAGGCAATCCCTGATAGCGGATGCCGCCAAGTTGCAAATCTCCCTCCAGATGCTCTATTGCAAATCTGTTATTCAGTACATTCTGCCTGCGAAGGGTGGAAGTGGTTAAATCCTGACTCATGCGGCAATCCCTCCCAACATTTTCATGATGTCTTGTTCCAACTTCTTAATATCGCCTTCAATCTCTTCCAGTGGACGTGGTGGCTGATAGACATAAAAATGACGATTCAGCGGAATTTCATAACCAACTTTTGTTTTGCTGTGGTCAATCCATGCTTCAGGCACATGTGGTTTCACCTCTTTTGTGAGGTAGGCTTCACAATGCTCACGCACTAAATCCAGCAATTTGCTGTTATCTGCCTTGGCGTCATAATCAATCGGTAGCGGGAAAGAGATATCGGCTGGCAATGGCACCAGTTCCGTATCGCGCAGCTCGCTATCCGGCTCGGCCACGCCTTTGGCATTGGTGCAGGTGTCTGCGGTTTCATCGCGCTCAGACAGCGCGTTCAGAATCGCTTTTTTGATGGTCGCTTCCAGCGAGAGATCAGCTCCTTTAATCGCTGCATTTAACATTTTTGTGAAAGCATCGCGGTTTTTATAAAGCGTTGCGCCGTCCATCGCCTCCAGCATAGAGATGATATCCGCTTGTAATTTCTCACCAGCTTGCTGCTCGGCTTTGATGGTGGCCTCGTTTTTGCGCTTTTTGCTTTCCGCCAATTTGATAAACGCATTTTCCAGCTTCAGTTTTTCGATGCGTTCAGGGCTTACTTGGAAGTTCAGTTTAAGCGGACGCTCAACCGTTACCTTCAAAAATCCAAACTCGCGGTTGTCGAAGATTTTAGAGCATATAGCATCGCCAGATTTACCATCATGATTAAAATCTGCGTACAGGCACGTGATCTTATCAATATGCTCTTGGCTCAGTTCATTGCGCTTATTGCCGAGGCTTTTAGGCATTTTCTGGAAATGCTTGGTGGCATCTATTAGCTGGATTTTGCCTTTGCGATCTGGACGCTTTTTGTTCGATACCAGCCAGATATAAGTATAGATGCCCGTGTTGTAGAACATCTGATCTGGCAGTGCTACCACTGCATCCAGCCAGTCATTTTCAATGATCCAGCGGCGGATATTGCTTTCACCTGAGCCTGCATCACCTGTAAAAAGCGGTGAGCCGTTAAAGACAATGGCAATCTTGGAGCCATCACCAGATATATCTTCTCCTTTTTCGTTCTTCGCATCAGGTGCGTTGTGCATTTTTGAAATCATGTGCATCAGGAAGAGTAACGCGCCATCATTAATACGCGGCGTTCCTGGACCAAAGCGGCCAGAGAAGCCATGCTCTTTATGTTCTTTTTCCACAACACCTTGTTGGGTTTTCCATTCCACGCCAAAGGGTGGATTTGCCAGCATATAGTGGAACTTCTTATCAGGGTGACCATCGCTGGTTTTACCATCACCCAGCGTGTCGCCAGCAATGATATTATCTACCGGCTCATCTTTAATCAGCAAATCCGCACAGCAGATAGCGTATGATTCGGCATTGTATTCCTGACCGAACAGACCAAGGTTTACATCAGGGTTATTTTTGCGAATGTATTTCTCGGATACAGATAGCATTCCGCCCGTTCCGCAGGTGGGGTCGTAAATAGAACGGTAGATGCCAGGCTTATAAACATCCTCATCATGGGTGTAGACCAGATGCGCCATAAGGTCGATTACTTCACGCGGGGTAAAGTGATCTCCTGCTTCTTCGTTGGCTTGTTCGTTGAACTTTCGCACCAACTCTTCAAACACATAGCCCATCTGTAGATTATCGACTTTGTCTGGGTGCAGGTCGATATTGGCGAATTCTTTGACAATCACAAACAAGCGGTTTGCATTATCCAGTTTCTCAATTTCCTGTTCAAAATTGAACCGCTCAAATATCTCCCGCGCCTTTGGAGAGAAACCTTTGATGTAAGCAATCAGGTTTCTGGCGATATTATCTGAGTCGCCCAAGAGCTTATTGAAATCATATTTGCTGGTGTTGTAGAGCGGTTGCTCTCTGTCTTCCGATGCCGTTTTGCCAAGGATTTTATGGATGGCATCTTCGGTATGCCCTTGCGCCTGCAGCTTCTCATATTGCTGCAGCACTTTTTCTTTTGTCGGCTCAAGCACGCAATCCATACGGCGCAGAACGGTCATCGGCAGCATTACGCGGCGATATTGAGGTGGTCGATATGGGCCACGCAGCTTATTTGCTACATTCCAGATAAAACCAATCAGATTATCGTGATTACTACTCATTGTTGCCGCCCTCATTTTGGGCTTCTGCAATTTGCCCCTTTGTTAATTTTTCAATTTCATCGAAGCGAAAACGCCACGAGCCGCCAACCTTGAAGCCGGGTATTTTACCCTCGGCTGCCAAGCGATAAGCAGTCTTTTCGTTGAGCTTCAAATATTCTGAAAGCTCTTTGATTGTCATGATGTCAGAATTCATTATTTCCTCGATTATTCTTCAATGAAATTACTTCTCTGAGAAAATAACGAAAATATGAGAAAGGGCAATAGTCTTGAGAGCTTATTTCATGGCTTGTCATACAGCATAAATATATGGGTAGTGTGGCACGAGCATTTACATGTGTGCCGGTTTTTTAAAGGGGTTTTTTAGGAAAGCCCCTGAAATCCTAGGGTTTATTGCAGTTGCAATGCTCCGATTGCGTTTTGTGTAGGGGGTTAAAGGAGGGGGACTTCGCTCTACATGGATGCACTTATTACGTGTCAAATCTCATATTGACGCTTAAAGGCGGTTTTTATCTTCCCGGCGTTATGTTTTATATGAGGATGGTGCATCACGTTCTTTAGGCTCAAGCTCGAGTTTCTAATCACACGAGATTAATGTGTAAGCCACCATAATATATATAACAGTATACATTTATGCACTAGATAAGTGATAATTTGGGGACGTGCAGAGACATATTTCAAGTAGTCAATTGACTACTGGCTTAGGTAGTCGTTTGTAAACTGGTGAACCTTCGTGATGAGTATATTTTCTCCAGTCATTGCTTGGCGCACGCCAGCAGTTAACATTGAGTTTTTCATCAAAGATCTTCTCTTTGAAAAAGGTGAGCGTATATTTATTGGGATATTTTCTTTTGGCATCGTAATAACAACCATATTCAACCCTTATGAGTTTCAGTTCCTCCGCGTTTTTAATAGCGCCTTTAATATATTTTCGGGGAATACCATGTTTTTGGAATTCATTATAGGTCACAATAAGGTTGCCATTTTCGCGGCCTCCTTGGCGGATGTGCTCTATAATTAAACGGTCCATTAGTCGTATGCAATTTATCGGCCTGTTTCTCCAGGCATCTGATTCAAGTAGTTTTAACGGAATTTGGACGAAGGACTCATCAATAAAATCTTTGACTTTCCGAAAGTCAGTATCGTATATCTTACTCACGTTAGTCTCACGGTCTTTTTTTAAGGCGAAATGGATGAAAAAAGCTGCAGAGAATAGCAAAGAGGGAGGTTAACAGCCAAGCCACCTCCCTCTTATTTCATCATCTTTTTTTATGTTTTTTTGTAGGTAGGGGACGTACCGAGAATAACGGACAGGTTCCAGCGCCGCCGCACTCTCTAACCTGCTGGCGCCACGTTCCTTTCGCTAACGGGTCATAAGCGCATGATTTACACTTCTCATTTATGCATTTCCTAAGTGAGAAATTCCCCGTTGTACTGTTTATTAGGTATTTAAGGTCTGTTGTGTCCATTATTTTCTCCCTTCATGGTGTTCGGAGAGTTCTGCTATTAATGCATGTATATCCTCTACGCGCCACATTGAAGTGCGCGCCCCGATCTTGATTGGCGCGGGAAAGCGCCCCTCTTTAACGCCCGCCCACCACGTCGATTTACCAATGGGGATTACATTGAGCACTTCGGGCAGTCGAATGAAGCCTGTTTCGGGGAGTGAGTAGTTGTCCATGTTTGAGTCCTTTTGTTTTGTTGAATACAGCGGGAACTCTACAGATAATATCAGTACGTAATAGACGGGCAGGTTATAAAAACCATACCCTAAAAAACGCTAGTAACCGATGTAACAAGGGGGGAGCTTCCAAAGCACGTTGGGAAAGGATATGCTAAAAACTATTAAATACCAATACGATAAGGGGTAGGTGGCTTCAAGGAGTTTTAGGTGCGCCGCCTTTTATATTCCAATTAGCCACTTTGGCAATTTCTTCAATACCTACCTTGTTTTTCTCCCCATTATCTTTAATCAAGCCTAACTTATCAGCGTGAGATTCAAGCCACTTTATCATGGCCTTCTTAGGAGGGGATTTTCTTAGCAAAGAAGGGTCAGCGTCTAATGCCTCCCATACTTTAACTGCTACAGCAAGTTTGTGTGCGTAATGTGGGTGGTCTGGATTTAAATAGCCAATAACATTTTCAGTGCTATTTAGATTCTCGTTCTGCACTCCAAGTAGGTTCGGCCAAATCTTGCTGGCGGCTTTAGTCGGTATTTGTATATCAGTATAACATGTGCCTTCAGTAGTAAAATCATTGCATGTCATTTTGTCTGAGTCATCTTTGTATTCTATTGCCAAGAAGCTATCTTGCCAAGATACCTCATCTATAGACCAATCTTTTGAAGAGATGTTTGTATAATTTCCATCTTTTGGTTCACATCTATAAATATCCGCGTATCGATTTTGACACATGCTGTAGCTTGAAAAGTTATTTATTATGCCTTTTGCGACGATATTATTCTGCATTAAATGGTAAATTATTTTTTTCTTATATTTTTCATATTCTTCATTGCCATTAAGGTCATGATGAGATTTATGATTAGTAAGGTAGAAATAACGTTCTTCTACCGCTGGGTTATTTGTCGAAAGGCAAATTAGTAAATCTGAGAGAGTTATTGTCTCAGACAAAGGCATTTTATATCCATTAAATACAGTTTCGGTGGTACTCATTATCTTTATTCTCGTAAAATGTTAACAATTACTCATTAACATTTTGTCCCAGTTTGTCCAGATAATCCGCCCACCACTGCATCATCTCGTGGCGGTCATCTAAGTATTCCGCCTTGTTATAAGCCGCACGGCTCTTGTTGTTTTCTACGTGTGATAGTTGCGCTTCTATAATATCTGAGCGAAAGCCTTTTTCGTTCATTATGGTGGACGCGGTGGAACGGAAGCCATGCGGGGTGGCACGGCTGTGATAGCCCATGCGGTACATAGCGAAAAGCATGGTGTTTTCGCTGATATAGGTAACGGGTTTTTGATGGTTTGGAAATATATGCTTTCGATTACCGTTCATTTTGCGAAGTTGGTCTAATATGGCTAAGGCTTGATTTGTCAGAGGAACAACATGCGGTCGCTTCATTTTCATGCGCTCAGCAGGTATATGCCACTCTCGCTTGCTCCAGTCTATTTCATCCCATGTGCCCGCGCGAAGCTCTGAGGTGCGGAGAAGGGTTAGTAGTTTTAGTTTAAGAGCTAACTTGGTTTGTTCCTCGCCTTCATAATCCTCCAATAGATTGAGAAATTCGGGCAATTCCGATTCGGCTAAGTGGGCGCGGTGTTTAACAGGTGGAGCAGCTTGTAATGCGCCATGAAGGTCAGCAGCAGGGTTGTATTCAATTCGTTCGAATATAACGGCGTATTTAAAAACCTGATTGCAGACGTGGAGGATGCGCTTGGCAACATCTAATGCGCCTCGGCTCTCAATACGCTTTATGGTTTCTAGCATTTTTTTAGGTTTAATCTCATTAATCTGCATTGCCCCAAGGTAAGGAAATACATCTTTTTCCAGCCAGTTGATGATTTTAGCAGCATGTTTAGGCGACCATTTGGCTTGCTGCATAGAAAACCACTCGCGAGCGACCGATTCAAAACTATTGGTGGCATCCAGGATTTGTTGGCTTTTGGCCTCCTGTCGAAGAAAAGAGGGGTCATTGCCTTGTATTACTTGTTTTCGAGCCTCGTCGCACGCTATTCGGGCTTCCTTCAGGGACGTTTCGGGATAAACGCCAAGTGATATACGCTTTTCTTTGCCGCCTATACGGTATTTGAAACGCCAATACTTGCCCCCATTAGGACGTACTTCGAGGTATAAACCTTTGCCATCCGCCATTTTTCTGGGTTTTTCGTGAGGTTGTGCGTTTTTACAGGCTTTATCGGTCAGTTTCATTTGGGGGCAACTCCCAAGCAGTTGAAAAAGGTTGCCCCCAATGTTGCCCCCATTAATACTCAGATAGTGCTAGACAAACAAGGATGAGCTGGGACTAGAAATAGCCTATAAGACTTTTAAATTCAACGTTTAAGTGGATGTTAATGGATTTCTTGAGACCGTGAGATGGTGCCTCCGGTGGGAATCGAACCCACACTCTCAAAGAGAACCGGATTTTGAATCCGGCGCGTCTACCAATTCCGCCACAGAGGCAATCTAACTGTGTGAAGCCGTGAACATACACGAGGAAAATGTTTCGTCAATTCCCTTAGCTGAAGTTGCTTGTTGATGCCGAATGACCGATAGCGTAAACACACAGGATAGTAATCCTGCTTGCTTTAGTGCCCAAAGGGCTTAGGCTCATTTGCGAGCATAGGAATGCGAGCAAGGAGCAGTATAACAACGCAGGATAGTAATCCTGCTTGCTTTAGTCAGCGAAGCTGCTAGGTTCATTTGAAGCGGCAGTAGTCGCTTCAGGGGACGATTAAATACGCATGACCGATATTTTCCACGCGCTACTGCTTGGTATAGTTGAGGGGCTGACCGAGTTCATACCCGTCTCCTCGACCGGGCATCTCATATTGCTCGTCGATATCCTCAACTTTGCCGCACCCAAGGGCAACGTCTTTGAAATCGTGATTCAGCTCGGTGCGATTCTGGCTGTCTGTTGGGCGTATAAAGAAAAATTGACCCATGTTGCCTTCAATTTACATAAAGATCGCGAGTCCTTCATTTTCGCCCGCAATGTGACGATCGCCTTTATCCCTTCCCTGATTATCGGCATGCTCGCTTACGACATTATCCGCGATGTGCTGTTTTCGCCGACCGTCGTCTCGGTGATGC
This sequence comes from uncultured Rickettsiales bacterium, assembly GCA_964588995.1. Lineage (GTDB taxonomy): Bacteria > Pseudomonadota > Alphaproteobacteria > Rickettsiales > UBA8987 > CAZPQM01. The sequence goes on along the minus strand of CAZPQM010000004.1, from coordinate 32,609 downwards.
TGATTATCGGCGGGCTGCTCATTATACTGATCGAAAAGAAGCTGCGACCTACTCCAAAATACCACACCACGGAAGCATTTTCGTGGAAACTCGCGCTGAAAATTGGGCTGTTTCAGACACTCGCGATGATTCCCGGTACGTCCCGCTCCGGCGCGACCATCATGGGTTCGCTGCTGCTCGGGGTCGACCGCAAGGCCGCTACCGAATTCTCATTTTTCCTCGCTATTCCCACCATGCTCGGCGCAACCGTCAAGTCGCTCTATGAAGAGTGGGAGCACATAAACAGCGAAGGATTTCTATTAGTCGCGATCGGCTTCCTCGCCGCCTTTTTCACGGCGCTACTGGTGGTAAAAACCGTCATTGCGTTTATCTCCAAACACGGTTTCATCCCCTTCGCCTACTATCGCATTGCCGTGGGCAGCGTGATGTTGCTGTTACTGTATGTACTTTAGCGGATGTGCGATGAGCGTAGTTGGCGTATTGATTCAAATAGTCCACCGCTTTCATCCTTGTGCTTGACCCGAAGATCTCGCGATAGAAGCATGTAGCCTGAGATTACAGCCTTCGCCGGAATGAACTAAGTGAATTGTCATTCCGGATTTATTCCGGGATCTTAGGCGAAATGGCACAAACGCAGCCTGTGGCTCGAGATCCCCGAACAAGTCGGGGATGACAAGCAGACTATCATCCTCGGTCTTGTACTGCAATCAAGCCGTAGTACTACGAACCGCATTTAGCAGCCCTCTTACCGAATACAAACCAAGCGCCTGTGAGCTGAGGAAAAAACTACCCGCGCCGCATGCTACCAACACGACCAGTCCGGCGATTTTACCTAATATCGCAAACAAATAGGGCTGCGCGAGGAGTAGCACGACCGTCATCACCATCACAGCAACCATCACTTTCAGCATACGGCCAAGAAAACCGTTTTCGAAGCCAAAGCCATAGCGCGTAGCGAGGCCATGCATCAGCAACGTTACATTCACCCAGGCCGAAAGGCTCGTTGCCAGCGCAAGCCCCATATGCGGCATGAAACCCATACGCGACAGCAGCCAGACGAAGCTTAGATTCCCGATCAGATTCACCGCAAGGCATTTGATCGCAATAATCACCGGCGTTTTCGTATCCCCACGCGCGAAATACCCGGTCGTGAGGATTTTAATCAGGATAAACGCCGGCAACCCCGCCGCATAGGCCGCGAGCGCAAAATAGGTCGCGCGTGTCGCTGTTGCGTCAAATTCGCCGCGTTCAAACAGTACAGAGATGATCGGCTCGCCAATCGCGATCAGCGCGGCAGCGGAGGGCAGCGCGAAGAACATCGCAATAAACAGGCTGCGGTTTTTGTCGCGATGCGCCTGCTCCGTATGGCCGCGCTTGAGTGAGTCGGACAGGCTCGGAAGCAGCGCCACACCCATCGCCGTGCCTATGAGCGACAGTGGCAGCTGATACAGCCGATCGGCATAGTAGAGATAGCCAATCGCGCTTGGGATAAACGTACCGATAATCACATCGATCATGATGTTGATTTGTACCACCCCGGCTCCGACAACGCCGGGCAAAAACCGCCGCCAGAACTGCTTGAGCTCCAGTGTGCGGGTCGGCTTGACCAGCCTTAGTTTAGCGCCAAGCCGCCGGGTCGCACTCCACAACCACAGGAATTGCAGCACCCCGGCAATAAAGACACCGATTGCAAGCGCATGCACCTCGGATTCCGCATAATCCGAAAGCCAGAGGAGCGCAGCAATCAACGTAAGATTCAGCAGTATCGGCGCCGAAGCCATCACCGCGAAATGCTTAAAACTGTTCAGCACGCCGGACATCAGCGACACCAGCGAGATAAACAGCAAATACGGGAAGGTGATCCGTGATAAATGTACTGCTAAATCAAACTGTTCTGGATCATCGTTAAAGCCGGGTGCGAGCACGAGCATCACGTAAGGCATCGCGATAATGGCAAGCAGCGTAAAACACAGCAGGAAGGCAAAGAGCAGCGTATAAATCTGACTGCCGAAAATCAGCGCCTCTTCCTTCCCCTTCTCGGCCATTTTCCCGGTAAACATCGGCACAAAGGCTGCCGTAAACGCCCCTTCAGCGAACAGGCGGCGGAAAAAGTTGGGCAGCTTGAAAGCCACTAAAAAGGCGTCAACAACCGGTCCGGTCCCGATTTTATACGCCATCAGCATATCGCGCACGAAGCCAAGTATCCGGCTTACGAGCGTCAGACTACTCACAGTGAAAAACGATTTCGCGATGGACATAAAAATTACCTTTGTCATCCCGTAGCTTGACCACAGGATAAATGGTGCGGCCAGACACTAGCTGCCAAATGAATACCGCGATCACGTCGCGGTATGACAGCGTAAAATAGTTTCATTGCCTCTTTATTGCAATCTGCTTATAACCTGTCTCAATCTAGGTAGGAAAGCATGATCGCAGCGCTTGAAATTATTGGCGGACTGATCATCCTGTTTTTTTCCGGTGACGCGCTGGTCAAGGGCGCGGTCGGCATTGCGAAAAAGCTGGGGATCTCAATTATAGTGATTGGCCTGACGGTCGTTGCCATCGGCACGTCGGCGCCGGAGATGTTGGTCAGTATTTCCGCCGCGCTTAAAGGGTTATCGGATATCGCGCTCGGCAACATCATCGGGAGTAATATCGCAAATGTAGGGCTGGTGCTCGCAATAAGTGCTCTGGTGGCGCCCCTCATCCCGCACGATAACATCATTAAGCGCGAAAGTCCTTTCCTCTTTATCATCAGTATCTTATTTACCGCTCTTGTATTTTTCAATCAACTGAATGCGCTTACCGGTGTGCTCTTGATGGTGGTTTTATGCAGCTACCTTATCTTTTTGGTAAAACGTGCGACCAGGGACAAAAAAAACGAAGCCACAAAGCTGCTTGAGCAGGAAATGGCCGAAGAATTCGACAAACCCATTCCGCCACTCAAAGCAACGTTGCTGGTCCTGCTGGGGATTGGTGGGCTCGCGCTAGGTTCGGAACTACTGGTCATGGGGGCGGTCACTGTAGCTGAGATGTTTAAGATCCCCGAAGCCGTCATTTCCGTCACGCTGATTGCCATCGGTAGCTCGTCGCCTGAGCTTGCAACCTGCGTGATTGCCGCCTTCCGTAAGCACACGGATATTATTATCGGTAATATCATCGGCAGTAATTTATTTAATATCCTGCTCGGAATCGGCATACCGGTGCTGATCAATCCGCTGCAGGTCAACCCGGCCTTTTTGCAGCTGGATCTCTGGGTAATGCTCGCGCTCGCGATTCTGCTCGCAGGCTTTATCCATTTTCAAAAATCGATCTCGCGTTTGCAGGGTGGGCTTTTCTTTATCGTTTATCTTGGCTATATAACAACGCTTGTAATTAACGTGATGGAGTAATTGATGGCTGTTTTTCCTTTGCATCTGGTGCCGGCGAATACGCATATCCGTTTTCTGGAAAGCAAGTGGCTTGCCTTTGGCCTCTCCGTATTAGCGATGCTGGCAACCGTCTTTCTGCTGGCTACGAAGGGGCTGAATTTCGGGATTGATTTCACCGGCGGTACCGTCATTGAACTGCGCACAGAGCAGCCCGTACCGTTACAAACCTACCGTGAAACACTTGGCGACCTGCAACTTGGAGAAATTGCACTACAGAATATCGGCTCGGATAAAGATGTCATGATTCGCCTGCAGGCTTTCGGCACCGGGGAAGAGCAGGCCCTTGCGGTCGAGCAGGTGAAAAATACGCTCGAAGGAGCACTGAATACCGCGATTGATTACCGGAAAGTCGATGTAGTTGGCCCCGTGGTGGGGGAAGAACTGATTCAGGCCGGCTCACTCTCGCTTGGCCTCGCACTGATCGGTATCATGATCTATATCTGGATTCGCTTTGAGTGGCAGTTCGGCCTGTGCGCGATTGCAGCCCTCTTCCACGACTTGCTGCTGACGCTCGGGCTTTACAGCCTGCTGCAGCTGGAGTTCAACCTCACGTCGATTGCCGCGATTCTGACCATTATCGGTTATTCCATCAATGACTCGGTGGTAATTTTTGACCGGATTCGTGAAAACCTACGCAAATACAAACAGGAAGCGCTGGAGAGTCTGCTTAACCGCAGTATTAACAATACCTTATCGCGCACCATCCTCACCGCAGGCACGACCATGGCCGCTTTACTCGCGCTGGTGCTGCTCGGTGGTGAGGTGATTTACGGCTTTTCCGTCGCCGTGCTCTTCGGCGTTGTCATCGGAACCTACTCCTCGATTTACATCGCCGCGCCGCTGCTCATTTTTATGAAATTGCGGGAAAGCTAATCATGAAACGCAGCAGGCGTCATACCGCTGGTGAGTATGACAGTACGTCATGCGAGTCCCCGGCGATAACTATCACCTCACGTGTCGTAATGACATAGGTGAAACATGCACCTTATACGCGACACTAAAACCTGCCCGGAACATGCAAAAAACGCGGTGATTGCACTCGGAAATTTTGATGGGCTGCACCCCGGTCATTTAGCCGTTATTCATCAGGCGAAAGCCATCGCGGATAAACACGGTCTTCCATCCGCAGTTATGAGCTTCGAACCGCATCCGATTCGCTTTCTGCACCCAAGTCTTCCCCCCTTCCGTCTGCAACGCTTTCGCAGCAAATACCTTATGCTGGAACAGCTGGGTCTCGATATTTTCTTCTGTCCGCGCTTTAATAAACGGTTTTCGCACCTGACAGGTAAAGATTTTATCCGGAGCATCCTGCATGAACAGCTCGCCGCGCGCCATATTGTTATCGGTTATGACTTTATTTTCGGCTATAAACGGAGCGGTGATGTCAATCTGCTGCGCGAATTCTCCCAGCCGCTCGGCTATTCCCTGCGGCAAGTCAGTGCGCAACAGAATATGGATGATATGACCTACTCCTCGACCCTGATTCGTGAGGCGATCAAATCCGGCCATTTCGGGCGTGCCTCTGAGTTGCTGAACTACCCGTTCTTTTACGAGGATCGTATCCGTTACGGCGCGCAAAAGGGGCGTACGATCAATTTTCCGACCGTCAACCTGCATTTGAAGGGCTATCAGCATCCCCCGCATGGCGTTTATGCCGGTTATGTCGAATTGGAGGGGACGCGTTATCAGGCGGCGATCAATATCGGTGTCCGCCCGACCGTAACACGCGAAAAGCGCATCGTCGCCGAGGCGCATCTGTTTGATTTTGAAGGCGATGTCTATGGCAAGTGGGCAAAGCTCTATCCGCGGGATTTCGTTCGACCTGAACAGCCGTTCGATTCCCTCGACAGGCTGAAAGAACAGATTACGGAAGATTGCGCCACCATTCGCAAGCTGCTGGGGTGAGAGCACTCTTTTACTCCTCCCCCCGCTTGCGGCGCACTCTTCCACTCCTCCCCCCGCTTGCGGGGGGAGGTTGGGAGGGGGGCATTAATACTAACCTAACCACATGACACCCCCACCACTGCGGCTAGATAGCATAGCTATCAAGCCTCGATGCCTCCCCCGCAGGCAGGTGAGGATGCGCTCTCATTCCCTCTCCCCCTGGGGAAGGGTTAGGGTGAGGGCGTCATTGCGAGCGACCAACGGGAGCGCGGCAATCTCGTGCGGAGTAAACAGCACAAGATTGCTTCACTCCTCGCAATGACGGGGCAAAAGATCCTTATAATTGCCTCGTGGCAATTCGGAGTATGACATGTCACGATCACGGGGAGCCACTCCCACTAAAGCGGGAGGTAATAAGAATTCCAACCCAACCGCTTTTCACCAGATGACAAAGTGTAGGAGAGCCGGTATAACGCGTGCTATGAACTTCAAACGCGGCCTGCTACTGACCTTCACCATTTTAGCGCTGGATCAACTGACGAAATATATTCTGCTTTACATCGTCGGCATGCCGCATCGCCCGCCGATTGAGGTGCTTCCCTTTTTCAATCTGGTGATGGTGTGGAACCCCGGTATCAGTTTCGGCATGTTGCAGGGCGTGCCACACGGTCAGTATCTCCTCTCTGCGCTTGCGATTGTCATCAGCCTGTTTTTGCTGAACTGGATGCGGAAAGCCGAACACCCTTTGCAGATCATCGCCCTCAGCCTGATCATCGGCGGTGCGCTGGGTAACGTGGTGGACCGCATACTTTACGGCGCGGTAGCGGACTTTTTCGATTTCCACGCCTTCGGCTATCACTGGCCCGCCTTCAATATTGCCGATAGCACGATTGTGATCGGCACAGCCCTGCTGATGATATATCTCTTGTTTTATGAGGAGAAAACGGCTAAAAGGGCCGGTCATGAAAGCGAAAATACCTGATATTCTCATGCTGAGCTGCGTTGTTTTACTCGCCGGGTGCGGTGGTGGTCGTCCGCTCGCAGAGCAAATCGGCTTGCAACGCTCCGCTCCGGATGAGTTTTTGGTGCTTTCTCGTCCTGCGTTGACCGTACCGCCTGATTTCCGCCTGCCGAAACCGGGTACGGAAAGCCTCGCCCGCATCGAACCTGCCGCCTCCGCGGATGCGCGTAGCCTGCTGATCGGTTCGGAAGGCGGAGAAGCGGTCGAAGCTACGACAGGTGCGGAGAATGTGCTGCTTTCCAAAGCCAGAGTAGAGGAGGCTGATCCGAATATTCGCGAGGCGCTGAAGCCGCTTGAGCAGGAAGAAAAGGAAGCAGCAGAAAAGCGTGAAGGCTTTTTTGGCGGTATTCTCGCCAAGCTGCGGCAGGAGGAACCGCCGGTGATCGATGCCGACGCGGAAGCCGAGCGCCTTCGTCAGGAGAAAGCGAACGCATTACAGGAATCATCGTCTACGCAGGAGTAAGCCATAGCCGGACTACCAGCCCGATGCTGCTGCGCGCAACGTATACCACATACGATTCTTTTCTTTTATCTGCTAATCGCCCTGCTAATGTTCGGCCTGGCTTCAGGGGCAAACGCCTTATCACCGCATAGTTTCACCCTTGCGAACGGGATGCGCGTTGTCGTACTGCACGATCCAAAAGTACCGCTGGTGACGCAGATGGTGTGGTATAATGTCGGCTCCAATGATGATCCGGAAGGCTATTCCGGAACCGCGCATTCGCTCGAACATATGATGTTTAAGGAAAACCGTTTTCTCAGCGAGGGCGAGTTTTCCGAGATCATGGCCTTTTACGGCGCGTCTGAAAACGCTTTTACCTCCAAGGATTTTACCACCTATTACCAGACAATCGCGAAAAAGCATTTGCCCGTTGCCATGCTGCTGGAATCCATCCGCATGCAGCATTTAACGATTGACGAAGCGCAATTACAACGCGAGCTCAATGTCGTACTGGAAGAACGTAATGCGCGGGTTGAGAATAATCCCGTGCAGCAGCTTAATGAGCAAATCCGCGAAGCGCTCTATGGCGATCACCCTTATAGCGAGCCAATCATCGGCTACGAGTCGGAAATCCCGAAAGTAACCCGTGAGATTATGCTCGATTTTTACCGCTGTTATTACGCACCGGAGCATGCGCTATTGGTGCTGGCAGGCGATATTACGGTGGAATACGCGCGCGAGCTTGCCGCTACGTTTTATGGTGATATCCCAGGCGGCACGGATTGCGCCGCGTTCGAACCGCAGCCGGTTGCGGTCATTACCCCGGTGAAGCGCCACATTACCTACCCGTCCGATCAGGCGAATAGCCCACGCTGGATATCGCAGGCGGTTGTGCCGCAATTGCAGGCTGATAACTGGCAGCAATCTATCAGCCTGATGATGCTGGAGCATTTGCTCTCCAACCCGGAAACCGGGCTACTCTATAAAACGCTGGTAAAAGAAAAAGGCCTCGCAACACGCATCTATGCGAGCTACAGCGCGTTGCAGAAATATCCGTCCGTATTTTACTTTGCCGCTCATCCCACCGAGGATACAGATGCTGAGGCAATCAATCAGGCTACGCAAACAGTCCTTCAGCAGGTGGCAGAACAAGGCGTTGCGCCAGACCGGCTTGAAACGGCGAAAACGCTGCTCAAAGCCTCCAGCCTGTATATACGCGACGGCGCCCAGCAACTGGGAGTTTTGTATGGTCAGCTTGCCGCGCTAGGGCTTGACCTTAGCTATGTCGAACGGTGGCCCGACCTGATTGATGCCATCACGCAGGATTCCATACAGCAGGCGGCACGCACCGTATTAAACAGTGAGTCCGTCGTGACCGGCTGGCTGCAACCGGAGGAAGCGGAATGAAACGGCACGTCATCCTGTTGCTATTACTGATCGGGCTGAGCGTAATGCCTGCTGCTCAGGCGCTTGAAGTAAAACAGCTGGATAGCAAGTTGCACACACTCTGGCTGGTGGAAGACGATAGCCTGCCAATTATTGATATGACGCTCGTTTTTCAACAGGCGGGCAGCGTTCAGGACCCTGAAACCAAGCAAGGGCTCAGCTATCTTATGAGCACGATGCTCCTTAAAGGTGCAGGGGATATGGATGCGCGTGCCCTAAGCGATGCGCTGGATAAACGCGCCATAGAGCTCGATATTTCTTCCGGGAAAGACACGATATCCGTTAGCTTGCGTACGCTGAAAGAGCATATGGCGGAGGCCATAAAGCTCCTCACGCTCATCCTGACCGAGCCGCGCTTTGATATGGCTGAATTAACGCTCGCGAAGGAAACACTCATTAACGATTTGAAGAAACAGGCAGAACGCCCGGGCTATATGGCCGATAAGCTGTGGGATGCGGCCTATTTCGGCGATCACCCCTATGCCCGCTCCGCCTATGGCACGCCGGCGATGATTACAGCCATCACGCGCGATGATCTGACGCAGCAGCGACCGCGCGTACTCACCCAAGAGAACGCTTTGCTTTCCGTCGTAGGCGATGTGGATGAAGCTGCGCTTATTGCCGCACTAGAAACGCTGTTTCAGGCCCTCCCGGTAGCATTTGAAGGGCGCACCATTCCGGATCACCGACCCGATGCCTCCGGAGCAACGTCTTCACTGCCTATGCCAACGCCGCAAACTACACTCCTCTTTGGCTTTGAAGCCCTGCCGATTAACCATCCCGACTTTTACCCGTTATTCGTGCTGAATCATATTCTGGGTGGCGGCGGGTTTGCCTCGCGCCTGATGACCGAGATTCGCGAAAAGCGCGGTCTTGCCTATGGCACCTATAGCTCACTGCATATTCCAAGCCATGCCTCCTATCTACGCGGGGCGGTGAGTACCGAAAGTAAAAATGTAGACGAAGTCCTGACGCTGATTCGCAGCATGCTCAAAGACCTGCAAAACAACGGTGTTACGCCAGCCGAACTGCATCAGGCCAAGGCCTACCTTACCGGCTCCTTCCTGATCAATCGGCTGGATACCAACGAGAACATCGCTTTTTACCTCAGCTTTCTGCAGCGAAAAGGCCTCTCCCCTGACTTTATTGAAGAGCGCAACCGCCGTATTATGGAAGTCAGCTTGGAAGAGATCAACCGCCTTGCTAAAATCTACATACAACCGGAGCGGTTAACGATTGCGAAAGCCGGAGGGCAGATTTCTCCATGAGCTATTTCTCTATTCATCTGGAACAGTCCTTTTCCGAACGGAATCCCAATGCCAAAACGTTGTTAGATGCTTATGATGCAGCCATTCCCAAAGCAGTCAGCGCCCTGCAGCGCGTAGATGCGGATCGTCAATCGGGGAAACTTCCGCTCTTTACACCCTACACGGAAACCGATCCGAAAATCGCAGCCATTCAGGAAAAAGCCGATGCTTTACGCACCGCTTTCAAACATCTAGTCGTAATCGGCACGGGCGGTTCAACTTTATGCGCACAAACGCTCGTCGGCCTGACCTACCCGGAAGAGCTACAGCCGCGCCTGCATTTTCTGGATAACATCGACCCGTATACTGTGCATCAAACGCTGGATCAGTTACCGCTTGAGCAAACGCATTTTCTTACCGTGAGTAAGTCCGGCGGCACGATGGAAACCTTATCTATCGCGGCTACTGTCATCGAACGGCTGCGCGATAGGTTCGGAGCGGAAGCTATAGCGCGCCACATGACCGCGCTGACAGAAGCGAAGCCAAGCGCATTGCGGGAAATTGCCGAACATTTCGATCTCGAGATGTTGGAGCATGAGCCGCTCATTGGAGGGCGTTTTTCGATATTCACCAATGTCGCGCTGCTTCCCGCCGCGATTGCCGGGCTCGACATCACCGCTTTTTTGCATGGCGCACGCAGCTACGCAGAGGCGGCGTTTCAGGAAGGCTCTGAAGCAACGACCTCCGCCGCGCTGCATTATGCGACCATGCAGAACCAGTATCCTATATCCGTTCTTATGCCTTATATAGACCGGCTGAAGCATTTCAGCACCTGGCAGCGGCAAATCTGGGCGGAAAGCCTTGGTAAACAAGGGCATGGCTCGACCCCGATCAGCGCAATCGGCACACTCGATCAGCATAGTCAGCTGCAGCTTTTCCTCGACGGACCAGCGGATAAATTCTTCACGCTTTTGTTTGCCAAGCAGTCGGATACGCATCTTATTCAGCCCGAAAATCTTCCTCCTGCTTCCCAGTCGCACCTGCATCATCGCAGTCTGGGCGAACTCCTGACCGCCGCACAATATGCGACGCGCGACAGCCTGATTGCCTTTGGTGCGCCGGTTCGCGTGATCGAGCTAAACCACATGAACGAAGCCACGCTCGGTGCGCTTTGCATGCATTTCATTCTGGAAACCGTTGCCGTCGGCACCATGCTCGGCCTCGACCCGTTCGACCAACCCGCCGTGGAAGACGGCAAGCTACGCGCTAAAGAATATCTCGCTAAGATCGAACGCGCAGCGTGAGTTACTATTGACGTACCACGTACCTACTGCTAAACTATGATTAAAGGATTTGCCTGTAAACAGCCGGAACGGTTTTACGAAGGGACGTTCGTAAAACGTTTTTCTTCCATTGAGAGGCAGGCCGAGAAAAAATTACGTTTACTGCACGCTGCGACTTCGTTGCAGGATTTGCGAGCATTGCGGGGTAACCGATTCGAAGCACTTGTTGGTAAACGAAAAGGACAGTATAGCATACGTATTAACGATCAATGGCGCCTTTGTTTCACATGGGATCAGGGGGCTGATAATGTTGAAATAGTAGATTATCATTAGGAGCAATCTTATGAGTAAAGAACGCGGTCAGCCTATTCATCCTGGTGAAATTTTGGCTGACGAACTCGAGGCGATCAGCATGACAGGGGCAGATCTTGCCGTAAAGCTGGGTGTGCCAAAAAACCGTATTTATCAAATTCTCAACGAATCTCGCAGCCTGACGGCCGATACTGCCATGCGGTTAAGTAAATTTTTTGGCACTAGTCCGGATTTCTGGTTAAATCTGCAATCTTCTTATGAATTAGACTGTATCCGGCAGTCTGATCTAAAGCTTGATCACATTATTCCTTTTTCAGAGGACCGGCCTTCATATCCCGTATAAGCTATTTATTAGCGGATGACATTATCTGCTGATCGCGTTAAATTCGCTGGCATGACAATCAAGCTGCTATCCCCTGTCACCATTAACCGCATTGCCGCCGGTGAGGTGATTGAGCGCCCGGCCTCCGCGCTAAAAGAACTCGCCGAAAATGCGATTGATGCGGGCGCGACGCGGCTGGATATCACGTTCGACGATGGGGGGAAAAGCTACATCGCGATCACGGATAATGGCTGCGGGATGACCCGCGATGAGCTGCAACTCGCTATCCAGCGTCACGCCACTTCCAAGCTTCCGGACGAAGATCTGATGGACATCCACTCGTTCGGCTTTCGCGGAGAGGCGATTCCCTCGATCGGTGCAATTGGGCGACTCACCATCACAAGTCGCGCAGAAGGCACCGAAGAGGCGTGGTCACTTTCCGTGGAAGGCGGCGATGCGGGCGAACCTAAGCCGGCGCGCCTGAATCACGGCACCAAGGTGGAGTTGCGCGATATTTTCTTCGCCACTCCTGCCCGGCTGAAATTTCTCAAATCCGACCGGGCCGAGCAGATGCAGGCCGTCGATGTCATCAAGCGCATTGCAATGGCGAATCCGACGGTCGCTATCCACCTGCAATGCAACGGCAAAAGTGTCCTCAAACTTTCAGCACATCCGACTACGGTAGACGGCTACCATCAGCGCGTGCATGATATTCTCGGCAACCGCTTTATCGAAAATACGCTGCCGATTGAAGCCAGACGTGAGCAGTTTGCTATCAGCGGTTTTGCTGGCCTGCCGACCTTTAATCGCGGCACGGCGAAGGAGCAATATCTGTTCGTCAATAACCGGCCCATTCGCGATAAGCTCGTGATCGGTGCGCTCAAAGGGGCCTATCAGGATTTTATCGGCCACGGCCGGCACCCTGTTGCCGTGCTTTATATCAGTTGCGATCCGGATATGTTGGACGTGAATGTGCATCCTGCGAAAACCGAGGTGCGCTTCCGGGATGAGGGGCATATTCGCGGGCTGATCGTGGCGACAATTAAGCAGGCGCTTGCGCAAGCCGGGCACCGCGCGAGCACCACTGTGGCCGATCAGGCACTCTCCGCCTTCCGGCCGCAAAGCGCCCCACCATCTCACGCTTCAGCGCCCCGATACCCCATGCCCTCAGCGCCACGCTATAACGCCGGTTTCCGCGAGGAGGTAGCACCCTATCTCGCCGGACCGGCCACCAGCCAACCCGCTTCGCGTGACCTGCTGGAGAAAGTAGCGAGCACCCCGGCAGCGCGTGGATTTACCGAAACCGATACGCCCAGAGATGAATCGCAAACGGAATTGCAGCATCACCCGCTTGGTGCGGCGCGTTGCCAGCTGCACGAAACCTACATCGTTGCACAAACCAAAGACGGTATCGTCATTGTCGATCAACATGCCGCGCATGAACGCCTGGTTTATGAGCGGATGAAAGCCAGTATGGCCGAACGCGATGTACCGACGCAAGCCCTCCTCGTGCCTGAAATCGTTGAGCTGGAAGCGGATACGGCTGAGGCTGTGCTCTCCGTTAAAGAACAGCTTGCCCATGCCGGACTGACGGTCGAAGCCTTCGGCGAAACGGGCATTCTGGTGCGGTCGATCCCCGCCTTGTTTGAAAAAACCAGTATCCGCAACCTGATTCAGGCGATTGCGGATGATGTGCTGGAGACGGGTAAGGCGCTATCGCTCGATGAACGCATGGAGCATATTTGCGGCACGCTTGCCTGTCATGGCAGTGTGCGCGCCGGGCGTCGGCTCAACCTGGAGGAGATGAACGCGCTGTTGCGCGAGATGGAACAAGTGCCTCACTCGGGACAATGCAATCATGGTCGTCCGACCTATGTCGAGCTGAAACTATCACAGATTGAAACCCTCTTTGGCCGCCGTGAGTAATGGTCGCCCTCACCTTACTCCTCTCCCGCACGCCGAGAAGGTTAGGAACATTATATGAATATTCCCGCTATTTTTGATGAAGCACTGATACGGCAGCGGCATCATCGTTTCGCCAGCCGGTTTCGCGAGGTGAACTATCTGCACCGTTACGCAGCCCAGCTTCTTCATGAACGGCTGGAAGAGGATATCGCGCTGGAATTTGAGCGCGTGGCTGAACTGTCACCGCGCGGTGATAACATCCATCGGTATTTTCCTGAACGTGACGTGCTTGAGGTCACTATGGATGCGCAAATCCAGCCGCAAACAGACGCAGCGTACGACCTTATTCTCTCCAACCTGCAGATGCACCATGTAAATGACCTGCCGGGGTTGTTGGTGAAGCTCAAAAACTGCCTCGCCGAAAAGGGGTTGATGATGGCCACACTCTTCGGCGGACAAACGCTGAAAGAGCTGCGTGATACGGTTGAAGCGGTTGAGACGTCGCTGCGCGGCGGCGTTGGGCCGCGCGTCCACCCCTTTGCTGAAGTGAAAGAGCTCGGCATGCTGCTGCAGCGGGTTGGCTACTACCTCCCCGTGGCGGATACGGAACTGCTCACCGTGCAGTATGGGTCGGCATTCGACCTGATACGCGACCTGCATCTGATGGGTGAAAGTAACGCGCTGGTCAAACGGCCGAAGCAATTTATGTCTCGTGGAATGCTGGAGGCTATGGTTACGTACTACGATTCGCACTATAAAGAGCCCGGCGGACAAGTTCAGGCGACCTTCGAAATCGTCACCCTCACCGGCTGGAAGAGTTAATAGCGATGGGAATCATGTATTATAATCAGGAGTTTTTAACTTCCGAGCAGGTGACAATCCCGTGTGATGACCGCTCCTTTCGCTATGGTGACGGGCTGTTCGAAACAATCCCGTTCTATCACCGCCAGCCCTTCAGGCCCGAGCTTTACCTGAGACGGCTGCAGCATGGACTTGATGCGCTGAAAATTGACTATAACACGGATGGACTGGCTGCTATCTGCCACGAGCTTATCCGGCAAAATACGCTTGAGTCGGGCTTTATCCGCATCCAGCTTTCGCGCGGTTCGGGCGGTCGCGGCTACCTCCCGGAAAAGCATATCAAGCCGCATCTCCTTGCTGAAATCCTGCCACCGGCTACGACCCCCGAATCCGCGGCGCTTACCGTCAGCTCGCACCGGTTACCCTCGCAAGCGCTGCAGCCATTCAGCCCGTATAAAACTGCGCAAAAACTCACCCATACGCTTTCTAAGATGGAAGCCAACGAGCACGGCTATTATGACGCGATACTGACTAATGAGCGTGATGAAATCACCGAAGTCAGTTCCGGCAATCTGTTCTGGATCAAGAGCGGCACGCTCTTTACCCCCTCACTGGCAACCGGCGCATTAGCCGGTATTACCCGAGCCGTGCTGATGGAACTATCCCCCTTACCGGTCAGTGAAATTGCAGCGCCGCTTAACCTGTTGCAGCAGGCTGAGGAAATCTTCATTTGCAACTCGGCCTGGGGTGTCTTGCCGGTCATAGAGATCGCGGGTATGGGTGCTCTAACGACAGGCCCGGTAACACAGCAATTACAAACCCTCTACCAGCGCGAGGTCGAGCAGCTATGCGCTGGATAGACCCGCTGGATGCATTGCAGGCAGTCGAGGCGGAGCACGACCATCTCGCCTTTTTGCACTCCTCATTGCGAACCGGCTATTCCGGACGCTACAGCCTGCTCGCCTACGGCCTGAAAGATCGCATCACGAGCGAGCATTTCTCTGATTTAGCCGGGAAACTTTCCGCGGATCAGAAGCAGCTCGATAACAGTTGGTTCGGCTATCTGGGCTACCGCCTGAAAAACGATGTCGAGCAGCTTTCGAGCAATCCGCCTTACCTGTTCGATACGCCCGCTCTGTGCTTCATGCAGTTTGAGCATGTGCTCCTGTTCGACCACGAAGAAAAATCCGTCACAGCCACACCCGATAGCCTTCAATCTTCCGCCAATTTACAGCGGAGGGATCGCAAGGAGAAGAGGGTGTCTGTTTCAGAGCTCCGCTCCAATATGACCAAAGCGGAGTATCTGGAGAAGGTGAGCGCTATCCGGCAGGCCATTCGCCGCGGGGATATCTATCAGGCGAATCTGACGCGAAAATTTGCCGGTGAGTTTGAAAAGCAAGCCGACCCGCTTTCGCTCTATCTCCGGCTGAATGCGCTTAGCCCGTCGCCTTATTCGGCCTATCTCAAATGCGGCGGGTTTCAGGTCATTTCATCAAGCCCCGAGCAGTTTATCACCATCACTGCATACGGGCAGATGACGGTCCGTCCGATCAAGGGCTCTGCACCGAAAACACCGGAAGGAAAACAAGCGCTCACATCCAGCGTGAAGGATAAGGCGGAAAATCTGATGATTGTCGATCTGATGCGAAACGATCTTTCCCGTAGCGCCGTACCCGGCAGCGTAAACGTTCCGCAACTGTTTGAGATCAATGAGTTCGCAACCATCTACCATATGGCGACCAGCATACATGCCAAGAAGCGACCGGAAGTGCCGACACTGGAAGCGGTGAAAGCCTGCTTCCCGCCCGGCTCAATGACCGGCGCACCCAAAATCAAAGCGATGGAGATCTGCTCCGCATTGGAAGCTCATGCGCGCGGCATCTATTCCGGTGCGATTGGCTGGTTCGGCGGGGACGGCTCCTGCGATCTGTCCGTGATCATCCGCACACTGATCACCGATGGCAGGCGCTTTGAATTTCAGGTTGGCGGTGCGATCGTGCATGACTCCGAGCCGGAAGCGGAATGGCTGGAAACCCTCGTAAAAGCCCAGGCACTTTGCGAGTCGTTATCACTTGATATGAAACGCATCGCTTCTTTATAACGAATACTCATAGTAGTTTAAAAAAGAGGAGTTAATGCTTTTATCTAAACGGCATTTTTTGCGTTTGCTCAGCCTGTCCGGGCTGGCTGCTATCAGCGGTTTTGGCCTGCGGGGAGCACGCGCGCATCCTAATCAATTTGATCATGTATACCAAAAAGGAGCATCGACCATGAGCTTTACTTTACCCGACTTACCCTACGCGAAAGACGCACTCGAGCCACATATTTCCAGCGAGACGTTGGATTTCCACCACGGCAAACACCACAATGCCTATGTAACCAAGCTGAATGATGCAATCGAAAACACCGATCTCGCGGGGAAAAGTCTGGAAGAAATTATCCTCGCCACTGCGAATGATGACAGCAAGCAGGGTGTATTCAATAACGCTGCGCAGGTCTGGAACCACACTTTTTACTGGAACTGCATGGGCCCTGATGGCGGCGGCAGCCCATCCGGTGAGCTGGCGGAGAAAATCAACAGCGATTTCGGTTCCTTCGACAAATTCAAGGAAGAGTTTTCCACCGCCGGCGCTACCCAGTTCGGCAGCGGCTGGGCGTGGCTCGTGCTTGATAAAAACGGTAAGCTGGCCGTGCGCAAAACACTGAACGCTGAAAACCCGATGACCGAAGGCGAAACCCCACTCCTCACGATGGATGTATGGGAACACGCCTATTACCTCGATTATCAGAATGCACGTCCGAAATATATGGAGAGCTTCATCGATAATCTCATTAACTGGGATTTCGTTGCGGAAAATTTCGCCGAAGCCAAACAGCAAAAAGCGGCATAGCCACAGGTTACTGACGGCTTTCCGCTGTTAATTTAAAAGCCGCGGCGCAGCCGAAGGATCTTATGTGATTGAGCGTCTGTAAAGATGCTTCGACTCGCCCTGCTCGCTCAGCATGACAAAAAGAGAGCCCGCTCCCGTTGGTCGCTCGCAATGACACCCTCACCCTAGCCCTCTCGGCATGCGGGAGAGGGGGTAAAGAACGCATCCTCCCCTGCCTGCGGGGGAGGCAACCATGCTTACGTGCGTCAGCGCGTTAGCCGCAGTGGTGGGGGTGTCATTTGGTTAGTGGTTATAGCCACTCGTCATACCCCGAATGGCGCAGCCATTATAGAGGTATCCATGGTTCAGACTGGATCGTCATTCCAGCGAACGCTGGAATCTCAGGAGGTAGCACGCCTCATGAGATCCTGAATCAAGTTCAGGATGACGAGTCGCCCCCCTCCCAACCTCCACCCGCTAGCAGGGGGAGGAGTGACTGTTCGGATCGTCATCCTGAGCGGAGCGTAGCGTAGTCGAAGGATCTACTGCCTCGTCATCGCGAACGCAGTAAAGCGATCTCAGGCCGCATATACCCAGCCGCACGAGATTGCCGCGCGGCTACGCCGCTCGCAATAACACCCCCTCCCAACCTCCCCCCGCATACAGGGGGAGGAGTAAATGAGTCCGCCGCAAGCAGGGGGGAGAAGTAGAAAAATGCCGTGCAAGCGGGGGAGGAGTAGAGTAGCCGCGCTATCCTAACTTAAACCGGAATGAGTGCCACGGCGACTGCGCGCTCCTCCGAAAGCAGGACGTTATACGTCCGGCACGCGGCACCAGTATCCATCTGCTCCGGGATGATTCGGTGGCCCGCAAGTTCCTTTTCCACCTCAGCCGGCAGGAATTGCTGCCGCTCTCCGCAGCCGATCAGCAGCACATCAATATCCTCTTTATGTGCTATCACACCCTCCATATCGTCAGCCGTCAGCGATTCAACCGATGTCACGTTCCATTTAAGCGTTTTATCCGGAAGGATAATGACCGCGTGTTCGTAGCGCTGATTGGCAATACGAAACCCGCCGTCACCATAGGCATCAATGACCTGCTTGCCCTCAGGAATGAGTGGTGTTACATCAACCATGGCGTCTCCGTCGACCTTGCCATTATAAGTTCAGCGCGCTCGGCTTAGTCCGTTTGAGCCACGTTACCACAAGCAGGCGCGTAAGTAAAATGGCAGAAAACATGGAACAGATGATACCGATCGAGAGCGTCACCGCAAAGCCTTTAACCGGCCCAGAGCCGTACATAAACAGCAAAAAGGTCGCGATCAGCGTCGTAATGTTCGAGTCGCGAATGGTTTTAAACGCCTGTGCAAACCCCTGATCGACCGCGGCAAAGGGTGTTTTCCCGATCGAAAGCTCCTCGCGGATACGCTCAAAAATCAGCACGTTCGCATCAACCGCCATACCCATCGTCAGCACCATGCCGGCAATGCCTGGAAGCGTAAGCGTTGCCTGTAACCCGGAAAGCACCGCGATGATCAGGATCATATTGATAGCCAGCGCAATGTCGGAATAGATGCCAAACCGACCATATAACACCACCATCGCGATCATCACCAGCACGATACCGATCAGGGCCGCACTGCTCCCCGCTTGAATCGAATCCTGCCCGAGGCTCGGCCCCACGGTACGTTCTTCCAGTATCTCAATCGGCGCCGGTAGCGCACCGGATCGCAGCAGCAGCGCAAGGTCATTTACTTCCTGCACGGAGAACTGCCCGGTGATGATGCCGCTACCGCCCAAAATAGGACTTTGTATGACGGGTGCGGAAATTACCGCGCCGTCAAGCACAATCGCAAACGGATTGCCGACATTTTCTTTGGTGATTTTCGCGAACTTTTTACCACCCTGATTATTGAAGCGAAAACTGACCACTGGCCTCCCCTCACTGAACGTGCCGCGCGCATCAACCAGCATCTCACCGGAGAGCATCACGCGCTTTCGTATCATATAGAGCCGCCCATCATTTTCGATACCGCGGAGCAGCTTCATACCCGGCTTGGGGCGTTTTTCGGCAAACGGAAACGGCTCATCCGGATCCATCAAGTGAAAGGTCATTTTCGCGGTTTTACCGAGCAGTTCTTTTAAGTATTCAGGATCCTGCAACCCCGGCACCTGCAGGATAATCCGTAAATCCCCCTGCCGCTGGATGATCGGCTCACGCGTGCCGGTTTCATCGACCCGCTTCCGGACGATCTCAATCGACTGATCAACCACGTCACGCTGCATTTGCGTAATCTCCTGATCGCGGTAGCGCAGCGTAAAGCGCACATCCTCCTGATCAATCGTCATCGCGCTGCGTAGATCAGCGAGCCGCTCTTCCGCCGCATCGATATCAGCGGTTTCGCGCACCCGGAAGGTAACCGCACCATCCTGCACTTTCAGGCCGACATAGCCGATACGATCTTCCGCCTTACCACCGCGCATACGCTCGCGCACATCATCCACCGTCGAAGCCAGCTGCTCCTTGAGATAGGTTTCAAAATCAACCTCCAGCAGCAGGTACGACCCACCGCGCAAATCCAGACCCAGATTCATCTTTTCTTTAGGCAGGAAATCCGGCATGCTATCGAGCGTTTTCTGATCCAGCAGATTAGGCAGCGCAAACAGCAGCGCTATTAGGCAAATCGCCCAGACCGTGATTTGCTTCCACCGTGGAAAATGCAGCATTATTTTTTCTTGCTTTTGGCCGTTGTTTTCGGCGCGGTTTTACCGGATTTTTTCTCCGCCGATTTCGCCGCTTTCGGTTCGGTTTTCGCGAGCCTTTCGCTCACCGTGCTTTTCACCACCGTAACTTCAACGCCCTGTGCTATTTCAACCACGATACGGTCATCCTCCAGCACACGCACCACCTTGCCTTCAATACCGCCGCCGGTCACGACGAGATCACCACGCTCAAGCGCTTTCACCATCTCGGCATGTTGTTTGTATTTCTTGCTTTGCGGACGAATAATCAGGAAGTAAAAAATCAGGAAAATCAGCAGCAGCATAATCAATTGATCCTGCACGCCCACCGTAGGTGGCACAGCCTCCTGCGCCATCGCAACCTGACTGCTTGCCGTCATAAGCAATGCCATGACAAATGCTTTCATCCGAAACCCCTTATCCATTTATTTGATGCGCACTATAGCGAGATTCCCGGAAAGTGCAAGCAGCCTAAATCGGTAAATGTTTGAGCGGGTCCTGCGCTTCTTTGCCCTTGCGAATCGCGAAATGCAGCTGCGGCCGATCGACATTGCCACTATCGCCGACATAGCCGATCACCTGTCCCTTCTCGACGCGCTCCCCTTTACGCACGGCAAAGCGGCGCTGGTGGGCATAGGCGGAGAGCCAGCCCCCCTGATGACGGATAATAATCAGGTTGCCGTAGCCACGCAGCCCGTTGCCGGCATAAACCACTTTACCACCCGCAGCTGCACGTATTTCACGGCCAATCTGCGCGCTGATATTGATACCCTCATTGAAAATCCCGCTGCTTTTCTTACCGAAGCTGGAAAGCAGGGTGCCCCGGGTCGGCCAGCTGAATTTGGTTCGCCCGGTCTTATGCCCGACCTGTTTTTTCCCCTCATCATAGAGCATCCTACTCGTCGCCACATTCGGACCGGCAGAGGGCGAGATGGTCGCCAGTGATGCACTCTGAATCGGACTTTCGGGTCTTGGTTTAGGCCGTATCGTATTCACGATCTGCCGGGTGATACTGGGCTTCGGCTCGCTCATACGCTTGGCAACGCTCGTGATCGTATTGCGCTTATCAAGGGAAGCCGGCTGCGTTTTCGGTACGCTCCGGGAAGACCGCTTTGCCGCGTAGGAAATCGTATTGCGCTTGTCGAGCGAGGCCGGTTTGTTGGCAACGTAGCTCGGCGCTTGCGGCATTTGCAGCACCTGCCCCACCTGCAGACGATAGGGCTTGGCGATGCCATTCTTTCGGGCAATGTCGGACATGGAGACGCCGTAACGTTTTGCGATCTTTAGAAGCGAATCCCCCCGCTCGACGGTGATTGTCTGCGGCGCCGGAATATAGAGCGATTGCCCGGCTTTCAAGCGATATGGCGGTTTAAGCTTGTTGGCATCAATGATGACGCGAGGCTCCATATTATGCTTTTCAGCAAGGCCATAGAGTGTATCACCCCGGCTGACGGTAATATGACGCTTAGAAGCAGCTTCTTTCAGCTTTTTCACTTTCCAGTCCGGAGAGGGCTTACCGCCACGCTCACCGTAATAGGTCGCACTGCGATCCTCAACCGGTGCCGGTCTGGCAAAGGCGGAACCTGCAAAGGCCACCCCTAGCAACGAAATTGTGAGTAGTCTACCTACCATCTGTCACACCCTGTGTGTATCTCAATACGGGCCCGGCGTTTAGCCCCTATTTTATGACAGAATCCCCATTCAGATAGGATTTTAGCGCGTTCGGCACCAAAATGGAACCGTCTTTTTGCTGATAGTTTTCCAGCACCGCCAGCAAGGTGCGGCCGATCGCGAGGCCCGAACCATTCAGCGTATGCACGTAACTCGCCCCTTTTTCGCCTTTTTTCCGGTACCTTGCCTGCATGCGGCGCGCCTGAAAATCGCCGAATTGCGAGCAGCTGGATATTTCACGGTAGGTATTCTGCTCCGGCACCCACACCTCGATATCGTAGGTCTTACGCGCGCCAAATCCAGTGTCACCGCTACAGAGCAGCACTGTACGATACGGCAATTCCAACCGTTGCAAAATTGCCTCAGCACAGCCTACAAGTCGCTCATGTTCGGCTTCCGCCGTTTCGGGAGTGACGATACTAACCAGCTCTACCTTGCTAAACTGGTGATGGCGCATCATGCCGCGCGTATCCCGCCCGGCCGATCCGGCTTCCGACCGGAAGCACGGGGTGCGCGCTACCATGCGTATCGGCAATTGCTCCTCCTCCAGAATACGATCCGCCACGAGGTTCGTCAGGCTGACTTCTGCCGTGGGGATCAGCCAATGCCCTTCCCGCGTCTGATAGGAATCCTCTGCGAATTTGGGTAACTGCGACGTGCCATACATCGCCTCATCGCGCACGAGCACCGGCGGCGACACCTCGAGGTAACCAAACTCCTTCGTATGCACATCCAGCATAAAATCTCCAAGTGCACGCTCCAGCCGCGCTAATTGCCCGGAAAGCGTCACAAAACGGCTACCGGATATTTTGGCCGTCTGCTCGAAATCCATCGAGGATAGAAAATGCTGCTCAAGCCCCTCCGCAAGTGTCATATGATCTTTCGGCGGAAAGCCAAATTCGTTCACGGTTTTCGGCTCCCCCCAGCGCCGTATCTCCTGATTGTCCGTCTCATCAGCCCCTTCGGGTACATCATCTGCAAATAGGTTCGGCAGGGTGGCAAGCTTCGCGGTCAATGCCTCCGATTCACCGCCCTCCTGCGCCGCGTCTTTCAGCGTAGCAAGCTGTTCCTTCACCTCCTTGGAGCGCGCGATCACGTCCTGCGCTTCGGCCTGTTTGCCTTCACGCATCAACTCGCCGATCTGCTTGGCGAGCTTATTGCTCTCCTCCTGCAGGGCCTGAAGATTGGTAATATCCCCGCGTGATTCTTCGTCCAGCTTGAGAATCTCCGCCGATTGCGGAGCAAGCCCGCGACGCTTCATTGCCTCATCGAATATATCAGGATTATCTCTTATCCACTTGATATTATGCATTTTTTATAATTACTCCTTATTCGGAATGCTATGCTGGTAAATATGTCTAAGCCCTTCGAAAACTGCAGAAGATCACCTACCGGCTGGCTTCTTCACCCTCATCAGCCTTCTCGTTAACTTCATCACCGTCGACTTCCTGCTCAAGGGCGCCCGCCATATATACCGTGATTTCGTACAATAACAAGAGCGGGACAGCAAGCCCCACCTGAGAGATCACATCCGGCGGGGTAATCACGGCGGCAAAGGCGAACATGCCGATAATCGCATATTTCCGCTTTTCCCGCAGCGCCGCCTGACCGAAAAACCCGGCCCGCACCAATAAGAGCAATACGATCGGCAGTTGAAAGGCGATACCAAATGCCATGATTAACCTTATGGTTAAACCGAGATAGTCACTCACTTTAGCCTCTAATTCGATGGGCAAATCCCCTTCACCACCAACCGATTCAAACCCTATGAAGAATGACCAGGCGAGCGGGAAAATCACATAATAGGCCATCGCTGCCCCAGCGAAAAACAACAGCGGGGATGCTATCAGAAACGGGCGGAAGACGCGCCGCTCATTGCTGTATAATCCCGGCGCGACAAACGCATAAAGCTGCGTGGCAATCACCGGGAAGGCAAGGCAAAACCCACCGAACATCGCCAGTTTGAGATAGGTAAAAAACGGCTCGGTCAGCGAGGTAAAAATCAGGCGCTTATCCTGCCCTTCATATAAATCGGCAAGTGGCTGCAGCAGGAATTGATAGACCGGCTCCGCTACGCTGTAGGTAATAGCAGCAGCGAGAAGGAAACTCGCCACTGCAATCGAAAGGCGTTGCTTAAGCTCACGTAAGTGCTCAATTAGAGGTTGCTCTTTATCTTCCGATTCAGTCATTTACCCGACTCTTCTTTAGGCTCTGCACGAGGAACATCGTCTAACTCATTAACATCATAGGCTTCGCGCTCCTCCCCATCGAGATCGACAACGGTGCGCATCTCACGGTTAATCTCCTCCGCGCCAATATCCTTACCGATATCATCCAGCATCGACGCCCATTCGTTGGAGATTTGCTTGAGTTTACCCAAGCCGCGCCCAATCGCCCGCAGAATCCCCGGCACATCTTCCGGCTTGACCACCAAAAGCGTGATCACGATCACCACAAAAATTTCAATAAAGGAAAAGTCGAACATACCGTTTAGAATCGTTCCTTGCCCGGAGGACTATCCTCACAAATGAACCTGGCAGCTGAATCGATCAAATAAGCTTCATAAACTACTTTGCATTTAGATCTCAACACACTGTAATACATTCCATTTTCCATCCAAACCTATGCCGCTTTCTATCATCTAAACAATCTAAAAACCCTAAAACCTAACACCTTTCATCCTCGCCCGCCATTGCGAGGAGTGAAACGACGAAGCCATCCCGGGCTGCAGCTTGAGATCACCACATCGGGCTAAAGCCCTCCTCGTGATGACGGGGTAAAAGATCCTTCGGCTGCGCTGACGCTCCGCTCAGGATGACACATACCCTAACACCTAACACCCAATTCTATTTCTACTTCTCATAGGCATCGAGCTGCTTGCGCTCCGCATCGGTCAGTTCACCGCGCGCGGCTTTTTCTTCCAGCAGGCGAATGCGCTTTTCCTGCTCTTCATCTTCTTTCAGCCCGGATTTGAGATTGCGGATCCCCTTGCCAATATCACCCATAACGCGCGGTAATTTTCCGGCGCCAAACAGAATCAACACCAGCAGCAAGATTAATATGATTTGTAGCGGTCCAATACTCATAGCTGTAAGCTCCTGTATATTTTTTGCCATTTCTACCAGTAATTTTGCCCGCTGCCTAGTGCGGATTGCGTAATCTAATGGACATGTCAAAGCGTTAGCGCCATAGTCCTTCATTATGCTTGAAACCCACGCTATGCCGCAAAACGCCCTGGAAACCGCCAAGGAAACCCTGAAAGAACTCGTCACACCGCACGATACTGCGGCCAATGCGCATAACGACCAGCTGGCGAGCGTCGTCGTCTTGTTTGTCGCTGCTGTCTTTTTTGTAGCGATCTTCAAACGCCTGCAGCTCAGCCCGGTGCTTGGTTACCTCGTGGCCGGTATTCTGATTGGTCCGTATGGCCTCAGCGTGGTGAATGATGTCGCTTCCACTCATTATATTGCCGAATTCGGTGTCGTGTTCCTGCTCTTTATGATCGGGCTGGAGCTTACCTTTGAACGGCTGTTGAGCATGCGCCGCCATGTTTTTGGTTATGGCACGCTGCAGGTGCTTATCACGGGCCTGATATTCGGTCTGTTCGCCTTTTTCTATGCTGATATGGAGGCCAAAGTCGCCTTTATCGTCGGGGGTGGGCTCGCGCTCTCTTCCACCGCGATTGTGCTGCAGGTGATTGCGGAAAAAGGTCAGCAGCATGGTCAGGTAGGCCGGCTTTCGCTTGCGACGCTGATATTACAGGATCTTGCCGTGGTGCCGCTCCTTCTTATGGTGCCGTTGCTCGCCGACGACTCGAACGATGATCTGGGACAAGTCCTCGCCACCTCGCTGTTTCAGGGGTTTATCGCGCTGGTGGTAATCTTTATCATCGGTAAGCAGCTGCTTCGCCCGTTTTTCTCCGCCATTGCATCCCTGAAGAGTGAGGAGCTTTTTGTTGCCACGACCCTGCTTATCGTACTTGGCACGGCATGGGCAACGAATGAGCTTGGCCTTTCGCTAGCGCTTGGGGCGTTTGTAGCCGGGCTGCTGGTAGCGGAAACCGAATATGCCTATCAGGTCGAAGCTGATATTAAGCCGTTCAAGGGCTTGCTGATGGGGCTGTTTTTCATGACGATCGGCATGCAGATCGATCTCAGCTATATCATGTCCGAATTTGCGCTGATCGTAGTACTAACCCTTATCCTGATTCTGGTGAAAACCATCATCATTTTCATTCTCTCCCGCAGCTTCGGCTTTAAAAGCGGCGTCGCGATCAGCACCGCACTCACCCTCGCGCAGGGAAGTGAATTCACCTTTGTCCTCTTCGGGCTCGCGCTGGAAGGCGGGTTGATGAGCAGTGAAGAGGTGCAGCTATTGCTCGTAGTTGTTTCCATCTCTATGGCGATTACCCCGCTTCTGGCTTCGCTCGGGAACCGGATTAGCAAGAATCTGGATAAAAACCTGCCTGAGTCGCAAAGTAAGGACGAGATAGAACGCGAAACGCATGATCTCCAGGATCATGTGGTAGTGGCCGGGTTTGGCCGTGTGGGTAAAACCACCTGCAAGCTGCTTGCGATGAAGGAAATTCATTATGTCGCGCTCGATGAAAACCCGCAGAATGTGCATGAGGGGCGGAAAGAATCCCAGCCGGTCTATTTTGGCGATGCGGGTCGGATCGAAATCCTCGAATCGATTGGTATCGCCCGTGCGAGATTGGTTGCCGTGACCATGGATAATCGCAAAACCGCGCTCCGCGTTGTCAAATGTATCCATAAAAAATATCCGGACCTGATTATCATCGCACGCGCGCGCGACCGTGCACATGCGGCTGAGCTGCGCGAGGCCGGTGCCTATGTCGCTCTGGCGGAGATGTTTGAATCCAGCCTGCTGCTCGGCGGTGCAATCCTGAAAGAAACCGGCGAGGCTGACGCGGAGGTCGAGCGCACGATCGAACGTTTCCGCGCTGAGGAATACCCGGCCCGGGATTTCAGGGAAATCTTCCATCATGATCCGGAAGTGGAGACATAATCCTGCCGGGTGACTACACTATTCATGTTTATATCCGGACATGAAAAACACGGCATAAATATTACGACTCCTCTATCCGCATTTTGCTTTGACAAGCCGAACCCGCTTGGCTATAAGCCTCACTCTTACTCGTTCTATACGAGATTTCGCTAGCGCGGCAGCGAGCATGAGCTAGATTTTGACCCGGCGCGTACTTACTGTACGCAGGCACCGGGAGCAACATATAGCGTATTTGCAGCACGCGATAGTAAGAAGATTGCGCTGGTAGCTCAGCTGGTTAGAGCGCCGCCCTGATAAGGCGGAGGTCGGAGGTTCAAGTCCTCCCCAGCGCACCATTTCCTTCAGGAATATTCTGTAACCTATCTATCGGGAACTAGGCACTACCGCTCTGAGGTGGCGCCAATCCCAGCATTAGTCCCTGCTGCAAACGCAGCCATGTTTTCGATTGCTGATTATAGGTTCAGCTTCGGATTAAAATTACCTTGTAATACTGTAAACAGTTCATTACTCTATAAACAATAAGTTACAGCCTCACTCTTATTTCCACGCCCAAGTTAAACTTATCAAATCTTTCGGGCCGTAAGCGTCAGAGTATGCCTGTTGATGCGCCTGGCGTTTCCTATATTTCGGAATGAGTTGCTTTCATCATCTTTACGTGCTTATTAAAGCGCACATAGCAATAGATAAATTTACAGGTAGTGGGGAATGGAATTCATATCCGATTTTTTAGTACGTCTGGTAACGCAGTTTCAATCACCGACCTTAGGATTTTTACTGGGCGGGATGCTGGTGGCGGCACTCGGCAGTAACTTGAAAATTCCGAATGCGGTTTATCAATTCATCGTTTTCGTGCTCTTGATGAAGATCGGCATCAAGGGAGGGATAGAAATTCGCGAAGCTGATTTGAGTGCGATGTTTTTACCTGCGGTTATTGCCGCCTTCATTGGCGTCGCGATTGTGCTGACTGGTACGTTAGTTTTCTCCATGCTGCCGGGCATCAAACGGGAAGACGGGATTGCAACAGCCGGATTATTTGGCGCGGTGAGTGCATCGACTCTAGCGGCCGCGATGGTTCTACTCGAAGAAGACGGTATCTCCTACGAAGCATGGGTTCCGGCGCTTTATCCGTTTATGGATATTCCTGCGCTGATTCTTGCGATTGTATTGGCAAATATGTACCTGCATAAACAAAATGAAGAGGCAGATACCAAAGTAGACGTGCGGGGTATTGTTAAAGAAAGTTTACAGGGATCTGCCTTATCGGCGCTACTGCTTGGTCTTGCTCTGGGGTTATTTACGCGCTCTGAAAGTGTGTTGGAAAGTTTTTATGAGCCCATGTTCCGCGGCTTCTTGTCAGTGCTGATGCTGGTGATGGGGATGGAAGCCTACGCCCGGCTGAATGAGCTTCGGAAAGTCGCACACTGGTATGCGGTTTATGCGTTCTTTGGGCCGATTCTGCATGGCTTAATGGCCTTCGGGCTGGGTTATATCGCACATATGACTGTTGGCTTTAGCCCCGGCGGGGTAATTCTACTGTCTGTGATTGCAGCCTCAAACTCAGACATTTCCGGGCCGCCTACCTTACGCGCCGGTATTCCGACTGCCAATCCCTCTTCCTATATTGGTGCTTCTACCAGTGTCGGCACACCGGTTGCTATTGCGGTCTGTATTCCGTTATTTATTGCACTGGCAGACGTCGTATTCGATCTATAGCAGGAGATAGCTCATGACATTACATAAGGCAGAGAAAGTGGTCATTATCACGGAGAAGATTATTGCGAAAGGAGTATGTAAAATCATCGAAGCGTGTGGCGCTACCGGTTATACCATCGTCGCGGCTGGCGGAAAGGGGAGTCGGAATGTTCGTTCTACCACAGAACGTGCATCAGTCGTCGAGGACTTCGCCAATGTGAAGATTGAGGTTATCGTAAATAATAAAAATATGGCGGAAGCAATTATGGATCAGGTCACGGAGAAGTATTTCCAAAACTACTCCGGTATTACATATATGGAATATGTCGAAATTCTCAGGCCGAAAAAATTTGGCGATTAAAAAAATGTATTTTTAACTTCATTGAAAGCCCGACAGTTAAGCCGGGCTTTCATTCAAATTAATGAGCGTCCTATTTACCGGATATAAACCCTTCAAAGACCCAGCCTATAATACGTACAAGAATAGCGACAACATAAAAACTACCAACAACGGCAATAGCGGCGAGTGCCAGCCAGATGACAAACGAGGAAGCATCCAGCGAAGTTGCCTGAATAAGAAATTCTAATGCATCGTCAAACACTAAAGATGTCATAAGAATACCAAGCACGATACCTAAACGCCGGAAGCCTTCTTGAACACCATGCTTTCCTGTAATAAATAAATCTTTAAGACTTAGCGCGGTGATGATTGATGAATTTTTAGCCATAACGAACTCTCCTGAAAAATTATCACTCTAATCGAACTATCATATTTTTTAGGGATTTGGGGGGAGAAGAGTAAAAAATGCTGTGCTAACAGGGGTTTGGAAGACTGCTGTTACTTATTTACACCGTTTGTGTGATTACCAGGGCCAATAATTAGAATAGATCACTTCAAGCTGCGGATCATGTGCAATGCTGGCTGGCGTAATAATGGGTTCATGCAGCAATTGTGCGTAGCAGTCATTAAAGGTTATATTCACGTCCTGGCAGGCAGGGTGGTTTTTCCAGCGTTTGCGTATCAGTGACTGCACCATGCTGTTTCTCAGCTTAAGTTCTCCGGCCGCCTGCAGCGTCCCGACCGGTTCAACCCCAGCATCGCGGTAGGCGTAGAACAATAGTTCGCTACAATAGATTTTGTCTTCTTCAAGAAAAAACGAAAAATCATACTCCTTTCGGAGATGCGTGCGTGCTTCATCTACAATGGTTTGCTGTTCACCAGCACTTAGGTTACGATTCCGCATGATGGCAATACGGCCAAACACGCCCTGATCGATCCACCGCGTGAACGGAATTTCACGCACCTGCCAATTCGCTTCGATTACGTGCGGTGTTTTGCCGTCCGGAAAGCTGATAATGCCCATATGTGAATAGAGGCTTTCTGTCGCGTATAAAATAGCTAATGTTTGTGAGGTGGAGAGGGTTTGAAAAACAATATCCCCTGCTTTGAGCGGAGGAAGCCCGGAAAGCTGAGGCCTGGAAACAAAAAGCCAGATGCCGGTTGTTCCTCCGGCCAGTAGAGCGATCAACACCATAAGGCTAAACCATGTCTTCATGCGTTAGCCATTAACCCAGTATGGTGGGAGATGGCAAGCATAGTATGAAAACGGTCCATGAAAGCGGATGTCGTCTAGCAGTATACGATGATAACCTGGTAGACTCCGGAATCCGTAAAGAAGCTATCGCCATTCAGCATGCACTGCACAAGCAGGTGCGGCAGGGTGATAAATGTACCTCTGTACGGTTACTCGCCGGTGGCGATGTGGGAAGTAGATAAACTGAGTAAATTATTGCGAATGATAGCCTGTCGCAAAAATCGACAAACTGCCTTCCGGTTTTGCTTGAATTTAGCCCGCTTTGATTTATTACTCAAAGGGGTAATCGTGATATTACGGTTACCCAAGTGAGTTTAACTAGACCAACCTTTACCAAGGAGATAAACATGAAAAACATGTTGGCAACTGCCGCAATGATCACCACGCTTACGGCAACCGCTGCGTTTGCGGACGATAAAGCGATTACGAAGCAGGAAGTGCTTGATGCGCAGAAAGCATGGGGCGAAGGTATTGAGGCGATCAGCCAGGTATATCTGGATGAAGGCGACTACGAAGCTCGCGCCAAAGCACATATCAAAGAGCTGTATGCCTACGATCATGGTACCGTACTCTTTAAGCCTACACTAGCATCTGACGACCAATTCCGTGAAACCTTCGACGAAGCGCTGTCCTACTTTGTTGGCGGTGTTATCGACGAAGATAAAGGCTTCGCGATTAAGCCTTGGTCGAAAGTACGCTTCGGCGAGCAGGAGATCATCACCGACAGCGATTCTGCCATCGCTATGGGCAACTACTTCTTCACACCGCATGGTGAAGACGAAGAAACCAAGGTGGAATATACCTTCGGCTACATGAAGGATGATGAGGGCAATCTGCGCATTAATGTGCACCACTCCTCGCTGCCTTTCAGTAAATAATCACAACGGCATAGAGGCGGTTGGCATGCCAGCCGCCTTTATCACTCTAGTTAAATACAGGGTAAAACATGAAAAAAATTATATTGGGCATAGTGGCGACTACGGTTTCGCTGGCGGCTATGGGAAATTCTGCGCAAGCCTCGAACGGCTTTCAGTCAGAGGGTTTGTTTGATTTTGCTGATAAGGAGCGTTGGATTATCCGCGCGCGTGCGCTTATGGTAGAGCCGGATGAAGATGCATCCATCAGCGCAATTGGCAATTGGTGGTGATGTCGATATTGACGAGCAATACGTACCCGAGCTCGACTTTACCTACTTCTTTACGCCGCATGTGGCAGCTGAATTGATTCTGGCAACAACGCCGCATGATGTAACAGCGATCAATACCTCACTGGGGCAGGTGGATCTGGGAGACGTATGGCTGTTACCGCCAACGTTAAACCTACAATACCACTTTCTGCCGCATAATGATGGGTTCCGTCCTTATGTTGGTGCCGGTATCAACTATACGCACTTCTATAATGAGGATTCCGGGGCGGTTGATAGCATCGAATACGATGATAGTTTCGGTTATTCGCTGCAAGCTGGTTTTGACTATGGCTTGAACGAGAACTGGGCGCGTAATTTTGACCTGAAAAAAGTCATGATTAATACGGATGTAACCATCCGCAGCGGCGGCTCTACTATCAATGCTGATGTCGATATCGATCCGTGGATTCTAGGTGTCGGTGTCGCTTATCGCTTCTAACGAAGCAGACTACTTGAATAAACAGGGGTGAAAGTTGGAATAGTACTTTCACCCCTATCATTTTACGGGATGTGCGCATGATCAAATTTCTTTTTACTTTCCTTATCACCCTTCTACCCACCATGGCTTTAGCGGGCTCTCCCACCAGTAACGTGGGTTCGGCCGAAGTCAATAAAGGTGAGACCGATGTCGATCTTCGCATTGGTTTTACTGATGACGAAGATTCAAGCAGCAACGATGACCGCTTACGGCTGCGTCAGCATATTGACCATGGCTTTACCGATTGGTACGCGTTTCGTATTCTGGTGTCGCAGGACAAACGCAAAGGTGACAGTCTCGAGCATGCAGCGATCACGCTTGAAAACCGTTTCCAGCTGATCGAGCGACGTGATCATGGCTGGGACGGTGGCTTCCGCATTCTTTATACGCACCGCGATGGCGACAAAACGCCGCATGAAATAGATGTGCGTCTGCTGGCGACCGTACCGTTCAAAGAAGTCTGGCAGTTCCGCACGGATACGATTCTTGAACGTGAAGTAGGTGAAAATGCAGAAAACGGCCTGATTGTGGAATTCCGTAATCAGGTAACGCGTAAATTCGAGGTCGATTCGCCCTATATCAACTCGATGCGGTTGGGGTTAGAACTCTTTAGTGATATAGGTCGTCTGAACCAGCAAAGCGGCTACGATAATCAGGATCATGAATTTGGTCCGGTGATGAAGATGAAGCTCAAAGGGAATCAAGAGGTGCAGATTGGTTACCGCGCCGGTATTTCAGGTGCCGGCTCCGATCACTCGATTAAACTTTTCTGGGACCGCAAATTCTGATAGGAATGGCGTATTGATCCTGAAGGAGGATAGCTATGCCACGTTTCATTGCTTCCGGCTGTTTGCTGCTTTTGCTCACGGCCTGTCACACCCCGATAGCGCTGATTGGCTTTCCGGAGCCAACGGTGATACACGGTCAAATTGCCGAACTGACAGATGACGGTTTTGTGCTGCAGGATGAGTCAGGTCGCATTGAGGTGGAGGTAGAGGATTTCCCCATTGAAGGCCGCCTGCAAGCCGGGGAATATGTCACGGTGAAAGGCGTACTAGATGAAGATGGGAGCGTCGGTAAGACCTACGTTATGGCAGAAGAATTCGACGCCTATTCGATTATCAAGCAGGACGGAACGGAAATCCTGATCGTACCGTACAAATCAGTTAACCGTTAGAGCCCGGTTTTTATTCTACTGTACCCCGTCAGCATAAGTTGGACAGATAGTGCCTGATTGCTAAGGTGATGTTT
>CAZPQM010000003.1:109557-194252 GCA_964588995.1 uncultured Rickettsiales bacterium | reverse complement strand
TTTGAACGGGGAGTTACAAAACAGTTGTATTGTACCATACTCTATGCGGTAATGAAAGAGGAATTATTAGTATGTCCCTGCTGTGCATTCCTATGCTCATGATCCCCGTCATCGCGAGAGCCGACAGGCTCGTCATCCTCATGGAGGCCGCTGCCGACATGGGGATCTGGCGCAAAGAGATTCCCGCGCTCGGCAGGTGCCTCGCAGAGCATAACAGGCTACTCCAACTATTATCCCTAAGTCATTGATAATACAATAATCTACGTTATGGGAAATGTCGATTTCCGCTTGCCTTTTATCGTTAATATGGTAACATCACGATCCCCCTATGGAACCCTTGGTTACAAAGGTTCCTCAACCGTTAGCTGAAAAGGAGGTTTGTCATGCAGACTCTACCTACCCCCCACTTTTCTGAAACATTGAGCAACACGGTGCTGTACTTGAGCGCTATTTTCGCGGTCGGGCTCGCGCTCGCCGTGCTGGCGCTGGGAGAGGACGTACACGGGCTCTTTGGCGGAACGGCAGCCATGGATGATGCTTCTTCCCGCAGTGCATTCCCGGCGGCGGATGTTTCGGAAAACCGTACCATTACCGATAATGATGCGCATTATTATATGCTGTATAAATAGCGCTTCTGGCACGATAGGAACGCGAAAGGCCGGCAGGTAGCCGGCTTTTTTGTGGGTTTTTTATTGTGGCGGGCTCACCTCTTCGTCACTGCGAGGGAGTGAAACGACCGCGGCAGTCTCGGGATCGTGGCACCAGATTGCCGCGCTCCCGTTGGTCGCTCGCAATGACGGATGAAAAAATATAGAACCGAAGACAGTAGTCCGCGCTCTTTAGTCGCGCGAATGCGCGTTAGGCTCATTGCGCAGCACAGTAGTGCGGAGCAGGAGCAATCAAAAAATGGCGCGAGTGACGGGGATCGAACCCGCAACCTCCGGCGTGCCCGCGCGTGGAGGCGCGCTCCCTAAATAATATTTCGTCACGCCGCGTGGCTAGATTTGTCTATCTGGAAATTATGAAGAAGTGGCGCGAGTGACGGGGATCGAACCCGCAACCTCCGGCGTGCCCGCGCGCGGAGGCGCGCTCCCTAAATAATATTTCGTCACGCCGCGTGGCTAGATTTGTCTATCTGGAAATTATGAAGAAGTGGCGCGAGTGACGGGGATCGAACCCGCGACCTCCGGCGTGACAGGCCGGCGCTCTAACCGTCTGAGCTACACCCGCGCAATGCAGTATGCATTGGAGCACCGCTTTTATATAATAACGCGCTTACATGCAAGCGTATTTTTAGGCGATAACGCTAATAGACTGAACTTACAGTTACTTTTTGATGTTTTTTCAGGATTTTATGCAAAAACTGACTTTTTATTAATATTATATTAACTTTTATGTGTTATGGTAAGTGCATGTCAGATAACGAAAACATTGAACAATTACGAGATGAGGTAGTAGCCTCTATTCAAAGCTATAATGCGGATAACCAGGAGCTGCGGGATGTAACTGGTCTAGTTTTTAATTACGTCGACAAGGCATACGAAATCTAACATCCTTTCGATATTGATGATCCTGAAGCCTCCTTAGACTTTTCTTCTGATATTGACCCGCACATACCGGAAGTAGCGGCGTTTATAAACGCGGAAATCGATAAGACTTTAGTTACCCTAGAGGGGTTAAAAAAAGAAGGACTGACAGCAGCGAATCTTGCTGAATTTAATGCGGCCCTAGAAGATCTGAACGATTTAACTACGTTACGAACTGAATGCGCACTCAATGGGGTTGTCAAACCAGGCGAGGTAGCCCCAAGCGTGGAAGAGAGAAACTTCGTTGCTGATCTACCAGCTATGTACAGCGAGCTGGTACCTGAGGGGGTAGAATCCCTAGACCTTACCAATCCTGAAGAGGAGGCACTAGCCGTATGCGGAGACATCATCGATGATATTATGGGTAAGGATGATATATCACGCCGCCTGCACCCAAAAATAAGCAGAGAACAGCTGAATGGGTACGTGGAAGGCACAATGCCAATTGATCCTGGTCAAATGTTACGCGGTGGGGCAGAAATCGAAAAATATTATTTAGAAAAGGAACTCGTTTTAAAAATAGCTATCGACGACTTTAGAAAAATAACTGATTATTATACAGAACTTCGCGATTGGCCTGATAGCAAAGGACCGGATACATATGTTAGACAAGCAAGTGCGATAGAACCTCTTGAGGGCATTCCTTTACAAGCAATTGAATTGCCAAGCTCGAACCTCAGTTTAAGCGTAAGGGCACAGGATGTTGAGGTTGCCGATGCCGTAACGGCCTCACCTGGCTATGCCTTAAATAAGGAGCATGTCCATAAGGAACATGATGCTGCGAAGGAAGAAGGTTGCAGCATGTAATTCAATTGCTTACCAATAACTCAGCGTTTCGCCATCGGCTTCGATCATGACACGCTCTTTCGGAACGAGCACATAGCCGGATGGAATGCCGGAAACAGGCTGCGCACCAGCCGCCTGCGCGCGATGCTCAGGCCGGGACGCATGCGCCTGCTCATCACAGCGCAGAATTTCATATATCCGGTTCAGGTAGTCAATACGCGCATCGGCGGCACCCTTGGCGTTCTCCGCATCCATATAGGTTGAGATGTAGCCGAGCGGCATCAACAGCGTGCTAACGCCGGGTGTTTTATTTTTTTCTGCAGTGCGGCGGTAGAATTCCGCCTCGTTGATTTCGAGCATCACCTCGGAACAGGAAAGGTGCTTATCCTTCTTTTGAAGGGATTGCACCTTTACTGATTCCTTGCCGGAACAGGCAGTGAGTACCACCCCCATGATTACCACTGCCAGTCCGGTTTTGTGCATTTACGCTCCTCATTCCCCCATGCAACTCTTATAACTGTAGCATAGAAAGGTTAATACAACGTTAATGAAAAACCGATTTTTGAAAAAAAATAGTTAATGCGCTGATAAATATTACGATAGCGTGTAAATTGGACTTACGTTTTTAAGTGAAATTCCCGGCTGCAATAAGGGCAAACAACAGAGGTCTCGCCGGGGGCGATTTCCAGATAAACCTTTGGATGGCCGTAATGCTTACCGCCGTCGCAACTGACTTCGCGGCTATCGACTTTGACCACTTCCGGCGCGTTTGCCATAATCTATCTACCTGCTTTGATTTTTACCTGATTTAGTGCTATAACAGCGCCTTGTCAATCAGGAGCATCAGGTAAACTACAATGTTTGGTCAAAATCCCAAGCGACCGCCGGTAAAAGGCGACGGTAGTACGTTGTATGTGCAGGAAATCTTTCCGACCTTTCAGGGAGAAGGGCCGAACACAGGATTCCCTGCCATTTTTATCCGGCTTGGCGGCTGTAATCTTGCCTGCAGCTTTTGCGATACGGAGTTTGAAACATTTGAAGCGATGTCATTAGAGGCGGTGCTGAATCAGGTCGCCACTTGCCGCCAACAGGAGGAGCGACTGGTTGTGATTACCGGAGGCGAACCGCTGCGGCAGGAGATTCACCCGCTTTGTGCAGCGCTGATCAGGCTGGGCTATCGTGTGCAGATTGAAACCAACGGCACGCTATACCGGAAATTGCCAGATGCGGTGGAAATCATCTGCTCGCCCAAACATACCGGCAGGGGCTATCATCCGATCCGCCCGGACCTGCTGCCCCATATAGATGCACTGAAATTTATCGTCTCCGCAAGCGATCCGCTCTATCAGGATATTGCAGAAGTCGGGCAGTCCGATCACGCGATTCCGGTCTACATCCAGGCGATGGATGAATATGACCCGCTTAAGAACGCAGCGAACCTCGCCCATGCGCGGAAACTGGTGAAGCGCTATGGCGCGTTGTTGTCGCTGCAAACGCATAAGCTTGCGGGGGTAGCGTGAGGAAAGAACTACTCACAACTCCCCCCTTGAGGGGGAGTCAGAATCTATTGATTCTGGTGGGGGGAATATGGAGTGTTGGATTATTCGATAATTGGATAATTGGTAAAAGAATTGTTTCTCTTCTCAATCATCGAATTATCCAATCATCAAATCATCTACCGCCCACCTACCTAAACATGCTCGCGCATGTTATAGACTCACCTGCAAGGGGGGAGTTGTGAGCCGTATAGCCATCATCCTCCTGTCCGGCGGGTTGGATTCCGCCACGGCGCTCGCAATAGCAAAGGATATGGGCTATGCATGCCATGCGATCAGTTTTGACTATGGTCAGCGACACAATATCGAACTGGCCTGCGCGAAAAAGCAGGCAGAATTGCAGGGCGTAGAAACCCATCGTATCATCGGGCTGGATCCGGCTGCATTTCGAGGTTCGGCCTTAACGGACGATGTTGCCGTACCCAAGCATGCAACCGTGGACGATATTGCGCCCGACATCCCCATCACCTACGTGCCTGCGCGGAATACGATTTTCCTCTCCTATGCGCTCGGGCTTGCGGAAACGCTCGGTGCGTTCGACATTTTTCTTGGCGTGAATGCGGTCGATTATTCCGGCTACCCCGATTGCCGGCCGGAGTTTATTGAGAGCTATCAGCAGATGGCAAACCTGGCGCTTGCCGCCTGCGTTAAAGGCGAAGGCACGATGCAATTACACACGCCGCTGATTGATCTCACCAAGGCGGAAATTATTCGTCGCGGTGCGGAGCTCGGCGTGGATTACAGCCAAACGTCCAGCTGCTACGACCCTATTGACGGCAAAGCCTGCGGTCACTGTGACTCGTGCCTGCTCCGAAAGAAAGGCTTTGAGGAAGCTGGGTTAAAAGATGTGACGAGATACGCCTAATGTTACCCTTAAGGGAAGTCAGCAGGTTGAATCGTCCTCGCGAAATACGGGAGCGTAATCGAAGGATCTTTTACCCCGTCATCACGAGGAGGGCTTTAGCCCGACGTGGTGATCTCAGGCTGTATGTCTGTCATTACGAGCCGAAGGCGAAGTAATCTCAATGTGGGGTCCCCTGCACGAGATTGCTTCGTCGTTTCACTCCTCGCAATGACGGCTTGCCCTCACCCTAAAAGAAGACTCCTCCCCTGCTTGCGGGGGAGGCAACGAGGCTTATATCCGCAAGGATATTAGCCGCAGTGGTGGGGGTGTCAGGTGGTTGGTGGTGAGTGGTCATGCCCCCTCCCACCCCCCCCGCAAGCAGGGGGAGGAGTAGAAGCGCTGCGGAAAACTACCCGGCTGTAACACGCACTCCCGCCATCTCTTCCAACCCTCGCGATAGTTCCGGGCGCACCTGATACCGCTCTCCGAGCATAATCTTTACGTGATGGCCATCCTGTGTGGGTACATCCAACACTATTTCAGCACGCCCCTTCGGTTGCCCGGCAAAAATATGCTGCAGCGCAGCAATGTCGGTCTCCCTATTTAGTGATAGTGTGAGTTTCTGAATACGGTTCGCCAGCACTTCATCGAGCAGGGTAATTTCTTCAGCCAGCAGCCGTACACCACCTTCGTCCTTCCGCGCTTCGCACGCGACGACAATTGGTTGCTCACCCTCCATCACATCGCGCTTTTCTAAGAGTAGCGTTTCATCAAAAATATTGATCTCCGCCGCGCCTGACGGATCCGACAGATGCAGAAACGCATAGCGCCCACGCTTGGAGGAGCGGATATTAAGCGCGGTCGGCATCCCTACTAAACGCACGCTGTTCGAGCCGTCCTTCACATCCTCCATAAGCCGTCCCGCTTTGAGGAAATGCATCGCCTCCAATTCCTCCGCATAGGCGTCAAGCGGATGTTCTTTCAGATAAAAACCGATGACCTCGCGCTCCATTTTGAGTTTGGTCAACCGGTCCCATGGTTCGACCTGTGGGAGCGCGACTTTCGGAATATCTGCAAGCGTATCATCACCGAACAGGCTATTCTGGTTGGCCGCTTTTTCCTCGGCAATGGTCTGGCTGTAGCGTCCGAGAATCGTTGCCCCTTCCACCAACTGTGCACGGTTTGCGAAGAGCGTATCAAACGCACCCGCTTTCGCGAGCCCCTCTACCTGTCGCTTATTGACCACCTGATTATCGCAGGATTCGGCGAAATGGTAGATGTCCTTGAAGTGCCCACCTGCCGCTTTGCGCTGCTTCACCATTTGTTGCATTGCAGCAGACCCTACGCCCTTCAGCCCGCCTAGCCCGTAGCGGATGGCTTTGGTAAATGTTGATTGATCCTGAAAATGACTTCTGTCATTTTCAATGAGCCTAACGGCTTCGCCGACTAAAGAAGTCGCATTACTATGCTCGTTTTCTTTACTATTCTCATTTTCGCGTATTCGCATATTCGCGGATTCTTCCACGGTAAACCGTTCATCACTCTTATTCACATCCGGCGGCAGCACTTCGATTCCGGTGCGTCTGGCTTCGGCGACAAATAATGCCAGCTTGTCCGTATCACCCATATCAATATTCATGCACGCAGTGAGGAATTCCACCGGATAATTCGCTTTGAGGTACGCGGTTTGGTAGCCAATCAGGGCATAGGCCGCCGCGTGCGATTTGTTAAAGCCATAACCCGCGAACTTTGCGACCAGATCAAAAATCTCACCCGCCTTTTTCGGGTCTACTTTGTTCGCCTCAGCCCCTTGCATAAAGCGTTCGCGCTGCTTATCCATCTCGCTGGCAATTTTTTTACCCATCGCGCGGCGGAGCAAATCTGCATCGCCGAGGCTATACCCCGCGAGCACTTTCGCGATTTCCATCACCTGCTCCTGATAGATAATCACGCCGTAAGTTTCCTCCAAACATGGCTGGAGTTTCGGATGCAGATAGTCCGGCTTTTCGCGGCCATGTTTCCGCGCAATATAGGTCGGGATATTCTCCATCGGCCCGGGCCGGTAGAGCGAAATCAGCGCGATAATATCCTCAATCGAGTCCGGCTTCATCTTACGCAGCGCATCGCGCATCCCCGCCGATTCCATCTGAAACACGCCGGTGGAATCCCCTCTGCTTAGCATCTCAAAGGTTTTTTTGTCGTTAATGGGGATGAGGTTGATGTTTAGATAACTCCCCCCTTGCGGGGGAGTCGAAGAGCGCAACTCAGCGCGATTCGGTGGGGGGACAGTCTCCAAGCCTTTTACCCCCCCACCTGAATCAATAGATTCAGACTCCCCCGCAAGGGGGGAGTTATTATGATTCACCAGCTCAACCGCTTGCTGAATCAGCGTCAGTGTTTTCAGCCCCAGAAAGTCAAATTTGACCAGTCCGGCCATCTCGGCATATTTCATCGAAAACTGTGTCGCCGGAATGCTTGATCTCGGATCCTTATAGAGCGGAATCAACTCATCCAGCGGTTTCGAGCCAATGACCACCCCCGCAGCATGCGTTCCGGCATGACGGAACATGCCCTCCAGCTTCAGACCTAAATCAAGCAATTGCCCGACCTCCTGATCGTCCCGTTTCGCCTTGGAAAGTTCAGGATCCAGCTTGATCGCCTCAGAGAGCGTAACCGGCTTCGCTGGGTTATTCGGAATCATCTTGCAAATGCGATCCACCTGTCCATACGGCATTTGCAGCACCCGGCCGACATCGCGCACCACGGCGCGCGCCTGAAGCTTACCAAAGGTAATGATCTGCGCGACCTGATCCGCGCCGTATTTCTGCTGCACGTAGTTAATCACCTCATCGCGTCGCCACTGGCAAAAGTCCACGTCAAAGTCGGGCATGGAAACCCGTTCGGGGTTCAAAAACCGTTCAAACAGCAAGCCATATTTCAACGGGTCGAGATCGGTAATTTTCATCGCCCAGGCAACGACCGAACCCGCGCCGGAACCTCGCCCGGGTCCGACGGGAATATCTTGCTCTTTCGCCCAGCGGATAAAGTCCGATACGATCAGAAAGTAGCCGGGAAATTGCATGTTCTTAATGATCCCCATCTCATATTCCAGGCGCTCCCAGTAGGGTTGTTGCCAGTCAGCTTCCGCTAACTGCACCGCGGCCGGGGCATCATTGTCCTGTTCTCGCTCTTTTTGCTTCACGATACGGACCTGCTCCAACCGCTCTTTCAAGCCCTCTCGCGAGACATGCTCAAACTCCTCTTCCTGCGTACGCCCCTCTTGCGTTGGGAAGTCCGGCAGCATCGGCGCATGCGGATGGCTCATCACCGCGCATCGCTGGGCTATTACGACCGTATTTTCGATCGCCTCGGGCAGGTCTTTGAACAGCAACTCCATTTCCGATGGCGTTTTGAAATAATGCTCCGGTGTGTATTTCGGGCGTTCCACCTCCTGCAAGTAACGCCCGTGCGCAATACACATCAGGCAATCCTGGGCGGTAAACATATCGCGTTTGGTAAACAGGCAATTATTGGTCGCAACCAAAGGGATGTCGTGCGAGTAAGTAAGCTCGAGCATCACCGGCTCGGCGCGTTTATCTTCCTCACGCCCGTGGCGATTCAGCTCCATGTAGAGCCGATCCTCGAATATATCCTTCAGGCGCAGGGTAATTGACTCCGCCTGCACTTTATTGCCATGCCGCGCCGCGATGCCAATGGGCCCGTACGTTCCACCTGTCAGGCAGATGAGCCCAGCCGAATGGACAGCGATATCATCCAGCGTGACGATCGCCCCGCTATGCTCATAAGGATGCAGCCACGCGCGGCTAGCCAGTTTAAGCAGATGGGCATGGCCCGTCTCATCCTTGGCGAGAAGCACAAGCTTCGCCGCCTGATCCAGATGCGCTTCGTCCGGCGCGGTTAAGAGCTCAATCCCGAGTATCGGCTGCACGCCTTCTTCTTTGGCGGCAAGCGAAAATTCGAGCGCGCCGAACATATTGTTCGTATCGGTTATTGCCACCGCCGGCATGTGGTTTTGCCGCGCGAGCAGCGCTAACTCGCCGACACGAATCGCGCCTTCGGATAAGGAATAGGCCGAATGATTGCGGAGATGGATGAAAGAAGGCTGCATAAAGTAGGTATAAAGGAACGCTAAGCTATTTCCAAGAAACGAATTACCACGCGTTTTATCGCTATTGCGTCATTCAGGATCTCAACCGGCCAGAGCCAAGAGTCAGTTTTTCACTAATGATGCGCATTTTGGATAGATTTCTAACGCTTCCCCAGCCTCAACCGCAACGCATTCAGCTTGATAAACCCTTCTGCATCGCGCTGATCATAAACTTCATCTTCCTCAAACGTCACATGCGCCTCAGAATAAAGTGAGTGATCGGACTTGCGGCCCACGACATTAACAGACCCTTTATAAAGCTTCAGCGCCACTGTGCCCGAGACAAAACGCTGACTCTGATCGATCGCCGCCTGTAGCATTTCGCGCTCAGGGCTCCACCAGTAGCCACGGTAAATCAGCTCCGCATATTTCGGCATCAGCTCATCTTTTTGTTGTATCGCCTCCCGGTCGAGCGTGATTGATTCCATCGCGCGGTGCGCTTCGAGCAGAATCGTACCACCCGGGGTTTCGTACACACCGCGTGATTTCATGCCGGCGTAACGTGACTCGACAATATCAATCACACCGACGCCGTGCTTTCCGCCGAGCTGACTCAGCTTCGTCAGTAGATGAGCGGGCGATAACCGTTCGCCATTGACCGCCACCGGGTCACCCTGTTCAAACTCAATTTCTACTTCTTCGGGTTTATCGGGCGCCTCTTCTGCCGGCACACACATGCGGAGCATGGCCGGGTCGT
This sequence comes from uncultured Rickettsiales bacterium, assembly GCA_964588995.1. Lineage (GTDB taxonomy): Bacteria > Pseudomonadota > Alphaproteobacteria > Rickettsiales > UBA8987 > CAZPQM01. The sequence continues at coordinate 184,615 of CAZPQM010000003.1, read as the reverse complement.
AGCGCTGCCAGGGGTCTTCCAGCACCTCACCTTCGTAGGAAATATGCAGCATGTTGGCATCCATCGAATATGGCGGGGTATCCTCTTTACCCATCGGGATTTCAATCTGCCGATCGCGTGCGTAATTGATCAACCTGGTGCGCGAATTGAGATCCCACTCGCGCCAGGGAGCAATAATTTTAATCGCCGGATCATGGTAATAATAGCCGAGCTCGAAGCGAATCTGGTCATTGCCTTTACCCGTTGCGCCATGACTCACCGCTTCCGCGCCAGTTTCCTTTGCGATTTCCATCTGCCGCTTCGCAATCAGCGGACGCGCTATAGAAGTACCCAGCAGGTACTTGCCTTCATAAACCGCGTTCGCACGGAACATGGGGAAGACATAATCGCGCACGAATTCCTCGCGCAAATCGTCAATATAAATTTCTTTGACGCCAAGGGATTCCGCTTTGCGGCGCACAGGCTCCAGCTCTTCCCCCTGCCCTAAATCTGCCGTGAAGGTAACGACCTCGCATTCATACTCCTCCCGCAGCCAATGGAGAATCACGGAGGTATCCAACCCGCCTGAATAGGCGAGTACGACTTTGTTGATAGTGGATTTACTCATCTAAGAACCTTGTATATTTATATTGATTGCCAATTTGAAGGGTGACATGACGGAAGAATCTTTATCTGTCAATATGAGATCCTTCGGTGCGCAGCTCGTGCTTACTCAGGATCACAGAAGTAGTCTATTACTTTTTCTTCTCAGCCGCTTTGCGCTCCTTCGCAGTGAGTTTGCGCATTTTCTGCTGCTCTGCGTCCCAACGATATTGCGTAACGACCACTTTAGTGCCCGTCGTCACAATGTCACCATTTTCCAGCTGCAGCACATCAAACCCCTTTTGCAGTGCTTCAGAGATGATGTTAGATGAATGGCGCAAATATTCCGGATCGGACATCACATCTTCCGTGGAAGCGTCGTCATCCTTTTCCGGTATATTATCAAGAATATCTTTTATCTGGTCCATAAGCGCAAAGCATTTCCATTTAGAATGAACGAATTACACAATTCTACGCACTACCATCGGCAGATGCAAGGGTAAGTTCTTTGATCCTCTATGCGTTTCGGTTATCTTGTCCATGTAAATGCCGCACGGTATCGTGGTGCATCGCCAGCCATTTAATTGAACTGCCCAGTGAAGGATGCTGCATTTCCGGGCCGCAACCGTATTTCGCCACATGCTTCATCGCATCAAACAATTCTCGCTGCAATGGCTCTTCATGGCTTTTTTCAAGCATGACGGCATGATTATCCAACCGGCCGCGATATTGCAGCTCGAGCTCATCATTAAAGCCGTAAAAATCCGGGGTGCAGACTGCGCGCCAGCTCAATGCCACCTCCTGCGTTTTATCCTGTAAATAGGGGAAAGGCATGTTATGATCCCGCGAGAACTGCACCATATGCGCGTAAGAATCATCCGGGATTTGACCCATGTCATTGGAATTGATCGCAAGCGTAGTAATACCGAACGCTTCAAGCTCTTCCGCGTCACGCACGAACCGCTTCATAAGGTTTTCCACCCATAGACATTGATTGCAGATAAAGGCCACTAGAATGCCATTTTCCCCGGCATATTCGCTCAAATGATAAGTATTACCATCTGTAGCAGGGAGATAAAAATCAATGGCTTTCCAACCGCGTGTTACCGGCTCTATATCAAATTTCTTCATAGCTACATTGTAGGCTTTTTTTCCGTAAAGAGAAAGATGATACCTAGCAGCGATGCAAAAAAATTCAGAAAAAAGAAGGTTAGACTCAGCGCGACACCTATCTCGACATCTATAGCAAAAAACGGCGCCAGCAGGACAAAAGTCATTTCCCGTACCCCGGCTCCACCGAAACTGATCGGCAATAGCGCTACAATGCAGGCAATAATAAACACGATGATATAATCGATGATAAACGCGGCCTCAAGAACACCAAACGCCATGACCAGCCACCAGGTCATGGCAAAAGTGCAAAGTTGCGAAAGGCAGGAATAGAAGCATGCGTGCCATTGCTGGGCAAGCGGCTCCTTAAGCAGCCATTTGGCCGTTACGGAATAGGACAGGCTGACCAGTATTGCAGCCATAACGACCAGCGGCACGACCAGCTGGACATCCGCGAGGGCCGAACCGAACGGTAATAGCATGAGGGCAAAAAGCAACATCCATAACAAGCCGTTTGCCCGGGAAGAAAGTAACCGGCGCAACATATCAGGAATGGCCGCTCCATGATGGCGTTTACCATACCAGATCGTATAGCCTTCACCGCTGATACCTCCGGGCAATACGTGATTCAGCATACTCACAAACCAACCCAGCTTGATAGCAAACCATGCCGCTAAATGCACCCTAATCGTTGAAAGGTAATAGCGCATGCGCAGCGAGGTAATGATGTTATTGATCATCAGAGCACTGAACGCAAACAACAGATATTTCCCGTCGAGCCCCTTGAATAAGCTGAAAAAACGCTCCTGATCCAGGGTCGAGTAGATCGCAGCCAGCACGATAACGGAGACACCCGCCTGCAACAGCACACGCAGCCACCGGCGTTCGGAAGCCGCCCTTGTCTTGAGTATCTTATCCTCTTGCTGCATCTTCATGCTCACGGTATGTTTAGAAAAAGCCTAGCTAACTCCGCAGGTATTGTCACAGAATTAGTTTATCACCATACGCTTTTTAAGGCATAATAGGACCTATGAAGTTGAAACGACGTTCGCTATTCTCCGAATCGAAGCAAAAAACCTGCGCCTTTCCGGGCTGTGAGGAACCGGCTGAGTTTCGTGGCCCTACGCGGGATCTACCCGCATCGCTGATCAAGCGGCTTTATGGCGCCGAGTTTGATCCGCTCGCCGATTGTCTCGACCGGAAACCCGGTGAAGCCAACTATTACTGCCAGCAGCACATTAGAGAAATCAATAAAAACTGGAATTTTTTCGCCAATATGAGTGCCGAAGAGATCGCCGCCTTCGAGCGCGACGCCCTCACCGGACACCGGATTACGCTGGAAAGCCTTAAACGTATCAGTCGTCAGCAGGAGAGGCTCGATAGCATCTATCAGCAGGCCGATACGGTCCGTACAGGGCGGCAGACGCAGCCGTCTAACCCAAACGGAAATGTGGCACGCCGGCCGACTTCCGAGGAACATGAGGCGATTTCGATCCTTTCCGTTACCTTACCGATCAGCCGGGAAGAGCTGAAGCTGCACTATCGTAAGCTCGTGAAACAGCATCATCCGGATTCTAAAGCCGAGAAAGATAAAAAAAGCGCCGAAGCCCGGCTGAAACGCATTAACCACGCGTACCATATTTTAAAAGCGGCTGACGGCCTGCTGGCCCCGTCCTAATCGTAATGCCCTCCGTTGTGAAATCCCTGCTGATTATTTTTGTTATCGCGCTGCTGGGCGGTATTCTGACGATGCGCCCAACCTGTGATATTACTTATGCGGAACTGCGTATCTGCGCCGCACTGGGGGAGCGCGAATGTATGGAGTGCCTAGGGCGGCGCGCTGAAGAAGCGGACATACCGGATTATAACGCAGCCGCCAAATGGTATTACGAGGCAGCCGAACTCGGTTCGGTTGGTGCAATAACGCAGCTGGGGAATTTTTACCGCCGCGGGCAGGGCGTCGAGCAGAATCCCGAAAAAGGGCTGGAATGGTATCTGAATGCTGTGGCGATTAATCCGGACTATAATCCGGAAACGCTGCTGGCCATCGGCCTGATGTATCAGAAAGGGGAAGGTACAGAGCCCGACACGCAGGAGGCGCTTTTATGGATGAGACAAGCGGCAGAAAGCGGCCATGTGCGCTCTATGGCGCTCTATGGGCTCAGCCTGGCAGAGCAGGCGGATACGGTTGCACGCACAATCGAAGCGCTTGCCTGGATGCAACTTGCCACGATCGGCGTGGAGCAGCCTGCCTTATCCACCGAATTGGATAGCGTACAAAAACGGCTTAGCCGTGCCCTGAGCGCGGAAGAGCTTGCAGCCGTGGAAAAGCGGTTCCTCGAGCTTGGCACCGAGCGTATGCATCAGGCTGTTAATCGCTTTTAAAATAGGATATGAATAGGCTGTTATGACGACCTGCACCGTAAAAACCACCTTCAGCGCGGCAAAGCGCCTGACCGAGTATGATGGCCCTTGCAGCAATCTGCATGGCTATCAACACACCCTTGAGGCTAGTTTTACCAGTAACTCGGAATCTGACATCCTGATTGACTTTTATGAGCTAAAGGAAGTACTCGGCAACTGGATCCACGAACATCTTGACCATACCGTCATACTGAATGAATCTGACCGCAAGCTTGGAGATTTTATCTCCTCTTATACTGGACAGACCATCTATTACCTGCCTTCCGACCCGACCGCAGAGCGGCTGGCTGAACATCTAAAAAATACGGTCTGTCCTCAGCTTTTCCCTAACGCGGATTGCATAAAGCTGCGGCTTTATGATGCTCACGATGCCTGGGTTGAGATTTAGGCATAAATATCACAGCTTTGCGCTCCCTTTTAACTTTTGCTTAAGCTTTCTGTGCTACCATTTACAAGTTAAAGGTGGCTTATGAATGATATTGGAAGCAAAGCAGTTACCGCTCGCAACGGCCGCAGCCGTCAGTCATTAATTCGGCTGATTATTCTCTTTTGCGTCGTCATACTCAGCCTGAATGCCGCTATTGTGTATAAGCGCGCAAGTGACGCAAGAGAGCTTGCTATTAACGAAGGCAAGCGCACAATCGAACGTTTAACGCATACCATCGCCGAAAATATCGAGCTGACCTTTTTAACCGTCGATCTAACGCTAAAACGTGCAGGTGAAAGGCAATATTTCAATTTGTTGTTCGGTAGCAATCTTATGGACGATATACGCAATAATTTTCGCCAATGGGTCGAAGAAACGCCGCAAATAAACGCCATGCTGATGACCGATGCATCTGGTAATGTACAGATTTATTACCACGAGGAGACTAGTCAGGCGCTCTTTGAGATCGGTCAATCACTCGAAGAAAATATTTTTTTCCGCGAACATTCACTATCTGATGGCTTAGACAGTCTATATGTTGGCACCTACCAGCAAAATGGTGATGAGTTTGTTGTTATGAGCCGTGCCTACAGTAAACTCGACGGCACGTTTGGGGGTATTTTTCTGGCTGCAGTGAATAGCGATTATGTTAGCAATTTCTTTCGTGCCATTGAAAGTGACCGCCAAACCCGTCTTGTACTAAGCCGTGATGACCAATCCATTCTCATTAACGAACTGCCTGACCGACAAGAAACGGGGGTATGGGAGAACCTTAGTCTGGAACATCCCGTTAATGATACAACGCTCATCAGCACAGCCCTTGTAAAAAACAGTCAGGTGGATGGTAGGTTACGCATCTATTCTTTCCGCGCCATTCCCAATCTCCATATGATTGCGAGTGTCGTTGGTTATGAGCAGGATTTACTGGCTGAATGGCGCCGCACTCGCATCAATGATTTAACCTTCTTAGGTATTTTTGCCCTATTCGTTTTTGCGATTTCCTTCTTCGCAGTGGCCGTTGCGAGACAAATGAACCGCGTCCAACGCTCGGAACGCGCCGCCGTGCTGGCGAGTCAGGCAAAATCAGATTTTTTGGCAAATATGAGCCATGAACTCCGTACTCCGCTGAATGCTATTATCGGTTTTTCCGAGATGATGATTGCTGGCTATTTTGGCAAACTCAATAAAAAGCAGGAAGAACGAATACAGGATATGCATAGCTGCGGGAATCATCTGTTGTCCCTGATTAACGATATTCTCGAGTTTTCCAAGGGTGAGGCCGGTAAAATCGAGCTACGCAACGATAAGGTCTCCATTCCGCGGATCATTAAAGATGTAAAACGCATTTTAAGCGAAAAAGCACGGCGCGATAATGTCAAGTTGCTAATGGATATCCCGGACGATTTCCCACTGATTATTGGGGATGAACGCAAGCTGAAGCAAATTTTGCTGAATCTGGTGTCTAATTCACTCAAATTCACAGCAGCGGAAGGGTTAATAGAGATGAGTTGCGCCATCGATGAAACGGGCAATATTTTACTGGTCGTAACCGACACCGGCAAAGGCATGAAAGAGGCTGAAATACCGAAAGCACTCTCCGCTTTCGGGCAGGTTCATAGCGATCCATCTAAGGGAGGAACAGGATTAGGCTTGCCCCTGTGCAAAATGTTCGCCGAACTGCATGGTGGTAATCTGACCATTCAAAGTATCGAAAATGTTGGCACCAAGGTGACAATTACTCTACCGGGTGAACGCATCATCAATAATGGCCTGCCGGATTAGGCAGCCTGCCGACCTTTCAGCTTGTATACATAACTAATCACCTCCGCTACCGCCTGATAATGCTCAAGCGGAATTTCCTCATCAAGCTCGGCTGTTTCGTAGAGCGCGCGGGCAAGCGGACGGTTCATAACGACGGGGACCTCATGCTCCTCCGCCACGTCAATAATACGCAGCGCGACCTTCTCCTGCCCCATTGCTACTACTACCGGCGCTTGCATACTCATCTGATCGTATTTCAGGGCTACCGCATAATGCGTCGGGTTCCGAATCACAACATCCGCATCCGGAACGGCAGACATCATGCGCTTCTGCGCCCGCTCCATGCGAATCTGCTTGAGCTTCGCCTTGATCTTCGGGTCTCCCTCCGCCTGTTTGAATTCGTCTTTCAGCTCCTGTCGCGTCATGCGCAAATTTTTGAGATATTCATAACGCTGATAGGCAAAATCCAGTATCGCGATGATCAGCATCACCGCCGTGGCGGCGAGCACCATCCGAAACGCAAGGCTTGCAAGCAGGCTGATCACATCTTTGACGCTATAGCTGATTGACTCCGCCAGCCGGGAAATTTCGCTCGCCACCACCAGATAGGCGACGATGCCGACAATGGTGATTTTTATGAGCCCTTTGATAAACTCAACCAGACTGCGCATTGAGAACAGCCGTTTGACACCTTTAATCAGCGAGATTTTCTCCAGCTTCGGTACGATCGGCTCGCCGGAAATCACCAGGCCATTTTGCAGGAAATTGGCTGCGAGCGCCGCTACCACTGTCGCCATGATGGGGAGCAGCATAATGAATGCCACATCCAGCACCGTCTCTATCGTAACGACGTGAAGGTTGCCGAAATCGAGCGAAATATCATGCGGGGAATGGATAAAGCGGGCAAAATCATAAACGGCCAGCCGTGCATAGTAAGGGGCAAACCAGACAATATTAAGCGCCAGCACGACGAACATAAAAAAATTCGCGACCTCACGGCTGGTTGCCACCTGTCCCTTCTTCACCGCCTCCTGAATGCGGCGCTGGGTAGGTTCCTCGGTCTTTTCCTGATCATTCTCCTCGGGCATGAAAGAACTTTAGCCCATTTTAGGATAGCTTGTCAGCAGGATTATATCATGAGATTAGTTGGCACGATTATGGCGCATTTCTTCGCGGAGTATTTTGCGCAACTCTTCTTTCGACACATACGTGTTATCGGCTTCTTTCTTAAAATTCTCCGCCCATTTTTTCTCGGTAGCGCCGCCTTCCAGTTCTCCCATTCTCTTAGCAAGCCCAAGCTTTTTCTCCACTTTCTCCTGAAACTTCAGATCGGCCTGTGCTTCTTTCAGTGCAAGCTCAGCCTCCGTCATACGGATTTGCCTATCTATATTGTTGCCTGTAATCCCCAACTGTTTATTCAGCTGTTCACCCTGCTTGGTTATGCGACTAATATATTCTTCATTTTGTGGTATGTTACGTCCGAAGTCGATTGGGGTCACCCGAAGCGTGGTGTCCGCTACCGTATTTTGCATGACATTAGCATAGCGATCCATGCCCTGGTCATTAAAGAAACTATGCTGCCAGTGAATCCGGCCTTTGTCGGCTAAATTACCCATGATAAACTGCGTAGCACCAACCGCTGAAGATACTACACCTGCCGCCAGCAAAATAGGTACGGCGGCTACCGCCAGGTAGGAGGTAGCTGCAGCCGTAATTGCTCCGGCGAAAAACACTCCACCTGCTAATAAGCTTAAACGCCCAACGGTGTCCGTACTCTCAATACCGGTCCGCATATAGTTATGCTGATACGCTAGTTTCCTGAGCGCTCTTAAAAAAAGTGATGCATCCTGTTTAAGCGCCTCCAGACCGAAAAGGCCTCCGTCCCGTACCCGGTTCTCATATATCTGCCATACATCACTCTTCGATTGCCGTTCGAAATCATGTAAGTCGACAAACCGGGTTTCCGCATAATTTTTCATCATCTTGGCACCGGCAATCACGCCCGCTATAGGTGCTACCACTGCCGTCGCCGCAAAGCCGACCGTGGTCAGCGCAAACCCGCCCACTACGGACGCTCCGACAGTCAACCCGGCACCTAGCACACCGCCACCTACAAAACGCGCAACGGCCGACCCCATATTTTTAAACGAAAGGGTGAGCTCCCGATGAGTGTCAGCCATGATTTTAGCCGCCCTTATTCGAGGTAATGCGTCATCTGCCGTCGTACTGGCCAACTCATACTTGAAAATATATCTACTGAGCTTGGTCGCTTCTTCAATCAGTCTGGTATTCAGATTTTCGGAAGCATCCGTAAAAGTCTCCGGCGCCCAGCGCTCGTGGTCGGTAAAATAATCTTTAGCACGTTTATTTTTAAAAGGATTGTATTGTTTAATATAATCCATCATATACTTGTCGTGAATATAAGCATGCCCAAATGTACCAAACGCCTTGATATTGCCACCGCCAAACGCCCTTCCTCCCATGGACGAGTGGGTTACATCGCCCGTTGAGTGTTCATATAGGTAGTTGCCAAAGCTGGGATGGTACAGCCGGACCTCCTGCATCGGCTTTGCCTGCTTCATCTCGCCATGTCGATTAACTACCAACGGAGGATTATTACTAAGCGAGATCTCACCATAGTGGGTCAAACTCAGCTTGGCGTTCATGGGATGGTTCCAGACATGAAGCAAATAATCGTGGTAATAGGTAGGGTATAGGTCCACTTGATCACCAGGCTGATAGGTTTCATTCGGATTCGGGCCAAAGGCACGCCCTTTCAATGCCTTTTTCACTTCCTCCTTATCCTGTGAAAAATCGACATCCTGCGTCATCTCCTGCCACTTATTCCATAATTTCTTTTGTAAATCCGCGTTGTTGAGCTCTTCATCGTAATCTTTCGGAAGTTCGCCTTGCTTTTTTAAGCGTACCGCTTCTTTTTTTGTCTTAGGGAAATCGTTGTGATCGTTGGATAATTCGCCGGTTTGTTCGTCTTTAAAATTGGTAAGAAACCCGAGATTTTTCCGTAAAAAGGCCTGTTTATAGCGTTCCATGTTGTGTTTATATTCTTTCGTGCCTTCCGCATGCTTAAGCGCCTCCATACGGAATTCCAGCCCGGCATACGGATCAAAACGCAGCCGTTCACGCGCTGCCGGATCCATCGGCAACCCGGCTACATGCACCCAGTCCTTTGCCTGCATACCCCACTTACCTGCTTCGTCTCTTGCTACCTCGTAAATATCCCAGGAACGCTGCGAGTGTACGATCTCCGTGGTGCTATTCGCATTTTGCCCATGCTGAAACTTCGGCATTGAACGGGCTATTTCGGCTTTGAGCTCGCGGATACTGACAATCTCGGTCCGATGATCTTTACCTCTTTTGTATTTTGTTTCAGTATCGTCCTCTGAGTTTTGTATAAAATCTTTCGCAAGTGGTTCTGCATATACATCCATTAACAGCTTTCCACCTCGCAGACGTACCGTATAGAGATTCTTTTGATCATTATAGGTAACTTTGCCGCCTAATTCTGCTAACTTTTTTTCAAATTCCTCATTACTTTTTTGTCTTACGTCCGCCAACTGCTCCACAATCGAACGGGTAAACGCTCTCTCCGAGTTACGCACCACAGATTGCGGGGCAAGCAGATTAGAACGGGGAATTTCCTGATAGGCTGACGTTCCATATTTCTCAATATGCGCCTCCATGTCTCCGGTCGAGGTTACACCGGCGACTATCGTTGCATTTCGCTCCGGTTTTACCTTCTTCCAATAATGCACCACCTTACTCCAGGGCACTTCGACCTGAGCTAAGGCCTTCATAGCCTTTTTATAGTTATCCGAATCGTTAGCAAACTCACTATTCTTCACCTCTTTTTTTGCCTTATCCACCATTGCCTGTAACTGATCGAGATTTTCAATCCGATCCGGCAGTGCCTGGCCATCGACGCGAACGTCCGAAAAAATGCTCTTATAGTTTTCCAATAAAAAGTCTGCGGTTTGCATCGCCTCTGCTACCGCCTCTGCCGCTTCCTGTTCTGTAAAAGCCAGCTTTTTTTGCACTTTCAACTGGTTGCCCCATTCATCCCGCTCATATTTAACGGTAAACTGCTTGCCATCTGCTGCCAGCTTCACCAAGTTCATATTCATTAAATAAGAGTTTGCATATACACCCTCCGGCACACTTTCCACCCCCAGGCGGAAATGGCGCTGTGAAGCGCGACCTTCTTTCCGTGCGTCAATCAGCCCTTCCGCCGGCGCGGTAACGTACATTTCTTTATAACGTTCAATTAGATCGCCCGCCACAGGCGCATATGTGTAATAGTTCCTTGTCGCATCTCGGTGCATGGAAGGGAATTTTTGTGCAAGTGGAACGACGTCATACTGATCAGCGCCGGTGACTGCACCCATCCCACTGTTAGCAAACCATTTATCCCGCTGAAAACCTAAACCACTGGCGTGTGAGATACGATCCGTTTGATTAAAAAACCGTTCCATGAACGCTTTATGCTCAGCATCGACATCCACCCCTTTCGAGCGGTTCATAACGTCCTCGAATATATTTTCCGCCTGACGTTTCTGGGCTTTAAAGAGTTGTGCGGTCGTTGGAGCGTTCATAAATCTACAACTTGTCTAAAATTAATGCTATTAACGTATATCTCTTGCCTCATAGCTACAGTGTACCACTAAAGGTTTAATAAATCGTTAAGGGGTGCTATAAATATGCACATGATGATAGATTATCTTAAAGCGCTTACATATCAGAAGGTTATTGCCCATCCGACCGAGACGGTATATGGGTTGATGGCCGATGCAGCGTCCAAAGATGCTATAGACCATCTCTACAAGTTGAAAGAACGCGATAATAAGCCCTCGCAGATTATGGTCGATACCGTCGAAAATGCCAAGGAAATCGCCGTTTTTTCATCCGAGGCCGAGCGTATTGCCGAACAGTTTTTCCCCGGCCCTTTGACATTGATTTTGCCGGTCAAAAAGGAGGCGAATCTCGACGCAAGGCTGATCGGCGAAGGTGGAACGGTCGGCATCCGCATTCCCGACTATCCGGAGCTGGCGGAACTATTGCAAAAATACGGTAAGCCGGTAGCTGCGAGCAGCGCCAACCGGGCTGGCAAGTCGCCTCTCCTGACGGCAGAGGCCATAGCGGAAGAATTTGGCGATGGGTTGGCCGCTATTGCCCCCGTCACACGGCCCTTTTCGGAGCAACCCTCGACGGTGGTTCGGCTCGAAGGGGATCGGTTTACGATCCTGCGTGAAGGCGCGATTACGCCTGCGATGCTGGAGGATGCGCTACGCTAAAATGGGCTGTTAACTCACTGTTTCAAATAGAAAATGATGGCATAACGTAGGTTGGTGTGATACGGTATTCGTTGAATAACGCCTCCAGCCTCTCTGCCGATGGGTTATCACCCCATGCACCCATAACAACTTCATCCAGATGGATTCCCGCGGCGCAGAACACACTGTCGATCCCAGCGCCTCGTGCACCTGCAACATCCGTGTGTAAGGAGTCACCAACCGCCACCATCCGGGCAGAATCCGTCACATGAAGCAACTCCATACAGGCACGGTAAGCACCACTATGCGGTTTGCCGAAAAACTCGACCTTACCATCCTGCTGCTGGTACCATTCACCGAGACGCCCGGCGCAAAGCATCGTCTGTCCTTGCTGATTGACCACTTTCATATCCGGATTAGCGCAATATAACGTTAATTTTGCCGCAAGCGCCTCCTGCATAAAAGGCAGTTTTGTCTCCATCTCATCCCCGAAGGCATCAAACCCGGTAACCAGCGCGAAATCCGCTTCCATCGCCGTTTCCACCCGGTTAAAGCCGCCCCCATGCAGTAAATCGAGGTCCTTTTCCGGGCCAATATAAAAATAATTCAGGCCATACTTACCTTCCGCCTGCCCGGTGGTAGCGTTCAGCACCTGTGACAGCGCCTGCTTATACTCTTCGGTCAGGTAGCGGTAAGTCAATTCTCCACTCGTGACAACATAGTCATATAACTCTGTGCCAAATCCCAGCTCATTCAGCCGCTGTTCGGCTTTCACTGCGCGTCTGGGCGCATTCGACAATAAAATCACTTCCTTATTCTGCTGGCGTAACGCTTCAAGCGCCTCTTTTGCTCCCGGATAAGGCTGCATACCATCGTGCAATACACCCCATAAATCAATGATATAGGCATCATAGCGGTCCGCAATTTCAGACATCGCGCTTATCAGTTGGTAGGTCATATCAGGCGGCCCCTCGGGTAAAATAATAGGTTAATCCGGCAAGCACACAGTAGATCGGCCAGCCCACCAGCACAATAGCTGAGAAAGCAGGCATCCCCCGTGCGCTGCGATTATGACGATTTTTCATCACCAGCACGATATAGATGGCATGGAAAAACAGGATGTAGATGCCGGTATAGAAATAGACCAGTTCATTCTCACCCGGCAGGAACAGCAGGAGCATAAGCGCGGCAGCAGCAATGGGCACTAGCCAGTGTAGCACGATGCCACCCCACCAGAAAATGCGGATTAGGGGCATATGGCCCTGAAATACCCGCTTTATGGTCCCCTCTTTATTTTTCATAACTATCAGCGAAACGTTTTAGTATTAACCTGTTGTTTATACTCATCTTTTATTTTATGATCACCGTTCAATCGCTACCATAGTGCATAAAACAGCATCATAGGGATATACATAAAGGCCGTACTTACCATAATACCTTTATGTGAAAAGGTGAGCAGTTTTAAGTGCGAAACAATATTATGAAATATAATAGATAGCCCATAGCACCCCAGCACCACAACCCAAGCTGTCAGGGCCGCGAGCTTATCTTCATGCGCCAAGTGCAAGGTTGCAAAGGCCGTCACCCACGCGATCAGAGACGCCACCATACCCAGCAGTTGGTACAGTTTTGGCGGTTCGGTTTTCGTCGGCTGCGATGAATTCATGCCTATCCTAGTTTATTATTATGGCGCGCAATCCGGCTATTGTAATTTTTGCTGCAGCAGCTCGTTTACCGCTTTCGGATTGGCCTTACCGCCGGTTGCTTTCATCACCTGACCGACAAAGAAGCCAAGCAGGTTGGTTTTACCCTGTTTATAGGCTTCTACCTGACCATGATTTTGCGCGAGCACTTCATCGACTATTTTCTCGATCTCACCCATATCGGTTACCTGCTTAAGGCCTTTCGCCTCCACGATTGCTTCAGCAGATTGCCCTTTAAAGTCATCCGTCAGCATCAAATCGAGTACCTGTTTACCGATTTTGCCCGAAATTGTGTCGTTACTAATGAGTGTCACTATGCCCGAAAGCTGCTCTTCCGATATTGGACTTTCCGCAATTGAGAGGTTTTCCTTATTTAACCTTCCAAATAGCTCCGCAGTCACCCAGTTTGCCGCAAGTTTTGGATCATTTCCTTCTGCCACTTGTTCGAAATAGGCCGCCGATTCCTGCTCCGCGACCAACACGCTTGCATCATAGGCCGAAAGTCCAAAATCCTGCATATAACGCGCGCGCTTTTCGTCCGGTAATTCCGGCAGGTTATCGTTAATCGCATCGACAAATGCTTGCTCGATCACCAGCGGATACAAATCAGGATCCGGAAAATAGCGGTAATCATGCGCATCTTCTTTCGTGCGCATGACTCGTGTTTCGCCTGTGCTCGTATCATAAAGCCGCGTCGCCTGTTCAACCGTTCCGCCCGATTCAATCAGCTCAATTTGCCGTCGTGCTTCATAATTTATAGCGGCGATGATGAAGCGAATCGAATTTAAGTTTTTGATTTCATTGCGCGTTCCAAGCTCTCCACCCGGTTTACGCACCGAAATATTTGCATCACAGCGCATATTTCCCTTTTCCATATCCGCATCACACGTGCCGAGATAGCGCAAAATTGAACGGAGTTTTTTCATAAATTCACCCGCCTGCTCCGCCGAACGTAGATCCGGCTTGGTCACAATTTCCATCAGCGCCACGCCTGAACGGTTAAGGTCAATATAACTCTCGGTTGGCGACTGATCATGCATTGATTTCCCAGCATCCTGCTCTAGGTGAATCCGCTCGATCCCGCAATCAATCACACTACCATCGGGCATATCGACCTTCACGAGTCCTTCACCCACAATCGGGTCAGAAAATTGCGAAATCTGGTAGCCTTGTGGCAAATCTGCGTAAAAATAGTTTTTGCGGTCAAAGACGCTGCGGAGGTTAATTTTTGCATTTAGCCCGAGCCCCGTGCGCACTGCCTGTTCTACGCAATATTCGTTTAGCACCGGCAGCATGCCTGGCATCGCTGCATCTATAAGGCTTACATTCTGATTCGGCTCTGCGCCAAACCCCACCCCTGCACCGGAAAAAAGCTTAGAATTTGAGGTCACCTGCGCGTGTATTTCGAGGCCGATCACAACCTCCCACTCGCCGGTATTACCTGTTAGATAGTTAGATGATTCGATTGTTGAATGATTGGATAAAGTCATGCGGGCACCTGCTCACTAGAACGTTGATGTAGATTTTGAAGCATTGCGGCAATTTGTCCATACTGATTTGATAATCTATCCGCATTAGAAGCTTCTATGTAATTCAGGTCTTTACAATATTTAAGCCATAGCACCATCTCGTTTGCGCTACCAATGGCAATCACTAAAAATCGTTTAAACTCGGCTTTGGAATGAGGCTGCTTGGCAAACCCTTCTAGGATATTTGTACAAATTCCTTTACTTGCGCGCCGCATCTGACTCGAAAGTGCAAATTGTTCTGCTTTTGGAAACTGTAAACATAATGTATGTATTTTCAACGATACGTCATACGCCAGCTTAAACACCTCCAGGTCCATAGCAGATGATACAAAACTAGCCATGTTGTCTAATCATCGAATCATCTAATAATCCATTTATCTGCGGCACTGCTGCAAACCCTGCCGCCTCTTCCACTACCTTACCGACATTCAGCATCGTTTGCTCATCAAAGGCCTTGCCGATGATTTGCACGCCTAGTGGAAGGCCGCGCGCGTCCAGCCCTACCGGTACGCTCATGCCGGGCAAGCCTGCCAACGAGGTGGGTACGGTAAAGAGGTCATTTAAGTACATTTTGACCGGATCATCTTCATTTTCACCAATGGCGAAGGCGGAAGACGGGGTCGTCGGCGTTAATATCGCATCCACCTGCTCGTACGCGCTTGTAAAATCTCGCGCGATCAGCGTGCGGATTTTTTGCGCGCGGCGGTAATAGGCGTCATAATATCCGGCTGAGAGCACATATGTACCGATCATAATCCGGCGCTTGACTTCATCGCCAAACCCTTCCGCGCGGGTGAGTTCATACATTTCATCAAGGCTTTTCACCGCTTCTGCCGTACGGTGGCCATAGCGCACCCCGTCATAGCGCGCGAGGTTGGAGGAGGCCTCTGCCGGCGCAACAATATAATACGTCGCCAGTGCGTATTTTGTATGCGGAAGCGAGATATCGACAATTTCTGCCCCTGCTTCTTTTAACCATTCAGCAGATTTTTCCCACATTTCGGTAATTTCAGCAGGCATACCATCCGCTTGATATTCCTTTGGAATACCGATTTTGAGTCCTTTTACATTGGGCGCGAGTTCTTCGCTCCAATGTGGTACGGGCACATCCGCCGAGGTCGAGTCGTTCGGGTCGAACCCGCTAATCGCCTGAAGTAGCGTTGCGGCGTCTTTCACATCGCGCGCAATCGGCCCTGCCTGATCGAGCGAGCTTGCAAAGGCAATCGTACCGAATCGTGAGCAGCGCCCATAAGTTGGTTTGACGCCCACGGTTCCAGTAAACGCCGCAGGCTGGCGGATTGAGCCGCCCGTATCTGTGCCAAGCGCCGCCGCTGCGATGCGCGCCGCGACAGCAGCCGATGAACCACCAGAGGAACCGCCCGGCACAAGGTCTTTATCGGAGTCATTCGCTTTCCAAGGGTTAATGACATTGCCGTGATAGGAAGTCACATTACCCGAACCCATAGCGAACTGGTCGAGGTTGGTTTTACCCAGCATCACCGCGCCTTCGGCAAACATATTCTGCGTTACGGTCGATTCGTAAGGGGGGATGAAATGATCCAGTATTTTCGAAGCCGCCGTGGTTTTGACGCCCTCCGTGCAGAATAAATCCTTCACCGCGATGGGGATACCGTCCAGCAAGCCATTCGCCTCGCCTTTCGCGTAGCGTTCATCCGCCTGTTTTGCCTGACTCAGCGCGATGTCCGGCGTTTCGGTGATATAGGCATTGAGGCCTCTATTCGCTTCCATCGCGGCGATGTAGCTTTCCGTCAGTTCAGTCGCAGAAAATGTATTTGCCTTCAGGCCTTTCTTGGCCTCGCTAATCGTCAGTTTCGTGAGTTCGGTCATGACTTACTCCACCACTTTCGGCACAACATAACAGTCGAACGCAGATTTTGGCGCGTTGGAAAGCACTTTGTCTTTAATATTACCATCGGTTACTTCGTCATGCCGCAAACGCTGAATATTATCACCAACGCCCGCCATCGCCGGTACGTCTTCCACATCGACTTCCTGAAGCTGCTCAATCCAATTGAAAATACTGTTCAGGTCATTTGTTATCGCGCTGGTTTGCCGATCATCGATTTTAAGACGTGATAATTTCGCAATTTTCAGCACGTCTGCCTGTGTAAGAGACATAGCGACACCCGTTCTAAACGTTAAAATATTGCGTGTATGTATAGAGTTATAGAGCCAAAAGGCAAGGATTTAGTGGTTATTCACTACGATCGAGCAGCGAACCCAGAGTGTCATCAATTGCAGAGAAAACCTGCAAATTTGCGCGGAAGGATTGCTCAGCCTGCAAACGCGTGACCGTATCACTGACCTGATCAGTATTAGGCAGGGTAACCAGCCCGTTTTCGTCGGCAGCAATATTGTCCGGCTGAAAAATAACCGGGTTCGGCCGGGCAGATTCACGAAAGTCACTCCGCACCCCGCGTGAGTCTAATGATTGATTGACCACTTCAACCGCGCGATACGGCTCCGCTTTCAATTCACCATTCACGTTCGACGTGGTCGAAAGCTGATTCGCGGTGTTACTCGCCGATGCGGCTAGCTGCTTATTTGCCGCCTGCAATCCCGATAACGGAACAGATGTAGCGTTGTTGATCATGATCCCTCCGAAACTTAGTGTAACAGTTTTTCCGCCTTAAATCACATAAAAAAGCGCCCCGAAGGCATTTTTCGGGACGCTCATATAGAATGTCTCAGATTAACGCAATGGACGCATTCTTACCAACCGTAGCGCTGATACGGCTGGGCTGCCTGCGGTGCATAATAGTTTTGCGCCTGAATTTGTGGCTGCGCCTGAATTTGTGGCTGCGCCTGTACGACCTGCTGGGGCTGTACTGGAACGACAAAGCGTGGCTGCTCAGCCGGAGCCGGCACGACAATACGGCGATAATCGATCATCGTATCCTGCTGCAACATGCGGTCAATTGCCGCAACATCCAGCCCGGAGGTGCTTTGCTGACTGTAATATGCCTTTGGAACGGCCTGATACCCTTGCGCTTGCACATTTGTCACACTGAAGAGAGCGGTTATGAAAAATGATATGGCGATTTTAGTATGTCTCATTCTGTATCCCTACAAGATGTTGTTAATGTTGTGTGCATAATCCATATTCTCACCGCCACGTCAACACCAATTTACACTTTTGGTATGATGGAAATGTTATAAACCTACATTCCAGTTATTTGTTATATATCAGTATTTTATCATATTTATAAAATATTTATTTCCATGGTGGTAGAATCGATTTTTGACAAAAAAACCATACTGCGTGCTCTTTCCTACACGATTATTCCTGTCAGCAGGTACTAGCCAGCGGCCAAATTTCGTGCTACATGACGTACATGGTTGGCCGAATATTTACCATAATATTGCTATCATTTACCTTAACCGCTTGCACCAGTATGATACCGCGCGCGCTCGATCGTGGCATGGCGAAGGAGGAATACACGCCGACCAGCATGGAGCTGCGCCCGCCGCAGGGACCGCCGAAATACCAGAAAGGCTGGATGGACGGGTGCGAGTCCGGGCTCTCCTCCACCAACGAGTTGGTGCAGCCGCAATTTCGTACCCATGTTTACCGGTTGGACCGCACTTTGGCGCAGGATGCTATGTATTATCGCGTCTGGCAGGACGCCTATGATTACTGCGCCTTTACAATGCTCACGCTCATGCGACATAATAGCAACATATGATACGGATACGACTTACATCACGTTGTTCTGCTTGGGCGGGATGCTTAACCTTGATTCAGATTGGAACGCTGATGATGCTGTTATCCGCCTGCGCCTCCAAACCGGGCTATACCATGTATGACGGCCCGCCATCACGCGGCAATTATTCCCCGCTTTACATTCAGGGTTGGCAACATGGCTGTCAGACCGGTGCTGCGTCCTCGGCCAATAACGTATTTCAATATCGACGCCTGTTCGAGCAGGACTGGCGCCTTGCGCAAAACGATGAATATCACCGCGGCTGGAAGGACGCCTTTACCTATTGCCGGAAGCAAGTTTTACAGGAAAGCCTGTGATTCGACACCTTATTACCGGGCTGTTTTGTGGCCTGATCATCAGCAATGCTTTCGCTTCTCCGCTTTCCATTCAGATTAAGCCGCATATCATTTCCGATCGCTGTGAAAGCCTGCCCTGCCCGGTCGATGACCTCACCCTGTTGGGTGCGTGGGAGCTTACGGCGGAAAACCCCCGCTTTGGCGGACTATCCGGCCTGGATGTCACCGGGGACGGAGAACGGCTCTACGCGGTGACCGATCGCGGGTTCTTTCTGGATGCGACGCTTCACTGGGATCAACACCGCCTGCGGGCGATCGACGTGAATGTTTTTGGCCCCATCCCGACTTCCTACAAAGAGTCGATGCATAAAGATGCCGAAGCGATCGTAAAGTACGCTGAAGATGCGTTTTTCATCGCCTATGAGCGCATTCACCGGCTTGAACGTATGTTCAAACATCCTGAAACGAACCGCTATACAACGAATGCCATGGTGTTCGATGCGCACATCAGCGATCAGCTCAATCATAATGGCGGCATTGAGTCGATCATATTGCAGCCCGATGGTTCCTTGCTGATCTTTGCGGAAGACAGCCTCAACGAAAAAAACCAGATTATCGGCTGGCGTTTTTCCAATGACAGCCCGCCGGAGCCGATCAACTACCCGCATTACAAAGATTTTGCGCTGACTGATGCCACCCGCCTTCCTAGCGGCGACCTACTGTTTCTTGAGCGTTCCTTCGGCATTTTCAGCGGGCTGAAACATCGCATCCTGCGCGTTTCCGATCCGGAAATATTCCCCGGCAGCACTTTGGATGCGGAAGAGCTCGCCTTTCTGGACAACGATATGAATATCGACAATGCCGAAGGGCTCGCGAGCTTTCAACGCGATGGCCGAACCTACCTACTCACCCTGTCGGACAATAATTTCAAAGCGTTCCAGAAAACGGTGCTTGCACTCTTCCTCTTAAACGATTAAGCAGCGAGGGCATGAGCGAAAGGGATGTGTGATGTCTGAAAAAACCGTTATCGGCCGCGAAGAATGGTGCAATCTGCCGGAACTAAACCTGCCGGCGGTTAAGGCCAGGGTGGATTCCGGTGCCAAAACCTCTGCGCTGCATGCTTATCAGATCCAGCCCTTTGAACGGGACGGCAAGCCCCATGTACGTTTTCGCGTCCATCCTATTCAGGGTAACCGGGAAATCGTAAAGCGGTGTGAGGCCGAAGTAATTGACCGGCGCATGGTTAAGAGTTCGAGCGGCGAGAGCGAAAAACGGCATGTCATTCTAACGCAACTCCAGCTGGGCGGAGAAAGCTGGCCCATCGAAATCACGCTGACCAACCGGGATTCCATGGGGTATCGTATGCTGATCGGCCGCGAAGCCATGAAAGGCCGCCTTATGGTTGACCCTGAAGAAGCTTTCAAGCTGGGCCGCATCAGCGAACAGGAAGCGCGCGGCTATTACCGTACGACGCAAAAACACCATAATCCGCTTTCGATTGCCTTGCTTGCGAATAATCCAGACCTCTATTCGAATAAGCGCATTATCGAAGCGGGGAAACAGCGCGGCCATGAGATGCAATTCATCCGTGTGCAGAACTGCTATATGAACATTACGGCCAATAATCCCATGGTATATTACCGCGGGGGAGAAGAGCTTGGTGATGTGGAAGCCGTTATTCCACGCATCCGCCCGTCCATGACCTTTTATGGTTGCGCGGTGGTACGACAGTTTCAGACGATGGGCGCCTATTGCCTGAATGATTCGGTTGCGATTGCGCGCAGCCGGGATAAGCTCCGCACCCTGCAGATGATGGCGCGGAAAGGTGTGAATATGCCGGTGACCAGCTTCGCGCACTCCATTGAGGATACGAAAGACCTCGTGCAACATGTCGGCGGCGCTCCGGTCGTTGTGAAATTGCTGGAAGGCGCGCAAGGACGTGGAGTGGTGCTGGCGGAAACGGCGAAAGCAGCTGAATCGGTCATTAACGCGTTTAAAAGCCTGGATGCGCATATTCTTGCTCAGGAGTTTATTAAAGAAGCCGGTGGTAAAGACATACGCTGTTTTGTAATTGACGGGAAGGTGGTCGCCTCCATTCAGCGTGTAGCAGCGCCCGGAGAATTCCGTGCTAATCTACATCTCGGGGGCCATGCGGAAAATGTGAAACTCACCGCTGCCGAACGTAAGCTTGCGATTAAGGCGGCCAAGGTCGTCGGGCTGAAAGTGGCGGGTGTTGATATCATTCGTTCCGATGATGGGCCCAAAATTCTCGAGGTTAACTCCTCACCCGGGTTGGAGGGCGTCGAGACCGCCACCGGTAAAGATATTGCCGCATTGATGATCGAATGTATCGAAAAAGAGGTTTCCAAAGGCGGAAAGGCAGCTGAAATATAGAAAAACCCTTTTTTTCTGCTTTTTATCATACCTTTATTTCTTAACCTTTTATCCTGCTTTTCTAGGGCTTTGAGCCGTATGCTGCCTCAAACGTTAATAAACAGTGTGCATTTTGTGCTGAAAATGCCGCATAAAAATGCATCCCGTTAAATCTTTCTTAAACATTACTCCGTATACTGGCTTTTCGTTGTTGTGATGAAACATTTTTTGAGGAGTAACACCATGGAAGAATATGAAGTAAAACTGAATGACATGCATGAGGACGACTTATTTGCCGATCTGGATGTGATGTTCAAGCATGAATATGAAGGCTTTAATAAGTCGAATCAAATGAGCGACGTCCTTCGTTCATATAATTTCTAATACAGCGTTGCTATCTGGCAGGCTGGAAATTGACAGGGGATGGCCGGAAGCCGGATAGCAGCAAACTGCCCTATAGGATAGGTTATTTGCAACATGATTGACGCTTAGAGGGAGAATCACCCGCCTTGCATCCGTGCAGGGCGGGGTTTTTTTATGCGGTAAATTGCTCGCGCAGGATGCGTTCTTCCAGCGAGTGGCCTTTATCAAACAACATACGAATTTTTACATCGTGAAACTCCTCTACCGTGACCGAAGTTATGCTCCCTACCTCTTTGAAATCCGCTACCGCGTTCACGGGCCGCTTATAATGCTTTAGAATATCGAACTGAATGATGCTGTTATGGGGCAACAACGCTCCACGCCAGCGCCTCGGACGAAACGGCGCAATCGGCGTTAGCGCGATCAGGTTGCTTTTGAGCGGCATAATCGGACCGCCTACGGAAAAATTATACGCGCTCGAGCCTGCCGGCGTTGCCACCAGCACTCCATCTGCCACCAACTCCTCCATCACGACGGCATCATCCACCGTGACCCGGATTTTCGCGGCCTGGCCGCTGCTTCGCAGCAACGAAACTTCATTAATGGCAAGCTTCTCATGCACTTCGCCCGATTCGGTAATAGCCCGCATACGTAGAGGGTGAATTTCAGTTAGCTGTGCTTTTTCAATGCGCTCAAGTAAATTCTCGGGATCGTATTCATTCATCAGGAACCCAACCGTGCCGGTATTCATACCGAACATGTTCAGCCCCTTGCTCATACATTGATGCAGCGTGTGGAGCATAAAGCCATCGCCACCGAGCACAATAATCAGTTTGGCCTCGGTGGGACAGCCGAGCCGGGGTAATTCCTCAAACCCGTATTTACCGGCAAGCACTTCCTGAGCCTCTTGCGCACTCGGATCTTTATCGGCGATGACCGCAATGGCGTCAGGAGTCACCTTTGTCATAGATGGCTCGTAACCTGCCTGAGCTGCTTGACTATTTCACGTCCCAGCTCTCCACCATCATCCTGCACGCGATCCATAAAAATGCGCTCCAACATCACGATGTGCAGCCGAATTACATCCAACTCCCGCTGATCATCGAATAAACTTTTTTCACAAAAAATATAGAGTGAATGCGCAATAGTCGTTGCCAGTGGATAACCGAACATGCCTGCCATGCTTTTAATATTCAGCACCCTATCAATGAAATCATGAAAACTATAGGCCGCCTTATCCTGACCGAGCGTAAAGGATTCATAGGCCGCAAAAAGTGCCGCTACTTCAAGACACGCCTCATCCACATATTCATTACCCATATTCTCTACTTTTTCGCTGGCATTGCGCATCTGCTTCTCACCTATGAGGTTACGCAGATTAGCACCCCCCAGACGCGAAATCAGCTCCATATCCTTTTCGCGGATATAGACATCGTCTTTGACCTGCTTAATTTTAGGTTCGCGAATCATACTTCTCTCCGATCTACCCCATCCGGAGGGGGTAGATTACGCCGCCTGCGAGAAGGACCAGCATAGGTCGGCGCTATCACAAACTCACGAGGCGATTCTATCACCGAAATAATCCGCTCCCGAAAACCAGCAATCGAGAACGGCTTAGCCATAAACTCCGTCACGCCGGCATCGCGCGCTTTCATAATATTTTCACGCTCAGCTCTACCACTTAGCATAATCACATGAGCAAAAATATTTTTGTTTGTTTCATCATCACGTAATTTTTGCACAAATGACAACCCGTCCATCGGCTCCATTACCCAGTCAAGTACGATAATATCATACTTGCTCTCTTCCATTTTTTCAAAGGCCTCAGAACCGTCAGAGGCCACGTCAATCGAAGTAAAACCGAACGCATGCAGGATATTTCGAAGTAAACGTACCAGTTTTACATCATTATCAACGATCAATACGTTAAATGATTTTAGCGGATTATTTGCAAGTGCATCCTGCATGTAGAGAACCACTCTTCTTTACCCCTTATTAACAATACTATGATTTTACAATAACTTGTCGATTTTTGCACGCATTTCAGTTGCACCCCAGTCAAAAAAACCGTGAAACCGCTCTATCATGTTTCCTTTCCGGTCAATCAACACACTAAAGGGCAATCCATCCGCTGCAAACGCATCATATAAACGCGTTTTCCGGTCAGCATAGGTAGCTAGATCGATATTATGCCGTTTCAAGAACTTATTCGCGGTTTCAAACCCTTTAAAGTCAATGGATATCGCTACCACTTCAAATCCCTCATCGGCATAGTCCTCGGACAACTGTTCTAACATCGGCATTTCCTTGATGCAGGGCGGGCACCAAGTCGCCCAGAAATTAACAAGAACCACCTTACCGTTAAAATCATGCAGGGTTTTCTCGCCTTCAGCTGCCGTAAAGGGAATCGATGGCGCCGGCTGATCCCCCTTACCCGCTTCTTGCAAAACTTTATCGAGGCGGGTTTGCAAATCAGTTGCAGCGCCCCCCTCTTGCGCCTGCAGCGGAAGCGAAAAAAGCAGTAATCCTATGCTAAAAAGCCATTTTGTGGTTTTCATCATGGTACAAATCCAGTATCAATTCTGCTGTTTATAACTATTACACGTTGCATGGCATATGACAAGAAAAGCTTCAGCGAACCCGATGTGGGGAGGCCATTTTTCCGGCGGCCCATCTGAGGTGATGGAAGCGATCAATCAATCAATCGAGGTCGATAAAGCGCTCTACCGACAGGATATTTCGGGCTCGAAAGCACATGTTTCCATGCTGGCAAAGCAAAATATTTTAACGGAAGAGGAAGCCGAGCAGATTACCCGAGGGCTTTCCGCCATTGAGCAGGATATTGAGGCCGGTCATTTTAGCTTCCGTGCCGCGCTTGAGGATATTCATATGAATATCGAAGCTGCACTCAAAGAAAAGATTGGCGAGGTGGCCGGTAAACTCCATACCGCGCGTTCCCGAAACGATCAGGTGGCTACCGATTTCCGCCTCTGGCTGCTGGATAGCTGCGCCCGGCTGGATGGCCTACTGCACGGCCTGCAGCAGGCGCTCTATGATATCGCTAAGGACCATACCGACACGGTTATGCCGGGCTACACCCACCTGCAAACGGCGCAACCCGTTACCTTTGGCCACCATCTGCACGCTTATATCGAGATGTTCGGGCGTGATCGGGGTCGCCTTACTGATTGCAAAGAACGCGCAAATGAATGCCCGCTCGGCGCCGCCGCGCTTGCCGGCACCTCTTTCCCGATTGATCGACATCAAACAGCGGAAACGCTCGGATTCCATAAGCCCACGGAAAATTCACTCGATTCCGTCTCCGCGCGGGATTTTGCGCTGGAGTATCTTTCGACGTCAGCCATTCTGGGCACCCATCTTTCACGTTTGTCGGAAGAGCTCGTCCTGTTTGTTTCCAGCGGATTTCAGTTTATTACACTCTCCGAGCGCTATACAACCGGTTCTTCCATCATGCCACAGAAGCGCAACCCGGATGCAGCGGAATTGATACGCGCCAAAACCGGGCGGTTTAATGGTAGTCTGATGCAGCTGCTTACCGTGATGAAAGGCTTGCCACTTGCCTACAGCAAGGACATGCAGGAAGATAAAGAATGTGTGTTTGCCGCTGCGGCCAATATGGAACTCTGTCTCAATGCTATGAAAGGTATGTTCGAAGACATCACCGTGCAGAAAGATGCGATGCATGCTGCAGCGCAGCAAGGCTTTTCTACCGCAACCGATCTGGCTGATTGGCTCGTACGCGTACTGGGTTTACCTTTTCGTGAATGCCACCATATTACAGGCCGTATCGTCAATAAAGCTGCCGAAAAAGGCGTACGGCTGGATGCGTTGTCATTAGATGAAATGCAGTCAATTGAACCGCGGATTACGGAGGATGTTTTTTCCGTGCTGAGCGTAGAAGCCTCCGTCAGCAGCCGCACGAGTTATGGCGGTACGGCACCAGAACAGGTGAAAGATGCGCTAAGCCGCGCTGCAAAAGCCTATGGGTTGACGGCATGAGTGATATTAGTCATTGCGAGCATAGCGAAGCAATCTTTGGAAGCAGTCGCGTCACGAGATCACTTCATCGGCTGTGTCTCCTCGTGATGACGCTTGCCTCTATGTCTCTACTATCCGCCTGTGGTGGCACGGCAGATGGTTTTTTTTGTGATGAGATAACCGGCTTCTGCAAGTTACCGCAAGGCAACGATCAGAATAATAATGACGACGATGACGAGGAGGAACAGATGACAGAGGAAGAGATGGAAGCGGCACGTCAGGCACGACTCCGGGCCTTCTTCGTGCGCTCGCAAAGCAGCCGAAAAGAATTTCAGCTAGCCCCTCACTCGCGAATACCGAATTATTAGGAGACCTAACATGTTACGTTTAAGTACACTCATGACTCTGGCCCTTTGTAGCGGGCTTTTGCTATCCGCCTGCGGAGTGAAGGACGATCTGTATATTCCCGATCGCACCACCCCTGATGCCATCCAGCCTTAAAATGCGTTATGCTTTATAAAATTGCTACCATTTTACTCGTTCTGTTTTATTGCCTGATTGCATTTGGCATTGGGCTTATGCTCGGGCAACACCCTAAAGCGTCGTTTTATTTCGTAAAGTTTGATCAGATGCTATCTTCTGCCCTGCAGGCCGAGACCTCCAAGAATATTACAACGGAACTTACAAGCTGGACGGACGACCCGAAACGCGTTCATAATGGGTACGTTTTGCTAAGCCCGCTCTATATCAATAATCCTGCGCTCGCGCTGGTTGATCATCAGGGCGAAGTTGTTCATGAATGGCATATTGATAAAAAAATTTCTAATCCTATTACGCTGGAGAAACATCAACTACAGAACCTTGACACGAAACGCGCCGTATTTACAGTGGAAGATGCCGTATTATTTCCCAACGGTGATGTCATTTTCTCCGAGTCCATTATGGAAATGAATAATTACCGTGGGCAACGTATCGCCCGAATGAATAAGGATGGTGAAATATTGTGGGAAATACCGGGACTTTTCCATCATGATATGATCCTGGCGGAGGACGGCAATATCTATTCGGTCGGTTCAGCCTTGGAAGAGAGCTTCGAGGAAATTGACCAGACGCGTGCGACCAATGCGAGTGTTATAACCGGCCTGATTCAAATTGTCTCTACGGATGGGGTGATGCTTGACTCCATACCCGTGGAAAAGATGTTTCGCGATTCCGATTACGCTATTTACCTGAACAGCTTCGCCATTGACATTACCCCGCAGGAAACTGTTTGGCACAACGAAGCCGTATATGATCCGATTCATCTGAATTCCATTGATTATATTACCGCAGAACAAGCTAGTACGCTGCCTTTTGTTGAGGCAGGGGATCTGCTGGTTTCCTTGCGTGGCAACAGTACCATTGCAATAGTCCGCCCCTCTACACAAAAAGTCGTGTGGGCGCGTAAAGGTCCATGGAAACATCAGCATCATGTCCGCATGAATAATGAGGGCAACATCGTTATCTATGATAATGACGGCTATCAGATCATTGCAGATAAAGGTGAGCATGCCGCTGCCGTGCCAAATATACGCATTCTGGAATATAACCCGCGCACTGAAATTACGCGTAACATCTACGTACCTCCGCTGGGTAAAGACCTATATAGCTATTGGCGCGGATATTCTAAGCGCTTAGCGGATGGCACAATGATAGTTTCTTCGTCTGAAACCGGAACCGTCTTACAGGTGGATGAGGAAGGTAATACTATTTGGGAGTTGCGTACGATAAAGGATAGAAATAATCCGCGCGTGCTGTACACTCAGAAATTGAACTCGGTAAAATATTATGCGAAAGACGCGATTAACTTTTTGGATTAGTGCTCTTTCCGTAGCGCTTATCGTGCTGTTTCCCCAACCCGCTTATGCCTATCTGGTGCCGGTGATAGGGGGCCTCGCTTGGTTGATCGCGATTATCCTCGGCTTTGTTGTCGCCGGGGCAACCTTCATCTGGCTGCATATGATCAAGCTGAAAGAAAAGCGCAAAAAATCATCCCTGTCTGATAGGGATAAGCCCGGTGCTGATGACAACGGCGAAGCTTAACCATTATCTTTCACGCCATCCCGACATCTTACTGGCGCTAAGCCGTCTTGAAGATAGGCTGCTTCGAAAGAAACTGCATCATACCCTCATACAAAAACCCCTATATATCACAGGGCTCGCACGCTCCGGAACCACTATCCTGCTGGAATATATTGCCCAGCATCCTGAAGTTGTGACCCACCGCTACCGCGATTTTCCTTATATCTACATTCCTTATTTCTGGCAGAAGCTGTCATGCCGCTTTACGAAGCAGGGTGCCTTAAAAGAACGCGCGCATAGGGATCGCCTTTTAGTCAATGCTGAGAGTCCCGAATCGATGGAAGAAATCCTCTGGGCATATTTTTTAGCGGAATATGAACCGCTACAAGATCGCGTTCTTGATCAGCATTTTTCGGACACTGCGTTTGAAACTTTTTACCGGCAGCATATTAGAAAATTGCTGGTCAGCCGAAAGGGTACCCGTTACGCCAGCAAAGCGAATTACTGCCTGACGCGTATCCGCTATCTCCATACTATATTCCCCGATGCACGATTTATCATTATGGTGCGAAACCCCTCACATTTTGTTGCCTCCTGCCTGAAACAGGATCGACTATTCAGCGAGGAACAACACAACCATCCAAGTCGTTTATTGCATACAAACAGCACACAGCATTTCGAATTCGGCCTAAACAAGCGCATCATCTCTTTCGGTGATAACGCTAAGCAAAAGGAAGTTGCCGCACTCCTGCAAAGCAGTGAACGAATGGATCGTGTTCATGGGTGGGCCACTTACTGGAACGAGGCATATCAGTATGTGCTCTCAATGTTAGCGGATAAGTCGCTGGAGCCTCATCTTCATCTGATACACTACGAACAATTATGCAGCGCGACCGAGG
The DNA here is from genome assembly GCA_964588995.1 of uncultured Rickettsiales bacterium. GTDB lineage: Bacteria > Pseudomonadota > Alphaproteobacteria > Rickettsiales > UBA8987 > CAZPQM01. The sequence continues at coordinate 156,075 of CAZPQM010000003.1, read as the reverse complement.
ATATTTTAACCTCTGTCAACCAGTTTTGTGATTTACCGGTGCAGCAAACAGTGTTGGATCATTACCATGAAAAGATTCAGGCACCTGATTATTATCAAAACGATTTTTCCGATGCTGAGCAACGTATCATAGAAGAAACCACCAGTAAAACAGCAAAAAAACTTGGCTATACACCACAATAAGTGCTAACAACGCCGGCATGGATCACTTCACCTACCACAATGATATATTGCACGCGGAAGGCGTTGATCTTCGGGCAATTGCGAAAGCAGTCGGTACCCCGTTTTACGTCTATTCCGATGCGACGCTCGTCCGGCACTATACCGTATTCGCCGAGAGTTTTGCGCGCGTCAACGCAAAGGTGTTTTTCGCGGTCAAAGCCAACAGCAACCTTGCCGTGCTTAAAACACTTGCCGGACAGGGCGCCGGTGCAGATACGGTGTCCGAAGGGGAAATCCGCCGGGCTCTCGCAGCCGGAATCAAACCGCAGGATATCGTCTTTTCCGGCGTAGGGAAAACCGAAGCGGAAATGGCTTACGGGCTCGAAGTGGGTATTTACCAGTTCAACGTCGAATCTGTGCAAGAACTCGAGCGGCTGAACGAGGTCGCCGGTTCACGCGGGCAAAAGGCGCCCGTTGCGCTCCGTGTCAATCCGGATGTCGATGCGATTACGCACGAGAAAATCACAACGGGCCGGAAAGATGATAAATTCGGTATTCCTTACGATGATATTCGCTCGGCTTACGCGCTCGCTGCTAAGCTTGAGCATATCGAGATTGTTGGCATCACGACGCATATCGGCTCACAACTGACCGATCTTACCCCGTTTCAGACCGCCTTCCAGCGGGTAGCGAACCTTGTGGCCGAACTGAAGCAGCAAGGCTATCCGATCGAACGGATTGATGTGGGCGGTGGGCTTGGTATTCCGTATCTGAAGGAATCGCCGCCGTTGCCACATGAATATGCAGAGATTGTTATTGGCTGTACGCAAGGGCTGGACTGCGAGCTGGGGCTGGAGCCGGGGCGTATGATCTGCGGTAATGCCGGGCTGCTCGTAACGGAAGTAATTATGGTCAAGGAAACCTCACACCGGCGCTTCACGGTGGTCGATGCCGCCATGAACGACCTGATGCGCGCCGCACTGTATGATGCGTATCATGATATTATCCCCGTTGAAAATGCGCAAAGTGATGAGCACGTTATTTCCGATATCGTCGGCCCCGTGTGTGAAACAACTGATATTTTCCGCAAAGATGTCGCGCTGCCACCGCTCGCTGCCGGTGATTTGCTTGCATTCCGCACCGCAGGGGCCTATGGCGCGGTCATGAGTAATACGTACAACACCCGCCCGCTGATAGCCGAAGTCATGGTCAAGGGGGATCTATTTGCCGTCGTACGCCCCCGGCAAAGCTATGAGGAACTGCTGGGGCAGGATCTTATTCCGGACTGGTGATATTACAGTGTCATTCTGAGCGAAGTCGAAGGATCTCTTGCCCCGTCATCGCGAACGCAGTGAAGCGATCTCAGGCTCATATACCCAGCCGCACGAGATGCTTCGTCGTTTCACTCCTCGCAATGACGCCCTCACCCTAGCACTCTCCGCAAGGATAATAGGCATCTTCCACCTAACAACTTACAACGGGAGAAGGCTTGCGTCTTTTGCAAGATGGCTATACAAAAAACTTCAACCCTTCATGTGCGTTTGGGAATAGCCAGAGGAGCCAATCAACATTATGGAAGCCATATTTGACCTGTTTGACCGCGGTGGGATCGTCATGGTGATCATCTCCCTGCTTTCCGTCTATACGCTCGCGGTGATTGTCTATAAAATCTACCAGTTTTACCGAATGCAAACGCTGAACCCGCTCTTTCTCGCTCAGCTGGAAAGTAAGATTGACCGGGACAAACTGAAAGAGCATTTGACCTCCGCCCATCTGGATCAAAACCCGGTCGCGCAGGTGATGCTCTCTGCACTCAAAGCAATCGAACGTTCCGGCGTCTCCACTGCGGCCGCGGTCGACCTCGCACGGGAAGAAATAAACCGCGCCGGTTCCGCCCAGCTGCGCTATCTGGAATCGCATATGCGCGGGCTGGAAATGGTCGCAAATATTGCCCCGCTGCTTGGTCTGCTCGGCACCGTTATCGGGATGGTCGGCGCTTTTGCCGTGTTGGAACAATCGGGCGCGCGGGTTGATCCGTCCGAGCTCGCAGGCGGTATCTGGACCGCGCTTATTACGACCGTAGCCGGCCTTGCCGTGGCCGTACCGGCGCTCGCCGCGCATTATATTTTTGACGGTAAGATCGACCGTATTCGCGGTGATATGCGTGATGTGTCGGTACGCATCCTGAACCTAACCTCGGAAGACGTAAACCTCAAAGGCCGCACACGCTACAACCCGGATGCCGATGCGGTGGGATAATGCCATGATGCGCTTCTTGAAAATACGAGGGTATTTTCACACGCGCCTGATGCTAACGCGGCTAAAGGGCGCGTACTGCTCTGGTGGCTACGGTTTAGCGGCACACTGCAAACTGTCAAGCGCGAGCTAGCCTGTGTTTTCCAAAGAAACCCGTAATACGCGCAAAGTCAGCCTGACCCCGATGATCGACATGGTGTTTTTGCTGCTGGTGTTTTTTATGCTGACAACCACTTTTCAACGAAATGATGGCATTGAACTGAATTTTGGCCTGCCGCCGGAAGGCACGAAGCAGGGCAAAGAGCCCTTGATTCGCGTGATCAGTATCAATGCGGATGAGGTGATGCTACAGGGAGAGAAAATGTCGCTAGCCACCTTTCGGGAAACGCTTGCCGAGCAGTTAGAGCAAAACCCGAGCAGCAGGATCGCGCTCTCCAATCTGAGCAGCACCACTGTGCAGGACATGATCATCACGCTGGATACGGTGCGACAACTGGGCGCGAGCAATATTACACTGGTAGAGACGAAACAGTGACCCTTGAAGATCAACAGAAAAAAACGACGGAAATCAGTATCGTACCGCTGATCAATGTGGTTTTTCTGCTGCTGATATTCTTCATGGTCTCCGGCACGGCAATCAACCCGAATGAAGCGGAAGTGGATGTACCGCTCGCAAGCACTGGCGAGGCGCTCTCACCCACGCTGATTGAAATAGCCATTACCCGCGATAACCAGCTTCTGTTTAATAACAGCCCGGCTGCAGATATGAAGGCAATTACGCTCATGCTGCAGGATGCCAAACGGCAGGAAGGGCTGCTCTCCGTCTCCGTCAAGGCGGATGGGGCAGCTAATGCCGATCAGCTGTTACGGGTGATGAAATTGCTTAAACTAGAGGATGTGTCGGATGTCCGGCTTATCACGCAAATGGATTTAAACCGATGAATGCCGGATTTGCCGCCACCTTTAATGAACGTATGCGCGCCCGCAGTACCTATCGCTTTACCTTTCGTCAGGCCGTATTAATCGCCCTGCTGCTTCATCTTCTGCTGCTCATCGCCTGGGCGGTGCGCGAAAAGCCGGAGGTGGTCAAAGTTGAATTCAAGGAGCTTAATATCAAGCTGGGCGAGGTGCATCTTCCGAGCCGTATCACCCCGCATGAGAAGGAGGAAATCAGCCTGCCGGCTACGCCGCAACCTCCGGCACCGGCCCGTCCTGTTACGCCCGAACCACCAAGCCCTTCGCCGCCTGCCAAGCGTGGGGATACAGCACCGAATCGCCTGCCGGATATTCAGCAACCTATCCCTCAGCCGTCGCAGCCGAAGCCGCAAGCGGCTGAACCATCCCCTCCGGTTGACGTTCCTAAGACTGTCAGCCCGATGCCTGCGCTATCCAAACCGGCGCATCAGGCAGCCCCCACTTCTGCGCCTACCCCGCAAGCGCCGCCGCGCAAACCAGCTTCGATGACGCACCCTGCCTATCAACGTAAGACCCCGCCTGGAAATCAGCCCAACACATCACCGCAATATCATACCGCGCAGCCCGCCCGCGCTATGAGCGATCTCGCATTGAAGCAGGGCGCGCGAGGTGAAACACTCGGGGAATATAAGAAGGCGGAGCAGGAACTTTTGGAAAATTACGGGCAGGAGCTATCGAAATATTTACGCCAGTTCCGTATTTATCCGCCCGAAGCCGTTAAAAACCAGATTATCGGCAAAGGCATTATCAAGGTCGAACTCTCCCGCAGCGGCTATGTGCGCTCAATGGAAGTGGTGAAAAAAACCGGCCATACGATTCTTGATGACGCGATGGAAGCGACCGTGCGCCGGGCTAACCCGTTCCCCGCTATTCCGGAGGTGGAATCGAGCACCGCATTCCTGTTTCCGATTTGCTTTGATTACCGCGATAAATCGCACCCGGAATACATCTGCTTGAAGTAAGCTCGGAAGCCCGGTAAAAGCACCCTATGTCATCCTTACCGACCCTACTCGTCACCGGCGGTGCCGGCTTTATCGGAAGCGCCTTCGTAGGTGCGCGCATTGCCGAGGGCTATCCTGTCGTTGTGCTCGATGCGCTTACCTATGCCGGGCATCGCGAAAATCTGGATTATATTGAAGATCAGGATAAGCTTACTTTCATTGAAGGTGATATTCGCGATGGTGAAGGCGTGCTGGAGTTATTGCACGCGCATCAGGTCAAGCTGCTGTTCCATTTCGCCGCCGAGAGCCATGTCGATAATTCTATCACCGGGCCGGGCGCGTTTATCGATACCAATATCAACGGTACCTACAGCCTGCTGGAGGCCGCACGCCGCTATTTGACTGAAACGCTGGACGATGGTTTTCGCTTTGTTTATGTCTCCACCGATGAGGTCTATGGCTCACTTGGCGAAGAAGGCGCGTTCACCGAAGCCTCGCCGCTTGCGCCGAATTCTCCCTATTCCGCATCCAAGGCAGCCGGTGACCTGCTAGTGCGCGCATGGCACCATACCTATGGCCTGCCGACGATCACGACCCACTGCACCAATAATTACGGGCCGCGTCAGCACCCGGAAAAGCTGATTCCGCATATGATCACCTGTGCGCTCGCCGGAAAACCCCTTCCCGTTTATGGTGACGGGCAAAATGTGCGCGACTGGATTTACGTCGAGGACCACGCGCGGGGTGTCTGGCTGGCCGGCACTAAAGGTGCCCCCGGCGAGGCATACGACTTTGGCGGCCGGGCCGAGATGACCAACCTGGAGTTAGTCGAGCTGTTATGCAGGCATCTCGATGCGCTGCACCCCAAAACAGACGAAACATCCTATAAGGCTCAGATTTCCTTCGTGAAGGATCGCCCCGGACATGACCGCCGCTATGCTATTGACGATACGAAAACCCGTGATGCATTGCACTATAATCCTTCCCTTTCATTCAATCATGGGTTAAAACAAACAGTAGAGTGGTATCTGGATAATGGAGACTGGTGTGAAACGGTTCTCAAGAAACAAGCAGAGTCCCAAGGCCTGCCTTAGCCGCCTTTTCCTATTAATCGCACTTTCTTTCAATCTAACCGGTTGTTATTTCACGGCATTCTCCGAAGCCGCCAAAACCGTTGCCGGTGGATATTCCGATTTTTATATCGTCTCAGACACGGGTACAGTTCCCCCTTATGACAGTGTCTTGTTTACACCGGTGCAAAGCATGATCGGCGATTCCGCTGGGAGGGATGTAGTTCGTATCACGAACGAATCCATTTCTACCCAGTTACGTAATCGTAACTTCCGCCTAAACGGTCAAATGCCGCTCTACATGGACGGGTTTATCATCCACGCCGATGATGGGTTTATGAGTAAGGACGTCGTTGTACGCCTGCGGCTGATGGACGCTAGTACGTGGGAAATCGTCCGTGAGGCAAACCTGGTGGGTAAGGCTGAAGATGCTAACAGCCTGCTGGAGGCGGCGCGTGCCATTGGCCCGGCTGTGGTTAAGCTGCTGGATCAAACCCAAAGCGCGCAGATGCCTCCCCGCAATGTTCCTATTGGAGGCGGACCTGAGCAGGATAATGGCTCTTATCAGCGCAACCTGAACATCATATTGTCACCGGGCGGGTGATATACCCACTCGACTCCGCAATATACTCGCGTTATAAAGCAATCATGAAAGGTATTATTCTCGCAGGCGGTTCGGGTACGCGGCTTTGGCCGATGACGCAGGTTATCAGCAAGCAATTGCTGCCGGTTTATGACAAGCCGATGATCTACTATCCGCTGTCAACACTGATGCTCGCAGATATTCAGGATATCCTCATCATCTCCACACCGCGCGACTTACCGCTGATTCGGCAACTGCTAGGAGATGGCACGCAGTTCGGCATCTCACTGCATTATGCCGAGCAACCCACGCCGGACGGGCTACCGCAGGCCTTCATTATCGGCGAGGAATTTATAGGTAACGACCCGGTGTGCTTGTGTCTGGGTGACAATATTTTCTACGGACAAGGCCTCACGGGCAACCTGACAGAGGCGGCTGGGCTCACTGAAGGGGCGAGTATTTTCGCCTACCATGTGACCGATCCGGAGCGTTATGGCGTGGTGACGTTTGATAAAGCGGGCAAACCAGCTTCCATTGTCGAAAAGCCGCAACAACCTACCTCGAAGTGGGCGGTGACAGGGCTCTATATGTTTGATGCCACGGTGCCGGACGTGGCGAAGGCGGTCAAACCGTCCGCACGCGGAGAAACGGAAATTGTCGATGTGATTCAGCATTATATGGATGCGGGCAACTTGCAGGTCCAAAAAATGGCGCGTGGCACGGCCTGGCTGGATACGGGCACGCCGCGCTCTTTGCGCGAAGCGGGTGCGTTCATCGCAACGTTAGAGGCACGGCAGGGGCTTAAAATCTCGTGCCCGGAAGAAGTCGCTTACCGCAAAGGCTGGGTCGATCAGACTCACCTGCTCAACATCGCCGATCGCTTTGGTAAACCGGGAAAAAACAGCTACGGCGACTATCTGCGACTCGTAGCCGCTGAAGCGGAGTCATAACACCGTCATCCTGAGCGAAAGCGAAGGATCGCTTGCCCGTCATCACGAGGAGGGCTTTAGCCCGACGTGGTGATCTCAGGCCATATGCCCGTCATTACGAGCCGAAGGCGACATAATCTCAGGCAGCTGGCTCCGTCACGGCGAGGCGTTTTAACGCCGTGGCCGTCTCAGGCTAGTTGCCCCCTACACCAGATTGCCGCGCGGCTACGCCGCTCGCAATGACGACTTTTGTAATAATGCACTGATCGCCATTCAATTAACCTTTTCTTCACCTTTTTATGGTATAATTTAATTCAAATTGAAGGAAACAGGATGATACAGCAGGTGCAGGACAGATCCGAGGTTGAGGCGCTGATGACAGGCCAGTCGGCTGGTGATGCCGAATATGATGCATTGCAGGCACAGCAGGATCATGCAACTGAAATTTGGCTTATGCAGATGGCCAATTACATTCAGCAATATGCAGGAACTCCTGAAGCCCAGCAAGCTATTGAACAGCTCGACCAGTATTTACGCAGCCACCCGAATGCGGAAAAGCTTATTGAAAAGTTACCTGTGGATGATCGCATGGCTCTGGAAAAAGCCTTATTCGAGGAGCGAAGCACCAATGTGAATCCCACACAGGAAGCCGCCTACGCAGCGCAGCAGACGCAACAGCAAGCTGAAACTGAACAACAACAAAAACTTGCAGCAGAAGAACAAAGAAAGCAGCAGGAAGAGGCAGAGCAGGACCGTCCGGCTTATTACGCGGAAATGATGAGTGCTGTAGTAGGGTTTGCTGGTATTGTCTATGCTGGTGAGGCACTTACCGATAATCTTGGCTACCTCGCGCCAAGTAACACACCCGACCTTACCCGCGGCGAAGGCCTTGGCATCAACGCCTAAGCCAAATCCCCGACCAGCGCGCGCAGACGTGCTTCAGTCAGCCACTCGGCGTCACGGTAAAGATTCATCGAGAGTTCCGGATCGCTTAAATGATCCATAAAGCGCGCGAGGCTTTGCACGGTTTCAATCATCGCGCTTTCTTCGACGGTTTCCTGCTCGGTAGCGAGCGCCATCAGCGCCAGCCGCACGGTTGCAAAACGGACGGCGAGAATCACCGCCTTTTCCTTCATATCCCGACCAAACCCGGAAAACGGGAGGCTGGTTGCGGTTAACTGCGTGGCTAGCCAACGCCGCAACACGTTAGCAAATAGCGCGTGCTGAGAATGGTTTTTCCAGCCTTCCTCCAGCCGTTTGACTGCCCCTTCCGCTTGCGGGTTGAGCAGAATATCCAGCGTGTTGCGATCAATCTCCATGCCGAGCGCTTTCTCCATCCGTGTGAAGGTCGCCTCCAGACGTGGTCGCGCGGTTTTCTTCGATGCGAAGATTAGCCCGCGCAAGGTTTGCAGCAGAAAATAGTAGTCCAGTTCCTGCTTGCTCTGCGGCGTAGGCAGCATATTTTCGACCATACTGAGATACATCTTCACCGTCATCGGCCAGTCGGCCTCTTTCCGCCCCTCTAACGTAAACAGTAGCAATATGAGGCTGGCGGCTGCGCGCTCCGGCGTGCGGTCCGTATCCAGCGCAAACTGCACCAGCTGATCCTGTATCGTCAGTGCGTCCTCGGGAGCCATGCCTTCCGGCAAATAATTTTTCAAGCTATAAGGCAGCCGTTCTATATCCTCTTCCACCCGCTCAAAGGCATCCTCCTCCAGCAGAGTCAGGCGGGCAATTTCCGGGCAGGAAAGCGAGGCCGCCATGGTCCGCACTTCACCGAACGCGCGCGTAATCCGCGGAAAAAAATGACAGGCATCACCGAGAAACCCCTCCCCCCTACTCGCATGAATGCTGCACAACCCGTCCTGAAATTTAACGCAATAATCCGTCTCCGGGTCGCGCTTCATGATATGCTCGGCTTCACCGCTGGTAACGGCTTCCAGCAATTCCGGGGCTTCCCGCTCGTATTTTTTGACCGTATCGGCATCCACCTGCATGCCCCAACCCTTGCAGCACGTATCTTCACACGTATCGCCTAAACAGCTGAACCGGTTGACATAGGCATATTGCTTCATGAAATCCCCGTAAAGTGCGGGTTAAATACTGCCGAGCGGCGTGCGGATATCGTATTTATTATGCGGGAACACATATTGAATACCCGCCTTATCGTTCGTATCAATCAGAACGGGGGCACGTACATTCGCCGTGATGTCGCTCCCTTCCGGGGTACGCTTGACGGATACGATCAGCAGGCACACCAGATGCTTCAGCTCGATATTCAGCACCCGGGCGGCATCTTCCATATCTTTGCGCGCAATCAGTTTATTATCGATATTGAGCGGCAGCACAATAAAGGACATTGCATGATCGTTGAGGCACTGCAGCAATTTAAACTGCCCCATGCCTTGTGGAAAATCCGTAATGGCGAAGTGAATGTCATTTTTCAGCCCCAGCAACCCTTGCGGGAAATAGACTGCATTTTCCAAATCCACTGTTATAGCACCAAAGCGGCTATCTATACGTAGCTCTTTTGTTTTTTCGTCTTCCAGTTTTGCAGGGCTTTCACTCATAGGTTGGGCGGTTGCCTCCTCTAACTCGTGCGTTTGTACATGCATTGTATCATCTCCCTCCTGGTTAGCAAATTGTAAAAAAGCTTATCGTAAGAAATCGGACAATTTTAAATCGCTGATGCGGGCAAAGGTTTGCAGCGTTGCCTGTAAAACGGATTCTGACAATGAAATTTGTATGGACGCATCCACGACATCCGTACCCGTCAGGTCATTCAAGACGATTGTCAGTTCTTCCTTCAATCGCGCATGGGTGTCATTGGTATCTTCCAGACTAACAATATCATTACCTATCTTATTGCGTACTCCGGCCAGCTCCTGGATCGACTGGTTGACATTATCCAGCGCTTTTAAGAGAAATGCTTCCTGATCATCACTGTAATTATCATAGGTCTCCGCTTCTTTGACAAAGAACAAGGAACCAATCAGCTTTTGAATAGCCGGCTCGCCCGCCGTAACGCCATATTCGATCTCGAGATTATCCGAGGCCTGAACGCCAAAACGCACATAATCACCCTGATAATAACTGTCGGTTGGCTCTTCATTGATCAGATTGCTGGTAGCAAATCCTGTTTCGGCAATAGGCGGACGCTCGGTTTTTGAACCTGAGAACAGAAACCGCCCGGCCTGCTCGATATTGAGCGCATCCTTCATCCGCTCCAGCGTGTTGTCCACAAAATTCGTTAAATCAACCGCATTGCCGGAAGGTGAGCGTTTGAGCGCAATTTGTGAACGAATCTCCGACGCCACATCTTCCAACAGAGAGATGCTAATATCCTGCTGGCGCAAGCGCGAAACAATAACGTCGTTATTACGAACGTATTTTTCTGTTCCTGCGATTTCTTCTTCCAGATCGAGCGTACGTAGCGTACGGCTTCCCAACTCGGAAAATGTCGAAGCATCGCGTCCGCTGGAAATCTGCTCCTGCAATTTGGCAAGTCGCGTCTGTGTCGCGTTAATGTCACTGATTGCCGTAGTGTAAACCGCTTGTGTACTAACCCGTGTAAGCATAATGTCCCCCTTTTCTAAAACGCATCAATCAATGCGGCAAATAGCTCGTCTACAACTGTGATGAGCCGCGCTGATGCCTGATAGTTATTTTGAAATAACACGGTATTGGCGAGTTCTTCGTCAATATTTACGCCTCCTACCGCCTCAATACGTTTGATGAACGCATCTCCCAAGGCCGACTCCTGCGAGAAGGTAGCAGTAGCCAGATTGACCCGCCTTGCCGTAAAGCTGGTAATTTCCGCCGTATATGAGCTGAAGGTCGTCGTCAGTGCCGGAATATCACCTGCTGCATCAAAATTGACCAGGTCACGCTGTAAATCATTCAGCCGTTGCGCCGTCTGATCACTTCCACGCCCGACTTCATAAGTATAAAGCGGGTTTGCATCCGGGTCCGAAGGCTGCTTGGACCGGCTGAGCGCACCTAACGACAATTTGTTGGTATTGTTGAGGTAGTCATCACGCACATCCAACGAGATCGCTGAATTCTTCTTTCCCTCATCGCTGATGAAAAAGTCGTTGAGGCCAAGGAAATGAGAAAGTCCCCGACTCGTTGCGTCTACATCCTGCGTCAAATTCCCATTCTCGCTGCTGTTCAACTCTGCAATAGCAATGCCTGTACGCGCGCGGCTGGCTGTCAATCGCAAATAGCCGGGCTCCCCATCTGCAACAACCCTGCCTTCGCTATCCACCAGTTCAGCACGGATATAGGGCTCGTTTGTATCGTTCTGAAAGTAATTATCCGTGCTCGCACTTAACGCCCGATAGCGTTCATTGCGAACGTCTTCTCCGTCCCCGGGCACGATATATTCGTACCGAATCGTATCCTGATAGGTGGTGGTAACCGCCGGGAACTGCGTATTATCGACTTCAGTAACCAGCACAGGTACAACTATATCAAACCGGTCTCCTTCTTGCAGGTTCGCTCCCGCAGGGAGGTTAAAGACAAAATTATTACCGCCGCTGCTATCGCTTGAGCGCGCCCGCACTCCAGCGTCCAGATTAAACTGGGTAAAACTTGACAGCGGATCCGGTACATTCCCTGGTGCTGGAAGGCTGGTCGTTACCCCGGCAGAAGGCGGCGATGGCTGAATTTCCAGCCGTACATTATCGAACTTACCGATATTAGTCGCCTCTATATCGAGCGTGATCTGGCCAGTTGCATCAGCACCACCAGCCAGCAATCCGCCTCCTGCAACGGTAGGCGCCGCACCCGTAATAATGTTTAATGAACCGTTAGCATTTGAGCCGGACGTGCGCGCTGTCGCCACGATGGTCAGGCCAGAGACCTCATAGGTCGGAATGTTAGTGGGTGGGCTGCTCTGCTGATTCAACACCTTGGCAATTTCCTGCGCCTGCTCCGAGAACGTCTGCTTAATTTCAATTTGCCCCGGCCCGGCAGGTGCGTTCGCAAACGTAAAGGTCAGCGGCGGATTAATGCCATCATCCAGTGTAATCTGATCGCCCGGGGTCGGAATGCCCGTTACCGTCATAGTCGAAGTTGCAGCAGATATATTCACCGTATCATTCACCGACGCGAGCTTGATATCATCCAGCGGACCAACTGAGGCCTTCGGCACAGGCGGGCCAAAGTAGTTATTGATTTCCTTAATGATGGTATCCATCGTGACCTGTCCCGGGCCGTTGGCGGTACTGACCAGCGTATCCAGGTTCAGGGTTAACGGATTCAGCGCGTCTCCGGTAGGATAGGGATCATCGACCGGGCTACCGTCTTCGTTCAGCACGGTCAGACGCCACTCACCGCTTAAATCATAGATGTCATTCGGGTCAATCAGTTTGGTACCCGTCAGCTGGTTGGCTGGGGGATAACCAACCCCGTCATTGTGAATCGCATTGAAGGCGTTTTGCAGGTTCTCCGCAAATTCATCTAACTGATCCAGTATTTTCGGAATATCCGTATCGCGCATTTCCATTAGCGCCGCAATCCGCCCGGCATTAATACCATTTACCTGATTAGCATCATTGCTGGCAGACACATAGGTAACCGGCGCACGATCCATGTCAACCGAGCCATCGCGTTTATAGCCCCGCACCTCAATCGCGTCGATCCGTTCGCTATCGATAAAAACCTGCTTAGAAACGGCCGGAATATATTCTACAAAAAACGGCTCGGTCGCATTAATCAATTCACCTTGATTGAAAAAAACATTGGCCGCACCGTTGGAGTCGATATTAATCCGCACATCCACAATCTGCACAATCTCATCCAGAATCCGGTCGCGTTCATCAAAATTCGCATTCAGGTTCGTATTGTTGCGCCGGTTTTCCAGAATCGCTTCATTGACCTGATCGAGTTCAAGAATGAGGTTGTTTAACCCATCAATTTCCTGCTTGATTTCACGATCCACATCAAAGCGCAGTTCTTCCAGATTATTCGCAAGACTTGCGGTATAGGTCGTAAGCCGTTCCGCCTGCTCCAGCACATTACCACGCAACTGCACCTGATCGGCATTGTTGGAAAGCTCTGTAATGGCGCCAAAAAAACCATCTACATAGGTGTTAAAGCTGTTGCCGCTCGCAGGATCACCAAAGAACAGCTCCAGCTGATCATAGATTTCGGTCTTCTTTTCTGCAGAGGAAACAATCGAAACCTGCTTACGCGCCGTTTGCAGGAGAAACTCATCGACTTGCCGGCTTACTTCGGAAATCTGAACACCTGATGCAATTCCTGCCGTTACCAACGCCTGTCGTTGCGCTACTTGCCGCGTATAGTTTTCCGAATTCGCATTAGCGATATTCTGTGTCAGGACATTAATTGATTCCTGATTCGCCCTTAGCGAACTGACCGCGCTGTCGAGTGCTAAATTAAGTGACATATACCCTCCTGCTCTACCCCGCTAAATCGACTCGTTCACTGCAAGCGAGGTCGTATCTTTATAGACATTGCGCCCCGTGGTGCTATTCATGTTATACCCACCTGCGTTGTACCCACCGACTGCGTTTTCATGCTGTTTCACCGCACGCACTACCGCATCCACCACTTTACGGTTAATTTCCTTGGCGATCAGCGCCTCGTTGTAATTTTCTGTCAGCAACGTATTCAGTCCGTCATTCGCCTGCTGAAACGCCTTTTTCTCCGCCTCGCTGAGCGAGCGGCCGTAACCTACTCCGCGCTTGAGCAGCTCCTTGCGGATTTCCAGCTTGCGGATCAGTTGATTTTTGCGATCCTGGAGTCCTTTCACCGCCTCATACTGGCGCTTTTTCAACAGCTCGTTTTCCGTTTGGAGCAAGGACTTCAAGGCTACCACTTCCTGTATAATGTCTTTGAACGAAAGCCCGTCCTCGGCGCTGATCGTTGCCTTTTTGGGATCTTCTTCGGTCAGTGACACGACATCATTATGATATATCGGCATAATTACCTCCCTGCCTGCATCTGCATTTGCAGTAATTCTTTTTGCACCATATCGGAAATACCCACACCGCCGGATTTGGCCATCACACGACCATATTCATCCAGCAATACATCGCGGAACACTTCTTCGGCATAACCGCCACCAAAAACAGGGTCTACTTCAATGCCGCCATACATATTGCGCAGCATCTGCGAGATAAATATGGCCTCAAACTCTTGCGTTATCTCCCTGACCTCAGCCTCCGAACGCTGATTTTGCATCGCCTGCAGCTTTTGCAATGTTTGCTGCGTATTTGCGGAAGCTGCCTGTTCGCGGGTAAACGTGCCGATACCTTTGGTAAATATATCCGTCATCTAGATTACCTCATCTCAATATCGGCCTGCAGCGCACCCGCGGCCTTAATCGACTGTAAAATCGTGATTAAGTCGCGCGGAGAGACCCCAAGCGTGTTTAACCCGTCTACCAGCTCGTTCAGATTACCCGCTTCTTCCAACACGGCCATCTGCATACCTCGCTCCGTCACGCCCACCGCCGTAGCGGGCGTTACCACGGTCTGCCCGTCAGCGAGCACATTCGGCTGGTTCACATCAAACCCTTCCGCGATTTGAATCAGCAGATTGCCCTGTGCAATTGCAACTGTATCAATACGTACATTTTCATTCATGACGATAGTGCCGCTCGCTTCATCAATGAGGATGCGTGCAGGCTGATCGGGGATGATCTGCAATTGTTCAATCTCGGCGATGAGCATGGCGACCTGATCCTCGTACTGCTCAGGCACTTCCATTTGTACCGTGCCGGAATCCAGTGCCTTAGCGAGCCCCATATTCATTTCCTGATTGATCGCCTGTGCGATCTGCTTAGCGGTAGATACATCAGGGTTGCGTAACGCCAGATTCACCGTATCCAGTGAATCCAGATCAAAATCGATTTCACGCTCAACAATCGCACCGTTGGAGATGTAGCCAGAAGTGGTAACCCCCTCTTGCACCGTACTGCCCGAATCACCCAGCGCCTTGAAACCGCCAATCGCTACCGCACCCTGCGCGACTGCATATAAATTGCCATCCGGCCCCATCAGCGGGGTGGCTACCAGCGTACCACCGGACAGGCTTCGTGCATCGCCGAGCGTACTCACCGTGACGTCGATCCGGCTACCTGAGCGGGAAAAGGGCGGCAATGTACCGGTCACCGTCACCGCCGCCACATTTCGTGCATTCAGGTTCATATCCATGGTGTTTACACCCAGCCGGCTCAAAAACGCTTCCAAGCTTTTCTCGGTAAATGGGGAGTTCTGCAACCGGTCACCGGTACCGTCCAGCCCGACCACCAGCCCGTAGCCGATCAGGATGTTGTCGCGAATCCCTTCAAAGGTAACAATATCCTTAATGCGCGAGCTTGCGTGGCCGCTTGAAACCATCATCGCGAAAATAACTAATATGCTGCTCAACAATAGCGCAATATAGCCCAGTAATTGCATGCCCTTTGGGCTTAATAAGCAGGTGAGAAATAATTTTCCCGTGCGTAATTTATTCATAATACCCTCTCAATATTCCCTTTCCACCTACATTACATGCAAGGAACGTGCCAATTATCACCACTGGAAATAATATTGTTTTTCAGCCTATTACGATTAATTTGATCGGGTGGCAGGCTCTTTCCGCCGTTGACAGGCAAGTTTTTCCTAGGCTACAGGCTTCTTACGCTAACTATTTGCCGGTATTATGAATTTCTGCTATGGTGCAATCATGCGTATATCCGATATCGGAGGGCCAAAAGGTCCGGGTTCGTCTAAGAAGCCTCGTAAAACCGAGGCGTCAGGCGATTTTTCATCTCTGATTGATAGCGGCGATAGCGGTAACGTCGACAGTACACAGGCGAGCGCCCCAGCCGTACAGCTTGGAGGATTACTGGCCATCAATGATGTTCCGCCCGTGACCTCGCAGGGAGATATTCAGGCGCGCGTCAGGCATGGCCGCACCTTACTGGATGATCTGGAGCAACTGCGGATTGAAATGCTGGATGGAAATATCGCGCCCGAAACCGCTAAGCAATTGGTTGAAACGGTGCGTGAAGAGCAGGAAGAAACGCATGATGCCGCTCTGGAAAGCATCCTTCAGGACATTGAACTCCGCGCAGAAGTTGAAATCGCTAAGCTGGAAAAGGCCGGAGCCTTATAAATAAGACTTGCTTTTTATACACAAATTCGACATAACCTTGCCCGCTTAAACGTTCTGAACAAAGGAGCATCGTGCGATGACAGCAAAACTCGATCCTAAGTACAAGCCGAGCGAAAAAGAAAAATACATGAATGAGAAACAGCTCGCCTATTTCCGCAAAAAACTGGAAGACTGGAAAGAGGAGTTATTACAGGAATCCAATTCGACGCTCTCTCACCTCAAGGAAGAGAATTTTCAGGAAGCCGATATTGCTGACCGCGCTACCGTGGAAACCGATACGAGTCTCGAGCTTCGCACACGCGACCGTTACCGCAAGCTGATCAATAAGATCGATGCCGCGATCCGCCGTATTGACGAGGGTGAATTCGGCTATTGCGAAGTCACCGGCGAGCCAATTGGTATCAAGCGCCTTGAAGCGCGCCCAATCGCCACCATGACCGTACAGGCTCAGGAAGACCACGAAGCTGACGAAAAACGCGCTGAATTGACGGAATAGTTACGCCGCTTTTTTCTGTGCTTCAGCTTGGTTCAGCACTGCTTCTACCACGTTAAAAATCCCGGATGCCACATCCGCGAGCGGCGCATCATCGCGCATATAGGCCGAGCAGGATACCAGATGGTTGGTATCATCAATCACCATGCCGCGCGTCGCACAATCCTGATGTTCACCACCAAGGCCGGCGATCAGGCCGTCTGCATCTTCCCCGATTGTCACATGCGCTTTAGTTTCACCTGCAAGGGCTTTAACCAGCGCTGCCGGAGCAATACAAATCGCCCCAATCGGCTTTCCGGCACGGTAAAAAGCCTGAATCAGCTGCGCAAATTCGGGCATAACCTCGCCTTCCGGTCCCTTAAAGGCAATATCCGATAAATTCTTCGCTACGCCAAAGCCACCTGGCAGCACAAGCGCATCAAACGCCTCTTCCTTGGCTTCCGATAAGGGCTTAACGTCTCCGCGCGCAATCCGTGCCGACTCTACCAACACGTTCCGCGTTTCTTTGGTTTCTTCACCGGTCAGATGATTCACGACATGGTGTTGATCAATATCAGGCGCAAATATGCTCACCTCGGCGCCCGCTTTATCCAGCGCCAGCAGCGCGAGCACGGCTTCCCGCACTTCCGCTCCGTCTAAATATCCACATCCTGATAAAACCACTGCTACTTTGGTCATGGCACACTCCATTTTTCTTGTATCATGGCGCGACTTACCTGCAGACGCAAGAACGTAATGCAAAAATCGGCTGGCAAAATGATGCATTTTTGGTGTATAATTGCACCATAAGGAGGCTATTATGACCCGTCAAAGTATTTCACTCACCGAACCGAATGATGACTGGCTCAAGGCACAACTGGACAGCAAAGAATATCGCAGCAAAAGCGAAATTATTAACGAGCTGATCCGCCATGCGAGGCAACGCGAGGAGCAGGAAATTCTCCGCATCCGCAATATTCTGGAGCAGGCAGAGCAGAGTGGTGTGAGTAAAAGAACACCCGAACAAATTCGTAAGGATATACTTGCAAGTATGCAAAACCCGCTATGAGCTATATTCTATCTGAAATGGCCGACCAGCAACTAAGCAACCTCTATAGGTGGGGGTTGGAACAATTTGGCCAGACCCAGGCAGATCGCTATTATTTCAAGCTAATTGAGCACTTTGACAGCATTGCAGCGGCGCCGCGCCGTTATCCCCGCGTCGATAATATAAGGCCAGGCTACCGGCGTAGCGTTTGCGGCAGGGAGTCAATCTATTTCCGTTAAGTAGCTGACGGTATTGAAATCATGGCTGTTTTGAAGCAGCAGGATAGCGGAGATATCAGTTAGCTTCAGCCATCCCGCAGCTCGGAGGAAGAGATATCCACCGGCGGCATGGCAACAAAACACCAGCCTTGTCCGCCGTGTGCAATTTCTTCCGGTGTGGAGCGTTGATCCGCCAGCATGTTCGCCGCCTTGGACGTCAATGCTTCCTCGCTGTAAGGCTCCCGCGCGAACACGGCGAAGGGCATAATTTCTGTGATGTCCTGCCAACCCTTCCACTGGTGAAACTGCGCGAGGTTATCCGCTCCCATCAACCATATGAAATGCGGCTCCGGGTAACGATCCCGCAGGGCTTTCAGCGTATCAATTGTATAAGTCGTGCCGAGCTCTGTCTCAATCGCGCTAAGGTGAATGAACTCATGTTGTGCGGTAAGCGGCTTAGCCAGCCGGATGCGTTCTTCGATATCGGGCAGATCACGCGTATCCTTGAGGGGATTACCGGGCGTAAACAGCCACCAGACTTCCTCCAACTCAAGCCGCTTCTGCGCTTCTATACTGAGCGCAACATGTCCCATATGGGGCGGATTGAAACTACCCCCCAACAGGCCGATCCGCTTACTCACCGCGCTGCATTTCCCGCTGGCGCATCGGCATCGCATCAATGGTGCTGAACAGGGTATCTACCGAAACAAGGCTATTTTCACGCAACTTTTCGGTGCCGTCCTTCCCAATGAGCAGGAAAGTAAACTCCGCTCCTACCGCAAAATGCCGCCGAAAGCGGTTCGAGGTCAGATCCAGCTGCGCTTCACCGTTGAGTTTGACGAAATCCTGCCCGATCACTTCGATGAGCACCACATCGCGTTCACGCACGCCCTCACGGTGGGCGTTCAATACTTGCAGTTGCGATTGATAGGTCGGGTTATTTGCAGAAGGGGTAAAGAGCACGACTGGTCTATGCGTCCATAAAAACTGCTCCAGCCAGCCATCCAGGCTGCTATCAGCACAGGCTTTTAACGGCATCAGCAACAGACAGCACAGGAAAACACGGCCCAGACCCGGCATCAGGCCGCTTTGACGCCTTTATCGGTCAGCAAACTATTCAACTCACCGGATTCAAACATTTCACGAACAATATCCGCGCCACCGATAAACTCGCCTTTGACATAAAGCTGTGGAATGGTTGGCCAGTTGGTAAATTCCTTAATGCCTTCACGCAGATCATTATCATCCAGCACGTTCCTGTCGAGAAATTCAACATTCTCACGTTGCAAAATTTGCACGACTACACTGGAAAATCCGCACATGGGAAAGTCTTTCGTGCCTTTCATGTATAGCACCACGTCGTTGCCCTGAATATCGGATTCGATCTGTTGAAAAATCGGCTTCTCACTCATGCTGTTTTGACCTTCGTTATGATTTGTAATGCGTGAATATCGTGGCCTTTTACCGCCTCCTGCACCATACGATGCTGCTCAATGCGACTTTTGCCTTCAAAATTGTTACTGGCAATGGTTGCCGCCCAGTGATCGTTGTCACCCGCAAGATCCTGAATTGTAATGTCTGCTTCAGGAAAGGATTGCTCAAGCACGGCACGGAGATCGGATTCGGAAATAGGCATAATAAGGATATAGGCATTTTACGCCGTGGCTTCAAGGGAAATTGGAAAATGAATTAGCTAACAGTGTCTAGGTTTCAATATCCACTGCATTGCCAAGCGCAACGGTCGCCGTATCCTGATTATTCTGCTGCGTTACGGTTTGCGAGGTTTCCAGCCCCTGCTCTTCCGCCTCTTCAACTGTTGTTTCTAGCGGCACAGCTTCCGGTGCATTCTCGACCGCACTCACCGCTTCGGGCGAAAGCTCTACGATGTCAAACGGCTCCGTACGCGCCTGCTGAACCGCATCGCGTAACGGCGTTTGCGGCGTTTCCGCCACTTCAGAAGCCGCATTGTTCAGCTCGGTACTTTCTGATACCGTTGGCGGTATGGCACCGTTTTGAATAGCCTCTAATGTTTCTGCAGTCAGTGTACCATCACCTGCTGCAGCACGCAGCCGTGACACTTGCGAAATTTGCGCGGATGCGCTTTGTACACCATCAACCATGATGAACCTCCAGATTGTCTTCCCTCACATCATTATAACATATCGGATTGATTTTGCCATAATAAAGTGGAGATGGGCAGATAATTTACGATGCGATTTTAATAGCTTAGCGCTTCAAAGCCACTAGCAAGTCGTTTTTTTGCCGCTGTATTTCCGGTAATTCGAGGTTTATTTTACCTGCAATTTCGAGCACGGAAGTCAAAATCGCATCGATTTCCAACGGTTTACCGGCCTCATAATCCTGCAACATGGAAGGTTTATGCCTTTTGGCTTTGTGCGAAAGCGCGATATGCTGTTCAATATCAAACTCAAACGGGATATTAATCGCATCCGAGAAACCTTTTAGCTCACGCATCACCGCTCGTGCGCGTACGCAAATCGCTTCATCCTCTACCATCTGACCGGAATCCATGCCCGTTATCACGCTGAGCGGGTTGAAGGCAATGTTCCATGCCAGTTTGATGAGGATATCGCTGCGTATCTGACGTGTCAAAGGTGAACGAAAGCCCGCCTGCTCCAGCCGTGCTCCTACACGCTCAAGCCGGTTACTCATGCTACCGTCAATCTCACCGATCACTATCTTCGGATAGCGGTTATAATGGCTGACATGCCCCGGTCCTTCATAGGTCGCACCCATATAGAACAGCGCGCCTAAAAGCGATGCAGTCGGCAAATGTTGCGATAATGCACGATCTTTATCTAAACAATCGATCGCATCATTGCCTTCAAAGCGCTGTAAATCCTTTAGAAACCACCACGGAACACCATTGCAGCACGGGACGATTACGGTGGACGCATGGCTGAGTCGCGGAATATGCGGAGCAATCTCCGGCAGGCTATAGGCCTTTGCAGTGATAAAAATCACGTCAAACCTTGTGTCCGCCTCCTCCTGCGCATATGCGCTAACCGGGATGATTTCCTCACCCGTGTCGTGCGTATAGCGCAATCCACTCCGTTGCATTGCCTGCAGATGGGCACCACGTGCGATGAGTGTTACATCCTCTCCCTGCTTGATCAGAGGCACAGCCAGCGTACAGCCTGCCGCACCGGCGCCGTATATCAAGATTTTCATGCGTTTTTCTTCCGTTTCCGAATCACTTCGGGACTGAGCTCACGGTGGATACTCAAAAAAGCGAGAATAATGATACGCGTATTTTCCTCCTCTACCATATACACAATGCGATTACCTTTGAACGGTTTAATGCGAACCTCTTCATCAATCTGCGGCTGGGTAGGATAAAGGAGAGGAAGTGTTCTTAATAATTCAAGCGAATGAATCAATTCCCGTTCGTAAGCTAACGCATGTTGATCACCCCACTGCTTCCGTGAATACATCAGTTCAGACGTTACTTCAAACTGCGCTTCTGCGTGATATTCTATGCTATACCTTATCATTATCGAATACTTCGGCGTGAATCTGCTCCATGGCCTCTTCAAATGGAATCAACTCTGCCGTACCGTTACGCACCGCTTCCAGCCGCGGCGAGACGATGTCTTTGATGGCAGCTGCCTCTTCCGGTGATACGGGGGATTCTGGGCGCGATACGCCGAAAAATTCGCGAAGTGCCTCGCGTACCACTTCGCTCGCACTACCATACATGCCGCTTTTTACGCGCTCTTTAACCATGTTTTCAAGCTGTTCAGGTAAGGAAATATGCATTATGGTTCCTCCTGTATGTTGTTAACCACGTTCATGGTAACACAGAATCTCAATTTATAACATTAATAAACCACGAAATGACAATAAATGATATTTGACGATTTACGAAGCTTTATCAAGCAATTAGAGAAAGAAGGTGATCTGGTGCGAATAAAAGAGCCCGTATCTACCTATCTGGAAATGACTGAAATCCACCGCCGCGTACTGCATCAGGGGGGGCCGATGATCCTGTTTGAAAACGTAGTGATGGATAAAGGAGATGGCAAAAAGAACCCATCAACCATGCCGGTGCTCGTCAATTTATTCGGAACGGTAGAACGTGTCGCCCGCGCGATCAATCGCAAACCGGAAGCATTACGCGAAGTCGGAGAAGTGCTCGCCTTTTTGCGGCAACCGGAACCCCCGGGGAGCTTTAAGGAAGCCGTTTCCATGCTGCCGCTGGTAAAGACGGCACTGACCATGAAGCCGAAGACTATTGCTAAGGCACCATGTCAGCAAGTTGTGCTAACCGGCGAAGATATAGATTTAAATCAGCTTCCTATTCAAACCTGTTGGCCGGGCGATGCCGGGCCTTTAATTACCTGGCCTCTGGTGGTAACCGAGGGGCCAAATGCGCGCGGTAAAACTAAGGATAAAACCGATAGTTTTAATCTCGGTATATATCGTATGCAGTTGATAAGGAAGGATAAAACGCTGATGCGATGGCTTAAGCACCGCGGTGGCGCGCAGCATCATCATAAATGGAAAGCGGAGAAATCAGAACCGCTCCCAGCGGCAGCGGTCATAGGGGCAGACCCGGGCACGACACTTGCCGCCGTGACTCCTGTACCCGATACGCTATCTGAATATGAATTTGCCGGACTGCTGCGCGGAAAAAAAGTAGAGCTTGTCGCGTGTAAAACCGTGCCGCTTAAAGTGCCGGCAAATGCGGAAATCGTCATTGAGGGCCATGTCAGCCTCGATGATTATCAGGACGAAGGCCCATTCGGCGATCATACCGGCTATTACAATGCGAAAGAGCCGTTTCCAGTCTTTACCGTTTCCGCAATTACCATGCGCAAAAACCCAATCTATTTAAGCACCTATACGGGCAAACCGCCCGATGAGCCCGCTATTTTAGGCGAAGCGCTCAATGAAATCTTTATACCGCTTCTGCAGCAGCAATTTCCTGAAATCACGGATTTCTGGTTACCGCCGGAAGGCTGTTCCTACCGTATCGCCGTAGTCAGCATGAAAAAAACCTATGCCGGCCATGCGCGCCGCGTCATGATGGGCGTATGGAGCTTCCTACGGCAGTTTCTCTACACCAAATTTATTATCGTGGTGGATGAGCACATCGATGCGCGCGATTGGAAAGAAGTCATGTGGGCGATTTCCACCAATGTTGATGCCGCACGTGACCTGATGATCACGGAACATACCCCGATTGACTACCTTGATTTTGCTTCGGTCGAAGACGGTTTGGGCGGAAAGCTGGGTATAGATGCCACGGCGAAAATACCCCCTGAAACGAAGCGCGAGTGGGGACAGCCGATCGATATGACCGCAGAAATAAAACAGCTTGTCGACCAAAAGTGGGATAAATACAACCTATAAGGATTTTTATTTGGTTTAGGGTACATTTTACAGTTGAAATGCGAATGGTTCTGAGTAATCTAAATACACCATAGCAGATGAGAGGAATTGCATGAGTCAGAATATAGCATCAGCTGAATCCTCCCCGAATCAGAGGCCGATCGGCCCGGATAGCAGTTTTAAGCATATCCATGAAAGGCTTCGTTATTATCGCAAGTTGCGTGGTTTAACGATGCAGGCACTTGCTGAAGAAGTGGGCACTTCTCAACAGCAAATCGACCGGCTGGAAAAGGGTAAGCGCCGCCTGACCATTGAATGGTTGCAAAAGCTGAGCGATGCCCTGCAATGCGAAATTGTCGATCTCATGCCGGATAACGCCAGCCAAAAAAAAGCTGCCTCGACCTGCCGAACTAAAGTAGTAGGGCGGTTACAACGCGGAAAACGGATTGAATGGTTAGAACAGTCGGAGAGCTACCCTCTTATTGTGGGCCGCCCCAACCAGACACTGAGTAAGCGTTTATTTGCTATTCGGGTTGAAGCCGCTAACCGTTATAAATTTCCTATTGGCAGCGAGCTCATTTTTAGTGAAATTGAACCGCTAGCTACGGGATTGCCGGATTCCTTAGGTAAGCAGCATCACATCATAACGGCTGAACCGCATCTGGAGCACCTCGAAACGCAATATATACTGACCAAATGGTCGCCTGATATTGAGTTCAGTAAAATCCGCGCCGTACTTATCAAAACCATTCGCGATGAGTTTTAGCTGCGCTTTCATTCATTTTCTTCCAGCTCCGGCGGAGTCTCCTCTCCGAAACCGGCAAAATCTACTAAATGGTAGCTGGTAAAACGCCTGCCAAACAAATCGCGAGAGGCGATCGGTTCTATCGAGGCAAAATAAGGTTGATACTCGGTGAGATCCGACGACTCGGTGATCAGAATCATATTGAAATTACGGTAAAGATCAATCTGGGTGGTAAGGTCAAAATGATCCTGCGGCTCCCCATCGATAAACCATTTCTGTACCGGGTACGGTGTGCCGTCGGGCTGACGTAAGCTATAGGCCAGCATGGAAATGGTACGGTAATCATCGGCAATCAACACCGAGTTCGGATGTTGCGTCAGAGATTCCAGCGCTAGCGGTTGCAGCGCAGCCCATGGGTAATAGCGCGCAAACGGATTCGGAAAATTAAACGCAACAATTAACAGATGAATATGCAGATATAGCAGCATGATAATGACGTGCAACATAACGGATAATTTGATAATCCATACCCTGTCTTCTTTAAATGCCAATGAAACTATCCAGAAGGTCGCTGCGATATAGACTGGTGCCGCCCAGTGCGCTTTCGCCCCGTAGAGCAAGCCGATAGTCAGGGCAACAAGCAGCAGAGGGACCACAAAACTGAAACCCACCTTAACAAATGAATCTTCATGCGTACGAAAAAAGCGGCCGATCACAAGAATAAGCAGCGTAAAGGTGGCCGGGCCGAACAGGGCGAATTGCGTCAGCAAGAAATTCCCCAGCGAATTCAGATGCATCGTAATCTCTCCGGAAAACACGACGGTGAAGACACGTTCCAAACTGGAATAGGCATAAAGCGCATTCCACATGTAATTCGGTGAGAAAATCACGATGGCCAGTGTCATCGCAATCCAAAAACGCGGACGCACCAGCTCAATTCGGTTCATACGGGAGAGCGCCATGTAGACGATGCAGGAGAGGGGGAACAGCACCATCGTATATTTGGAGAGCAGTCCCAGCCCCGTCCACACCCCTAAAAGAAGCCACCAGCGGTCCTCATCATCATTCAACGCATGGATAAACGCATGCAGTGCCAACGCCCAGAACATCAGAAGAAACACATCGGTGGTTAAAAAGGTGGACGAGAGCGATACGCCAGGTAACGTCATGTAGACCACCCCGGCCCAGAAAGCGGTCCGATCGTCGCCTGCAAGGTGGTTCGTAATCAGGTAAACGATATAAGCCGTCACCCCGTGTGCGATAACGGCGGGGCTTTTAATACAGAAGAGCGCATGGCCGCAAACTTCCGTGAAGAGGCCGAGCAGCCAGGCCGTCATCGGCGGACGTGAGAAATAACCCCAATCCCAATAGTGCGACCAGATCCAGAATTTCGCTTCATCAAAGGTTATCGGGAACGTGGTCGCATAGCTACCGGAAGAGATAAAATAAAAGCGAAACAGTGCTATCCCCAGCAGCGTCAGAAACATAACACGCTTATTGAAGCGCGACCATTCGGTAAATAAAGCCTGAAATATCCGGTTCATGGGATAACTATACAGAAAATGGTAGTGCTGCGAAGCTAAGAATGTAGCTGCAAGCAAATCATTGCCGCACCATGCTGAAAAGTCACACTATCCTATAACGCCATCGATTGGCGAAGACGGATCCGCCGACATTTTTTTCGGCATCCGCCCGGCCAGGTAGGCCGCCCTGCCCGCTTCAACCGCTGCACGCATCGCATGCGCCATCAACACCGGCTCGCGCGCTTCGGCAATCGCCGTATTGATCAACACGGCATCGCAGCCAAGCTCCATCGCAATCGCCGCATCGGACGCCGTTCCCACACCGGCATCGACCAGCACCGGCACGTTGGATTGCTCGACGATCAGGCGGATATTGAGCGGATTCTGAATACCTAGACCAGAACCAATCGGTGCGCCGAGCGGCATAATCGCGCAGCAGCCAATATCCTCGAGCTCCCTGGCAATCAGCGGGTCATCGGTGGTGTAGGCCATCACATCAAACCCTTCTTCGACCAGAATACGCGCCGCCTTCACCGTTTCTATCACATCCGGATAGAGCGTATGTTTATCACCGATCACTTCCAGCTTCACGAGGTTCCAGCCCCCCGCTTCCCTTGCGAGGCGCAGGGTACGGACCGCTTCTTCCGCCGTATAGCATCCGGCCGTATTCGGGAGGTAGGTGTATTTTTCAGGATCGATGTAATCCTGCAGCATCTCGCCATCCCCGTCTCCAAGATTTACCCGGCGCACGGCCACAGTGACGATCTCCGCGCCGGAGGCCTCAATCGCACGTTGCGTTTCTCCAAAGTCGCGGTACTTACCCGTGCCGACCAGCAGGCGGGAATAAAAGGCGCGCCCGGCCAGCGTAAAATAGTCGCCTTCATGCACCGGAACCGGCAATTGTGCACCCGACAACATGGGGAGGAATTGATCCTCATCCTTGTTTGGTCGATGAATATTAATCACTTTCGAATCGTCTTTCGGCATGGTGCTTAAAATCCTGTTTTTTGGTTCGTACGGGCTGAACTCCCCATCATCCGCCGCCGATAAAATGCACGATCTCAACTTCGTCGCCGTCTTGCAGTGCCGTTTGGTCGTATACCGGGCGGCTGACAATCTCAAGATTACGTTCAATCGCAATTTTCCTGACATCGAGTTTTAACTCTTCCACCAGCTCCTGCACGGTGATGGGTTGCTGTAATATCTTTTTCTCGCCATTTAAGGTGATAGTTACCATAACTAAGCCTAAATTAAGTTGTATAACGCGATTCAGCGTGTACTATAAGATACGCATAACAGGCGATATATACAAGGACAGATGGCACATATTCTCGTACTGAATGGCCCGAATCTCAACATGCTGGGCAAGCGTGAGCCGGAGATTTACGGCTCGGCCAGCCTGCAGGATATTGAGACGCTCTGCAACGACACGGCGGGCGAGCTGGGGATTACCGTTACCTGTCAGCAAAGCAATGCGGAAAGTGAGTTAATCGAGGCTATTCAGCAGGCCGATGGCAGCTATGACGGGCTGATTCTCAACGCTGCAGCCTATACCCACACCTCAATCGCGATTCACGATGCCCTAAAAACTTTGCAGCTACCCATTATCGAGCTGCATATATCCAATATCTATAACCGGGAGCCCTTCCGCCACACTTCCTACGTATCGCCGGTGGCTACGGGCATTATCTGCGGACTGGGGATTAACGGCTATAAGCACGCCCTTTATGCGATGAAGGATTTACTCTGACGGATTAACGAGCACGCCATGGAAAGTACACGCTATAAAATAGGTCACCGCGGCATTCCTGCATTACATGCTGAAAATACGATGGATAGCTTTCATGCTGCTGTCGAGTATGGGGCTAACGGGCTGGAATTTGATGTTCGAACGACTAAAGATGGCGTACCGGTTATTTTGCATGATGATGACCTCAACCGAACGACTCCATTGAAAGGCGCGGTTGCCGACGCTCACTGGAACGATGTGAAAAAGCATATACCCTCTCTGGGGGAGGTGCTGCAGGCGTTTTACGGCAAAGCGCTCCTGCTAATCGAAGTGAAGTCCGTCGACGCCACCCTACCCACCTGTGAATTGCTGAAGAAGTACGCGGCCGAATCGCTATATGAACAGCTGGTCATTATCAGTTTTGAAGCGGATATACTGCGCGCGGTGAAAGATTATGACTTTCATATTCCGGTTGGGCTTAGCTTCAAACAACCGATCGATATTGAGGAAGCGCAGCTCGATTTGCGCTTAAGCGCCATCAACCCTCAAGTCGACATCGTGACCCCCGCTATGACGGCGCTCGCTACTGAACTGGAACTGGATGTCTTTGTCTGGACAGCCAATACTATCAATCAGATCAAGCATGCTAAAAAATGCCACGCTACCGGCATCATGACCGATGATGTGCGCATGCTGAAGGAGTAAAAAAACATCGTCATCGCGAACGAAGTGAAGCGATCTCTGCCAAGTTACAAAAGATTGCCGCGCTCCCTCTGGTCGCTCGCAATGACGGGAAAATAACATCGTCATGACGAGCCGAAGGCGACGTCATCACAACATTCCCCATGAAGGACACTGCTACCACAGGTATTTTACTGAACTATGGCAGGGTACCCTTTACCTTGGAAAAAAACTCCCAGATACACCCTACAATACTGTAAATAATTAGCCTATGTCCTCACCCGCACTCACAACTGAGCTATTACTGCACGCCTATGCGCAGGGTGCCTTTCCCATGGCCGATAGTGCAGATGCGAGCGAGGTTCATTTCTACCTGCCGAAACGGCGAGGCATCATCCCGCTGGATGCGTTTCACATCCCAAAGAAACTGGCTCGGCTATACCGTAAGGGCACTTTTGAAATTCGCTACGATACGGCCTTTCGGCAGGTGATCGAGGCCTGTGCGGCTAGTCGCCCGGAACGGCGTGACACCTGGATCAACGCGGAGATTATCGAGGCTTATAGCGCGCTGCATCAGATGGGGCATGCGCATTCGGTTGAGTGCTATAAAGACAACAGGCTTGTTGGCGGTTTATACGGCGTAACACTTGGCCGCGCTTATTTCGGCGAGAGTATGTTCTCACATGTCAGTAACGCGAGCAAAATCGCGCTGATTGCGCTGGTGGAATGGCTGGAAGCACGTGGCTATACCCTGCTGGATACGCAGTTTATCAACCCGCATTTAACCCAGTTCGGCGCTGTTGAAATCAGCCATGAGGAATATATGATCTTGCTGAAAGCGGCTCTGGTCTAAGGGAACCTAACATCGCGAGCGTCGTGTAGCGATCTCAGGCATCTGGTATCGTCACGGCGAGGCGTGTAAACGCCGTAGCCGTCTCAGGCAAGTGGCACAAGATTGCCGCGCTCCCTCTGGTCGCTCGCAATGACGGGAAAATAGCATCGTCATGACGAGCCGAAGGCGACGTCATCTCAGGCCACAAATACCGAGCCGAACCAGATTGCTTCGTCGTTTCACGCCTCGCAATGACGTGCCATCCTGCCTCCCTCGGGCTTGACCAGAGGGTCTTCACCGCCTCAAACTGAGCTAGATACCCGGGTCAAGCCCGGGTAAAATAGAGGAAAGCATGCACGAGATGGCTTCAGCACGTTGTACTTCGCCATGACGAACCTACCCCATCACCTCGTTCAGCTTCGCTACCACTTCCTCGGTCGCCTGATTATGGCGGAAATGGGTGATATATTTTCCGTCCGGCCCCATCAGGTAGATAAACGCGCTGTGGTCATACATCACACCCATCGGCGTATCCATTTTCTTCGCATAGACTTTATAGGCTTCCTGTGCGGTTTTGAGTTGCTTTTCCGAACCGGTGAGGCCAATCATATTTGGGTGGAAATTCTCCAGATAGGCCTTGATAACCTCCTGCGTATCGCGCTCAACATCCACCGTGATGAACACCCCTTGCAGATTATCCGGGCTGTTCAGCGCTTCCATCACGTTCGTTACCGTCGTTAGCCCGGTCGGGCAAATAGCCGGGCAGTTAGTAAAACCGAAAAACACGAGCGAATAGTTTTCCTGTAGCGCCGCTTCAGTGACTTCCTCACCCGCAGTATTCATCAGCGTGAATTTACCGCCAATCGCTGCCTCCCCTTTGGTTTTGACTTCACCGGCATCAGCTATTGCATTCACATTTTCCGTCGTCTGCTGCGTAGATGCCTTACGGGATTGATCCAACCCGACATTCAGCAGCACGAGCACCGCAACGGCTATGACAATGATAATAAATAAAGTTTTGTTCATGTTGTGTTCCTTTTCTTTCAAGAGGCTAATTTAAGTCGTTCAATTGCCCGCCAGCCAATATCACGGCGGCAGAACCCTTCCGGCCAGTCGATTTTATCCACCGCTTCGTACGCTTTGGCCTGTGCCTCGGCCACCGTTGTACCCAGCGCAGTCACGCCGAGCACACGCCCGCCCACGGCAAGAAGCTTATCACCTTCCTGTTTCGTTCCGGCGTGGAAAATCGTCACATCCGACTCGCTGGCCGCATTCACGAGGCTCCTTATCTCCGTACCCTTTTTATAAGATGCTGGGTAACCTTTAGCCGCCATCACCACACAGAGTGCAGTCTCGCTAGCGAACTCAACCGTGCTATTCGCATCCAGCTGCCCCTTCGCGGCATCCAGCAATAGCGGCACAATATCGGTCTTCAGGCGCGGCAGAATCGACTGCGCTTCAGGATCGCCAAAGCGGATATTAAACTCCAGCAGCTTGATAGCTCCGTCTTTGATCATCAACCCGGCAAATAAAAACCCGCTATAGGGCTTACCCTCTTTCGCGAGTCCGTCAAGCGTCGGCTGAATGATCGTCTGCATGATCTCGTCTTCCATAGCCTGCGTGACAATTGGCGTGGGGGAATAGGTGCCCATGCCGCCGGTGTTAGGCCCCTGATCACCGTCATAAGCGCGTTTATGGTCTTGGGCGGACCCACAGGCAACCGCCTTAGCGCCATCACAAATCGCGAAGAAGCTCGCCTCTTCCCCGTCCAGAAACTCCTCAATGACAACCGTTTTACCGGCATCGCCGAACTTACCGTCAAAAAATTCCTCCACGGCATGCAGCGCGGTTTCCTCATCCATGGCAACGGTCACGCCCTTTCCGGCAGCCAGTCCATCCGTTTTGACCACAATCGGCGCGCCCTGCTTTTTCACATAGGCCAGCGCTTCCGCCTTTTCGGTAAAGACCTCATAGGCAGCGGTCGGCACGTTATAGTCCTTCGCGATGCGCTTCATAAACGCTTTGGAGCCTTCCAGCTCACTCGCCGCTTTAGAGGGGCCGAACACCGGAATCTTCGCATCGCGCAAAGCATCGGCAATTCCATCGACCAGCGGCGCTTCGGGCCCAACAATCACCAGATCAATCGCCTGCTCCTTGCACCACGCCACTACAGCCTGATGGTCGTTTACCTCTATCGGCGCCAGCGTTGCATCCTGAAGTATGCCGCCATTGCCCGGAGCGGCAAATACCTGCTTCACCATGGGGGAGCGCTTCGCCGCATGAATAAGCGCGTGCTCCCGCCCGCCTGAACCGATAATCAGTATGTTCATAATCCTATCCTTGTCATTCCACGGCTTGACCGCGAAACTTAGTTTATATATGCACTAGATACCTTGATCAAGCCACGGTATGACGAATTAGAGCATTTATGACCGATCGCACCCATAACCAGCCGGAATTTTCGGTAACGGAACTCTCTGGCCTGCTGAAGCAAACCGTGGAGGAGCGCTTTGCGCATGTGCGAGTGCGCGGCGAGATTTCGGGGTTCAAGCGCGCCGCCAGCGGGCATCTCTATTTTTCGCTGAAGGATGATAAATCCGTGCTGAACGCGATTATCTGGCGCGGTGTTTCCGGCCGGCTGACCTTCGCGCCGGAAGATGGGCTGGAAGTCGTTGCTACCGGCAAAATCTCGACCTATGCCGGGCGCTCGAACTACCAGATCATTATTGATTCGATGGAAATTGCCGGCGAAGGCGCATTGATGGCGCTCTTAGAAAAGCGCAAAAAAGAACTCGCCGCCAAAGGGTTATTTGATGAAGCACGCAAAAAGCCGCTGCCGTTTCTACCGCGCAAAATCGGAGTTGTTACCTCACCCACCGGAGCCGTCATCCGCGACATTCTGCACCGCCTGACGGACCGTTTCCCTGTGCATGTGCAGGTCTGGCCGGTGTTGGTGCAGGGTGAAGGCGCGAAGGAGCAGATCGCGCGCGCCATTCGTGGTTTTAACCGAATGCCGGATAAGCCGGATGTCTTGATTGTCGCGCGCGGGGGTGGCTCGCTGGAGGATCTCTGGTGTTTCAACGAGGAAGAGGTCGTGCTTGCCGCTGCTGAATCCGACATACCCCTCATTTCTGCGGTGGGGCATGAGACGGACACCACGCTGATTGACTATGTGGCGGATCGGCGTGCGCCCACTCCCACGGCGGCTGCGGAGATGGCGGTTCCCGTGCGGGAGGAATTGCTCGCGCTGGTCTACGATTTGCAAAGCCGCAAGCTTTCAGCAATGCAAAAATACCTCAACGATAAGCGCACCTTTATGGCTGCTTTGGCGCGAGGCATCATCAGCCCGCAAAGCCTGCTGCAAAATGCGATACAGCGTTTCGATGATTATGCGGAACGATTAAGCACTGGCCTGCCCACCGTGCTTGAGAAAAAGCAGCAACAGCTCAATCTGCTATTGTCCAGCCTGAAACCGCAAGCAATTCTGGCGCTCTGTGAGCAGTTAAGTGAGCGGCTGGCGGTGCGTAGCGACCGGCTACAGCAGGCTTTGCCGCTCGCTATAGAACGCAAGACCCAGAAATTAGAAACGGTCCGTAGTGGGTTGAGGCCGGAGCTACTGACTCGGCAGATCGACCAGCGGCGGGATGCGCTCGCCTATCGCGGGCGACTAAGCCCGGCTGCGACCCAGCAGATGATGGCGCGTAAGGCAGAACAACTCGAAAACCTTACTAAATTACTGGATAGCTATCATTATCAAAAAATCCTCGATCGCGGCTTTGCGCTCGTACGCAGCGCGGACGGCCAACTGGTCACCTCCGCCAGCATTGCCGAAAATCAGCCTGAGCTGAATGTGCAGTTCAAGGACGGTACGGTGAAAACCTTTCCGCAGGGCAGCGATCCACAGGGCACGTTATTATAACGCTGTTTGCTTCGTTATTTAGCTTCCTGTGATGACATGCCCTACCCTTTCGGCCAGCGATTATGCACCCAAAACCACTGCTCGGGATGCGCCTCTACCCATCCTCCGATAATCGCATTGATTTCAGTCAGCAGAGTTTTCACATCTTTCTGCGCCGGGTACATCACATCACCGACGATTACTTCGAAATACGCACCCTCCCTCCGTACTAAATGCACCGGCACGAGCGGCACATCAAATTTGACCGCACATTCTGCGATCGCCGTGGCCGTCATGGCATCATGCCCTAAAAACGGTATCGGCATGCCTTCATTCATTTTCTGGTCCATTAACATGCCAATCGTCTCGCCGTCACGTAGGCTTTTGATCATCGCACGCGCCGCTTCTTTTCCTTTAGGAAACATCGCGCTTAAGGTCTCCCGGCGCGATGTTTGAATCAGCTTCTCGACATAGGGATTATTCGCCGGACGGTAAATCAGCATCATTGGGTAGCCCATCACTGCACCCGTATGTGCCGCTAGTTCCCAATTGCCGATATGAGCGGAAAAAAAGAAAAACTTTTTTGTTTGCAGCGCATCGATTTTTTCTTTTCCTTTCACTTTCACCCGTTTGGCAAAAGCGGCCCCCTTCAGGTGCGGCAAATGCGGAAACTCACCTACCGTTCGGCCAAGATTCTCCCAGACACCAAGCGCGATCGTTTCCAGTTCCGCATCCGATTTATCCGGATAAATGCGCCGTAAATTACGCCATGCCGTCCGGTGCGCCCCGGTTTTGGGGCCAATAAAGCGCGCGAGCTGCCCGCCGGTTTTGGACGCCGTATCGAATGGCATCAGGCGAAAAAGGAGAAATACCGCCCTCACCATGATATATTCCAGTAAATACCTGACGTGTTTCATGTAGAATCCAGTAATCTATCGATGAATTGCTCTTCATTTTCTATAACGAGCTCTATATCGACCACCGCCACCTGCTCTCTGAAATCCTCGGGCAGTTTAACCGCATCTTTTCGCGTTGTGATCAGCGTGGCGTTAGCCTCTTCCGCTTCACGTATTAGCCGCTCCCTGTCGCTTTCCGCATAAGCGTGATGATCCGGATAGCGTATCGCTTTGGCCAGTGTGAGCCCATGCTCGACCAGCATATCAAAAAACTTTTCCGGCCTGCCCAGCCCGGCAAAGGCTACGTAGTTTTGCTGCTTGTCCGGCAACGACAGGGGTTGCATGCTGGCATGGTAACAAGTCATTTCCTTACCCTCGCCAGCTACACCATCTTGCTCTCGTTCAGAGGGGGAGCTTATTTTCTTTATCCCCTCTCCCTCGGGGAGAGGGCTAGGGCGAGGGAGCATGAGATGCCGTGACAGATATTTTTCAACATCTGCCTGCGGACTCCGAATAATAAGGACAGCGTCTACCTGCGGCAGGATATTACCCGGTTTATCGCGCAGTGGCCCGGCCGGAAGCAGCATCTCGTTGCCAAAACCATATCCGCCATCAATCACCAGCAGCTGCTTATCTTTTTTCAGGCTGTGATGCTGCAATCCGTCATCCATCAGGAGGATATCCGCGCCGTCGGTGACCGCCTGCCTAGCCGCCTCCGCACGATTAGCTGATACATAGCAGGGGAACTGCCTGGCGATCAACAACGGCTCGTCCCCGACCTGCTCCGGCGTATGCTCCGCCGGATCGACCTTGATCAAATCAGCCACAGCCCGTTTATAGCCCCGGCTTAGAATGGCAGGCTTTTTGCCCCGCTTTTTCAAACGCCGTGCCAGCGCGAGCACCGTTGGCGTTTTACCTGCACCGCCTGCTGTCATATTGCCGACGCAAATAACCGGTACGCCTGCATCATAAGGCATTTTACCGCGTTTCCAGCATTGAGACAGGCGATGCGTGATATAGTAAAGGACCGAAAGCGGCAGCAGCGCATTCGCCCGAAAGCCATTGAACCGCCAGAAATCAGGCGTCCTCATCCGGGGCAATATCGCGCGAAATCGGCTTAAGGTAAGGGCTGAGCGCGTCCATATAATGTTCCAGAATACCGCTTTTCGAGGCCATCAATTTCATCGCGCGGCTGGCAAAATCCTCCTGCTTTTCATGGTCACTTAGTAACACACCAACCTTCTCTGCGAGCGCATCGCTATCACGCACACGGATAACAGCATGTTCCTTTTCCAGCTCGTTATAAATATCGGTAAAGCTAGCGGTATGCGGGCCCACCAGCAGTGCGCATTCAAGCCTCGCCGCTTCGAGCGGATTCTGTCCGCCATGCTCGACCAGCGAACCACCCATAAAGGTAATACCCGCCATACGATAAAAAATGCCAAGCTCGCCGATCGTATCTGCAATATATATATCGGTATTCTCCTCGATATCCTGCTTTTGACTACGCCGGGCGACAGTGAGTTTTTTCTCTTTAAGCATCCGCTCAATATCTTCGCCTCGTTCCGGGTGACGCGGGATAATAACCGTCAGTATTTTATCATGCGCCAACTTCAGTTTTATATGCGCATCAGCTATCAATTCATCCTCACCGGGATGCGTACTTGCCGCCACCCACATGGGGCGCTCACCGGTGGCAGTAACCAATTTACCCGTTTCTTTCGGATCTGCGGGAAGCGCAGGTGCATCAAATTTCAGGTTACCGAGGCATTTTGCGTTCGGCGCACCCAGTTTTTTCAGCCGGGTGACATCTTCCTCGCTCTGCGCCAGACTTAGGCTAAAGCAGATAAGCATATCACGCGCCAGACTGTTATATTTCTGCCATTTTTCATAGGAATTGGGCGATAAACGCGCATTAATCTGAATAAGCGGGCATCCACGGCGATGCGTTTCAATGATCATATTCGGCCACAACTCAGATTCAACCCAGAGCGCCAGATCGGGCCGCCAGTGATCCAGAAACCGCCGCACCGTTACCAGCTTATCTATCGGAGCATATTGATGGAACGCTCGCTTGGGTAGCCTTGATTCCAGCACTTTAGCGGAGGTGACCGTGCCCGTAGTCAGCAGCACATTGACATCACGGTATTTATTCACGACCGCCTTGATGAGCGGCAAAACCGACACCCCCTCGCCTACGCTGGCCGCATGCACCCAGACCAACGGCCCGCTCATACGCGGAAAACCGGGATGCCCGAGCCGCTCGGTATAGCGTTTCGGATCTTCCTTGCCCACCTGCTTACGCCGCATCAGGTAAAAATCAATCAACGGACCACCGGCATAGGATAAGAAACGATAGAGGGAAGTATACATGGCTAGCGTTATACGCGGAAAACCGTTCAATCGTCAATGACGCTCCGGCCAATCGCCACATCGGCCTCGCGCGTTAGCTCATTCAGCCGCTTTTCGACCATGCTTTGCGCGCGCTTAAACCCCGCCTCACTGTCCAAATCCTCTAATATGATCGGTTCACTCATGTTCCAGACGATTCTGCCAAAGGGCAGCGGCAGCATGAAATGATCCCAGCTATTTAACCATTTAGCAGGCTTTTTTGCATTCGCTATTAAAATCACCGGTGCGCCACTCGCCTTAGCAAGCGAAATGGCCCCCGGCTGCAGCTGATAGCGCGGCCCCTTCGGTCCGTCAGGTGTAATGGCGATATTCTCACCCTGCTTCAGCAGCCGTTTCGCCTCGATTAGCGCACGCGCACCGCCGCGATCTTTCGCAGCTTTGGTGTCGGCCGCTTTCCGATTGCTCGAGCCGCGCACTGCAAGATAGCCAAAGCGGCGGATAATATCCGCAATCAACTGCCCGTCCTTATGTAGTGAAATCATGACCCGCGTTTTTGTATCCTGTCTGGACAGAAACGGCATCAGCGCAAGCCGACCGTGCCAGAACAATATAATCAAGCTGCGCCCTTCCCGTTCGGCACGCTCCGCCCAATCGAGATAGGTTTTGCTGCGCCCGAGATAAATAGTGTGGCTGGTGCGATATACCAGCCTGAGGTAACTCGCAAGCAGGAAGGAGAGCAGACGGTTTCTCATACTGATCCTTTAGCCGCTTCAAACGGTAATATCTGGCCGCCTGCACTTTTCTGATAGAGCGCGGCATAGGCACCGTCCGCTTTAACTAACTCCGCATGGGTGCCGGATTCCACAATTTCCCCCTTATCGATCACATAAATACAATCGGCATCCTTTATCGTTGAAAGGCGGTGTGCTATCACCAGCGTGGTGCGTCCCCGCATCAGGCTTTCGAGTGCCTGCTGCACTTTCTGTTCGGATTCGTTATCCAGCGCCGAGGTTGCTTCATCGAGCAATAAAATCGGCGCATTACGCAGCATAGCACGGGCTATCGCGATCCGTTGTCGCTGCCCGCCGGAAAGCCGCAATCCGTGCTGCCCAACCATGGTATGATAGCCTTCCGGCAACTCCATGATGAATTCATGCGCAGCGGCTGACTTTGCTGCCTGTATAATCTCCTCTTCGGTCGCATCCTGCTTACCATAGGCAATATTTTCATAAACCGTATCGTCAAACAGGGTTGCCTCCTGATTGACAATCGCCAGATGATCGCGCAGTGAATGCAGCGTGGCCTGTTTAATATCCTGCCCGCTGATTAGAATAACCCCTTCATCCGGGTCGTAAAAACGTTGCACCAAATGCATAATCGTCGATTTCCCGCCACCGGAGGCCCCTACGAGCGCCACGCGCTTACCGGCGGGGACGTTAAGGCTCACGTTCTTTAACGCCTGCACGTTGCCTTTACCATAGGTAAACGAGACGTCCTGAAACGCTATCGAGGCTTTGGCGACGACCAACGGCTCTGCATCCTCGGCATCTTTCACTCGTGGTTCCGTATCCATAACAGTGAAAATGCGTTTAACTGCGGCAAGCGCCTCCTGCAGGTTATTATTGAGGCTGGATATGGACTTCATCGGGCGATACGCCATGATCAGCGCCGCCATGAATGAGAAAAACGCACCCGCCGTGGTTTCACCTGCGAGCACCTGCGAACCGCCGTAAAGCACCACAGCCGCAATTGCCACACTCGCGAGCAGCTCCATAATAGGGGATGATGCCGATTCAATCCGTGCAGCACGCACATACAGATCATACAGGCGGTTTATAACACTGTTCGCTTTCTCCGCCTCGGCATCTTCTTTATTATAGGCTTTGACGATGCGCACCCCCTGAAACGTATCATCCAGCCGCGCCGTATAATCCGCCATTTCAAGCTGTGTGGAATGCGAAACCTTACGCATATTTTTCCCTAACCGGACGACCGGATAAATCGCAACCGGAAAGACGAGAAGCGCAATCAAAGCCAGCTCCCAACTTTGATAGATCATGACGCCTATTAGAAAGACAAGTGTCAGACTTTCTTTGGCCAAACCGGTCAGCACCTGCGTAAGATTCTTGCGGATCAGGTGAATATCGTTGGTAAAGCGCGAGACCATCTGCCCGCTCGATTGATCGGAAAAGGTTTCAATATCAGCATGCAGCATATGGTGATACATATCGATCTGCATATCGGCAACCACCCGCTGCCCGATAATTTTCATCAACATGGACTGAATATAGCTTGATACGCCTTTGGCCAGTGAAATGCCTAAAATAATCGCCGGAATAATATAAAGCAGCGTTTCGTTTTTTTTGAGGAAAATCTCATCCATCACCGGGCGCAGCATATAGGCATTCGCCGCGGTCGCGAGCGCAGCAATGACCATGCATACAGCCGCAATCCAGAGCTTTTTCTTATGCCGCCACACATAGAGCCGTAGCAGCCGCTTCAGTAAGCGCTGCGTCGAACTTTCGGTGATTGTATCAAGTGCGGACGCCATATAGCCTTCTGCTAAGCTAAAACACAGGCCTTATAACAGAAATACCAGGCGGGAAACAGTTTTCTAAGTGGTTTTATTGGCGAGCGTCTTCATAAGATTGCGTACAGCTTCCTGCTGCTCGGAACCGGGGATGCTGATAAAATCCTGCATGACTTCCACACAGAGCCGTTGACGCTCCATCTTCTCCGGCGGAATTTCATCTTCAAGCCCTTCGTAAAAATAGTTGACCGAGGTTTCCAGATTCTTGGAGACCTCAAGTAGTCTGCTTGCCGTTATGCGATTGATGCCGCGCTCATATTTTTGCAGTTGCTGGTGGGTAATGCCCAATAATTCAGCCAACTTCTGACGCGTCATCCCCTTTGCAACCCTGAGTTGACCTATCCGTTGGCCAATGATATTATCAATATTATTTGGTTGTTTACTGTTTCCCATATTATCCTTTACCAAAACATTGTTCGCTAGTAGTTTAACATTAGTTACTCATATCAAAAAGAAAAACGCTATTCCTTATGTCACATATTGAACCTGTTATTTACCAGAAATTAAACAAAGCCTTTTCCCCCCAATTACTGGTTATAACAAATGACTCACATAAGCATGCAGGTCATGCCGGTATCGCAGGAGACGTCTCCGGTGAAACGCATTTCACCATTCGTATCGTATCCGCCTTTTTCGCCGGAAAACCAAGGGTAAAGCGGCATCAAGCTATTTATACTACTTTGGAGGCTGAAATGAATAACCCTATTCATGCGCTGTCCATTGAGGCCTATACACCAGCAGAGTTTGAAGCAAAAGACAACTCAAATTCCGTATAAGTCTAAGGACCCCCCTTAATTACTCAAAGTAGTAACTAATTATAGCATGTAACGCATTATACTAGTTAATAGCCAGTTTATTTTTTGTCATAACCCTAAGTTTTTGACTGCAGGTAGCTGCTCTTAGATTCAGGCTAACTTATGGTAAATAAAATGGGCTCTGGGGTGGATTATTTCCAACGCTGTTTCACGTTGCTACTGCCGCCTTCACGCTATTGTGGGAAGTAAGTCACAATGCGAAAAAAGAAAGGGCCCAGGTTAGCGCTATGGTATCAGGCCGCCTTTTTCCCGGCGAGCGATACGCTGTCTTTTAGCTTAAGTGCGGCCTGTGCTGCTGCCAAGCGCGCAATCGGCACCCGGTAGGGTGAGCATGATACATAATCCAGCCTGACACGCTGACAAAAGGCAATCGACGCTGGATTACCGCCATGCTCCCCACAAATGCCAAGCTTGATGTCCTGCCGGGCGGCACGGCCCCGTTCCGCTGCAATTTCGATCAACTCACCGACTCCATCCTGATCCAGGCTTGCAAACGGGTCTTTCTCCAGAATATTCTGCGCAATATAATCATTCAGAAAATTCCCCGCGTCATCACGGCTTAAACCGAGCGTCGTCTGCGTGAGGTCATTCGTGCCAAAACTGAAATACTCCGCTTCTACCGCAATATCGCCTGCGCGAAGCGCCGCACGGGGTAGCTCGATCATCGTACCAATCTGGTAATCAATGTTAACAGCCTGCTCTGCAAAAACTGCTTCCGCCTGTTCGCGGATAACCTGCTTGAGGATGGTCAGTTCTTTTTGCGTCATCACCAGCGGAATCATGATTTCCGGAACGGGATTTTTCCCCTCTTTCGATACAATCGCAGCCGCTTCAAATATAGC
Source organism: uncultured Rickettsiales bacterium (assembly GCA_964588995.1). Classification (GTDB taxonomy): domain Bacteria; phylum Pseudomonadota; class Alphaproteobacteria; order Rickettsiales; family UBA8987; genus CAZPQM01. The sequence goes on along the minus strand of CAZPQM010000003.1, from coordinate 116,035 downwards.
CCGCGCCTGCATGGCATAAATTTCGGGATAAGAAATACCCAGACGGCAACCACGGTGCCCCAGCATCGGGTTCGTTTCATGCAGGTTAGCAGCGCGCTGGCGTAAGTCCTCAACGCTGACCCCGGTCACCTTGGCGACTTCATCGTAATCCGCATCATGATGCGGCAAAAACTCATGGAGCGGTGGGTCGAGCAGCCTGATATTCACCGGCAGACCATCCATAATGCGGAAAATCTCGGCGAAATCCTCACGCTGATAAGGCAACAGCTTATTGATCGCTTTTTCGCGCGCTTCCTTACTGTCGGACATGATCATTTCGCGCACGGCAACAATACGCTCATTGTCGAAAAACATATGCTCCGTACGGCACAGCCCGATACCCTCCGCACCGAAATCATGCGCCGTTTTCGTATCCAAAGGGGTTTCCGCATTCGTCCGCACTTTGAGTTGCCGCACTTCGTCCGCCCATTCCATAATCTGGCCGAAATCACCGGAAAGCTCAGGCTTCAGCGTCGGGATTTCACCCAGCATCACTTCACCGGTCGAACCGTTAATAGTGATCATATCACCTTCTTTGAGTGTTTTGCCGCCTGCTGTACATTCTTTGGTTTTGTAATTTATGGCTACGCTACCTGCCCCTGATACGCAGGCGCGACCCATCCCGCGCGCCACGACAGCGGCATGGCTGGTCATACCGCCGCGTGCGGTTAAAATACCCCGCGCGGCATGCATGCCGTGAATATCTTCCGGGCTTGTTTCAATTCGTACCAGAATGACCGACTCCCCGGCATGTGCGAGCGTTTCCGCTTCATCTGCCGTAAAGACAACCTTACCCGAGGCCGCCCCCGGAGACGCCGGCAGGCCCTTGGCAATCACGTCTTTCGGAGCGTTTGGATCAAGGGTCGGGTGCAGAAGCTGATCAAGCGCGTCAGGATCAATGCGACGGATGGCTTCCTCTTTATCGATAAGCCCCTCCGCAACCATATCCACGGCAATTTTGAGCGCGGCTTTCGCGGTGCGCTTGCCATTCCGGGTTTGTAGCATCCAGAGCTTGCCGTTCTGCACGGTAAATTCAATGTCCTGCATATCTTTATAATGTGCTTCCAGCCGCTGATAGGTCTTCACCAGTTCCTGATACACTTCCGGCATGACCTCTTCCATCGCCGGCAGATCAGAACCCTGCTTTTCTTTCCCTTCAATGGTGATTTGCTGCGGCGTACGAATGCCTGCCACTACATCCTCACCCTGCGCGTTGACGAGATATTCACCGTAGAAAATCTTTTCCCCCGTCGAGGGATCGCGCGTAAAGGCGACGCCAGTTGCGCAATCATCGCCCATATTACCAAACACCATCGCCTGCACATTGACCGCCGTTCCCCATTCTGCAGGGATGTCATACATCCGGCGGTAGGTAATAGCCCGGTCATTCATCCAGGAGTTAAACACCGCACCGATCGCGCCCCAAAGCTGCTCTTTCACATGCTGCGGAAATGGCTTACCAAGCTCCTCCTTCACTTTGGACTTGAAGGCGTCAGCGAGCTCTTTCAGGTCATCCGAGGTCAGTTCCGTATCCAGTTCAACCCCGCGATCCTGCTTTTTGAGCTCCAGTAACTCTTCAAAATGATAGTGATCAACACCCAAGACGACATCGGAATACATCTGAATGAACCGGCGGTAGGAATCATAGGCAAAGCGGGGATTATCACTCTTTTTAGCGAGCCCTTCAACGCTTGCATCATTAAGACCGAGATTCAGGATCGTATCCATCATCCCCGGCATGGAGGCACGGGCGCCGGATCGCACCGACACCAAAAGCGGATTTGACGCATCACCAAAGACTGAACCAATTTTCGTTTCGATGAACCGGATCGACTCTTCCACCTGTGCTTCCAGATCGGCCGGATATTGTCGGTCATTGGCATAATATGCCGTGCATACATCCGTACTGATCGTAAATCCGGGCGGGACCGGCAGCCCATGGCTGCTCATCTCTGCAAGGTTCGCACCCTTACCGCCTAGCAGATTGCGCATGCTGGCATCACCTTCGGCTTTACCGTCTCCAAATGTATAAACCCATTGTGTCATAATATCCTCTTAGGTTTCAGGTTTCAGGTGTTGGGTTTCAGAAATTCTAGCTAGAACCTAAAACCCGAAACCTAGTGCTCATCCTTCTATCTCACTAAAGTCTGCAATATCATCATATAATTCCCGCAAACTGCTTAACAGCTTCAGCCGTTGTGTGCGAAGCTCTTTATTGTTGGCATTCACCACTACCTTATCAAAGAATGCATCAATCGGCTTACGCAGTTTAGACAGTAAATTCATGGCCTCTTCAAAGTCGTCCTGCTTGAGTGCGTCCTTAATCATCGTACGCGCCTTCTTCGATGCCGTGAACAGCCGCTTTTCTTCATGTTGCTCTAACGCGGCGCTGTTCGCCAGCGGACGATAGTAGGCGTTATCCTTTTTCTCTTCAATAGCAAGAATATTGACGGCACGTTTGTAGGATTGCAGCAGTTGTTCTCCATCTTCCGTATGAAGGAATTTATCCAGCGCAGCAACACGCCGCGTCATACGGAGCACATCATCTTCACCCGCCCCCATAACTGCATTGATTAAATCATGCCGGATTTCTTCGGATTTCAGGAGCGCTTTCAGACGCTCAATGAAAAACACCCGCAATTCTTCCGCAATTTCAGCAGGATTAACTTTCGTGCGTTTCTTGCCCCGCTTAAGCAGGCCGCGCTTCTCTGCCTCTTCGTCTTCATCGGCAGCGGTGAAAAGCTGCTTCGGATAGTGCTTGAGCGCATTATCGATGAGGATATTGAGTGGAATGCTCAACCGGTTTTCCAGAATAATACGAATAATACCGAGCGCTGCACGTCGGAGTGCAAACGGATCTTTTGAGCCGGTCGGATGCTCATCAATCGCGAAGAGTCCGGCAAGCGTATCCATTTTGTCGCAAATGGCCAGCGTGATGGATTCCGGGTTGGTCGGGATAGCATCCTGACTTCCTGCCGGTTTATAATGTTCATAAATCGCGAGGGCGACATTGTCCGGCTCACCCTCTTCAAGTGCATAGTAATAGCCCATCGTGCCCTGCAACTCAGGAAATTCACCGACCATCTCCGTCGCCAGATCCGCTTTGGAAAGCAGGGCTGCACGTTCTACATCGTCCAGATTCGCATGCGGCACCCAGACGGCAAGAAATTTCGCGAGCGCCGCAACCCGCTGGGTTTTATCGTACAGGCTACCCAGCCGGGCGTGGAAAACGATCGACTTGAGCTTTTCCACCCGCTGCTCAAGCGGCACTTTGCGGTCCTGATCGTAAAAGAAATTCGCATCGGCCAGACGCGCCCGCAGCACCCGTTCATTACCGGCAATTATATGCGCACCACCGTCCGGCGTTTCCATGTTCGAGACCACAATAAAATATGGCGCTAATTTGCCGTCCTTACCTTTCAGCGTGAAATATTTCTGGTGCGTCCGGATCGACGAGATCAGCGCCTCATCGGGAATATCCATATATTCCGGCTCGATTTTTCCCATCAGCACGACCGGCCACTCCACCAGCCCGGCCACTTCTTCCAGCAGTTTTTCGTCTGCTACCAGCTCCAGCTTATGCTCTGCGGCCAGCTCCCGCGCCGCATCCAGAATCACCTGCTGGCGTTCGGCATGGTCGAGCATGACAAAGCGCGAGTTGAGCTCTTGTTTGTAATCATTAAATTTATTGACCTTAAACGCGCCTTCGCTCAAAAAGCGGTGCCCTTCGGAATTGTCATTGGCCACCAAATGCCCGTATTTCAGCGGCAGAATATCACCGCCGAAGACGCAAGCAATGTTCTTCAAAGGTCGCACCCAGCGCGTTTCATAGCTACCCCAGCGCTGCGACTTGGGCCAGGAGATGGAGGCAATAATCTCCTCAAGCCCTTCTTTCAGAATATCCTTCGTCGGCTTACCCTGCGTTTTTTGAATGGCAAAATAAAACTCACCCTTGCCGGTATCTTTGACAATCAAATCGTCCGCACTGCGGAGCCCGGCAGATTTCACGAACCCCTCAATCGCCTTGTCCGGCGCACCAACTCGCGGGCCGCGGCGCTCCTCGGTTTTTTCCTCCTGCGTCAGGCTTAAGCCATCAGCCGCTACGACCAGCCGCCTCGGCGTCACAAAGCTCTTCACCTTTTGATGATAAAGCCCCTGCTCTTTCAGATAGAAGATCAGCTTTGACTTCAACTCTTCCGCTGCGTTTTTCTGCATGCGGGCTGGAATTTCTTCGGAGAAAAGTTCGAGTAAGAGTTCAGCCATTACAGGTCTCCGAATGGGGTCAGGGTTCGAGGTTCGGGGGTCGGTGTTTTGATCGATTTTTGTCTGAGTGATTTTGATAGTCCATTCAACATACGGCTAACTGGCTGTAATTTTGCAATCATTTTCTGAAAAGCTGATTGGTCAATATAACCAAGCTCTGCTGCTATGATATACTGAGTCTCTAATTCTGCAAGTGAACTATAGGCAATATTAATATGTCTTAAATACTCTTTAGTGGAGGCGCGTGTATAGCCTTCTGCAATGTTTGATGGAACTGATACCGCCGCTCTACGCATTTGATTAACCAAACTATATAATTCATGGTCGGGAAATTGCTGTGTTACTTGATAAGTAGACTTTACTAGCTTTATAGATTCTTGCCACACATCCAAATCCTTATGATCTCGAATGCTCATGCTGCGTACTCCACTGAATCCTGATCCCCGACCCCTGAATCCTTAATATGATTCACCTCATCCAAAAACACCTTTTTCGGCTCGAAGCCTTTCGCTTCCGCCTCACTCATGCGGGCATAGGCGCAGATAATCACGCGGTCGCCCACCTCCACCTGATGCGCCGCAGCACCCTGCACGCTGATTGTCCGGCTGCCGCGCGGTGCTACAATGGTATAAGTTGTAAAGCGATTGCCGTTGGTGATGTTATAGATATCCACCTGTTCATACGGCAACATACCCGCCGCTTCCAATAACGCCTCATCAATCGCGACGGAGCCTTCATAATCCAGCTCTGCCCCGGTGACGGTCGCCTGATGCAGCTTGCCTTTGAGGAGGGTTAGTTGCATGATGCCTACCATAATCCTGTCATTCTGAGCGGAGCAATCGAGAGATTGCGCAGTCGAAGAATCTGCGTAAACGCAATCATAGATCCTTCGGCTCCGGGCTTCGCCCTACGCTCAGGATGACATAGAACTAACATCACGCCGCCTCCTCTGCTTCCTGCACACTGCCAGCTGCATCCTGCGTACCCTGCAAATACACCTCGCAGGCACCCTTCGCGAGTGCACGCACCTTGGCTATGTAAGATGCACGCTCCGTCACGCCAATCACGCCGCGCGAATCCAGCAGGTTAAACACATGGCTTGCCTTGATGCATTGATCATAGGCCGGCAGCGCAAGCCCGAGCTCCAACAGTGCGTGGCATTCCTTCTCCGCATCCTTGAAATGCAAAATCAGTTGATTCGTATTGGCATACTCAAGGTTATAAGCCGAAAATTCCTGCTCATTGCGGAGGAAGACATCACCGTAGCTCAGCTTATCATCGCCTTTTGCGCCATTGAAATCCAGATCATAGACATTTTCAACCCCCTGAATATACATGGCTAAGCGCTCCAGCCCATAGGTCAGCTCGCCGGAAACGGGTCTACAGTCAAACCCACCGACCTGCTGAAAATAAGTAAACTGCGTCACTTCCATGCCATCGCACCACACTTCCCAACCAAGCCCCCACGCGCCCAGCGTTGGTGATTCCCAGTCATCTTCCACAAAGCGGATATCATGTTTTTTGAGGTCAATGCCAATCGCTTCAAGACTTTTAAGATATAAATCCTGAATATCATCGGGCGAGGGTTTCAGAATCACCTGAAACTGGTAGTAATGCTGTAAACGATTCGGGTTTTCGCCGTAGCGCCCATCTTTCGGGCGGCGGCATGGCTGCACATAAGCCGCTTTCCACGAATCCGGTCCAAGGGAGCGCAAGGTGGTTGCCGGATGAAACGTACCTGCGCCGACCTCCATATCATAAGGCTGTAAAATGGCACACCCCTGCTTCGCCCAGAATTGCTGCAAGCGGAGTATCAAATCCTGAAAACTAATGGCCATAGTGTATGTGCATTTTTATGAAAGAGCCGCACTATACGCATTTCACGGTGTTTTTCAAGCGCGGATAATGCGGATAATACTGAGCGGGCATCCGTCATTGTGAAGGTCTTCGTCATTGCGAGCGACCATCGGGAGCGCGGCAATCTGGTGCGGCTGGGTGTATGCGGCCTGAGATCGCTTCACTCCGTTCGCGATGACGTTGTTTTTTTACCCGTCATTGCGAAGGCACTCCTTCTTTGTCATGCTGAGCGAGCAAAGCGAGTCGAAGCATCTTTTGACAGGCGGTTATCTCCAGAAGATCCTTCGCTATCGCTCAGGATGACAAGGGCTGTTTTTTA
>CAZPQM010000003.1:0-109457 GCA_964588995.1 uncultured Rickettsiales bacterium | reverse complement strand
GGCGCTCCCTCTTTGTCATGCTGAGCGAGCGTAGCGAGTCGAAGTATCTTTTGACCGACGATTATCCCCAGGAGATCCTTCGCTATCGCTCAGGATGACAAGGGCTGTTTTTTAGCCGTCATTGCGAAGGCGCTCCCTCTTTGTCATGCTGAGCGAGCGTAGCGAGTCGAAGTATCTTTTGACAGGCGGTTATCTCCAGAAGATCCTTCGCTATCGCTCAGGATGACAAGGGCTGTTTTTTACCCGTCATTGCGAGCGACCTTAAGGAGCGCGGCAATCTCGCGCGGCCAGGTACATGCGGCCTTAGATCGCCGCGTCGCTTCGCTCCTCGCGATGACGATAGGGTTTAAAACTGATAAGCACAAAAAAAGGGTACCCCCGAAAGGGTACCCTAGCAATAAGAATGCGTATTTTTTTCTGGTGGCCTGTTCACTCAAGAACTACCACAGGAGACCGCACATCCACGGTCGCAAACGAAATGTGCCTAAAAAGGCGAACACCGCATGGCGGTGTTTTTAGGACTAGCCGAAGCTAGTCTAGCGGCGAATGCAGCCGCCCCTAAGGCAGCCTTGCGCGTTTAGGCACTCGCGCGAAGGATACTTCGCGCAGGCCATTGCTACGACCTCCTCGGTCGTAGCCCGCTGCTTCCACAAGCACGGCTGGTTGGGATCGCTAGAGCAGGGCCGTGCGCCCGCCGCTTCAGGGTTTTTTTTTACGAGGCTCCCAACCTCGACAATTTTGCACATAGTTACAAAATTTGAATTAAAAAATATTCTTAACAGCCAACAGGAATCGGCTGGATTAATCTGATTTACAGATAAAAACTGTTTTATTTTAGCAGAACCTCTCTCTGTTTACAAGCGGAAGTTAATATATGGTTAAGTCCTTGCCCGTCATCGCGAAGGCCGCATGGCCTGAAGCAATCTCATCCAAACGCCTCCATAGCGAGATTACGTCGCTGCGCTCGTAATGACGAATAGATTGCCTGAGATCACCACCTCGCTTCGCTCCTCGTGATGACAACTCCATTAGCAATTGCCTTTCCGCACAATTCCCGATATAGCAGCCTGCATGCCAGATACTGCCATACAGACAGACGCACCGCCCTCACCGCTTGACCTGCACCGCACGCTTTACCGCGAGGAGCTCACGGCTGTCGATACGCTGATGCTCAGCCTTGCAGAAGACCGCGTGCCGCTGATCCAGAAGATTGTCGAGCATATCATCCATTCCGGCGGTAAACGACTGCGGCCGATCCTGACGATTCTTGCCGCGAAGCTGTGTGGGTATGAGGGCGGTGACCGGCATATCCGCCTTGCCGGTGCGATCGAGTTTCTGCATACGGCCACGCTGCTGCATGACGATGTCGTCGATGACAGCAAACTTCGCCGGGGTAAGGACACCGCTAACGCCATCTGGGGCAATGCCGCAAGCGTGCTGGTGGGGGATTTTCTCCTGAGCCGGGCGTTTCAACTGATGGCACGGGACGGCTCGCTTGAGGTGCTACGCATCCTGTCTGACGCCTCAGCGGTGATTACCGAAGGCGAAGTCAAGCAACTGCTCGCCGCAAGTGATATCACGACCTCGCGCGATACGTATATTGACATAATCGCATCGAAAACCTCGCAGCTTTTTGCTGCCGCGACGCAGGTCGGTGCGGTGATTGCTGACCGTACCGAAGAGGAGAAACAGGCTTTATTCGATTACGGGCAGAACCTTGGCATCGCCTTTCAGCTCGCCGATGATGCGCTGGATTACTCCGCCAAGCAAGAAGCGCTGGGCAAAACCGTAGGAGATGATTTCCGCGAGGGCAAAGTGACACTACCGGTTATTCTCGCATTAGAACAGGCCAGCGAGGAAGAGCAGCAGTTCTGGAAACGTGTCATCACCGAACCGCATGCACAGCAGCCGAAAGATCTCGCCGAAGCGCAACGGCTTATCGCGCAGTACGACACGATCCGAATGACGTTAACAACCGCAGAGCAATATGCCAAACAAGCGGATAGTGTATTGCAGCATTTTTCAGATTCACCCATCAAAACGGCACTACAGGAACTAGCGCATTTTTCGACTAGCCGGGCGTATTAATCTCCGGCTTAGGGGCTGCCTGCTCGATCTTATTGTTCTGAATCGTTTGATCGATATAGTTTTCCAGATCGCGCTTAAAAACCGTATAAATATAATCCAGATTGCCCAGCGCTTCCTGCCGGTTTAAAAACCATTTATATGCCGCCATGGGCTCTGCCCCCCGGCTAGTTTCATATAACGCGGTCTGGCCGGAATCTTCTATGATTTTTTCGATTGCACGCGTAAGCATGACGTTTTTTTCAAGTAAAAATTTAAGCCCCACATATATATTTTCAGGCGCTTGCTGAATATTAGCAACTAAAGCTTCCATGTGCTGGCGTGCCTTAGTCGTTTCATCCAGTTGAACAGCAAGCTTTTCCATTTGCTGCATAGATAAAGTGTCATCCTTCAGACTTTGAGCTATCTTAGCTTCGCGTGCCTTCATATCAGCAATTAGTGCTTTATCCGGTATCGCTTGCTGCGCTATCAACTTTTTTGTTTCCTCTAGACTAGGCGTTAAGTTGTGCTCTTCTGCATAAGCGATCAGTAACGGTTCAAGTACAATCTCCAATTGTTCACGCATCTCTTTATTTTGTATTTGATTAAAGTACGTTACTTTGCCCAACACATTCACAGCCGGGCGCATCATCGGATTTTCTTGCAGCATGGTGCTGTATTGACTCAAGCCCTGTTGCAGCATCGGGAGTGAGCGTTCTATAAATTGTAGCTGCTGCAACTCTTCTTCGGTCATTTCGCTGCGATCCGCTTCCAATACCATACGGGTAAGCTTCTCTAGATTCTCCGCTGCCTGCTTCGCTGTTGCACGCGGGGAAGCGCCCGGATCGGGGGCTTGTGCATGCGAAGCCGAAGATGCAAGAATAAGTACACTCAAAGCTATATAGAAATATTGTAACCCCACGCGGCACTCCTTTCTTCGTATTCTAGCATAGATCGTCCAAGAGGAAAACACTGACAGCTTCATGCTTTGGCTTGTTTATAAGCATAACGATGTTACTTACGCCACTTTCAGCCCGGCAATATACTGCTCGATCAGCGAATCGACAAGAATCTTCGGCGAATCCGACCCGGCCGCATCCAGCTTATTGAGCTGGTGCAATACGGTGATGCCGTGCAGCCCCGCCCACAGTACCCGGCTCGCGCGATGGGTTTTGCGCTCATTATGATGAAAGAGCGGCGCGATCACCCGCTCCACCAGGCTGAACAACGCGTCGATAATCTCCTGATACCAGGCAGGCCGGGCGGTTTGCGCGGCATAGAGATGCTCAAACACTGCACCCCACAGATTCGAGTAACGGCGCGAAAAATCGAGATAAGCATGCCCAAGCTGCCGCGTTGTCGAAAGCGGTTCGGATCCACGCTCCACAACCTGATTCAGCGTGGCGAGCAGCGTTTTCAGCGTGGTCGCGTTGACATGCATCATCAGATCGTCAAAATCCGCATAGACCGTGTAGACCATACCGACCGCGCAGCCGGCCTGTTGCGCCACTTTGCGGACATTCACCGCGTGATAACCCTCCTCCTGAATGATGGTGCGGACCACCTGCTGAATATCCAGCCTGAGCGCTTCACGTTTTTCGATGGTGCTCGCCCGCATCGGCATATGGCTCTCCTATATTAGGTTATTCCGGCTTAGCGAACAGCGTGAAATCAATTCGGACCGGATCTTTCACTACCGAGACATCGTCCCAACCAATATCGTATTCCAGCCGGTTTACGGTCGCAAACCCCGCTACGCTCGCGGTGTGATCTTCCGCTTTATCCAACATAAAGCGCAATTTGACCGGACGGGTCGTCTCTTTTAGCGTCAGGCTCGCATCCGCCTCGTACTGATTGCCATCTACCTGCCGGATCGCTTCCGTGACGACTCGCGCAGTCGGGTACTCCGTCACATTAAGCCAGCCTTTTGATATAACCGAGCTTTCCGCTTCCGGATAATTTCCGGTGATGCTGTCGGTCTGAATGGTGAGCGCAACATAGCTCTGATCCAGCTGCTCGGGCGAAAACCGGATATCGGCATCGAATGTCGTGAATTTCATCGACAGATCGGCGTTATTTAGCGTACCGGTGAGGGTAATCGTGCTCTTCTCCGGCAGCAGTTGGTATTCTGGCACCGTTTCCGCAGAGGCTGCCGGGCTTACGAACATGGCGGCTAGCGCAGCCGATTTGACCATGCGGCGGAGCGTATCATCCCGCCTGATACAATGATGATAGAGCGCAGCAGCGATATGCAAGGAAATAATGGCGATAAAGAGATACGCACTAAGCTCGTGCAGTTCCTTAAAGAGCGCGAAGGCTTCCCGGTCCGCTTGAAGCAGATTCGGTAAGGTAAACAGCCCAAAGACCGAAACCGGAAATCCTGCTGCCGAAGACATCGCCCAGCCTAAGAGCGGCATCATAAACAGCAGCGCATAAAGCATACAATGCGATGCACGTGCGGCGAATACCTGCCAGCGCGGCATTTCCGGAAAGGGCGGCGCAGGATGCGTCCACCGCCAGATCAGCCGCAGCACCGCGAGCGCAAGGATGATAATACCCACTGATTTATGATTCGCATACAATTCGAGCTTTTCCGGGCTGAACTCGAGCCCGGTCATGTAAAGCCCGACGATGAGCATGCCGATCACCAGCAGCGCCATGCCCCAATGGAACAGCTTCGCCGTACGCGTATAGGTCAGCGACTCCGCCATTATTGATCTTTCAATATGCCTTCCGTTTCAATCAGGATATCCACCTCATCAGGAATACCGGGCAGGGCATAATCCATCCCGAATTCGGAGCGTTTGATCGTGGTTTTTGCGGTAAAACCAGCCGTCTGTTTCTGGTTAAACGGATTCTTGCCGATCTTGTTTTTCTTAACCTGCAGCGTTAACGGCCTTGTTATACCGAGCAGCGTCAGCTCGCCCATCACGTCCGCCGTATTTTCTCCGGTCCGCTTTACCTTTGTGGATTTAAAGAATGCAACCGGATGCTTTTCCACAGCGAAAAAATCCTCGCTTTTGAGGTGGTCATCGAACTTATCCAGCCCGGTCATGATGCTGTCGGTCTGAATCGTGATTTCTACCGAGCTGTTTTCAGGGTTTGCTTCATCAATGGTAAAGTGGCCGTCATACTCCATAAACTGGCCCATCGAGTCGGAAAAACCGAAGTGGCTCGCAAACCACATAATATTGGTATGGGTGGTATCAAACTCATATACATCCGCCGCTTTGACGGAAGACACAGTCAAGCAAAGAGTGGTAGAAACGGTTAATAACAGCGTTCGAAACATAAAAAAACCTCATTTTTGTTTATTTAAGTGTCATGAAAAATTTATATATTCAACGTGTAATCGCATAAATACCGCTAAAAAGCAATGTGGAAGGAGAAAAAATACAATAGCAGGCGTTGCAATCTAACCATTTGATAAGTAAGCAAATACGGAGGGTGTTGACCTAATAGTCACGCAATAGGTAATCAAAAATTAACCTTTAGTGAAAAAACTGTTGCCTCTTTAACACTTTTTTAATTTTTTTACTTGCATAGGGTGTTTTTATATGATATATGTAATTTTAAATAAATAAGGGAGAAATCTTAAGCAAACATCCCTGATAATATATATCAGAAGAGCTAAAGCGATTTAGCTGGTAAAAGTTACCCCCCCGCCGCTGGTGCATCTACCCTCCTCAAACCCTACCAAAACATGCACATCGATGTATCAGCGGCATCCCTTTCTTCCTCACTGGACACCCTCACAAAGATATTGTACACCTAGCGCTCACCTTCCCTTGGAGCAATAAACGTGACTGGTCCGCTGCAACAAAGAGAGTTTTACCGTATCAAACGCCTACCGCCTTATGTATTCGCTGAGGTGAATAATGTGAAGGCCGAAATGCGCCAGCAGGGCCGCGATATAATCGACTTTGGCATGGGCAATCCGGATGCACCTACCCCGCCGCATATTATCGATAAGCTGAAAGAAGCCGTAAACGACCCCAAAACGCACCGCTACGGCGTTTCTCAGGGCATTTTAGGACTACGGAAAGCCATAGCCGGCTATTATGAGCGGCGGTTTAATGTCTCACTCAATCCGGAAAAAGAGGTTGTTGTCAGTCAGGGCAGCAAGGAAGGGTTAGCACATTTAGCCACGGCCATAACCAAACCCGGCGACGTCATTCTAACGCCGAATCCCAGCTATCCGATCCACCCATATGGTTTTATCATCGCCGAAGCTGCGGTAAAATATCTGCCGAAGGATTTTGACAATCCCGATCATGAGACGCATTTTATCCAACAGCTGAAAACGGCGATTGAGGACTCACACCCCAAACCGAGCGTAGTCGTCCTGAACTACCCCTGTAACCCGACCGCTGAGGTTGTCAGCCTCGACTTTTACCGTGAAGTGGTCGATATTTGTCATCATCACGGCATTATCGTCATTTCCGACCTTGCCTACTGCGAAATTTTCTTTGATGAAAATAACCCGCCGCCGAGCATTCTGGAAATTCCTAAGGCGCGGGAAATTGCGGTGGAGTTCACCACGCTCAGCAAAACCTACTCGATGGCCGGCTGGCGCGTCGGCTTTTGTTGTGGGAACGAAACGCTGGTCTATGCGCTCAAACGTATGAAATCCTACCTTGATTACGGGGGATTCTTGCCGATCCAAATTGCTGCAACCGCCGCCCTGAACGGTCCGCAGGACTGTGTACTCGATGCGCGGAAACGCTATAAGGAGCGGCGCGATATTCTCGTTTCCGGCCTGCATGAAGCCGGCTGGGAGGTTGATAATCCTTCGGCGAGCATGTTTATCTGGGGACGTATTCCGGCAACTTTCCGCGAGATGGGCTCGGTCGAATTTGCGAAGCTGCTGATGCAGGAAGCCGATGTTGCTGTCGCGCCCGGGGCCGGATTCGGCATTCACGGTGATGAGTTTGTCCGCATCGGGTTGATCGAAAACGCACATCGCTCCCGTCAGGCGATTCGTAACATAAAACATATGTTTAAAAAACATGGCATTAACAGTGTCGCAGCGTAGTAAGAGATTCTATGTTATTCCGACCTTGTGCCGGGATCTAAAGCGACTTGGTGCATGCGGCTCTGGATTCCGGCACCAGTCCGGGATGACAATAATATGATGAACCAAAACCCTACCCTGACCCTTCTCCATACCCGCCGTTCGGTAAAGGCCAAAGATCTGATCGTCCCCGGCCCGACGGATGACGAACTGGAGCAGATCATCCGCGCCGGTATCCGCGTGCCCGATCATAAGAAGCTGAATCCCTGGAAAATTGTTATCCTGCAACAGGAAGGGCAACGGAAATTGGGTACGCTTTGCGCCGACATCATGCGTGCAAAAGAACCCGGCAAGAAGGATGCGAAATACGATATGGAAGTCACCCGTTTTGAGCGCGCGCCGGTGGTGCTTGCGGTGCTATCCCTGCCGGATGAGAGTAAGTTCCTCAAAGTACCACTGATTGAGCAGCAGCTCTCCGCTGGGGCGGTGTGTCAGAATATATTGCTTGCCGCTTCCAGCCTAGGTTACGGCGCGCAGTGGCTGACCGAGTGGCCTGCTTATGACGCGGAGGTTCAGCAGGCGCTTGGTGCCAGCGGCGAGCATGATGCCATCGCGGGGTTTATCTATATCGGCACCGCGCAGGCAACCCCCGCAGACCGCGACCGCCCGGACTGGGATGAAGTAGTGCAGCATTATTCTTCGGACTGAAACGAACGCTCCAATGTCAGGCTCGGGATCGCTTCCCGATACTCACGCACAAGGCTCGTATCTATCTCTACCATCGTTACACCGACCGCTTCCCCGCCATCCGCAATCACCCTGCCCCATGGATCGACCGCGAGGGAATGGCCATAGGTTGCCCGGTTGGCAGGATGCCTGCCCACCTGCGCGGGAGCGAGCATAAAGGTTCCCGTCTCAATCGCCCGCGCACGCAGCAACACCTCCCAGTGCAATGCGCCAGTATAGGCGGTAAAGGCGGCCGGAACGAGCAGAATATCACAGCCGGATTGCGCTAGCTTGCGGTAAAGCTGCGGAAAGCGGAGATCATAGCAGATCGTCAGCCCGATCTTTCCGAAGGGCGTCGGCACAGACACAAGCCTGTCGCCTGCCTGATAATTGCGGCTTTCACGGTGTGACTCGCCGCCTTTCACCTCCACATCATACAGGTGGATTTTGTGATAGGTTGCAGCAACAGCACCGCTCGCATCCACCACCACGCATGTATTCAACAGCTTAGCGCTCTCCTCCGCCGGAGTTGCGATTGAGCCGATGACAATCCAGCGCCCATGCCTGGCGGCGCGCTCCTGCATCGTGATGACCATGGGGTGCGCTTCAACTTTATGCGCGTTTTGAAACAGCTCTTCGCGGCTACCCGCCATCAGCGCGCAATTTTCCGGCAATACGATCAGCTCGCCCCCCTGCTCAGCCGCCTGATCAACAAGCGCCTCGGCGGCCTCTCTATTCTGCGCCATATCATTCTGTGCATTTACTTGCAGCAATGCGGCGTTGAATTGTGTCATACAGCTCTCCCGATGATTTAGTCCCCGTCATGCCGGGTGCGGCCCAGCGTCAGGCAAAATACCTGCTTCGCCCCGGCGCGCTTCAGCACGACCGCGCACTCGTTCAACGTGGCGCCTGTGGTCATCACGTCATCAATGAGTAGCACGGTTTTTCCCTTCAGTAACGGCGCACGCTTCGGATGCACGGCAAAGCAGCGCTTGACGTTTTTCTTACGGTCGTCGCGGTGCAGGCTCGCCTGTGGGGGCCGGTGCTTGATACGCTGCATCAACCCCTGCTCCAGCTGTAGTCCGGTTTGGCGGGCGATTGCCTTAGCCAGCAGGGCCGACTGGTTGTAACGCCGCTGGATCATCCGCCGGTAATGCAGCGGCACAGGGCAGATAATATCCGCCTCCTGTAGCAATTCAGCCCCGGCATTTACCATCCAGCGAGCGTAAAAGGCGGTCGCGACGGTCTTATCGGCATATTTGAATCCGGTAATCAGCTTACGCGAGGCATCATTATAGACGAAAACCGAACGCGCCTTATCGTATTTTGGCCGTTCTTTCAGGCACGCGCCGCAAATCGCACCATCTGCAATGTGGTAATCAAACGGATGGTGGCAGATCGCGCAGGCGGGAGACTCCACAAAATGGATCTTACTCCAGCATTCCCCGCACAAGGTTCCCGTCTCCGCCGTGGGAGCATAGCAGCTGATGCATTTCGGCGGAAAGAGCAGGTCAAGTGCCGTGCGGCCAAGCTGGCCGAGGAGGTGTTTGATTCCCTCTCCCTTTGGGAGAGAGGTAGGGTGAGGGAGTTTACTTTTATATATTCCCTCACCACTGCGGCGATATAGCTTCGCTATCAAGCCTCGTTGCCTTTCCCAAAGGGAGAGGTTATGCCCCGCGTTACTGCTGAGCAATGGCACGGGCTTTTTTACGTTTACGGTTTTTGCGTGCTTCACGATATGAGCTATACACCGCCGCGCCGAGAATGAGAAGAGCGCCGATGAGGGTTTCTGCCGTTAACACTTCATCAAAGAAAATATAGGCGATCACCGAGACAAACAGCAGCCGTGTAAAATCAAACGGCAGAATCACGTAAAACGGCGCGAGCGAAATCGCCTTGGAAATAGCGACCTGAAAGAAATTAGAGACCACGCCCAGACCTATTAGCCAAAGCCAGATCTCCGCCGGTACCGGTTGCCAGTTCAACAGGGCAAATGGCAGGGAAAGCGGCGTCATGAACAACACGAGGTAAAAGGTAATTTTCATCGGCGAGTCATGCTCGCTTAAAAATTTCACAAAAACACTGGAAAGCGCCCAGAGGATAGTCGAAGCCATTACGAGCAACGCAAACGGATCAAACGCTTCCGTGCCCGGCTGGACAATCACCAGACAGCCGATAAAGCCGACAATCAGCGCAAACCAGCGATGCACCCCAAAAACTTCCTTAAAAATCACCATGGCCAGCAGTGCGTTAAATAATGGCCCGGTAAACGACAGCGCGGTTGCTACCGGAAGCTCGGTAACAGTAAGCGCATAGAACCAGATCATCATCCCGAGCAGGCCATTGAGCGCCCGTATCGTATGCAGACCGAGTTTTTGGGTCTTTATGTGGAACCACCCCATTTTCCATACCCACGGCGCAAACATGATCAGCGCGAACAGATTGCGAAAGAACACCGTCTGCGAGCTGGAAACATCCGTCGAAACATGGCGCACGATCGAAATCATGATCGCTGCGCTCAGACAGGAAAACACCATCCAGAATGCCGCCTGTGTATGGGGATGTTTAGATCGTGCGAGCATGAAGCCTTTTCTCTTGCCGTAACGCGAATATACTACTCCCCAGAATGATAGCTGCGCCGCATAAAGTCACCATATCGATTGCTTCGCCAAGTATGATAAAGGCAAGCGCGGTTACAAAAATCTGCGTGGTAAATTCATAGGGCATCAGCTTGATTAAGGGCGAGAGATAGCAAGCGCGAATGAACCCGAAATGAAAGCATATCGTTGCCGCGCCCGCCAATAGCAGCAAGGACCATTCCTGTGGATTTGGCATTTCCCAGAACAGGAAGAAAAACGGCGTACTCCACAGGCTTGAGAAAAACACGGTATAAAATAACAGCGTCCTGATATCATCCCTACCGCTCATACATTTAATCATCAGCCCTACGATCGCTTTCAGCGCCGCCGAGCCAAGAACCAATAAAACGCCGATCAGCACGACATCACCCGTTGGGCGAATCACGACCAGCACGCCGATCAGTCCACCTGTAAGCGCATATAATAAATGGCGGGTAAACAGCTCCTTGAGCACGATTGAAGCCAGTAATACCGTCAGCAGCGGGGCAACATAGCCAATCGCAGTCACATCTGCGAGAGGCAGGTAAAGCATTGAAAGAATCGCGAGCAGAAAACTCGAAATACCAAATAAGCCACGCAGCATATACCATTTCATCTGACCGGTTTTCGGTAGCCAGATGCGCTTTCGCAGAAAATAAGGAAGTAATAGCAGGAAGGAAAACCATTGCTGAAAGGGAAGTATCAGAAAAGGTGACACACTATCCAGCAAAGTACGTACCGTAACGGCCAGCACCGCAAGAAAAAAACAGCTGAAGACCATCCAGCCGACCGCATGGTGATAGGGGGACATGGTTATATTCCCAAAATCGCGGAAACGGCTTTTGAGCCGAGAATTAACACGGAAGCGGTCAGAATTATACCCAGAATCCCGATGAATTTACCGATGAGAATCATCACCCCATCGCGCGAGAGCAGCCCCAGCGCCATGAGCAAAATACCGATACCGGGCGGAACGTTTGTCATCGGTAGCGGTATCGCGATGGAGCAGGTAAAGATGAAGGCGAATAAACCAATCAGTTTTTCCCCGGCAGGCGAACCCGCCCAGCCCCAGCGTGGCTTCATCTTGCGTTCGATACGCCGCAGGAACGGGTTGGCCTTCTCAACGAATTTCGCAAGCGTTGTCCGTTTGATTTCCTTACGCCCCAGCCACCGCGGCAGCCAGGGAGTGCGCCTGCCAACGAGCATCTGCAGCGATAAAATAAACAGCGGGATCGAAAAAAGCGTCGTATAGCCGGGCGGCATCGGAACAGGCAGGCAGAGCGGTAGCGCGGCAAGCGCAAGCAACACACCAAAGCCGCGGCGCTGTAACGCCGCTTTAATTTCGTCCACGGTCAGCGTGTCGTTTTGCTGGTTGGCGAGCACCTCATCCAGCATATCGGATGTGGGCCGGCGTTTTCGGGGTTTAATGGGTTCGGGCGGATTCATCAAATTTCCGGAACAGCTAATCCTTCTATCCTACAGCATGCAACAAGGGTATTGCGAAGTAAACAAGCGATGGTCATCGGCCCAACGCCGCCGGGTACGGGCGTTATGGCATGTGCCTTTTGCAACGCACCATCAAAATCGACATCGCCGACAAGCCGCGCTTTTCCGCCGGGCTGATCAGGATCCATTCGGTTGATACCTACATCGATAACCGTAGCACCTTCCTTCAACCAATCTGCCTTGACCATCTCAGGTCGCCCGACAGCTGCAACCACAATGTCCGCCCGCTGCACTTTCTCTTTAATCTGTTTCGTGCGGGAGTGCACAATGGTCACTGTGCAGCTCTCATTTAACAACAATTGCGCCATCGGCTTACCGACAATATTTGAGCGGCCTATCACAACCGCATCCTTGCCGGAAAGCTCACCCAGCGTGTCTTTGAGTAATAACAGGCAGCCATAGGGCGTACAGGGCACCATCCCCGTCTGCCCGGTCGCCAGCCTTCCGGTGTTGATGACGTGGAAACCGTCAACATCCTTCTCCGGGCTGATCGCTTCGATTACGGCATGCTCATTAATTCCGGCAGGTAGCGGCAACTGCACCAATATCCCATGTACTTCCGGGTTCTGGTTGAGCTCTTCAACCTTCTGAAGCAGGGCCTCCTGCTTCGTATGCTCCGGCAACTTATAGGCGAAGGAGCGCATGCCGGCTTCTTCGGTCTGACGCTCCTTATTGCGCACATAAACCTGACTGGCCGGATCCTCTCCAACGAGCACTACCGCAAGGCCGGGCGTGATCTGATGTTTTGCTTTCAGCCTGGCTACCTGCTTGGCAATGGTGCCGCGCAACTTTGCTGCAAACGCCTTTCCGTCGATAATGGTCGCTGTCATGCCGGCACCCCGCTCGTGGTCGAATATTCAAAATGATAGGGCGTATCCGGATGGACCAGACTGTACATATGATGCGCCGCCATCGCCGCTTCCGAAAATCCGCAGGCGATCAGTTTCAGTTTATGCTCATAGGCGCAGATATCGCCAATCGCATAGATCCCTTCCGTACTGGTCTGCAGCGTGGTGGGGTGCACCGTAATATGGTTCATATGCAGGTTGAGCCCCCACTCGGCAATCGGACCAAGCTCCATGGCAAGACCATAAAAGGCAAGCAGATGATCCGCTTCCAGCGCCCGTTCATTACCGTCCAGATCAGCAACGACCACATGCGACAGCTGCCCGTTTCCGCCTTCCAGCCGCGATAGCTGGTAAGGGATGACCAGCTCCAGCCGGCCCTGTTCCGCAAGCTGATTCAGTTTATCGACGCTATCCGGCGCGGCACGGAATTTGGGCCTGCGGTGTACCAGCTCGACTGACGCTGCGATCTCCGACAAGGAGATTGCCCAATCGAGCGCGCTATCGCCTCCGCCCGCAATCACCACCTTCTTATCGCGGTACGCTTCACGCTTTTGCACCATGTACGCGACCGATCCGGTCGCTTCATAGGATGCCAGCCCCTCGAGCGGAGGGCGATTCGGCCCAAATGCGCCGCAGCCTGCCGCAATTAGCACGGCTTTACAGTGGATAATCGTATCTTTCGAGGTCGTTACCGTCCAACTGCCCACACTGCCATCGAGCTTTACCACCTGTTGCCCCATATGATAGACCGGCTCGAAAGGTGCCGCCTGTTGCTCGAGCTTATCGACCAGCTCCCCCGCCATGACCGAAGGATAACCGGCAATGTCATAAATCGGCTTTTCAGGGTACAGCGCCGTGCATTGCCCTCCTGCGACCTCAAGCGTATCTACCACATGTGCGCGCATTTTCATCATGCCGCATTCAAACACGGCGAACAGACCAACCGGCCCGGCGCCGATAATACAGACATCGGTATTATGTTCGTTACTCATGGGCAACGCTTATAACGGATTACACCCGAAAAGCAAAGGCAAAGGGGCGTGTTTTACCTGCTATCAAGCCTCGAAGTCACCTATCTACGCCGCCTTCTTTGAGTCGGCTGTTTTGGTGGTCGTTTTTTTCTTTGGGGTAGAGGATTTCGTGCTGGCAGGTTTTGCAGCTGATGTTGCTTTAGAGGCAGGTAACGAATCTACATGATACATATGCACATCTCGCTGCGGGAACGGGATGGAAATGCCCGCCTTATCAAACTCCTGCTTTACTTTCTCATGCAACTCCCAGTACAGTTCCCAGTAATCTTCCTTGTTCACCCACGGCCGGCAGATCAGATTGACGCTGCTATCGGCGAGTTCATGCACCGCAATTTTCGGCGCGGGATCTTGTAACACCCGCTTCTCGGCTTTCAGCATTTTTTCAAGCACGTTTTTGGCTTTCGCAATATCATCATCGTAGCCAATGCCGAACATCAAATCGAGGCGGCGCGTCGGCATGGCGGAATAGTTGGTGATCGTATCCCCGGTAATCTGTGAATTCGGAACAATGACTTTGCGGTTATCCGGTGTCAGCAGGGTAGTGGTAAATATACTCACCTCTTCGACCGAACCACTTACCCCGGCAGCTTCAATATAGTCGCCTTTATGGAACGGGCGGAAGCCGATAATCATCACCCCTGCCGCGAAATTTGATAGCGACCCCTGCAGCGCAAGGCCGACCGCAAGACCTGCAGCACCGAGCACGGCTATAATCGAAGCGGTTTGCACGCCGATCTGACTTAGTGCCGCAATGGCCACGAAGGTGACAAGCACCGCAAAAATAATCTTACCGGCAAAACTAATCAGTGTTTCATCCAGATGGGAGCGTTTTAGCATGGACTGCGCCAGCCGCGTTAACCGCTTGGCAATCCACATGCCGATAACGATAATGAGGGCGGCAGCGGCAATTTTCAAGAGCCATAGGGTGATGAGATCGCCGATTGAATCTAAGGTGATTGCGTCCATGATTACTCCTGCAAGTTGACCTTTTCTGACAAATATATTAGGCAAGCGTTAAATTCAACCCAAAGTGTAAGGAATCTTTCCATGAAAAATTTGCTCTCCGCTCTAGTTCTTAGCGGCATTTTGCTTTGCAGCATCAGCGGGTATGCCGCTGCACTACCCGATGCAGCAATGCGGGCTTTGGAGGACGCGCATCAGACCGGAAACCCTTTTGTTATCGAAGCGGTGACTAAGGCTATTGCAGCGCAGTACCCTGAGATCGCAGTCCCTGCTTACACGGAAGAGACCACTCCCGCGCCGACTACACCGTCCACATCTGCACCTGAAGCCGTGGAGCAATTTACATGGCGCGATGCCGTTTCCGGTAGCGTGGAGGCCGGCGCCACCTTTAATACCGGCAACTCGGAAGAAGAACAGATTAATGCTGCGGCCGAAGTGACTTTTGAGAGAGGAAAGTGGGAAAATATCACGGAACTTTCGCTCGATACCACGAAAGCGAATGATATCCGTACCGAAGAAGAATATCGCGCTAATAACCAGACGCGTTATAATTTCAGTGAAAAAGATTATGGTTTTTTCGAGCTAGATTATGTTAAAGACCGTTTCAGCGGATTTGATCACCGCCTCTCTGAGTCGCTTGGCTACGGACGCCACCTTATTAAAAAGGACAACATGAATCTTTCTGCCGAGGCTTCCGTGGGTGCTCGCCAAACGCAATTTACCGATGGTGAGGATGCAGAGTCATTACTGGGTACGTTATCGGCTGATTATGACTGGAAATTTAGCGACGATCTCGCATTCGAACAACGACTGAGCGCTTCATTTGCTTCAGATACCAACATTTACCGATCCTACTCCGCAGTCCGTTCCGATCTGACGGAGACGCTATTTTTGAAGCTAAGCTTTGATGTCGAGAATTTTTCCAATGTACCTACAGACCGCGACAGCACCGATACAGAAACGCGGCTGGTCCTCGGATATGCTTTTTAGAAAACAGCGTTAATAGCCGCTCGCCCTGCAGTTCGGATTTTCAGAGGTAACCTCCTGCCCCGGCTGCGGGTTGCCGCAGGGACGGCGGCGTTCTGAATTAGTGTAAGGGTTTACCGGCTTGGTAAACTTAATTTTATCTCCCAGCCACACGCAGCCGCCCGGTAACAGCATGAAACACAGTAATGATATGACGAGTAGGATACGCATATCGACCGGGCCTAAAATCGATAACTCAGGCCACCGGAAATCACCCAGGGCTGCTGATCGATCCGGCCTACAAAACTCTCTATCCCTTCTGCATCCAAACGGGCTTGGCCGAAAGCTTCCCGAAGGAAATCAAGCCGATCAATTTCCACTTCATCCCAGAAATATTTTTTGACATCAAACGTAAAACCGACCGGTGAATTTTTCGACCACCAATCCAGCCCGGCCTGCAGAACGGGGCCGCTCGCATTCTCATAATCTTCCAGATCGCGGCCACTGAATAGTAATGTGTAGTTATAACCTGCGCCAATATAGGGCGTAATCTGCCCATAGGGTGCAATGATGTATTTGAAGGTAAAGGTTTGCGGGAACATGTTCAACGACCCAGTATCGGACACATTCTGCCCGCCCTCCAATTGTCCGCCAAATATCAGTTCATTTGCATCTGTACGCTGATAACCGGTGGTGAAATCCAACGCAAAGTAATCGGAAAAATAGTAGCTGAAACCGGCCTCGAATCCCGCTGAGTTCTCATTTAAATCTCCGGTAAAGGGTTCAGCATTTTCGGCATCTGACGGTGGTGCCTGACGGGACACGGATGTCCCATTTATAAAATCCCGTTCATCTTCTCCATCAGGCAGGTGAATGGTAAAACGAACACGCCCCACCACCTGCGGCTGATCTTCCGAGCGCTCGAACCAGTTGGCAAACATGGATTCCGCTTTGGCAGGGTGCCACCATATCGCCATATAGAAAAGCAGACCGAAAAAAATTATTCTATTTTGCATAAGCCATACCTACCACCCTTTGAGCTTAGCTTTGGCGGATGATATCTTCAAGCAAAAGCCTTAGAAGCAGACAGGTTATTATTCTTTCGCCTGCATTTTGTGTTCTTTCAGCGCGCGTAAGGCATTCGGCGTACCGATTTCAAAGAGTGCCCGCTCCGCACTTAATTGCACCCAGCTGTTATCATCGTCAAGCGCCCGCCGCAAATAGGGAATTGCCCGCTTAGCATGGTGACCCATACGCGCAAGTGCATTTGCTGCAATTGCTCTATAATCCGGATTTTCATGAGTTAAATATTGCGCCACCACATTCGAAGCCTTCGCCCCGCCCTTGCCGATACGGCCGGTCGCGTAGAGTGTATTGATATAAATGCGGTCATTGTACTCGGTGTTGGACAGGATGGTAATCAGGCTGGGAACAGCCTTTTCGCCCAATACCTCAAGCTTCCAGATAGCACGCTCCACCAGCGCATAATCCCATGAATTTAATGCTTTTAGAGCTGCTTCAAGCGTTTCAATCTCCTCATCGGAGGCATCTTTTTTCCGCACTGTGATTTTTGGGGGCCAGTTTTTTGGCTTATTTAAAAGCGCCTCGAGATCCGACCCATAATATTTGCGAAGCACTTCGGCTTCCTTTTCCTCAATATTATTTGCATAAACGGCAGGCTTAAGCATAAGCGTGAAGCAAAATAAAACTAATAGTAACCTCAGCACGTTTCTACCCTCCCGACAGGTTACTGTAACACGAAAAAGGGCACGCTGTCTAACCAGTACGCTAAAGAGAAGCTGCTATGTTTTGTTTTTAGCATGTTTAAAGCAAACTAAATGCTACCTTTCAGGAAAATTATTGCTGTGTTTATTTCCTTAGATTATAACCTTGAAAGGGCTTGTAATAAAAGGATCCACGCATGTTGAAGGACAATTCTGTAGGCTATGACGTACATGGCTTATCATCTCACGCAGAAGTAAAAATTGAAGACAGTAAGGTGATTCATCGTAACTGCCCTGCTTGCGGAGAGGATAATACTAAAGCGCCTTCCTTATCCTATGCCCCATCGAATTGGCCCTTAAAGCGCTGCAGAAGTTGCAATATGGTCTATTTAGAAAAAGCTTGGTCGCTTGATGTACTTTACGACGAATTCGCGTGGGAAGATAGTGTCAAGGTAGAGGATAAGCGTCGAGATGCAATGCGTGGAATAGGACGCAATATCAGCAGATTAAGCCGTAAACGCATGGGACTCTTTCCTCGCAAAAACGCGGCCGATCTGATTGCTCGCAATGCGCTACCTGGTAACGTGATGGACGTTGGATCCGGTAGCGGACATTATCTTTTTCAACTACCCGATTGCTACACGCCCTATGGTGTTGAGATCTCAACCAAAGCTGTTCAGGACTCCCTATCTGCAATACGTGAGCGGGGCGGAAATCTGATCAATAAGGATGCACTGAACGGTATGAAATCATTTCAGGACGACTTCTTCACCGGAATCATTATGCGATCCTTTTTGGAGCACGATACCACGCCGCGCGCTATTCTTAAGGAGGCACACCGCCTTCTCAGGCCTAATGGCTGTTTAATCATTAAAGTACCAAATTACGATTGCCTTAATCGAAAAATCTTGGGAAAGAAATGGTGCGGGTTTCGGTTTCCAGAGCACGTAAACTACTTCACGCCTCACAGCTTGTCCCGTCTGATTAAACAATCGGGGCTTAAAATCGCACGCTTCTCATTTTTCGACAAGCTGCCAACGAGTGACAATATGTGGGCTATTGCCACCAAGTAGCCTGCTATTTACTCGACATGGCTCGCCTCTTTAGAAAAAAGTTTCCTGTCTTGCTGGCTTAATAGTTTTGCACGTTTTACACAATATGTACGGAAACGATCTTAAAGGCAGAGCCAGAGTGAGATGTTGTTTGCAGGATATGGCTTTTTGGGGGTTGGTTTCGTTTCAGATAGCAGTGATATAAACCACTTTTTCATGCGCTTTTTATTTTTGATGAGATATGGTGCCCAGTCTCGGAATCGAACCAAGGACACACGGATTTTCAGTCCGTTGCTCTACCAACTGAGCTAACTGGGCACACCGTGAGTTGCGTCTTATAAAAGATAAAGCAGGAGGTGTCTAGCACTTAGTGAGAGGTGCATCAGGGGATAAACTAAGCGGCGTGCTATGCCGACTGATATCCTGTGAGCTGCGGACCTTTCAGGACGTTAGCGCCCTAAACCCCTTGCATTCTGACGCGGTTTTGCCTAAATCTATGTGGCTCGCATCAACAGAGGATTATCATGCAGGAAATTATTAAAACCATTGAAGATGGCTGGAAAAATCGCGACAAAATCAATGCTGATACCACAGGCAAAATTCGCGGCGCGGTGAAAGAAGCGCTGGATCTATTGGATAAAGGCGAAGTACGCGTGGCCGAGCAGGTTGATGGGGACTGGGTGGTCAATGAATGGACCAAGAAGGCAGTGCTGCTGTCATTCCGGCTTAACCTGATGGAAGTCATGGAGAATGGCCCCGCGATTAGTGGTGTATCTTCTGTCTGGTTTGATAAGGTCCCTCCGAAAACGCTCGGCTGGGAAGAGCAGGATTTTCGTGAGGCTGGCTTTCGCGCCGTGCCCGGCTGTTTTATCCGTCACTCGGCCTATATTGCGCCGAATGTGGTCGTCATGCCGTCCTTCATCAATCTCGGCGCCTATGTCGATGAAGGCACCATGGTCGATACCTGGGCAACGATCGGTTCCTGCGCGCAGATTGGTAAGAACTGCCATATTTCCGGAGGTGCCGGTATTGGCGGCGTGCTTGAGCCGCTGCAGGCCGGGCCCGTCATTCTGGAAGATAATGTCTTTATCGGCGCCCGCTCGGAAGTGGCAGAAGGCGTGATCGTCGAAGAAGGCTCGGTACTCTCGATGGGCGTGTATATTGGCGCTTCGACCAAAATTATCGACCGCGAATCCGGCAAAATTTATCAGGGTCGTGTGCCAAGTTATTCGGTCGTGGTACCGGGCACGATTCCCGCGAGTGATCCCTCCAAGCCATCACTCTACGCTGCAGTGATCGTCAAGCGGGTCGATGAGAAAACGCGCAGTAAAACGAGCATTAATGAACTCCTTAGAAGTTAGTGATAGATGATGGGTGAAAGTACTAGTTCCGATGGACGTAACCCTAAACGCTAGACTCTAAACACAATACTCTATACACTGCAGTTATGCAATCTGACGCTTACATTGACCCCGTCCTCCTAGCGAAAAAGCTGATTGCTCAGCGGTCCGTTTCCGGTGAAAAGGACGAAGGGTCGCTTGATCTGCTTGAAGAGGTTCTCAGCAAGCTCGGCTTCGTATGTAATCGGTTGCCCTTTGAGGGTAACGGCGGCAGCTATCCAGTCGATAACCTGCATGCGCGGTTTGGTGATAGCGGCAAGCATCTCGCCTTTGCGGGGCATACCGATGTCGTACCACCGGGCAAAGAGGGTGACTGGTCGGTACCACCGTTTGAGCCGGCTGTGCAAAAGGGCGTACTGATCGGGCGCGGCGCGGTGGATATGAAAAGCTCAATCGCTGCCTGGGTTAGTGCCTGTGGCTATTTTCTAGGCGAAAACCCAGAATTTGAAGGCTCGCTCAGCCTGATCATCACCGGCGATGAAGAGGCCGAAGCGGTTAATGGTACGGTGCGCATGATGCCGTGGATACGCGCCGAAGAACAGGTGCCGGACGGCATAATCGTCGGTGAACCGACCAGCGATAAGCGGCTCGGCGATATCGTCAAAATCGGGCGGCGCGGCAGTGTGTCCTTTACGCTCGAGGTGCTTGGCATTCAGGGGCATGTCGCCTACCCGGACTCGGCTGATAACCCGATTCGTTCGCTGACGAGTATACTGCACAAGCTGCAATCCGAGCGCATGGATAACGGTTCAGACTATTTCCCGCCGACGAATCTGGAAGTCACCTCGGTGGATGTCGGCAATGCGGCGACCAATGTGATTCCCGCCAGAGCAACTGCGAAATTTAATGTACGCTTTAACGATAAATGGACGCGCGAGCAGGTGATTGATTGGGTGGACAAGCAGTGCAAGCTGGTGACATCGCAGTTTAAGCTGACCCCGAAGGGCACGGCGGAGTCGTTCCTCACCCAGCCCGGCCCGCTTAGTAATGTAGTAGTAAAAGCGGTGAAGGACGTAACCGGCAAGCCTCCGCAGCTTACGACCACGGGCGGTACTTCCGATGCACGTTTTTTACATAAACTCGCACCTACGGTGGAATGCGGCCTGCTGAATCAAACTGCGCATCAAATCGACGAGCAAACGTCAGTCGAAGATATCCGCAATCTCACCGATATTTACAAGCGTATTATTGAGGGCTTTTTCAATTGATCGTCATTCCCCGAATTTTACACTGTAAAATTACAGGGGAATCTTATGCCACTATCCTGAGATCACCCTATAATCAGAGATTCGGGTGATGACGAACTATTTTAGCTTCCACCACGCCCTTCACACATGGTACCAAGCCCATGGTCGCCGCGAATTGCCATGGCGAAATACGGACGATCCTTACACCATCTGGGTGTCGGAAATTATGCTGCAGCAGACGCAGGTCAAAACCGTGCTGGAGCGCTTTTATCACCCGTTTTTAACCGCTTTCCCAACTGTCCACGCGTTGGCTGAAGCGCCGGAAAGTGCGGTCATGAAGCAGTGGGAAGGGCTTGGCTACTATATGCGGGCACGTAATCTGCATGCCTGCGCCAGGCAGATCGTGCGGGAGCATAACGGCCGCTTTCCGGACGATCCGAAAGCGCTTGAACGACTACCCGGCATCGGTAAAAACACGGCTCACGCCATCGCCGCCTTTGCATATCACGTGCCGGTCCCGGTGATGGAGGCGAATCTTAAGCGCGTGCTTTCGCGCATTTTTGCTATCCGCGACGTAAGCTCCGCTTCGGGCATCAAGCAGCTATGGAACCGCGCGCATAAGCTGCTCGATCAGGACAATCCGTTCGACTATAATCAGGCGATGATGGATATCGGCGCAACCATCTGCACTAAATCCAGGCCGCTTTGTACCGATTGCCCCGCGAACAGCGTCTGCAAAGGCAAAGATGATCCGGAAGCTTATCCTGCGCCTAAGCGAAAAAAGCCAACACCGGTGCGCGAGCGCGTGATATTGGTGATCACAAATGCGGAAGGAGCCTACTATCTGTATAAACGCACGACCCGTTTTCTCGGCGGGCTGTATGGCTTTCCGGAAATGGAAATTGCAGATGGACTCGCGCTGCTGGAAGACGTCACGCATCGCGATCTCGGCCATATAACGCAGACCTACAGCCATTTTCAGCTGCAAGCGGAGTTGTATCTGGTGGATTATGCTGCGCTTTCGGAAAAAGCGCCAGACCTGCCGCCGGGCGATTGGTATGCTAAAGATGCGATTGTAGAATTACCACTCTCAACAGCAGATATAAAGGTGTCGGCGTTGCTTTAATTCGTCATCCCGGCCTTGTGCCGGGATCTAAGGCCACGACCACCAAGCCGCTCTATATCCCGGAATTAATCCGGGATGACAAAAAAATTAAGCCGCTTGCTTCTCTTGCGCGAGCCAGGCGCTCAAATCCTCCAGTGCACGCTTGGCATAAGCGGCTTTGCGCTCCTTCTTCTTCACGCGCTGTGCAAGCGGAGGGAACAGACCGAAATTTACATTCATCGGCTGGAAGGTCGTTTTATCGCTATCATCGCTCACATGCCCGCCCGTGATATGGTTAAGTAGCGCACCGATCGCCGTAGTAGGTGGAGGCATCAGATATTCTCTCTCCCGCTTGCGGAGTGAGGATTGTAGATCAGCCGCTGCGAACCGACCGGCGAGCAGCCCCATCGACGCTGATTCAACATAGCCTTCCACGCCCGTCACCTGCCCCGCCACACGGATATGCGGCGCGGCTTTGAGGCGCATTTCGGAGTCGAGCAAACTGGGCGAATGAATAAAGGTATTACGGTGAATGCCGCCTAGCCGGGCAAATTCCGCTTGCTCCAGGCCCGGTATCGTGCGGAAAATCTCCACCTGCGCGCCATATTTCAGCTTAGTCTGGAAACCAACCATATTCCATAGCGTGCCGAGTTGATTATCCTGCCGCAACTGCACAACCGCATACGGTTGTTCCTCTTGGTGCGGATTGGTAAGCCCGACCGGTTTCATCGGGCCGAAGCTGAGTGTCTCCCGCCCGCGCTCCGCCATCACCTCAATCGGCAAGCATCCATCAAAGTAAGGAGTATCTTTCTCCCAATCTTTAAACTCGGTTTTATCACCCTCGATCAGCGCATCGATAAAGGCATAATATTGGTCCTTGGAAAGCGGGCAATTGATATAATCTTTCCCCTCGCCTTTATCGTAACGGCTTTGCATCCATGCCTTGGAAAAATCAATCGACTCCTTATGCACAATTGGCGCAATCGCATCGAAAAAGGCGAGATAGTCCGAGCCTGTCACCTTAAGCAGTGATTGTGCCAGCGGCTCAGAGGTGAGCGGCCCGGTGGCGAGGATTACCTGTCCCCATTCTTTCGGCAGAAGTTCGGTAATTTCCTCACGTACAATCTCAATATTCGGCAAAGCAAGCAGCTCCGCCTCAACGCCTTTAGAAAATGCCTCCCGGTCCATCGCAAGCGCACCACCAGCCGGCACTTTATGCGTGTCTGCCATGCGCATGATCAACGAGTCTAGCCGCCGCATCTCTTCATGCAGCAGGCCAATGGCGGAGTTGACGTCATCATTACGGAACGAGTTGGAACATACCAATTCCGCAAGCCCGTCACTCCGGTGCGCAAAGGTTCTACGCTCCTTGGTGCGCATTTCATAGAGCCGCACCGGCGCACCAATTTTCGCCGCCTGCCATGCCGCCTCACTGCCCGCCAGCCCACCGCCGATAATGTGGATGGTTTGGTTCATACGTCCCTTATATAGTTTCCGGTAACATCGATTGATGCAGAATGTGCAATACAATAATGTGATCATTATGTGTTTCATAAAAAATCACATGCTTGCCTACGGCGTATCGCCTGCACCCCTTGCGTAAATGATCTACTGGTTTGCTACCGATCAATTCCGGGTTATCCCTTATGGCAGCAAACGCCTTTTGTAAACCCGATTTATACCGTAGCGCCTGATGATTACCAAAACGTTCTACGGTATAGGTTGCAATTTCCTCTAATGCTGTAAACGCATCAGGTGATAAAAACAGCTGCATTACTCAGCAGAAGCAGCCTGATCAAAAATCATGTCAAAGGTGGAGTCTGTCAATTCAACAGCTCTGCCAAGCTCTACATCACGGGCGGATTTATCCAGCATATGGCGCAATGCAACCTCTTTCTCATGATCGGATAAATGTGTTATCCGCAGCGAAATAGCTTTCCATAAAGGGTAAAGCTCTTCAGGCTGCATTGTTTCTATCTCTTTCAGTAGATCCGTATGATTCATCTCGGAAGTATAATAGAATCAGTGTGTTCTGACAACTACCGCAGTTTCTTTCGCGAAAAGTTATGCTCGGTATAGACCAGACGCGTCGTTCCCGTGCGGGAGCGCATCACGAGTGACTCGGTAATGGCAAGGTCTTTATCATGCTTGACGCCCTGCAACATCCACCCTGTCGTAACGCCGGTGGCCGAAAACATGATATCGCCGCGGGCCAGCTCATTGAGCGAGTAAATTTTATTCAACTCGGTAATGCCCATGCGTTTGGCGTTTTCCTTTTGTGATTCATCGATTTCCTGATCCTCATCGCCGGATTTATCGAATATGAGTTGCCCCTGCATCTGCCCGCCAACGCACTGTAACGCCGCTGCAGCGAGTACGCCTTCCGGCGCCCCACCAATCCCCATATAAATATCGACATCTGTGTCGTGTCGGGTAGCCGCAATAATCCCGGCGACATCACCGTCGCCGATCAACTGAATCCGCGCTCCCGTTTCGCGCACCTTGGCGATCAGCTCTTCATGTCGCGGACGATCAAGAATAACCACCAGCAGATCATCAATATCACACCCTTTTGCCTTGGCAAGGTTTTGCAGGTTCTGCTTTGGCTCATCCTCCAGATTAACCACCCCATCCGGTAAGCCACCGCCCACTGCGATTTTGTTCATATACACATCCGGCGCGTTCAGGAAGCCGCCTTTTTCAGCAATCGCAATGACGGCAAGAGCATTCGGTGCACCGGTCGCACAGATGGACGTTCCTTCAAGCGGATCAAGCGCGATATCGACGACCGGCCCTTCCCCATTGCCGACTTTTTCACCGATATACAGCATTGGCGCTTTATCGCGTTCGCCTTCACCGATGACCACCGTGCCCTGAATATCCAGGCTGTTGAGCGCAGTACGCATCGCATCGACCGCCGCCTGATCCGCCGCATCGGCATTGCCCTTCCCCATCCAGGTCGAGCAGGCAATTGCTGCCGCTTCGGTCACGCGCACCATTTCAAGGGCGAGGTTGCGGCCGAGCGTAAAATCCGGATTTTCGGTCAATTGGCTGATTTGGGGCGCAGCAGACATAGTATTTTCCTTATTCATATATGCGTAAACTGGTTATAGGCTTTTGATGGCAATGGTCAATGAAAAGATTGCGAAGCTCAGGCTATAGCGTTTAGCAAAAAAGCCATAACGTTATGTTTCATCGGCGGAAATCTGATAGGCAAGGGGGGCCATAGATTACTAAATACTAGACTCTAAACGTCAACAACCATAGTCTGTCCGCTATGATCAATTTCCGTCCCATATTTCAGGTGATCGGTATCATGCTGACGATTTTATCGGCCACCATGCTGATCCCGGCGGGGATTGATCTGCTGAACGACCATACCAATTGGCACGGTTTTTTAGAAAGCGCCTTCCTGACCTCATTTTGCGGTATCGCGCTTTACCTCTCCAACCGCACCAGCAAAACGCAGCGACTGAACGTGAAGCAGGCCTTTGTCCTCACCACGATGCTGTGGGTGTCGATCGTCTTTTTTGCCGCCATGCCGTTCTTTTTTGCCGATGAAGGGTTTTCTTTCACCGATAGTTTTTTCGAGGCGATGAGCGCCCTGACGACCACGGGCGCTACCATGATCACCAATCTCGAAGAACAATCGCGCGGCATCCTGTTTTGGCGTTCGCTGCTGCAATGGATGGGTGGTATCGGGATCATCGTGATGGCGATGGCGATTCTGCCGCTCCTCAAAATTGGTGGTATGCAGCTGTTCCGCGCCGAATCGTCGGATAATGCGGAAAAAACCCTCCCGCGTGCCCGGCAGGTTGCGAGCGCGATCAGCGGGTTATACCTCACGCTGACATTAGTATGCGGCCTTTTGCTCTGGCTTGCGGGCATGACACCGTTCGACGCCATCAACCACGCCATGACCTCGGTCGCTACTGCCGGTTTTTCGACGCATGATGCCTCCATCGGCTATTTCGATAACGTGAAAATAGAGATTATCATCATGTTTTTCATGGTGTTGAGCGGGGTGCCTTTTATGCTCTATGTGCAGTTCGTCCGCGGGCGGATACAGCCGCTCTTTCGCGATACGCAGGTCCGGTGGTACCTCACCATGCTGGCTGTAAGCGTGCTCGCCGTTACCATCTGGCTCATGCACGAATATGGCATCACCTGGACGCGGGCGCTGAGGATGGCCTCGTTTAATACGATTTCCGTTGCCACCACGACCGGCTATGCCACGCAGGATTATTACGTCTGGGGCAGTTTCGTTGTGCTGTTTTTCTATATGCTCGCCGTCGTCGGCGGCTGTACCGGCTCCACCTCGGGCGGTATCAAGGTATTTCGCTTTCAGGTGCTGTTTGAAACGGCGAAAGCGCAGGTCAACCAGCTGGTGCAGCCGCACGGTGTGTTCAAGCCGACCTATAACCGCAAACCGATCACCGATCAGGCAACCGCCTCGGTCATGGCCTTTATCATCCTGTTCGGCGCGTGCTTTTCGGTGCTTGCGATGTTGCTCTCCTTTACGGGGCTGGATTATATTACCTCGATGTCGGCGGCCGGTTCGATGATGGCGAATCTTGGCCCCGGCCTGGGTCCGATTATCGGCCCGGCAGGTAGCTACGCGCCGCTGCCCGACGCCGCTAAATGGCTCTGTGCCGCCGGGATGCTCATCGGCCGGCTGGAAATTTTCACCGTCCTGATCCTCTTCAGCCGCTATTTCTGGCGGAATTAGTATCTTCATTGCTCCTCGCTCCGCGCACTCAAAGAAGCTCGACTACTATCTCGCTCATTCTGTCATCCTGATCGGAGCGATAGCGTAGCCGAAGGATCTTTTACCCCGTCATCGCGAACGGCATGAAGCGATCTCGTGCTGTTGAACTCCTTGCGAGATTGCCGCGCTTTCTCTGGTCGCTCGCAATGACGCCCTCACCCTAACCCTCTCGGCATGCGGGAGAGGGGATACAAGAACGCATCCTCCCTGCGTGGCTAGGGGAGGCAACGAGGCTTACATCCGCAAGGATATTAGCCGCAGTGGTGGGGGTGTCAGGTGGTTAGGGAAGTATTAATGCCCCCTCCCAACCTCCCCCCGCAAGCAGGGGGAGGAGTAAAAGAGTGCGCCGCAAGCATGGAGAAGAGTTACAATTCGGATCGTCATCCCGTGACTTAACCACGGGATGACGTACTGCTAAGACCTGAAACCTGACAGCTAAAACCTAACTAAGCATCCAAATTGGCGACGTTGAGCGCATTATCGATAATAAATTCGCGTCGCGGCTCGACCACATCGCCCATGAGCACCGAAAAGGTCTCATCGGCTTCTTCCGCCTGCCTAACAGACACTTGCAGCAAGGTGCGTGCCTCGGGATCAAGGGTAGTTTCCCATAGCTGATCGGCGTTCATTTCTCCTAGCCCCTTGAAGCGGCTGATCTGCATGCCTTTTTTGCCCGATTCCATCATCATCTGTATCAATTCCAGCGGTGAATGCACCTCGGTATCCTCCCCTTTGCGCGAATAGGTGAGCGTTTCAGTAAAATCGCCCTGTAGCTCCATCGCGAGCTCATGTAGCCGCGGCACTTCCACGCTGGTAAAGAGCGCTTCGGAGAGGGTCACCTGCTCGGTTACGCCCCGAACGCGTCGGGAGAAAAGAATCGCCTTACCCGTAATTTCCGCATGCCAGTCTTCATCCGCTTCGGACTTCCAGTTTAAGAATGCAGCGGCCTTTTCCGCGGCGCTCAGGAAACCCGGCTGATCCTCCGCAAGGCCGGGTTTGAAACCACCGGCAAGCGCAACCGCCTGAATGAAGGAGGCCGGCGTCAAGCGGGAAAGGGATCTCACCTGCTTTTCAAAGCGCTGCGACTGACGCGCAAGGCTCTCAAGATCGGCACCCGCGCGGCTTACCCCGCTCTCGCTCGTCACCACCGCGCCATCGAGCGCCGTATTTAAAATATATTCCTCAAACGCAGCATCGTCCTTTAGATAAACCTCGCTCGATCCTCTCTTCACCTTGTAAAGGGGCGGCTGAGCAATATAGAGATAGCCTTTTTCAATCAGTTGCGGCATCTGTCGGTAGAAAAAGGTGAGCAGCAGCGTGCGGATATGCGCACCGTCGACGTCCGCGTCCGTCATGATGATAATTTTGTGGTAACGCGCTTTTTCGATATTAAACTCATCACCAATCCCGGTGCCGAGTGCGGTAATCAGCGTACCGACCTCCTGCGAATTCAGCATGCGGTCGAAACGTGCCCGCTCAACATTCAGGATCTTACCCTTGAGCGGTAGAATCGCCTGAGTTTTCCGCGTTCTGCCCTGCTTGGCCGAACCACCCGCCGAGTCTCCCTCAACAATGAAAAGTTCGGACAGGCTCGGGTCGCGCTCCTGACAATCAGCGAGCTTGCCCGGCAGATTGGAGATATCGAGCGCGCCTTTGCGCCGCGTCAGCTCCCGCGCTTTACGCGCCGCTTCCCGCGCCTGCGCCGCCTCAATCGCCTTACCGATAATGGTTCTCGCTTCATTCGGATGCTCCTCAAGCCACTGGCTCAGCTTTTCCGAAACAATCGACTCCACCACCGGCCGTACCTCGGAACTGACCAGCTTTTCCTTCGTCTGCGAGGAGAATTTCGGATCCGGCACTTTAACGGAAACCACGCAGGTCAAGCCTTCGCGTACATCATCGCCGGAGAGCGATACCTTAGCCTTCTTCGCCATGCCCGAATTGCTGATATAGCTGTTAACGATCCGCGTAAGGGCGGCACGGAAGCCCATTAAATGCGTACCGCCATCTTTCTGGCGGATGTTATTGGTAAAACAGAGCACGTTTTCGTGATAGCTATCATTCCACGCCAGCGCGACTTCAACCCCGATATCGTTCTGTTCGCCCTCGACGGAAATCGGCTCATGCACCTGCTTTTTCGCACGGTCCAGATATTCGACAAAGGCCTGAATGCCACCCTCGTAGTATAGCTCAACCTCACGCGCATTACCCTGCTCATCCTGCGCGCTTTCGCGTTCATCGCGGAGGAAAATACGCACCCCGGAATTCAGGAATGCAAGCTCGCGGATGCGGTGTTCCAGCGTACCAAAGTCAAACTGGGTAAAAGCAAACGTGTCCGGAGAGGGCCAAAAGGTGACTTTCGTGCCCTGCTGCCCGTTCGCATCGCCAACGACCTTGAGCGGCTCCACCGTTTCACCATGCGAAAATTCGACAAAATGCTCCTTTCCATCACGCCAGATCGTCAGGGTAAGCTTAGTCGAAAGCGCGTTTACTACCGACACCCCGACACCGTGCAATCCGCCGGAGACTTTATAGGAGTTGGAGTCGAACTTTCCACCCGCGTGAAGCTGCGTCATGATCACTTCCGCGGCGGAAGCACCCTCTTCCTCGTGCATGTCAACCGGAATGCCGCGCCCATTATCGGTGATGGAGCAACTACCGTCTTCGTTGATTACTACCTCAATCCGGTCACAATGCCCGGCGAGCGATTCATCAATGGAATTATCCAGCACTTCATAGACCATATGGTGCAGGCCGGAGCCGTCATCCGTATCCCCGATATACATGCCGGGGCGTTTGCGTACCGCTTCCAGGCCTTTTAAAACCTTGATCGAATCCGCGCCGTAATCGGCTTGCTCAGGTTGAATATCATCCGTCATGGTTGCTGCTATCTCAGTCATGTAACTTCTCTTTATATTTGGTTTCCTGAAAATGCATTACACTGCTTTTTCCATGAAACACGCCTGCCGGCTGCTCAGGGCTGACGCGATGTCCTATCGCGCGTTGTTCCTATATCCTCATCCTGAACGTAATTCAGGATCCCAGAGCATCAGGCACCAAACCTAACGAGATTCCTGCCTTCGCTGGAATGACGCATAAAAGCGAGGACAATAGTCCGAGCCGTTCAGTGTCCTATGGGCTTAGGCTCATTTGAAAATACAGCCGTATTTTCAAGGAGCAATTAATAATGTACTACCCCAGAATCCGTGCATTATCAACAAGAATAAACTGCGCCTCACCGTCGATGGAATGGAATAAACCGGTCTCGGTTCCGGTCATGAAAGTCTGCGCTTCAAGGCTTAAAATTTCATCGAGCAATGCCGCCCGTTTGGTGTCATCGAGATGCGATACTACCTCGTCCAGTAGCAGGATCGGCGACTGATCCATCCAGGCCTGTTTAGCGCGGACGGTTGCGAGCGTAATCGCCAGCAAAATCGCCTTCTGTTCACCGGTGGAACAAAGCTCCGCCTTAAGGTGCTTAACCGGGTGCACGGCGATAAAATCGCTACGGTGCGGCCCGACATTGGTGCGACCTGTCGCCGCATCGGTTTGACGCGAATGTTTCAGCTTTTCGGCGAAGAATTTTTCCGTCTCCAATGCCGTAATACGATGGAGCGATTCCTCGACCAGCCCTTCAATCGAAAGAATCGGCTTCGGGAACAGCTCGCTATTTTGCTGGTATTGCTGGTCAACCGCAAATACCAGATGCTGCAGCGTTTCTATCCGCTCCGCCGCAATCGCCACGCCGCTTTCGGCCATGCGTTTTTCCAGGCTATCGAGCCAGTGCGGATCCGGATGGGGCCGCTGCAGCAGTTTACGCCGCTCGGATTTCGCGTGCTCATAAATACCGAGTTGGCGCGCATGTTCAGGGAAAAAGACACTGACGATCTTATCCAGATAGTTTCGCCGCGATGTAGCGCCCTCAGCAAAGATCTGATCCATCTGCGGGGTGAGCGAAACCACCGACATGACGTAGCCGAGCATACCCTGATTCGGCTGGAGTTCATTATCGATTTTCACGATCCGTTTATCACCGGACGAAGCGGCATCCCGGCCGGTAGCAATGGTCACATCGCCCTCGGGTGCATTGATTTCCGCAAAAATCGACCAGGGACTCCCGGCAAAGGCATGATCCTGATCCGGCGTGTTTTGGCAGTCAATATCGGCAAGCTTAGCACCGCGGATACCACGTCCCGGTGCAAGCAGTGATATGGCCTCGAGGATGTTGGTTTTTCCCGCTCCGTTTCGCCCACAGATGACGACTGGCACATCTTCTTCCAGTTCAATCATCGCCTGATGATAATTGCGGAAGTTGGTTAAGATGAGTTTGTTGATCGAAAGGATATGCATCACGGGGTTAGGTGTTAGGTTTCAGCTATTAGGTTTTAGCGTAGTAGATCGTAGCTCTCGGCGCAGTAGAAATATGGGAGCAGCGGGCAAAAAAAGGCGTTTGTTCTGCAAAAATAGTGGTATTCGGGCACTAACGGAACGCAGTTAAGTATGTCAGTCTGGTGCGCAGCGTAGCCTTATTTACAGCGAACAAGCGCCCATTATTACACTCGCATCGGCATGATGACATAGAGCGCGGACACATCCGACGGATCACTCACCAGTACCGGCGCATTCGAATCCGACAGGCGGTATTGCGACGTATCACCCTCAAGCTGGGAAAGCATTTCCAGCATATAGCGCGAGTTAAATCCGATCTGCATCGGATCGGAGGAGTAAGAGACGTCAATCTCTTCCTCGGCAGTACCCGAATCGGCGCTTTGTGAATTTAACTCAAGCTTGCCTTCGGATAGCGAGAATTTAATACCACGCACTTTATCGCTCGAAATCGTCGACACCCGGTCTACCGCATCGTTCAGCACCTTGGTTTCTACTTCCATCAGCTTATCATTATCCTGCGGAATGACCCGGTTATAATCCGGGAACGTGCCATCGACCAGCTTGGAAAGCAGGGTGATGTTAGTCGTATCAAAGCGGATCTTGCTGTCTGAGAGCGACACCTTCACCTCGTCATCCACTTCGCCGAGTATACGTGAAATTTCATTGACCGTTTTGCGCGGAATAATAATCCCCGGCATACCTTCCGCGCCTTCCGGCACGGCGGTTTCCAGCATGGCGAGGCGGTGCCCGTCGGTCGCGACCGCTTTCAGCGTTGCCGAGCCGGATTTATTCTCGCCCACATGTAGGTAAACGCCGTTCAAATAATAACGTGTTTCTTCATTCGACATGGCGAAGCGGGTTTTTTCCAGCAAATTAAGAAAATCCCCGGCGGCGATCGTAAAGCTATGCGACAGCTCCCCTTCAGACATGACCGGAAAATCATTTGCCGGGAGGTAGGAGAGCTTGAACTCGGACTTTCCGGAACGGATGATCAGCTGCGCGCTATCGAAATTGGTATCAACCTCGATCTGCGAGCCATCAGGCAGCTTGCGAACAATGTCATAGAGCGTTGAGGCCGGCACGGTCAGAGCGCCTCCGCCTTCTATATCAGCATCAACCGTTTCAGTGGCGACCAGATCCATGTCGGTTGCGGTCAGCTGTAGATTATCGCCTGCGCAGTCGAGCTTGATATTAGCCAGAATCGGAATGGTATTGCGCTTTTCCACAATTGATTGCAGGCGCGCAAGGCTTTTGAGCAATTTCGACCGTTCAATAGAAAACCTGACCGGATATTCCTCGCTGGTTTGAGACGCTGCTTGTACCATATATTCCTCCGCACATCGCTTGCAAAACGGTTACTTCTCCCGCTTATAATATGGCTGTGGCTGAGGTGCAACAATAATGTCGTAGTATAGCATGGCGTTAAATCGCTACAGCCCCCGCACGCGCGCCTGCTTTTCGATGAACCCTTCCAGCGCATCCAAAAAGGCCGGTTCGTCGAGCAGAAACGCATCGTGCCCCTTATCGCTCTTAACTTCCATAAAGCTGATATCGCTGCTGGAGCCGGAGAGCGCGCGGACGATGGATTTCGCTTCCGACGTCGGGAACAGCCAATCGCTTGAAAAGGAAATCACGCAAAAGCTCGCCTTGCAATGCTGAAAGGCG
Organism: uncultured Rickettsiales bacterium; assembly: GCA_964588995.1. GTDB lineage: Bacteria > Pseudomonadota > Alphaproteobacteria > Rickettsiales > UBA8987 > CAZPQM01. The sequence goes on along the minus strand of CAZPQM010000003.1, from coordinate 76,431 downwards.
TTTTGTAATGAGCCGTAATCGGCGGCGAGGTCGAAATAATCCATCGCGCGGGTGATGTAGAGGTAGGAGTTCGGGTCGAATCGCTTGACAAACGAAGCCCCCTGATGCCGCAGATAGCTCTCAATCTGAAAGTCGGCCTCAAAGCCATATGAAAGCGAGTCACGGTCCTGCAGGCGGCGGCCAAATTTCCGCGCAAGCCCGCTTTCAGACAGGTAGGTCACGTGCGCCGTCATCCGCGCAACGGCGAGTCCGTTCGAGGGATAGGTGCCCTCCTCCAGGTAGTTGCCTGTGCTCCAGCCGGGGTCGGCCATGATCGCCTGCCGGCCAATTTCATGAAACGCGATATTCTGCGCGGTGTGGCGCGGCGCGGTCGCTACGGCCACGGCCGTCTGCATCGCGTCCGGATGGGTCGCCGCCCATTGCAGCACCTGCATGCCCCCCATGGAACCGCCGATCACCGCGAACAGCATTTCAATGCCGAGCGCTTCCACCAGCAGCTTTTGCGCATTGACCATATCGCGGATGGTGATGACCGGGAAATCGAGCGCATACGGTTTCCCCGTTTCCGGGTTTTCGTGTTTCGGGCCAAATGAGCCGAGACAGCCGCCGAGCACATTCGGCACGATGATGTAAAAGCGGTTGGTATCGAGAATTTTACCCTCACCGATGAGGCTTCCCCACCAGCCGGGCTTGCCCGTTACCGGATGCTCGGAGGCCGCATATTGATCACCCGTCAGGCCGTGACATACCAGAATCGCATTGGATTTATCCTTATTGAGCGTACCATATGCCTGATAGGCCATCGGGAAGTCGGCAATCTCTTTACCGGAATCGAGCTTCAGCGGCGTCTCTTTAGCGACATGACAAATATCACCCACCGTATAGTGCGTGTAGTCCGGTCCGAAGGTGAGCGTCGTTGTGTGCATAAGTCAGTTACCGGTTTGAGTTTTCAGTTACCAGAAATGCGCGGTTACTGGCAACCGGTAACGTGCCACAGCCCGCTAACCGTTCGCCGCTTTCTTATCCGCATCGGCAGCTTTTTTCTCTGCCTTAGCGGCCTCTTTCTCCGCTTTCTTGCGAGCCTTCTCGCGCTCTTGTTTGCGCAACTCTTTCTCAGCCTTTTCAGCCGCCCGCTCTTTATCTTTTTCGAGCTTATCGATCACCGCCTGCAGATCACTTTGCAGACACAAACCCAGCAATACCGGGTCACGCGGGCGGATATTTTGCATGTTCCAGTGCTCGCGGTTACGGATCGCCTGGATGGTATTTTTCGTCGTCCCAACCAGCTTGGAGATCTGCGTGTCGCTCATATCCGGATGGTTTTTGATCAGCCACGCAATCGCATCTGGCTTGTCCTGACGGCGCGCCACCGGTGTATAACGGCTTTTGACCTTTTTCTGCGCACTGATGTAGGTATCGTAATCACTAACCAGCTGCAGTTTGACGTTTTCGTCTTTGATGGCCGCATCCAGCATCTCCTGCGTAATCAGCCCTTTGGCGACCGGATCAACCCCGATAATGCCCGTAGCGACATCACCGTCGGCAATCCCCTGCACTTCGAGCGGGTGGAGGCCACAGAAATCGGCAATTTGTTTGAAAGTCAGTGTTGTATTTTCAACCAGCCAGACGGCAGTTGCTTTCGGCATGAGTGGTACGTTACCCATAATATCTATCCTTTTATTTGGCCTTTATATTTGGCAGTTCTTCAGGCTTAGCGCCTGCGCTATTTCCCGAAAATATATGCAATGATGGGAGAATATAAGAAGTGCAAAATAGATTATCAGGCTGAAGAGTCAAGCAAATAACGAATAGGGAAGCAGCAAAAGACGTCTCGAATGCCTGAAAATGCTCGCCAAAACTGCAATATGGCATTGTCAATTGTCCAAATATTCGCTATCGCTTAAGGAAAGGGAGGCATCGATTATGAGACGAAACGCTTATATCCGTATAACAGGACTTGTGCTCGTTTGCGCAGCATTATCGGCCACCACTCCGGTTCAGGCTCGCGAAGGGTTTTACGGGGTATGGTATGCGGGCTACAGCGACGCCGACGATCATAGCTTTCGCTTTGACCCGGTGACCAGTGTCAAAACCGAGCTTGATCCCGGTTATGGGCTCGCGGGCGGTATCGGTTATGATTACGGTACATTTGGCGGGCGGTTTGGCGCTCGTGTCGAATTCGAACTTAGCTACCGTGAAAATGAGGTGGATGTGCATACGGCCAATACGGTTTCCGGCCCGCTTCCCGGCTCAAACGGCGATCCGTCCACGCTCGCCATCATGGTAAACACATTTCTCGATTACCCTACCCAAACGGCCTTTACCCCTTATCTCGGTGTCGGGCTTGGTATGGCCAATGTGCACTATACACGCTATAGCTCTAATCTTACCGGTGACGTACTGGATGATGACGATGACGCCTTTGCTTATCAGTTTCTGGCCGGTACAAGCTATCAGCTTACCGAGCAAATCGATCTAACAGCCGATTACCGCTATTTTGAGGTGGATAAGGTGGAGATAACCACCGAAGCCGGGCTGTCAACCAAGAGTGATTTCCAAACGCATAATCTGTTTGTCGGCATGCGCTATCGCTTCCCGTAAACGCCGCTACTCAGGCCTTTACCAGCCGGCTTTTGAGGCACAGCCCGTCCAGATCGATCTCTGGGTCTTTGCCTTCAGCAATATCGGCAACTATTTTCGCGCTGCCGGCCGCCTGCGTCCAACCGAGCGTACCATGCCCGGTATTGAGCAGTAAATTATCGATGGGCGTTTTGCCCAGCAACGGCGGCCCGGCGGGCGTCGAAGGCCGTAAACACGCCCAGCTTTCTGCCTGATCAATGTCACCGCACTCAGGAAAAATATCGTACGCGATGGTTTTCAACAGCTCAATCCGTTTCTCGGTAATTTCATGATTATAGCCGTCAAACTCCGCCGTTCCTGCCAGCCGTAAAATATTACCCAACCGGCTGAACACGACCTTATAGCTATGATCGGTCAGGCTCAAAGTAGGCGCATCTTCAGGCGCCGCATCTGCAGATACGGGAATGGAGATTGAGTAGCCCTTCATCGGGTAAACCGGTACGTAAATGCCGAGCGGATTCAGCAGGAGCGGACTGTAAGCCCCCAGGCAGACAATAAACATATCAGCCTCGATCTCGCCATGCTTATCCGTACTGACAGAGCAGATACGTTCACCATCCCGATTAATCGATTCGATCGTGGTTGAGTGCAGAAATTTCACGCCGCTTCCAATCAGCTTATCCCGCTCGGTCAGCTCCATGGTAAAGGCGTGCACATCCGCCGCTTCGTCGAGCGGATAGAAAATCCCGCCGACCAGCTTATCTTTGAGAGTGTGCAGCGCCGGTTCCTTTTTGAGCACCTCTTCGGGAGTAAGCGTATCAAACTCAACGCCAAGTGGCCGCTGAAATTCCGATTGCAGGCGAAAGGCGTTAAAGCTCTTTTTCGATTCGAAATAATGCAGAATACCAGCTTGGGTATAGCTGCATTCCAGCGGCTGCTCAGATAGTATCTGATGCATCACTTTGCGGGAGTAGAGTCCAAGCCGTACCAGCTGTTCCGTATGCTCCATGACCTTAGCATTGCTGCATTGCAGCAAGAACTGCGAGGTCCACCGCCACATCGCCGGGTCAATGCGAAAGCGGAATTTGAGCGGCGCATCGTCCTTCATCAGCCAGGTAATCGCTTTTTTCAAAGAAGACGGGCTGGCCCACGGTTCACCGTGCGAATAGGATAGTTGCCCGCCATTGGCAAAACTGCACTCCATAGCGGATTCCGGTTCGCGGTCGATCACGGTGACATCGTGCCCGCGATTACCAAGAAAATAGGCGGTCGTTACACCGATAACACCAGCGCCGAGAATGGCTATTTTCATTTCTACCTATTACTCCTTGAAAATATACCCGTGAACTTTTTCCGGGATGACAATCCATTGCACATACGATAAGTATAACAGCTTTGAGAAATACTGACGATGGAAAAAGATAGCTATGTCCCAGCTTGAACCGGAAGTTCTGATTCCCTTCGCCGAGCAGCTAGCCACCATGGCCGGCGAGATCATCCGTAAATATTACGGCGAGGCGATCCCTTATAATGTGAAGGAAGACGATTCGCCCGTTACCAAGGCCGATAAGGAAGTCGAGCGCTCGCTTCGGGCGCTGATCAAGTCCACCTACCCGGATCACGGGGTCATCGGTGAGGAATATGAGCCGGTCAATGAAGACGCGGAATGTGTCTGGATGATCGACCCGATTGACGGCACGAAGTCATTCATGATCGGCCGCCCGATTTTTGGCACGCTTATCAGCCTGCTGATCAACCGTGAACCCGTGCTTGGCATACTCGACCAGCCGATTCTGGGGGAACGCTGGACCGGTGTGAAAGGCTATGCCACCAATTTCAACAGCCGTGACATTCAGGTGCGACCTTGCGAATCCCTGCAGCGGGCGGTCCTCTGCACCACCTCGCCGAATCTGTTCAAAGGTAACGACCGCGACGCGTTTGAGCGGGTGCGCGAGGCCTCACATTACACCGTCTATGGGGGTGATTGTTACTCTTATGGATTAGTTGCTAAGGGCAGCGTGGATCTTGTGATTGAGACCGAATTACAACCTTTTGATTTCTGCGCCCTCCGTCCGATTATTGAAGGCGCGCGCGGCATCATGACGGATTGGAACGGTAAGCCGGTTACCGCCGATTCCAACGGCAAAGTTATCGTCAGTGGCGATAAGCGGGTGCATGAACAGGTATTGGAAATGGTGAACGCGTAGTAAAAACGCTTACTTCTCGCTTTTCCCTTTTTCGGAATTCGCCGCTTCCAGCGCATAGACGCAGAGATCTTCGAAGGATACCCCGTTTTTTTCCGACAGGGCGAGCAATTTGGCAAAACTCTCCATCACCTCCGACGGGATCGTACCGCCCCGCTCCGAGGCGAGCCATGCCGCCTGATTCTGCAGCGGGTGATTCCCCGGGCGCGGATTGCCGATATAGACATCAAACGGAGCCTTTTTACCGCCAAAATCACAGGGTATGGTAAATTTTTTCATATTGTAAGTATAGCAGGCTGTCCGTAGAAAGTTAATAGCTTTGCTATCGCTATCGATTTTTTGCTGAAAAATATCGATTTACGGGCTAATCGCTTTCACTTGATGGGTGTTAATGTCATCCTGAGTGGAGCGTTAACGGAGCCGAAAGGTCTCTAGCTAGTTTTGTAGGCCCTGCAGCTTTAGGAATAGGTTTTGTTGCTGGTTCGCTATTCTATGATTACGGGTTTAAGGATGGTATAACCGAGAACTTAACGGAGATTCTCAGAGATGGGCAAACAGAAAAAATCTTTTCTCAAGAACCTGATATATCAGATAAAGAAGGATTTGAAAATACACCTCAGGTCTCAGGTTCAGATAACTTTAATCCCCATACTAATATTAGCGATTCTTATTATACTAGGGATAATTTAACACCAGAAGAGACCCAACAATTAGAAGAAGCTATTATAACTGATGCTGCCGGAGTCAATGTCGGTGATATTGTTGACCAGATTGGTATTGAATTAAGTGATGCTATAAAAGGTGCAATTAATGGGCAAGAAAAAGAAATTACGGGACTCGAAAAAGATATTATTAACGATATATTCAGCCCAGCTGAAAATGCTGGGTATTATCTTGATAGGTATAATGATATACGTGGGTCTTCTCTATCTGGGGATTTTGGAGCTCTAAATGAGCCCGGCACCCTCACTTCGCTGCTACAACAACCATTTTTACACACCTATGATCCAAACAGCTTTGAATTTAAGGTGGGAACGACCCCGGAGAATGACTTCTTCAGCCATGAGGGACAGCTTTATATCAAACTAAACGACGGTGCTACCCCCGTTTATCCTGAGGATAATGATAACACGTATATTCCTCCCACAAATACTTCAGAAATCTACGTGAATGAAGATAGTGTAACCTCGCAGCAGTTGGAATTTGCCGCGCAGAGCATTAATGAGGGCGACTATACCTACTTTAACAACACGCTCTACCAGAAGCAGGGCGGCGCAGGAGGGAAGCGCTATAGCAGCTGTGCCGGAATCGAGACAGTAGTCGAGCATCTTTAGTCGCGAAGCGTTAGGTTCATTGCCGAGCATAGTAATCCGACGCAGGGAATCATAAAATGATACTATGCCTAAGCTATCGGTCATCATTTCCGTATGGAATAACGGGAAATATATCGCCCAGACGGTGGAGTCGATCCTCGCGCAGCTTTTCACCGATTTCGAGTTTATCATTATGGATGACCGTGGAAGCGATAATACGGTCGAGATTATCCAACGCTACGATGATCCGCGTATTAACCTGGTGAGTAACCCGCGCAATATGGGAATATCCGCCTCGCTTAACCGCGCGCTTGAGCTGGCGCAGGGGGAATATATTGCGATTATGGACGGAGATGACATTGCGCTGCGCGAGCGATTTTCGCGGCAGGTGCTTTATCTCGATACGCATCCGCAGGTAGGTATTCTCGGCACCTCCGCTTATCATATTGACGGGGATAACCTGCTCTATGACTGTCAAAAGCAAGTGGAGCGGGATCTCGCCATTCGCTTCCACAGCCTGATCGCACCGCCTTTTTACCACCCGTCCTGCATGTACCGCGCTTCGATTATCCGCAAGCATCGGCTGCGGTATGATGCGGCGTATAAATCCTCGCTCGACTTCCATTTCTGGAGCCGCATGCTGCCGTTATGCGAGGCGGCGAACCTCCCGGAACCGCTCATCTGTTACCGGATTCACGGCGGCTCGTCCTCGGTTTATGACCGCAAGCTGCAGACGCGGGAAAAGCAGCAGACTGCGCAGGAGAACTGCACACGTCTGTTGGGACTCCCGGAGCAGGATGCGGATATTGCCCGGCTGGTCGAGTTGATATTAACGCGCCCGCCCGCCTCTTTTGAGAATATGCGCTTTATGCGGGCTCAGCTCAACCGGCTGAAAACCGCCTTCCGGGATGCCCACAACGGGAAGCTACCATACGAGGCACGTAGTATGTGCACCCGCTGGCTCGCAAAAGCCGCACATCCGCGGCAAAAAAGGCTTCACAATTTCTTATACCTTCTTTATGCCTCTATTAGTAACATGGTTGATACTGTGTGCTATCTCCATAGCAGCAGTCAAATGGTGAGGTGGAAACGACAATGCTCAGGCCAGATCCCGTCTCTTTTGAAGAGATACAATTTCACGCACTCGCCATGGTAGGTGGAGAACAGATTATCCCTGCGGTTAGTATCGTTGTACCTGTTATGGACGGGGCGGCCTACATCAGGCAGGCGCTTGATAGTATTATCAACCAGAATTTCACCGATTACGAAGTGATTGTCGTCGATGACGGTTCAACGGACCGCACCCGCGAAATTGTAGAGGAATATGCACGACGCGACCCTAGGTTCAGGCTTGTGGTGAATGAACGTAATCTCGGGGTGGCCGAAGCCATGAATGTCTGCCTGACCCATGCGCGTGGCCGTTATATTGCCCGGCTGGACGCAGATGATTACATGCTGCCAGACCGTATGGCGCAGCAATTTGAATATCTCGAGAATCATCCGGAGGTTGGCTTGCTGGGTACGGCGGCATACCACATTGATGAGGCTTCGCATTTCAAGCAGGTGAAGCTGCAGCCTGAGGATGATACGGCCATCCGCTTTCAACTGTTGTTCTACCCGCCTTTTTATCACCCGTCCTGCATGTACCGGGCGGAGGTGATTCGCAAACATAACCTAAGCTATAATAAGAAAATGCGCGCAACCGAAGATATGGATTTCTGGTTTCGTATGGCTAAGCATACCCGCATGAAAAACCTGATGCGGCCGCTTATTTTGTATCGCAAACATACAGGTTCGATTTCCTACCAATTAAAAGAAAAACAGGCGCAGGAAAAAATCCGCCTGGTAAAAGCCTATATCCTGTCCGAGCTTGGGATGAGCCGGAAGGATGCGCCGCGTATTCAGGAAACGCTTACATTTTTACATCATCATAAGGTTCCTGACGGCGGGCTTGGCAGCGTATTTGATACGATCGATATGATGCTGGCGGCGTTTATCAGCAAAACGGGGGTTGATTGCTCGCCCTACCGGCTGAAAGCGCTCGCGGGTAAGTGGATCGCGAAGTCTATTCTTAATTCCGATACCGGGCGATTGGGCAAAGCAGGCATGCTATTGCGCTTCGGCTTACGGCTCGATTACAGCCTGCCCTTTGCGCTCCGGGCAACCCGCTTATTTCTTTACAGCCGCTTTTGGGCGCTAAAAAAGCCGAAAATCCTCCAATCCGACTGATTTTTTACGCATCCCGCTTCGGATTTGCTACTATAGTACTATGCATGATCCTAGACCCATAGCCCTGCTGCTGCCTTCTTTAAACGGGGGCGGCGCGGAGCGTGTGGCGCTCACACTTGCGGCCGGTCTGCAGCAGCTGGGCTGGGAGGTGGAGATCGTGACGTTTCAGAAAAAGGGGGAATATCTCAATCATGTGCCGCCCTCTCTGTCGCTGGTTTCGCTCAACGTTCCCCATAATAAAGCGGCGGTATTTGCCCTTAGAACATATATCAAGCGCAACCGTCCCGCTCACGTCATGGGTTTTTTATACCCGGCCTGTATAGCATTGATGATCGCGGTGAAGACCTTGAAACGCCCGCCGAAGACCTGGTTGCGGCTGGATAATACGTTATCGATGCAGGCGAACTATATGAGCCGGTTCAAAACCTGGCGTATCAAAAAACTCTTTCCGCATGCGACCGGGGTGATTGCCGTATCGCAAGGCGTGGCAGACGATTACCAGGACTTTACCGGAAGTCCGGGTGATCTGATTCATACGCTGTATAATCCGATCCCGGTTGATACGATTATCGCTCAATCCAAAGAAACGCCGGCCAAATCCTTCACCTGGCATAATCCGGAACTGCCGTTAATCGTGGCGATGGGCAGGCTTTCGAAACAGAAAGATTACCCGACGCTCTTTAAAGCCTTGGCTTATCTGAAAAAGAATAAACCGGTTAATCTGTTGATACTTGGCACCGGTGAATTACGTGACCGGCTTCAACTTATCGTGGATCAGCACGAGCTCCGCCGTCATGTTATCTTCGGTGAGTTTCAGGCCAATCCGTACCCGTTTATCAGACAGGCGGACCTGTTTGTGCTTTCCTCCGAATATGAGGGGTTCGGTAATGTGCTGGTGGAGGCCATGGCGTGCGGGACGCCGGTTATAAGCACAAATAGTCCGCATGGACCCTCCGAGATCCTGTGTGATGGAAGATATGGTGTTTTGGTACCTCCGCGTAATCCTATTGCGCTGTCGAATGGCATAATTGATTGTTTGGTAAAAAAACATGATGCGGGTCAATTACTAGCGCGCGCACGCGACTTCGACGCGGAGCGTATAACGGCGGAGTATGACGCGCTGCTGCGGAGGTAAGATGCGTTATATTCTCTTACCCGCCTTTCTGCTTTTCGCGCTCTCAATAGCGTTTTTGCCGAAGCTGATGCATTCTGTCGTTGCGCCGAAGCCATCGCCGGAGTGGGAGCTGGTTTCGGAAACCGAAGTCCCGCGGGAAGGTGCGGCTACGCTGGTGGTGGGCGAGTATATTTACTTTTTTACCGGGTTCGTAGATAAGCATTTCAACGTCTCGCAGCGGGTAGATCGTTTCCACCCGAAAACGCGGAGTTGGAAGCGTATGAAGGATATGCCCGTACCGGTGACGCATGTCGGCGTCGCGCGGGTTGGCAACCGGGTGTGGTTTAATGGCGGGCTCGCCGATGATTTTCCCGGTAAGCCGACCGAACTCGTGCAAATCTATAATCTTGATAGCGATAGCTGGGAGCTTGGCCCGCCCCTGCCGGAACCCGCCACCTCGGCAGGGCTCGCCTATGCCGGCGGGCTATTGCATAGTTTCGGAGGAGTAACAGCCGATAACCAGACCAATACCGATGCACATTATGTCATCAACCCGCATGACAAAAATGCGAAGTGGCGCAAGCTCTCCGTACCGGTGCCAAACCCGCGAACGCATTTCAGCACCATTGTGGTGGACGATCAGATCTACATGATCGGCGGGGAATATGGTCATCGTATCGTCTCGGAAGATGTAAGGCTGATGCACCGCTTTAACCAGGATACGCGGCAATGGACACGGCTAGCCGATATGCCCGCCGTACATTCGCACCATGATAACTCCACCTTCGCCTATGACGGGAAAATTTACGCACTCGGCGGGCGCAGCTACCGGGAGCTCGCCATCGATACGGTCGCCGTATATGATATAGAAGCCGATCGCTGGACACATGGTACACCCCTGCCGAAGCCGCTGATTGTTTCTTCCGCGAAAAAGGTGGGTGATGTGGTGATTGCCGGCTTTGGAGGCGTAAACAGCTACAAATACCCGTATAACGGGGTATGGTCGCTGCCCTTTGCGGCGCTGGAGGCGAAGTGAACTGGTGGCTTCATAGCTTCCGCTTCCGGAAGCGTCCATCCCCGGTAGTCGTCGGGATTCTGCTCGGACTGATACCGGCGCCCGCGTTTTTCATTATGGATCAGGTGCTGCCCATTTCTAGCTTCTATGTGAGTTTCCGTGAGCTTGGCAGCCACTGGCACTATGCGATCCATAACTTACGTTTTAACGCGCAGGTCACCGAGTCCGCCCGGTTTATATTTCATCAGCTGTTTTTTATCGGCATGATCCTTGGCGCGCTGATTTCTGGGTGGTTATTCGGTGTGCGGCCTAAAATCATGCTGTATTTTTCTTTCCGTGAAATAGTGCGGCTTGGCTTTTACTGTCTGACGGCGATGCTCGGCGGCTTCCTGTTTTATTTTGGGCTAATGTGGATTATGCTCGAGCGGTTTGATTATTGGCAACTTGCGACCGGCTTGTTCCAGCTTTCCCTGTCCGCCTGGATCATCTGCCTGATTGCCCTGCTGAGTGGTATGCTTACCGTGTTCGTGATCGATAAGGTGCATACGCGATGAATCCGTTCAATTTCATATTTTTCATCGGGCTGTTAACCGGGCTGCTGCTTGAACGTTCCGGGCTGCTCGCTCCGCACTATATCATCCCGCAATTACGGCTTAAACAGCATCGTATTCTGGTAACGGCCTGTACGGCGATCATCACTCACCTGTGCCTGCTGATAATGCTCGATGCGCTGGATATGATTACGCTGCACGGCAATTTCCTCCTGCCCTATGCCTCGCTGATTGGGGGAAGTCTGATCGGTTGCGGGGTAGCCATCGCGTGTTATTACCCTGCGCGGGACCGGGGGGTGAAACCTGCTATCGGGCTGTTCGGCTGCATGGCGGTAGTGGTTGCGTTCCTGCTCGGTTCGCGCTTTGGCATCCAGTTCTTCTTCGTGATATACCCGGACCTGCCGGCCTATTATTTTACCAATTACACGCTTAACCGGCCCATGCTGCACGAGGTGCTGGGATTACCGTTTATTCCGGTGGCGCTCGGGGTAATCATCCTGCTGTTGCTGGCAATCAAATGGCTGCAAGAACGATATGATGAAAGATAAGGCTGGAACGTGAATCTATCTACGGACTATCAGGTCATTGTAATCGGCTACTGTCCGCGACGAGCCTTACCACGCATTTCCAAGCAATAGCTGCCCGATATGTTCGACGAAGCGTCATCAGCCCACAGCGTTAATAGGCACCCCGGCGGAACATGAGCGCGCTAATGGTTTTGAAGAGGATCACCAGATCCTGCGAAAGCGACCAGTTGCGAACATACCAGCCATCCAGATAGACACGGTGCGCATAGGTGGTGTTGCTTCGTCCGCTGGCTTGCCACAGCCCGGTTATACCGGGACGGACCGATAGGTAATAATCGATGTGTTCGCCGTAGAATTTCTTTTCATCCTTAACGATAGGGCGCGGCCCGGCAAGGCTCATCTCGCCTTTCAACACGTTAAATAGCTGCGGCAGCTCATCAAGACTGGTTTTGCGCAGGAACTTCCCGATCGTATGCACCCGCGGATCATCTTTCAGCTTGTGCGTCGTTTCCCATTCGGCTTTGGCTTCGGGGTCGTTTTCCAGTATCTTTTTCAGCCGCTCTTTCGCATCCGGCACCATGGTCTGGAATTTCCAGCACATAAAAATTTTATTATGTTTGCCAACGCGCGGATGGCCAAAGAATATATTGCGTCTGGCTTTGATGGCAAGCAAGGCCACGACAAAAAAGACAGGTGCGGTCAGCAGCAGGCCGAACAGCGCGCCGACTATATCAAACAACCGTTTGATAATCCGCGCGCCGGGCGCATCGATCTTATTGCGCGAACGCAGGAACATCGTATCGGAGCCGAAGAAATAATACGGTTCCATCCCATAGAGCGAGGACCGTTTGATCGGCGGTACGATAACGTAATCCGCTTGCAAATCATGCAAGCGCTGCAGGATGATCTCCCGCTCCTCCCCGCGAAACGTATCAAGCGCAATAATATAAAACGTATCCGGTTGGATTTCGAGTGCACGTGCAATATCCTGTCTGCCGTCTTTAATCGGTACATCATGAAATTCCGGTGGCAATTCCTCGAGATCAAATTCGTCGAAATGACGGCAGCGCAGGATCAGCTGTTTCACATCATAGCCGGGGTAATGATCGCTGTGAATGGCGTAAAACGTATCGACCGCATTCTCGCCGTCACCGATGATAATGGTCGGAATTTTCCACTGGCCAATAACAAGCCCGATAAAACGTGAGAGCTGTCGTCCGAACAATATGAGGACAAAGCTTGTCATCCAGAAGCTGAAGACAATAAAATGCGGCGCCTGTTTTTGCACGAAGCCGTGAATCAAAAGGCAGACTACGGTGATCAAGCCGACATCCCGCACCTGATTCCACCACGGCGTGCGCACGCTGTAATGGTTTTTGTTAAGAAAGAGGAAGATGGCGAGCCCGGAGAGAATACCGAATAGCGGGGTCGCCGCATAGGCATTAGCGGTAGCGACTACGAAATAATGCTGGCCGTACCACGAGGTAAAGAGCGTAGGCCCGACTTCACGCGCAAGGTACCACGCGGCAAACAGCGCAAAGGTGTCTGTTATCAGGATCAGGATGGAAATAGGCCACTTATTCATATAGCTACCTCTGGCTGCGATGACTAATAACGGATTTTCAGGTAGTTAGAAAGCGTATTTTGTCATCCTGTAATATGGCAGCGGTTAAGTGCCCGGTGCTGAATGCCCCCGTATCAATGCCGATGCGGTTCGTGCCCCTGAATGGTGTGTCGAAAACGGTATGACCAAACACCACGGTAAAGGGAAGCGGTTCATTACCGTAGATAAATCGGTCGCGAATCGTGAGCAGGTCATATTTACTTTGGTTCTCGAGCGGTTTTTTCGGATCAATACCGGCATGGACAAACAGATAATCTCCATGGCGGTAATAGTAACGTAAGTGGCGTAGAAATTTACGATGCGCCTCTGATATGCTTTGCCTCGCTTCTTCTGCAAGGTCATAAAGCGGTTTTTTGCGTCCACGGCTATCGATAAGATGCACATCGTAGCTGTCCAGCGTCTGCTTGCCACCCCAGTTAAGCCAGACGCCGGTTTCCTCATGGTGATTCAGAAATTCCAGCATGGCGAATTCGTGATTTCCCATGAGATAAATGGATTCGCAATCCGGCATCGGATCGGAAATCAGGTGCTCGATCACTCCACGTGAAGCAGGGCCGCGATCCACATAGTCGCCGAGATATACGATGATGACTTTTTGAGCAGATTGACGCCCGATATCCTCGCGGATCATAGCATGCAATTGCTGCAATAAATCCAGCCGACCATGGATATCGCCAATGGCGTAGAGGAGTGTGCCCGTTTCCGTGGTATGTTGATGCGCCATAGGGACCGTATTATAACTTGAAAGAGCAACGAACGCTATGGTATTATACGTACTGCTATACGTATAAAGAGACGATATGAAAAAACTGACGATCACTATTGATGATGATGTTTATCAGGCGTTGCACGCCACAATCGGGCGCGGAAATATTAGCCGCTTCATCAATGATGTGACCCGTCCGCTCGTGCTGGAGGACGCACTTGAGGCCGGCTATAAGGCCATGGCAAAAGATGAAAGCCGGGAGGCTGATGCCGAAGAATGGGAAGCGCTCGGAATCACCGATGTCAGCGAAACCCGCTAAGCGCCCGCAGCGCGGCGAGGTATGGTGGGTACGGTTCGATCCCTCTGTCGGAGAGGAAATACGCAAAACGCGCCCCGCCATCGTAGTGAGTAATAACATGTCAAACCGCTATCTGAACAGGTTTCAGGTGGTGCCTTTAAGCACGCAAACAGGCAAACTCTACCCGTCCGAAGCGCTGGTGCATTTTGCGGGCCAGCGAAGCAAAGCCATGGCAGATCAAATCACCACGGCGAGCTTAAAGCGCTTCCAATCCAGAATAGGTGAAATTGATCATGACGGTTTACAGGAGTTGCGCCGTATATTACTGCTACAGCTTGGCTTATGAAAATCGTCCATATCATCACGCGCTTCCTCAATGCCGGGGCGGAGGAGAATACGCTCTTCAGCTGCAACGGGCAGGTCAGGCTCGGCCATGAGGTGCATCTGATCTACGGCAATGAAGTAGCCGAGCAGAAGCAGCAGGAGCTCGATCCGGAGGTGCACCAACATCAGGTGCCAAGCCTGATCCGTGAAATATCGCCGCTTATGGACAGCAAGGCGACCAAAGAAACCAGACGGCTGTTACAGGTGATTCAGCCCGATATCGTGCATACCCATACCAGTAAGGCGGGCGTGATCGGGCGCATTGCCGCAAAACGGGCAAACGTGCCCTGTATTATCCACGGGGTGCATATGCTTGCCTTTGAGCAGGTGAGTGCACTCAAACGCGCGCTTTACCTCACGGCGGAAAAGGCGGTTACTCCTTGTACCGATGCGTTTATCAATGTGAGCCCCGGTACGAAGGCGGTCTGTTTGCAGCATGGGCTTGGGAAAGAAGAACAGCATTATGTCGTACCGAGCGGTATGGATATTGCGAAGTTTCAAAACGCTAAGGTGGACGATTGGAGAAAACTGATTAACCCTGAGCAGATTGCTACGAAGCACCCTCAATTTATCGCCTTTGTCGGCTCCTATGAGCCACGCAAGCGGCATCTGGAGTTGCTGCCGCTTTTTGCTGAAATCGTCAAAGCCTGCCCGGACGCGGTACTGTTATTTTTGGGTGAAGGAGAAAATGAAGCGAAGATACGGGCGAAAATTACCGAACTCCACTTAGAACAGCACGTGCTGATGCTTGGCTTTCAGCCGAATGTCGAGGCGTATCTCGCGATTTCGCAGCTGGGTATTCTGCCTTCTGCGCGGGAAGGGCTCGCGCGGGTGGTGATCCAATATGTGCTTGCCGGGCTGCCGGTCGTATGCACGAATACGCCTGGGGTGAATTTAATCGCGAAAGACGGTGAAAACGCGCTGATCGCCCCCGTGGACGACATCACTCCGATGCAGCAGCAGATCATCACGGTCCTGCAGGATGAGGCGCTCAGAAAGCGCATGAGCAATGCCAGCCGCGCGCAGGATCTCTCGCAGTGGGGCATCGACCACATGGTGAACTCAATTGAGACGATTTACCAGAAATATGCGAAGGTATAGATATCGCATCACGATATATTGTCTTGCGATATTATCGGGAGTATGGTATTTTGAGTGTGTTGAAAAGGATGAAGAAGGGGCATTTTTATGAAACTTTTAAATGAAAGGTTTGCTAAATGGCT
The DNA here is from genome assembly GCA_964588995.1 of uncultured Rickettsiales bacterium. Classification (GTDB taxonomy): domain Bacteria; phylum Pseudomonadota; class Alphaproteobacteria; order Rickettsiales; family UBA8987; genus CAZPQM01. The sequence continues at coordinate 60,663 of CAZPQM010000003.1, read as the reverse complement.
ATTACCTCCTTTTCCTGTAAAGAAACGGAAAAATTATTTCACGGTCAACATACTCAAAAATTTCCTTCTGAATTGCGGCGTAATATGCAACGTAAATTAAGGCGTATACATACGGCGAAAGTGGTTAACGAACTAAGTATACCGCCTGGAAACAGGTTAAAAAAACTAAAAGAGGATTTACAAGATTTTTATAGTTTACGAATTAATGATCAATGGCGAATTATTTTTAAGTTTGAAAACGAGAAAGCTTTTGAAGTCAGGATAATGGATTACCACTAATGACCAAGCGTTTTGATATTTCTGACCCTATTCACCCCGGTGAAATTCTGAAATATGAATTTCTCGAGCCATTAGGCATGACACAAGCCGCTCTTGCCGAAGCGATTCAGGTGCAGCCCATTGCGATCAGTCAGATTGTACACGGCAAGAGATCAATTTCGGTTGATATGGCGATGCGCTTAAGTAAGTTTTTTGGAAACACACCAGAATCCTGGATGAATTTACAACGTGCCTTCGATCTTGAAATACTAGAAGCTAGAAATGACCCTATATTCAGTAAGATAACTCCGATCGACTACTCCGCTTATACGGATCACGCATCCGAGTAAATGCGTATTGTCTACCTCAACAACAACATGAATCTCGGCGGGGCGGAGACCGGGCTGCTGCATCTGATCGATCAGGATTTTTTGCACGCTGAAGCAAATGAGATCCGCTACGTGTCCTTGTTTCGCGGTTCGGGCGAGTTGATCCCGTCCATGCAGGAGCGCGGAGTCGATTACCGCTATCTCATGCCGCAGCGCAAGATGACTGTACCACGCCTGATACAATGCCATGGTAAGCTGCGCTCGCTTATTAATGAATTTCAGCCGCATATGGTGCTGCTTTCCCTGCCGCAGGCGAATATTTTGGGACGGGCTGCCATGCGTAACCGACCGGGGTTGGTCGTCACGCTTGAGCATAATACGTCTCTGCCACAATCCATCTATATCAGGCCGCTACGACTTAGCTCGAAGCGTGTCGATGCCGTGCTGTATGACTCGGTGGCCGCCGGTGAAGCAAACGCGTCGTATTACACGCCGAAAGAGCGGTACCGCGCCTTCCTGCCGCTGATCGCGGTTAACGATGGTGCAAGGGTAAAAACCGACTACAGGCTGCATCAGCCGGTTAAACTGCTCAGTGTAGGCCGCTTGCTGCCGGTCAAACATTTTGCCGGAGCCATTCAGGCCCTACGCCGGTTGAAGGATGACGGCATGGAGGCAGAGTTAACCATTGCCGGCGATGGGCCGCTCAGAGCAGAACTGGAAGCCTTGGTCGAACAGTTGCAGCTACAGGGACAGGTGCAGTTGCCGGGCTTTGTAGCGGGTTGGACGCAGCAAGCGCACGCGTATGATCTCTATCTGCAAGTGAGCCATAATGAAGGGCTCTGCATCAGTCAGGTGGAGGCGATGGCGGCAGGCTTGCCGGTAATCTCCAGCAATGTGGGCGGTATGCGCGACTATATCCGTGCAGAAGAAAATGCATTTTGTACGGAGGATAACGCAGCTGAGGCGATTGCCGAGACGATACGGCGCGCTATTCAGGACGATCAGCAGCGCGAGGCCATAGCGAAGCGGGGCGTCGAGGAGATACATGCACGTTTCGGGCAGGAAGCTGTGAAACAGCAACTCGAAACGGTGTATCAGACGTTGCGGGATGCAGCTGGGGGTGACCTTTCTTAAGCAATCAGAGAACGCCCGGCACTATGAAACACTCCCACTACTGCGGCTACGCTTCGTAGAAGCGATCCTCGTTGCCTCCCCTAGCCACGCAGGGGAGGCGTGTTCCTGTATCCCTTCGCGATGACGGGGAACACTGCTTCCCAAACACACAAAAGGCGGCAGGGGGACTGCCGCCTTGGAGTGTGTGGACGGGGGTTGGGTTAGTCGGCAGGGCCGAACCCGCCACAATGACGAATTTCATCATTGATAGACGTTAAAGCGGATTTAATCTCATCTACAGCCTCGCTGGAAACTTTAGAATCTCCAAGCGCAGCAATAGCGTTGCTCAGAGCCATCTGGTCTTCAGCATCAAAAATACCTTCCTGTTTGCCAGAACGACCGGCGTTGTACATAAGCTCTTTACCATCCGTATCCTGACTACTACCCGCCATCTTCACGGCTTTTTCTACATCCTTTATTTGCTTTTTCAGATGCTCCGCTTCATCCGCCGTAATCGTGCCATCTTCCAGCGCGCCCTCGAGCGCCACCTTCATGTCTTCATACTCCGCTGCGGCGAGCGAACGGTTACCGAAGAGACCGTCGTTAACCAGCCCCAGCGAACTCTGCCACAATTTGATAGCCTTTTCGACCTTGTTGGTAACTTTGTATTCACCTTCTTTTGCTTGAAAATCAGCCAGCGTGATATTGTTATCGGCTACCTGATTGAGCAGTAACACAAAATCTTCAGCAGCAGCTGGCGAAAGCATATCACCCAGCCCTACGGTTTGATTGCGGTTTTTAATGCTCGCAAATTCTTTGTGGTCGATGAGATCGAACGTGGCTGAGATGCTGCTTTTCTTTTGCTCCTTTTCTTGCACAAGCTTGCCGCCAAGATCGGTAGCGATGGCTTGGTCAATCTGCTGAATGCGTGCATCATCAGAGTTTCCAGCGGCATCTACCGACCCAAATTGATCCTCTATAAAAACATCATCTACTCTCTCAGCCTCACCCGCTAGCGGCGTTACGGCTGGGGCTGTTACCTCAGCTTCTTCCTCAGCAGCCGGGTCATCTACCGCCTGCGTTTCCTCTACTTCCGGCTGAGCAGCCCGATCCGGCGTAGCCGTAGCGATTTCATACACTTTCGGTCCGGCATCGCGGCCAATGGTGTGCTCTTCGTTGAAGCGTTCTACTGCGGCCTCATACGCGATTGCGCGGTAGACATCATAGGCATCCCGTGCATTCGGTGAGGGATTCCCCCTTTTCGCGGCCGCCTCGAGTTCCTTCACTAATTGCGCGGCTTGTTGTTCTGGACTAAGCCCATCATTGAAATCGAAAGTTATACCGAAATCAGTTTGAGCCCGGCTAATCAAGTGCTCTGCGCTTATGCTCGCATCAACGGCAGTATTCCTGCCCGTCAGGTCGGTTACGACATCGGAGTAGCGCAGGTCGTAAATATCGCCGGAATAGCTCGCCATTGGCAGCTCGTTCAGCTCCATCACCGAACCATCGGTGCGAGTGGGCATAGGACAGTCTGCTTGTTTGTAAAGCTGTTCAATATTGATGTCAGCATTTATCATAGCCTGAAATTCTTGATCAAGGCGCATATCGCTATAAGACTTTTTGTTAACGCCCTTATTATCGTCTCTAAATTCCTTATAATCGTCGCCTTTCATTTTAACATCGGCCAGTTGCTTCTGTGCTCGGTCATCTTCGAATAGCGCGTCAAATTCGGCGCGTTTATCTTCGGTGAGTCCTCTGATAACGGGGGATGCCTCGCCCTCTTTCGCATAGGACAGCACCCAGGTCATCTGCTCGCCGGTCAGATCGGCCATTTCGGTGATTTCCATCTCACCTTTGCGCATGGCCTTAACATCATCGCGGGTGATTTTATCATTTACCTCAATCGGCTTTTCCTGCCGGACGGAGGCGAGTTCCTTGTCGGTAAAGAGGTCATCATCAATTGCTTGTTGCAGCGTATTCCCTTTATTTTCGTCCGTAATTTTTTCACCCAGCAACCTCACCATATCCTGACGTATGGCAACATCCTGCGTGCCTTTGGTCAGCTCGGTAATGGCATTGCCCAGTTCGCCTTTTTCAATAGCCTCTTTCACCTCTTTAAGGGTCATATCTTGCGTGATTTTAGCAATTTCTTCGAGTGAGACGACCGAACCATTCTCCTTATCTAGATAGGCCATGTAGTTTTCTTTGGTCCACTCCACCTCTTTCGGCTCATAGGTGGCTTCAAAATGCTCCAGCTCAGCGGGGATGTAATGCTCCGCTAAGAAGGTTTGCGGACTGCCTTTATCAATTAAATCTGGACCGACACCCTGAAAGTGCGTGTTTCCTAATGTTCGTTCAATGGATTCCGCCTGCATGCCTTCTACAAGTTTCTCATAGCTTGCCTTGAGAGCAACTTCGGCGTTTTCTGCTAATGTCCCTGATTCATAATAATTATTGACCAATAAACCGACATCCGCGGCATCACCAAAGCGTAAGCCCGAAATGTCGATTTCCTTATGAGTGCCTGTTTCTCTGCTCGCCTCCTTAATATCGTCTACCTGCTGCTCCAGATCCGTGTAAAATTCGCGGATACGATCCGGCGTAAAACCGGCTTCGAGCAAGTGGCTGGTGACCGGGCCATTCGGGTCGAGCCCGTTCGGGTTATCCGCTTCGACCAGAATTTCCGCGATGGTCATGTCGTTGAAGGCTTGTTTCACTTGCGGTTGTAGATTGTGCACATTATCTTCAAGGACGATAGCGTTGCGCACCATATCTTCTTGCAGGTAATTATCCAGATCACCCTCCTGCGCCTGATCGCGCAGCTCCGGCGTTTCTGTCATCACCCGTGTCGCCATAATTTCTTCGGGACTGAGATGCTGATTAACAAAATTCGTAAGCCCGGGTTCAGAGCCATTGATCTTATAGCCTTCTAAGATTTTAAGGCGCAGATCGCGGGTTAGATCTAGCTCTACTTCCTGTAGTATTTCTTTATATTGTTCTTTTTCGGCTTCGGAAGCGCTTGCTTCATCATAGTCGCTGTTCGTTTCTTCTTTGAACTTTTTTTGGGCCTCTGCTTTAATTTCCTCTCCGGTGGGAATCCTGATATCCTGACCTACTTTTCCATCTAATGCTTGCAACGCATCCATTTCCATAGTGTTCCATGCTTTCAACGACGCCTCATCGAGCAACTCGACCATGCGTTCGGCAGCCGCAAGGCGTTGTTCACCGCCTGTGCCCTGCCCGATGGTGCTAATCAGTTTGGAATCGCTCTCCAGCAATTGATACACATCCGACACCGTCACTGCGGTGATAGCCTCTTGTGCTTGATTTCCATTCTCATCCAAGACAGTAACTAGCTGCCTACGATTAAGAATTGCAGGGTCATTCAGCAATTGCTCGATATTCTCAAAGGTAAAATCATTCCGCTCCCTATCACGGTTCTTTTGCTTCTCTTTTTTTCCGTCAATGGTCCAGTAGCCTTCCGGAATGATGATCGCCTGATCAATCGCCGGCGCTTCCGGGCGGTTGGTCGGCGCTTCCGCTGCGGGCGCGGATGCGGATGCGGTAGTGATATCTTCTGCTGGGGTTGTGTCCCTAGCTTGATTGCCTCCTCCCTGTGTTTTCCCAGCAGTTCCAGCTGTAAGCATCTCGGCTTCCAGAGCAATTTGCTGCTCTAGCTGTCGCGTCAGGCTTTCTTGCAGCGCTTCTGCTTGATCCTGAACCTGCTTTTCTAAGTCCTTGTCATCTCGGCCATCCGTGCGATCTATTATGTCTTTCACCGATTGATTATAAGCACCACGACGATCTTCCATATCCTTCAGAATTTGCTCATCTGTAATATCAGTAACCGCAGCCGTGTAAATGGCTTGAATTGTCGCTAAATCCACATTGGGCAGCGATTTCCGATTTTTAAGCTCTGCTTCGTTTGCATCCCACAGTTCATCCAGTTTGGCTTTAACCGCTTCTTGCTGTTCTTCAGTTAGGGAGGTGTTTGTCGGGGCCATAATACTTCTCCGTGGTTATCTCTCTGTCGCGCCTATTATTCCTCTTTGTTTACGTTTACGCATTTAGTTAAAATTTTATCTACAGGTGATAGTATACCAGCAAAGTATTAATAAACGGTTAAGAAGGCGTAATTAATTTGGGCCTCGTTACATAACTTCCAGTCTTGCGCTTGAGAGCCACTATGTTATAAGAAGCGCGGATATGTAACCGAGCAGTTGAAACAAAGGCAGAGAAGCTATGAATATACATGAATATCAGGCGAAAGAACTCTTACGTAAATTCGGCGTACCCGTGCCGGAAGGCAAGGTAGCCTTCACCGCGGAGGAGGCCAAAACCGCCGCGCAGGAGCTGGACGGGCCGATTTATGTGGTCAAGTCGCAGATTCATGCCGGTGGCCGCGGTAAAGGTATCTTCACCGAAGCCCCGGAAAGCGGCGGCGGTGTACGCGTGGTGAAGTCGGTCGAAGAGGTCTACGACAATGCGAAAGAAATGCTCGGTAAAACACTGGTGACGCATCAGAACGCACCGGACGGGAATGTTGTTAAGCGCCTTTACATCGAGCAGGGCTCGGATATTCAGTCCGAGTTGTACCTCTCGTTCGTGGTGGATCGCGCAACGGACCGCGTGACGATTATCGCCTCATCCGAGGGCGGTGTGGATATTGAAGAAGTCGCGGAAAACACGCCAGAGAAAATCGTGACCGTTTCGGTTGATCCGGCTGCAGGGCTGCAGGGCTTTCATATCCGCAAGATCGGCTTCGGCATCGGGCTGGATAAGGGCGGTGTCAAGCAACTCAATAAGGTGCTCAAAGGCTGCTATGAAGCCTTTACGCAGCTGGACTGCGCACAGGTGGAGATTAACCCGCTCGCCATCGTCGGCGACGGGCAAATTGTCGCACTCGATGCGAAATTTAACTTCGATGAAAACGCCTTGTTCCGTCATCCGGACGTAGAAGAATTGCGCGATCTCGATGAGGAAGACCCGTTTGAACTCCGCGCGAAAGAGCATGAGCTGTCTTATGTAAAAATGGACGGTACGATCGGCTGTATGGTCAACGGTGCCGGGCTCGCGATGGCGACGATGGACATCATTAAGCTGAAGGGAGGCGAGCCGGCGAATTTCCTTGACGTCGGTGGCGGTGCAACCAAAGAGCGCGTGACCGAGGCGTTTAAGATCATCCTCTCCGACCCGTCCGTTGAGGGGATTCTGGTGAATATTTTCGGTGGCATCATGCGCTGTGACGTGATCGCTGAAGGGGTGATTGCTGCGGCGAAAGATGTGGATCTGCAGGTGCCGCTGGTGGTGCGTCTGGAAGGTACGAACGTAGAAAAAGGCAAGGAACTGATGAACAATTCCGGCCTTGCGATTATTGCTGCCGACAATCTGGAAGATGCGGCGGAGAAAATCGTCAGTGCGGTCGGGCAGCGCAAAGCGGCGTAGCGAAACCGTTACTGAAAGGTCCGCTGTGCAGGAGGGTTCATTGAATATGTATCCCTTTCATCTTGCTTTTGCCGTAAAAGATCTGGAAGAAACAAAGCATTTCTTTCTTGAGTATTTTAAGGTTTCTATTGGCCGAGAATGCGATAGCTGGGTAGATTTCGATTTTTACGGCCACCAGCTTTCAGCCCATCTTAAACCCGAAGATATTCAGTCTGCGGAAACGAACGCAGTTGATGGCAAGCAAGTACCTGTGAGGCATTTTGGCCTTGTGCTCCCCTGGACAGAATGGCACGAACTTGCTGCTCACTTGCAAGAAAAGCAGGTGGACTTTCTTATAGCGCCTTATATTCGCTTCGAAGGCGAAACAGGCGAGCAGGCCACGATGTTTGTATGCGATCCGAGCGGTAATGCGATTGAACTCAAATCGTTCAAAGATCCAACCCAGCTATTTGCACGCTAATGAGAGGAATATGGCATGAAAATTGACCTTACCCCGCAGGAAAAATCATTCCGTTGCCCTACGCCGGAATCGGCAGAGGTGATCGGCTCTACCTTCCACAATCTGCATTACATGGAATGGGGAGACCCGGAGGCCAAAGAGACGGTCGTCTGCATTCACGGTATGACCCGCAACGCGCGCGATTTCGACTACATCGCCTGCCGCCTCGCGCATGAAGGGTTTCGCGTGCTCTCGGTGGATATTGTCGGGCGCGGTAAGAGCGACTGGCTTTCGCATGGCAGCCTTTACAGCTATCCGCTCTATGTAGCCGATATGATCGCTTTCTTCACGCAGAAATGCACCGATGACGTTTATCTGATTGGCACCTCCATGGGAGGGCTGATCGGTATTATGCTGGAAGCCTCCATGCCGCATCTGATCAAAGCCATGGTGCTGAACGATGTCGGGCCGCTGGTGCCGAAAGAAGCCATTACGCGGATCGGTAGCTATGTAGGCCACCAGATGGATTTTCAGACCCGGTTTGAAGCGGAAGCGCATTTCCGCAGTGTTCATGCCTGCTTTGGCGTGCGCGAGGAAGAACACTGGCAGCATCTGTTCCGGCATAGCATCATTGAAAATAAGGACGGCACCTGGAGCTATAGCTACGACCCCGCCATTGGCGAGGCGTTCTGGACACGTTCGGGCAAGCAGCGCAAGCTACCGGATATGGATATCTGGAGCGTGTGGAATATGATCGATCCGCCGGCGCTCGTCCTTCGCGGGGAAGAGAGTGATATTCTCCTGCCTGAAACGGCGAAACAGATGGCAGCGCGGAAACAGGTTGATCTGCTCGAATTTGCTAATGTCGGCCACGCCCCGATGCTGATGGAAGATGCGCAGATCGAACCGGTGGTGGAGTGGCTGGTTGCGCATATTGGGAGGGCGGAAGCCTAGTCACACTCCCCGGCGCGTGCGAAGCGTTGATGCGCTAAAAAATAGAGCGTCTGGCAGATTACTTCGTCGTCCTTCATCATAAAGGCGTGAGTCACGGGTAGCGTGATATGATCCGTTGCTTCGGGCAGAAGTGTTTCGGAAAGCAGCACCTTGCCGTCATCCTCCCCTTCCAGCAGGGTAGAGGAAATCGGGTCGATCGAATGATGACCCGCGATAATACCGATCGGGAAATTCACCGGTGGAATATCCGGAAACTGCTCGGTCGCGAGTTGTTGCCCGGCAGGGCCGTAGACCCACTGATACAGGTCGTTATCTTTCAGCTTGCTAGCTAGCCGACTGCCCTGATTGGGCGGACCAAGCTCGACTGCCGCCGTAATGCTTATTGCCGGGTGCCGCGCCGCGATGAGACGAATCAATACCCCACCCATGGAATGCCCAACCATGTAAAGCGGCGTTGCGCCTTGCTCCGCGCCCGGATAAAGCTGCCCGGCAATCCTATCGGCAAGCGCATTCAGCCCATATTCCGTGGACGGGTAGTCGATATTCTGCACCTGATAGCCGCGTTTTTCGAGATAATCCTGCATCTCCTCCATCGAGCCGTCGCTGCGCAATAATCCGTGCAGCAGAACGACACGGCCTTTTTGAGGGGCGCCAACAGCATGGCTCGCCCCACCGCACATAAGCGCTATCAGAGAGAGCGCGAGGAGCTTATTTCTCACGTTTACCTAAGAGCATGAGCACGCTGATCCCCGCGGTAAAGACCACGAACACCTCCCCCATCGTATCAAAACCGCGATAGCTTGCAAGAATCGACGTTACCACATTCGGAATGGCAATCTCGTTGCGTGACTCGGAAAGGTAGTAGGGTATCACATGCGTGGCCGCTGCCGAATCGCCGGCACCAAATTCCGGCAGGTTGATCACCGCGGCAAACAGAGCGCCGCCGGTTATTACCATCAGCGTAATCGGCAAAAGCGGATGCCTGGAAGGCTTCTCCTCCTCCCCGGTCAGTATAAGCACGGCAAGCAGTAATAAGGTGCTGATGCCTGCGCCGATCGCCGCTTCGGTTATCGCGACATCCGGCGCGCCCATCACCAGATACATCGCCGCCATGAGCAGACTGTAGATACCCAGCAGGATGGTTGAAACGAGCAGGTTATGCACGAGCACTACGGCCAGCGCAGTAACGATAAGAAAGGCAAGAAGGATGATATCGAGCAGCGCCAGTACCGAGCTATCCATGCGCTTTCTCCTTCGCATGGGCATGGCCCCTTGCATCCTCGCCTTCGAGCGGCTTCAGCCCGGACAAGAGCGCCGCCTTGGAAAGCGCGTGCGACGCGGTAGCGCTCGTGATCATGGCAAAGCCGATCAGCAGCAGAATCTTGAACGAAATCAGCCCGAGCGGAAAATGCAGCAACAGCCCAAACAATACCAGCGGTAGCCCGAGCGCATCGGCGACACCAAAGGCATGGGTGCGGGTAAAAAAGTCCGGGAAGCGGAGCGTACCCAGCGAGCCCGTCAGGATAAAAAACGTGCCAAGCCCCAGCAATATATTGGCGAGCAGGGTGATCAGTTCCGTCATGTTATTCCTTCCCGAGATCGTTATAAGCGATATATTTTAAAAACCCGATCGTGGCGATGAAATTGATCATCGCGTAAACAAGTGCAATATCCAGCAGCATCGGCTCATCAAGCAACAGGCTGATCAGCGCAATCAGCACCATGATCTTGGTACCGAACGCATTGGTCGCAAGCACACGGTCATACAAAGTCGGCCCGCTACAGGCGCGGATCAGCACCAGGGCCATGCTGATAATTACACATAAGGTGACGATATAAAGCCCCATAGCGCCCTCCTACATCACGGTTTTTAACACATTTGTTTCCATCTCACCCGCTTTTAGTTCATCGAGCGAGGAGGCTTCCAGCACATGAATATGCATTTTCTGCGCCTTCACATCAATACATACCGTGCCCGGGGTGAGCGTAATCGAGGTGGCAAGCAGGCTCTTTGCGACATCGGATTTCGGCTTGCTTTTCACCCAGCCGAGCGCCGGGTTCAGCGGCGGATGCAGCGCCCAGACCAATTGACTGACACGCAGGCTGGAACGGAGAATATCGGTAAAAAGCCAGAGAACATAGAAAACACTGCGCGGATTGGCGTAAAGTGGCAAGCGGGGCGTATGCTTCAGCAACCCCATACGCCAGACAACGAGGATAGCAAAGAGGGCTGCCAACCCGCCGCTGATCAGAAAGAACAGCCCGGCACTATGAAACACTCCCACTACTGCGGCTACGCTTCGTAGAAGCGATCCTCGTTGCCTCCCCTAGCCACGCAGGGGAGGCGTGTTCCTGTATCCCTTCGCGATGACGGGGAACACTGCTTCCCAAACACACAAAAGGCGGCAGGGGGACTGCCGCCTTGGAGTGTGTGGACGGGGGTTGGGTTAGTCGGCAGGGCCGAACCCGCCACAATGACGAATTTCATCATTGATAGACGTTAAAGCGGATTTAATCTCATCTACAGCCTCGCTGGAAACTTTAGAATCTCCAAGCGCAGCAATAGCGTTGCTCAGAGCCATCTGGTCTTCAGCATCAAAAATACCTTCCTGTTTGCCAGAACGACCGGCGTTGTACATAAGCTCTTTACCATCCGTATCCTGACTACTACCCGCCATCTTCACGGCTTTTTCTACATCCTTTATTTGCTTTTTCAGATGCTCCGCTTCATCCGCCGTAATCGTGCCATCTTCCAGCGCGCCCTCGAGCGCCACCTTCATGTCTTCATACTCCGCTGCGGCGAGCGAACGGTTACCGAAGAGACCGTCGTTAACCAGCCCCAGCGAACTCTGCCACAATTTGATAGCCTTTTCGACCTTGTTGGTAACTTTGTATTCACCTTCTTTTGCTTGAAAATCAGCCAGCGTGATATTGTTATCGGCTACCTGATTGAGCAGTAACACAAAATCTTCAGCAGCAGCTGGCGAAAGCATATCACCCAGCCCTACGGTTTGATTGCGGTTTTTAATGCTCGCAAATTCTTTGTGGTCGATGAGATCGAACGTGGCTGAGATGCTGCTTTTCTTTTGCTCCTTTTCTTGCACAAGCTTGCCGCCAAGATCGGTAGCGATGGCTTGGTCAATCTGCTGAATGCGTGCATCATCAGAGTTTCCAGCGGCATCTACCGACCCAAATTGATCCTCTATAAAAACATCATCTACTCTCTCAGCCTCACCCGCTAGCGGCGTTACGGCTGGGGCTGTTACCTCAGCTTCTTCCTCAGCAGCCGGGTCATCTACCGCCTGCGTTTCCTCTACTTCCGGCTGAGCAGCCCGATCCGGCGTAGCCGTAGCGATTTCATACACTTTCGGTCCGGCATCGCGGCCAATGGTGTGCTCTTCGTTGAAGCGTTCTACTGCGGCCTCATACGCGATTGCGCGGTAGACATCATAGGCATCCCGTGCATTCGGTGAGGGATTCCCCCTTTTCGCGGCCGCCTCGAGTTCCTTCACTAATTGCGCGGCTTGTTGTTCTGGACTAAGCCCATCATTGAAATCGAAAGTTATACCGAAATCAGTTTGAGCCCGGCTAATCAAGTGCTCTGCGCTTATGCTCGCATCAACGGCAGTATTCCTGCCCGTCAGGTCGGTTACGACATCGGAGTAGCGCAGGTCGTAAATATCGCCGGAATAGCTCGCCATTGGCAGCTCGTTCAGCTCCATCACCGAACCATCGGTGCGAGTGGGCATAGGACAGTCTGCTTGTTTGTAAAGCTGTTCAATATTGATGTCAGCATTTATCATAGCCTGAAATTCTTGATCAAGGCGCATATCGCTATAAGACTTTTTGTTAACGCCCTTATTATCGTCTCTAAATTCCTTATAATCGTCGCCTTTCATTTTAACATCGGCCAGTTGCTTCTGTGCTCGGTCATCTTCGAATAGCGCGTCAAATTCGGCGCGTTTATCTTCGGTGAGTCCTCTGATAACGGGGGATGCCTCGCCCTCTTTCGCATAGGACAGCACCCAGGTCATCTGCTCGCCGGTCAGATCGGCCATTTCGGTGATTTCCATCTCACCTTTGCGCATGGCCTTAACATCATCGCGGGTGATTTTATCATTTACCTCAATCGGCTTTTCCTGCCGGACGGAGGCGAGTTCCTTGTCGGTAAAGAGGTCATCATCAATTGCTTGTTGCAGCGTATTCCCTTTATTTTCGTCCGTAATTTTTTCACCCAGCAACCTCACCATATCCTGACGTATGGCAACATCCTGCGTGCCTTTGGTCAGCTCGGTAATGGCATTGCCCAGTTCGCCTTTTTCAATAGCCTCTTTCACCTCTTTAAGGGTCATATCTTGCGTGATTTTAGCAATTTCTTCGAGTGAGACGACCGAACCATTCTCCTTATCTAGATAGGCCATGTAGTTTTCTTTGGTCCACTCCACCTCTTTCGGCTCATAGGTGGCTTCAAAATGCTCCAGCTCAGCGGGGATGTAATGCTCCGCTAAGAAGGTTTGCGGACTGCCTTTATCAATTAAATCTGGACCGACACCCTGAAAGTGCGTGTTTCCTAATGTTCGTTCAATGGATTCCGCCTGCATGCCTTCTACAAGTTTCTCATAGCTTGCCTTGAGAGCAACTTCGGCGTTTTCTGCTAATGTCCCTGATTCATAATAATTATTGACCAATAAACCGACATCCGCGGCATCACCAAAGCGTAAGCCCGAAATGTCGATTTCCTTATGAGTGCCTGTTTCTCTGCTCGCCTCCTTAATATCGTCTACCTGCTGCTCCAGATCCGTGTAAAATTCGCGGATACGATCCGGCGTAAAACCGGCTTCGAGCAAGTGGCTGGTGACCGGGCCATTCGGGTCGAGCCCGTTCGGGTTATCCGCTTCGACCAGAATTTCCGCGATGGTCATGTCGTTGAAGGCTTGTTTCACTTGCGGTTGTAGATTGTGCACATTATCTTCAAGGACGATAGCGTTGCGCACCATATCTTCTTGCAGGTAATTATCCAGATCACCCTCCTGCGCCTGATCGCGCAGCTCCGGCGTTTCTGTCATCACCCGTGTCGCCATAATTTCTTCGGGACTGAGATGCTGATTAACAAAATTCGTAAGCCCGGGTTCAGAGCCATTGATCTTATAGCCTTCTAAGATTTTAAGGCGCAGATCGCGGGTTAGATCTAGCTCTACTTCCTGTAGTATTTCTTTATATTGTTCTTTTTCGGCTTCGGAAGCGCTTGCTTCATCATAGTCGCTGTTCGTTTCTTCTTTGAACTTTTTTTGGGCCTCTGCTTTAATTTCCTCTCCGGTGGGAATCCTGATATCCTGACCTACTTTTCCATCTAATGCTTGCAACGCATCCATTTCCATAGTGTTCCATGCTTTCAACGACGCCTCATCGAGCAACTCGACCATGCGTTCGGCAGCCGCAAGGCGTTGTTCACCGCCTGTGCCCTGCCCGATGGTGCTAATCAGTTTGGAATCGCTCTCCAGCAATTGATACACATCCGACACCGTCACTGCGGTGATAGCCTCTTGTGCTTGATTTCCATTCTCATCCAAGACAGTAACTAGCTGCCTACGATTAAGAATTGCAGGGTCATTCAGCAATTGCTCGATATTCTCAAAGGTAAAATCATTCCGCTCCCTATCACGGTTCTTTTGCTTCTCTTTTTTTCCGTCAATGGTCCAGTAGCCTTCCGGAATGATGATCGCCTGATCAATCGCCGGCGCTTCCGGGCGGTTGGTCGGCGCTTCCGCTGCGGGCGCGGATGCGGATGCGGTAGTGATATCTTCTGCTGGGGTTGTGTCCCTAGCTTGATTGCCTCCTCCCTGTGTTTTCCCAGCAGTTCCAGCTGTAAGCATCTCGGCTTCCAGAGCAATTTGCTGCTCTAGCTGTCGCGTCAGGCTTTCTTGCAGCGCTTCTGCTTGATCCTGAACCTGCTTTTCTAAGTCCTTGTCATCTCGGCCATCCGTGCGATCTATTATGTCTTTCACCGATTGATTATAAGCACCACGACGATCTTCCATATCCTTCAGAATTTGCTCATCTGTAATATCAGTAACCGCAGCCGTGTAAATGGCTTGAATTGTCGCTAAATCCACATTGGGCAGCGATTTCCGATTTTTAAGCTCTGCTTCGTTTGCATCCCACAGTTCATCCAGTTTGGCTTTAACCGCTTCTTGCTGTTCTTCAGTTAGGGAGGTGTTTGTCGGGGCCATAATACTTCTCCGTGGTTATCTCTCTGTCGCGCCTATTATTCCTCTTTGTTTACGTTTACGCATTTAGTTAAAATTTTATCTACAGGTGATAGTATACCAGCAAAGTATTAATAAACGGTTAAGAAGGCGTAATTAATTTGGGCCTCGTTACATAACTTCCAGTCTTGCGCTTGAGAGCCACTATGTTATAAGAAGCGCGGATATGTAACCGAGCAGTTGAAACAAAGGCAGAGAAGCTATGAATATACATGAATATCAGGCGAAAGAACTCTTACGTAAATTCGGCGTACCCGTGCCGGAAGGCAAGGTAGCCTTCACCGCGGAGGAGGCCAAAACCGCCGCGCAGGAGCTGGACGGGCCGATTTATGTGGTCAAGTCGCAGATTCATGCCGGTGGCCGCGGTAAAGGTATCTTCACCGAAGCCCCGGAAAGCGGCGGCGGTGTACGCGTGGTGAAGTCGGTCGAAGAGGTCTACGACAATGCGAAAGAAATGCTCGGTAAAACACTGGTGACGCATCAGAACGCACCGGACGGGAATGTTGTTAAGCGCCTTTACATCGAGCAGGGCTCGGATATTCAGTCCGAGTTGTACCTCTCGTTCGTGGTGGATCGCGCAACGGACCGCGTGACGATTATCGCCTCATCCGAGGGCGGTGTGGATATTGAAGAAGTCGCGGAAAACACGCCAGAGAAAATCGTGACCGTTTCGGTTGATCCGGCTGCAGGGCTGCAGGGCTTTCATATCCGCAAGATCGGCTTCGGCATCGGGCTGGATAAGGGCGGTGTCAAGCAACTCAATAAGGTGCTCAAAGGCTGCTATGAAGCCTTTACGCAGCTGGACTGCGCACAGGTGGAGATTAACCCGCTCGCCATCGTCGGCGACGGGCAAATTGTCGCACTCGATGCGAAATTTAACTTCGATGAAAACGCCTTGTTCCGTCATCCGGACGTAGAAGAATTGCGCGATCTCGATGAGGAAGACCCGTTTGAACTCCGCGCGAAAGAGCATGAGCTGTCTTATGTAAAAATGGACGGTACGATCGGCTGTATGGTCAACGGTGCCGGGCTCGCGATGGCGACGATGGACATCATTAAGCTGAAGGGAGGCGAGCCGGCGAATTTCCTTGACGTCGGTGGCGGTGCAACCAAAGAGCGCGTGACCGAGGCGTTTAAGATCATCCTCTCCGACCCGTCCGTTGAGGGGATTCTGGTGAATATTTTCGGTGGCATCATGCGCTGTGACGTGATCGCTGAAGGGGTGATTGCTGCGGCGAAAGATGTGGATCTGCAGGTGCCGCTGGTGGTGCGTCTGGAAGGTACGAACGTAGAAAAAGGCAAGGAACTGATGAACAATTCCGGCCTTGCGATTATTGCTGCCGACAATCTGGAAGATGCGGCGGAGAAAATCGTCAGTGCGGTCGGGCAGCGCAAAGCGGCGTAGCGAAACCGTTACTGAAAGGTCCGCTGTGCAGGAGGGTTCATTGAATATGTATCCCTTTCATCTTGCTTTTGCCGTAAAAGATCTGGAAGAAACAAAGCATTTCTTTCTTGAGTATTTTAAGGTTTCTATTGGCCGAGAATGCGATAGCTGGGTAGATTTCGATTTTTACGGCCACCAGCTTTCAGCCCATCTTAAACCCGAAGATATTCAGTCTGCGGAAACGAACGCAGTTGATGGCAAGCAAGTACCTGTGAGGCATTTTGGCCTTGTGCTCCCCTGGACAGAATGGCACGAACTTGCTGCTCACTTGCAAGAAAAGCAGGTGGACTTTCTTATAGCGCCTTATATTCGCTTCGAAGGCGAAACAGGCGAGCAGGCCACGATGTTTGTATGCGATCCGAGCGGTAATGCGATTGAACTCAAATCGTTCAAAGATCCAACCCAGCTATTTGCACGCTAATGAGAGGAATATGGCATGAAAATTGACCTTACCCCGCAGGAAAAATCATTCCGTTGCCCTACGCCGGAATCGGCAGAGGTGATCGGCTCTACCTTCCACAATCTGCATTACATGGAATGGGGAGACCCGGAGGCCAAAGAGACGGTCGTCTGCATTCACGGTATGACCCGCAACGCGCGCGATTTCGACTACATCGCCTGCCGCCTCGCGCATGAAGGGTTTCGCGTGCTCTCGGTGGATATTGTCGGGCGCGGTAAGAGCGACTGGCTTTCGCATGGCAGCCTTTACAGCTATCCGCTCTATGTAGCCGATATGATCGCTTTCTTCACGCAGAAATGCACCGATGACGTTTATCTGATTGGCACCTCCATGGGAGGGCTGATCGGTATTATGCTGGAAGCCTCCATGCCGCATCTGATCAAAGCCATGGTGCTGAACGATGTCGGGCCGCTGGTGCCGAAAGAAGCCATTACGCGGATCGGTAGCTATGTAGGCCACCAGATGGATTTTCAGACCCGGTTTGAAGCGGAAGCGCATTTCCGCAGTGTTCATGCCTGCTTTGGCGTGCGCGAGGAAGAACACTGGCAGCATCTGTTCCGGCATAGCATCATTGAAAATAAGGACGGCACCTGGAGCTATAGCTACGACCCCGCCATTGGCGAGGCGTTCTGGACACGTTCGGGCAAGCAGCGCAAGCTACCGGATATGGATATCTGGAGCGTGTGGAATATGATCGATCCGCCGGCGCTCGTCCTTCGCGGGGAAGAGAGTGATATTCTCCTGCCTGAAACGGCGAAACAGATGGCAGCGCGGAAACAGGTTGATCTGCTCGAATTTGCTAATGTCGGCCACGCCCCGATGCTGATGGAAGATGCGCAGATCGAACCGGTGGTGGAGTGGCTGGTTGCGCATATTGGGAGGGCGGAAGCCTAGTCACACTCCCCGGCGCGTGCGAAGCGTTGATGCGCTAAAAAATAGAGCGTCTGGCAGATTACTTCGTCGTCCTTCATCATAAAGGCGTGAGTCACGGGTAGCGTGATATGATCCGTTGCTTCGGGCAGAAGTGTTTCGGAAAGCAGCACCTTGCCGTCATCCTCCCCTTCCAGCAGGGTAGAGGAAATCGGGTCGATCGAATGATGACCCGCGATAATACCGATCGGGAAATTCACCGGTGGAATATCCGGAAACTGCTCGGTCGCGAGTTGTTGCCCGGCAGGGCCGTAGACCCACTGATACAGGTCGTTATCTTTCAGCTTGCTAGCTAGCCGACTGCCCTGATTGGGCGGACCAAGCTCGACTGCCGCCGTAATGCTTATTGCCGGGTGCCGCGCCGCGATGAGACGAATCAATACCCCACCCATGGAATGCCCAACCATGTAAAGCGGCGTTGCGCCTTGCTCCGCGCCCGGATAAAGCTGCCCGGCAATCCTATCGGCAAGCGCATTCAGCCCATATTCCGTGGACGGGTAGTCGATATTCTGCACCTGATAGCCGCGTTTTTCGAGATAATCCTGCATCTCCTCCATCGAGCCGTCGCTGCGCAATAATCCGTGCAGCAGAACGACACGGCCTTTTTGAGGGGCGCCAACAGCATGGCTCGCCCCACCGCACATAAGCGCTATCAGAGAGAGCGCGAGGAGCTTATTTCTCACGTTTACCTAAGAGCATGAGCACGCTGATCCCCGCGGTAAAGACCACGAACACCTCCCCCATCGTATCAAAACCGCGATAGCTTGCAAGAATCGACGTTACCACATTCGGAATGGCAATCTCGTTGCGTGACTCGGAAAGGTAGTAGGGTATCACATGCGTGGCCGCTGCCGAATCGCCGGCACCAAATTCCGGCAGGTTGATCACCGCGGCAAACAGAGCGCCGCCGGTTATTACCATCAGCGTAATCGGCAAAAGCGGATGCCTGGAAGGCTTCTCCTCCTCCCCGGTCAGTATAAGCACGGCAAGCAGTAATAAGGTGCTGATGCCTGCGCCGATCGCCGCTTCGGTTATCGCGACATCCGGCGCGCCCATCACCAGATACATCGCCGCCATGAGCAGACTGTAGATACCCAGCAGGATGGTTGAAACGAGCAGGTTATGCACGAGCACTACGGCCAGCGCAGTAACGATAAGAAAGGCAAGAAGGATGATATCGAGCAGCGCCAGTACCGAGCTATCCATGCGCTTTCTCCTTCGCATGGGCATGGCCCCTTGCATCCTCGCCTTCGAGCGGCTTCAGCCCGGACAAGAGCGCCGCCTTGGAAAGCGCGTGCGACGCGGTAGCGCTCGTGATCATGGCAAAGCCGATCAGCAGCAGAATCTTGAACGAAATCAGCCCGAGCGGAAAATGCAGCAACAGCCCAAACAATACCAGCGGTAGCCCGAGCGCATCGGCGACACCAAAGGCATGGGTGCGGGTAAAAAAGTCCGGGAAGCGGAGCGTACCCAGCGAGCCCGTCAGGATAAAAAACGTGCCAAGCCCCAGCAATATATTGGCGAGCAGGGTGATCAGTTCCGTCATGTTATTCCTTCCCGAGATCGTTATAAGCGATATATTTTAAAAACCCGATCGTGGCGATGAAATTGATCATCGCGTAAACAAGTGCAATATCCAGCAGCATCGGCTCATCAAGCAACAGGCTGATCAGCGCAATCAGCACCATGATCTTGGTACCGAACGCATTGGTCGCAAGCACACGGTCATACAAAGTCGGCCCGCTACAGGCGCGGATCAGCACCAGGGCCATGCTGATAATTACACATAAGGTGACGATATAAAGCCCCATAGCGCCCTCCTACATCACGGTTTTTAACACATTTGTTTCCATCTCACCCGCTTTTAGTTCATCGAGCGAGGAGGCTTCCAGCACATGAATATGCATTTTCTGCGCCTTCACATCAATACATACCGTGCCCGGGGTGAGCGTAATCGAGGTGGCAAGCAGGCTCTTTGCGACATCGGATTTCGGCTTGCTTTTCACCCAGCCGAGCGCCGGGTTCAGCGGCGGATGCAGCGCCCAGACCAATTGACTGACACGCAGGCTGGAACGGAGAATATCGGTAAAAAGCCAGAGAACATAGAAAACACTGCGCGGATTGGCGTAAAGTGGCAAGCGGGGCGTATGCTTCAGCAACCCCATACGCCAGACAACGAGGATAGCAAAGAGGGCTGCCAACCCGCCGCTGATCAGAAAGAACAGCCCGGTAAATCCGGAAAACACGAACCATACGCCGCACAGGCTGAGAAATAAGGTGATCAGATACATGCGTCTATCATTTAGGTTAATATCGATGCGACTATGCCCGAAATGAATCACAATTCCAAGTGCGGAAAGGAAGTTTATCGTATAAATTGCTTTATAGGTAGATTTTATATACCCACGATTGATTCTACTATATCTGGTAGAACTAAACGCCTCTCTCTACCATATCATGGGGCAACCTTTCATTTATCCTTCGGAACAGGGTACGAAAATCACCTTCACCAACCGTTTCACAACGGTTCTGCATCCGTTGAAGTAAGAGGCTTGCTGCTTGTTTTTATAACGCTTTTTCCTGTCAACAAAACTTTTTACTCAAAATCGAAAAAAAGGGGATTGTCGAATCGCTAAATCAAGGTAATTTAAATATCCCGGGTCGAACCCCCCGGTTAATAGATAGAGTGAGAGATTCGCGTAGAATACTACGCTGTAACAGTCTTTTTCCCTTATTTACGGGTAATGGCTGAACGGCTTTCTATGCAGTGAATATTGGAGAGATGGACAACGTCATGTCGAGTGGGAAATCGTGTTGACAGCGGAATCGGACCAGCTGCCTTATGCGGGCAACCTGAGTGCTGAGCAGGCGTGGGATGTGCTTACCCGAGAACCTGACTCGCAGCTCATCGATGTACGCACGTTGCCGGAATGGCAGTTTGCAGGACTTCCGGACCTGCGCGAAATCGGTAAGGATGTGATCACCGTGCCCTACCGCATCTACCCGACGATGGAAGTAAATTCCGCCTTTGCGCAGCAAGTACAGGATGCTTTGCCTGGAGCGGTGCAGCCGGATACGACATTATTATTTTTATGCAAGGTGGGGGGGCGTTCGCTCGATGCGGCGATCACCCTGACGCAGTTGGGTTTTACGGCCTGCTATAACATCGAAGACGGGTTTGAAGGTGCGAAGAATGCACAGGAACAACGCGGCACCGTCTCGGGATGGAAAGCAGCCAGTTTACCATGGAGGAGTCAATAAATCATGCCAGTTCAATCAGCCGAGCACGCGCCTGTCGCACCACAACAGGATCATAGGGATACGGACCGACTCTGGCAGTCGGTCAGTGTGCGCGTCAAGGACAGGATCGGATCAGCAAAATATGCCAGCTGGATCAAACCTCTGCAGTTTATCGGGATTGATGGCGGTGAAGCGCAGCTGCTTGCTCCGTCACGCTTTATTAAAGAATGGGTAGTAACGCATTTTCATGACACGCTGTTACAGGCATTTGAAGCGGAGGGCGCTGCCATCTATTCGCTTGATATTCGCACCGACAAACGGCTGCTGACGCAGCAGGCGGAGCAGGAGGTCACGGACGAACAGCCGGATGAAGGCGCTGCGGAGATGCAGACGCTGGATTCCATTCCGCAGATTTTAGACAGTCGCTATACCTTTGACAGGTTTGTGGTAGGGCCTTCAAATGAGCTCGGCTATGCCGCGGCTCACAAAATTGCTGATGCGCAATCGGTTGTGGTGGGGAGTAATCCCCTGTTTCTGTACGGCGGGGTGGGTCTGGGCAAAACGCACCTAATGCAGGCGATTGCGCATCACATCAAGGCCAACCAGCCCCACCGGAAGGTCATGTATCTTTCGGCGGAAAAATTCATGTATCAGTTTATCCGCGCGCTGCGAGATAAGGATGTGGTCAGTTTCAAACAGATGTTCCGCTCGGTCGATGTGCTGCTGATTGATGATGTGCAATTCATCTGCGGCAAGACCAGCACGCAGGAGGAGTTTTTCCACACCTTCAACGCGCTGGTTGATGACGGCAAGCAGTTAATCCTCTCCGGTGACCGCTCTCCCTCTGATTTGGAAGGGATGGAAGAGCGCATCCGTTCTCGGTTAGGTTGGGGGCTGGTGGTGGATATCAATGCCACCACCTATGAATTGCGCCTTGGTATCCTCGAATCCAAGTTGGAGCATCTGGGTATTGAGGTGCCGAAGGAGGTGCTTGAGTTTTTGGCCGGTAAGATCACGTCGAACGTGCGGGAGCTGGAAGGTGCGCTCAATAAGGTGATTGCCCATGCGCAACTGACCTGTACTACCATTTCGCTAGAAGCCACCCAAAACATCCTCCGGGATCTCCTCCGCAGCCATGAACAGGTGATTTCGATTGAAACGATCAAGCAGCTTGTCGCCGAGCATTACGGCATCAAGCTATCGGATATGCACTCCAGCAGACGTGCACGCAATATTGCCCGCCCGCGTCAGGTGGCGATGTTTTTGTGTAAAACGATGACGACCCACAGCTTCCCGGAGATTGGCCGCAAGTTCGGCGGTAAGGACCATACCACGGTGCTCCACGCCGTCCGCCGCATCACCGAACTGCTCGAATCCGACCCCGAGCTGCAGGAAGATGTCCGCATCGTGCGGGGAAAGCTGGCGTAACGTTTCTTTCTGCATTTGGTTTTCGTCTTCACCCACTTTACATCCAATAAACCGGACAGATTAAACACACCTGCCTTAACGCTTCTTTAACCTTTATACGCTATACTGGGGTCTTAAAGGGAGAAGTATTATGAACGAAGACGTTATCCGGTTGATCCTGCTTGCCGCGCAGATTCCCTCTGACGAAGTAGAACAGATCATCGACGAGCTGTTTGCTGGTCGCGAAACGATTGAGCCGCAGGATTTTGAAGATTATATTCTCGGGCAATGCGCCCCGGCTGAGCCCGTAATAACCTCACCGGAAGAAACAGAGAGCTTTGCCGTATTGCAGGTGCAGGCCGCAAATGACGAAAATGCCTGCTGCACCCTTGCGGTAAAGGAACCGCAGATGGAGTTGTTTCCTACCTTTGACCGCCATTTCATTCCGGTCAATGCGTCTACGCTTTACTAGGGCGTGTTCGCTTTTCATTTTTTCCCAGTGGTAGAATCGATATACTACCGTCATCCTAAGCGGAACGTCAGCGCAGTCGAAGGGTCTTTTATCCCGTCATCGCGAAGAGTGAAACGACGAAGCGATCTCGTGCTGTTCAACTCCATACGAGATTGCAGCGTTCCCTTCGGTCGCTCGCAATGACGGCTAGCCCTCACCCCCTCGGCATGTGGGAGGGGGAACGAAGGGAGAAAACTTCCTACCCCGCGCAGCCCGGAACAACGATTAAAAAAGGACACGTTCCGGAAAGGCCAGTAGTTCTCGTTGCATTTCTGCCATAATCAGGCTATGCCGTAATGCATGGTTGCACATATCACCTCCGTCGCCTTTGAAGGGATTTCGGTCACGCCGGTAGATGTGCAGGTAAGCCTGTCCAACGGCATGCCCGCTTTTACCATCGTGGGTTTAGGCGATAAGGCGGTCGCCGAAAGCCGCGAGCGTGTGCGAAGCGCTATTTCCGCCATGGGTTTGTCGCTCCCCCCCAAACGTATTACCATTAACTTAGCGCCCGCTAACCTGATCAAAGAGGGGTCGCATTTTGACCTCGCCATTGCGCTCGGGTTGCTGGTTGCGATGAATGTCGTACCTGAAGATGCGGTCGAAGATACGACCGTGCTCGGCGAGTTGGCGCTCGATGGCGCGATTACCGCCGTGCCGGGGGTATTACCGGCGGCGATTGAAGCGAATGCGCACGGACAATCGCTTATCTGCCCCGCTGAAAATGGCGCCGAGGCGCGTTGGGCCGGGCCGGATCTATCGATTCTGGCGCCTGCCTCCCTGCTCGCACTGGTGAACCATATCAAAGGTGTACAACTCCTTTCCGAGCCGCAACTCGCCCCGAAGCAAGAGGCTATTAAACATCCGGATATGGCGGATATTCGAGGGCAACAGGCCGCTAAACGCGCACTCGAAATTGCTGCCGCCGGGGGGCATAATTTGCTGATGGTCGGGCCGCCCGGTGCGGGTAAGTCCATGCTGGCGCAGCGTCTGGCAGGGATTTTGCCAGAGCTCAGCCATGAGGAAATGCTTGAAGTCTCGATCATTCAGTCGATCGCAGGTGAACTCAAGCATGGTATGCTCAGTCAGCAGCGCCCGTACCGTGAGCCGCATCATAACGCCTCGATGCCGGCGATGGTAGGTGGTGGTTCGCGGGCTAAGCCGGGAGAAATTACGCTTGCTCATCGCGGGATTCTCTTCCTCGATGAACTGCCGGAATTTCCTCCGAAAGTGCTCGACTCGCTTCGTCAACCGCTGGAAACACGCGAAGTAACGGTCAGCCGCGTGCAAAGTCACGTGACCTACCCCGCCGATTTCCAGCTGATTGCGGCGATGAACCCGTGCCGCTGCGGCTATCTCGATGATCCGGGCCGCGCCTGCAATAAAGCGCCGAAATGCGCGGTGGATTACCAGTCCAAGCTGTCCGGTCCGCTGCTGGATCGATTTGATATTCATATTGAAGTCCCGGCGGTCAAACCGTTTGAAGCCTTCGATAGCGGCTCGCAGGAAAGCTCCGCAACCGTCGCAAAACGTATTGCTGCAGCGCGTGCCGTGCAGGCCGAACGGTATCAGAACGAAAGCTATAGCACCAATAGCGGCATTAGTGGCGAAATGCTTGCGCAGTCGGATGCCTTAACCGAAGAGGCACTTACCTTACTGAAGCAAGGGGTCGAGCAGATGCAGCTCTCCATGCGCGGCTATCACCGCGTGCTGAAAGTAGCGCGGACGATTGCCGATCTCGCCGGCTCGGCAAAGCTCGAAAAGCCGCACATCGCCGAGGCGCTTTCCTACCGGCAGCGCACCCATCAGGTGCATAGCGCCAGGCCGCAATTTGCGTAACCTACTAACCGTATGAATGCTGCTGCACCTGTGCTTGTCCTGCTCACCGGAGGCACCATTGCCGCTGAAGCGTATCCGGATCCGCAGCATCCGCCGGAAAAGGCTATTCTCCAACATAATGACCGGGTGCGAATAGCGTTGGAACGGGTGGCTAAGGAATTATCCGTACAGCTTAGCATTCGCGATTTGTGTGCCAAAGACAGTAAAATGCTCACTGAAGACGATATAGACGAATGGGCTGAGGAAATCGCAGACTATGCGGAAGCAGCAACCGATCCGGTCTCCATCCTGATTACGCACGGGACGGATCGCATGGTAGACCATGCCATAGCGCTCGACCGTCATGCGCTTATATCCAATCTACGCCAAAAGGACAGGCCGGTGACTATAGCGTTTACCGGCGCATGGGCTCCGCTCACCAATGGTGGTATTTTTATGACAGACGCGGAGGCTAACCTGCGTACGGCGCTCCATGGCCTCAGTAAGTGCGGTCTCAGAACATTTATCGCTATGGACGGGCTATATTATGACCCCTATAACACCGTTAAGGATTTTGCGGCGCAACAGTTCCGGCAAGAGAACGAGGCAACTCAGACACAGCAACCAAACCGGCGCCGGAGCGAATAGACCCGTATGAGCAACCTTCATCCCCTCCCCCAACCCGATGATGATCCGTTTGAAGCCTTTGCGCTCTGGTTTGACGAAGCAAAAGCGGCGATCGATAAGGACCCGAACGCAATGTGTGTTTCCACCGCCAATAAAGAGGGCCGCCCGTCATCACGCATCGTATTATTAAAGGAATTTGACCAGCAGGGTTTCGTATTTTATACCAACTATACCGGGCGAAAGAGCCTGGAGCTGGACGCCAATCCCTACGCGGCATTGAACTTCTACTGGCGTGAACTGGATAAGCAGATACGGATTGAGGGAAAGGTCGAAAAAGTCGCCGCCGAAGAATCGGACGCCTATTTTGACTCCCGCCCACGCACGAGCCGCATCGGCGCCTGGGCCTCTAAACAATCGACGCCGCTCGCCGGTGGTACGAAGCAGTTATTGAAGGATGTCGCCGCCTATACGGCCAAATTTGGGACAAAAAAAGTGCCACGCCCGGACCATTGGGGCGGTTGGCGGGTTATCCCGCATCGGATCGAATTTTGGCACCAGCGCGAATTCCGTCTCCATGAACGTATTGAATTTACAAGGAAAAATGAGAATGATACGTCGTGGAGCAGTCAGTATTTATATCCGTAAAGAAGACCACTCATTTCAGCCTACTACTCCTATAGTTAAAATTGTCTTAAATTTGTCATAAAATTAAGCTATAATATGAGTATGGAATTACTCATGGATAACGGACAGAACATAGGCTTTAATCGCCGCGACCACGTAGAACGGCGCAGCGGTACCGATCGCCGTAACGGCATGGACCGGCGCTTACAAAGTGGCCGCTGGATGCTCGTATTCAACCGCCGTTCCGGGTTTGACCGCCGCAACGGCAAAGATCGACGCTATGGCATCGAACGTCGCATCCGTGCACAGCTCGGCATCCGTCGTCCCCATGAAGCCTATCCCGGCGAAAGTTAATTGAGGTTACAACGGAAGATTATCGTGCTTTTTCCACGGTGTCTCAACCTGCTTTTCATGCAATAAATTGAGCGCCCGGCACAAGCGCCACCGCGTATTCTGCGGGCGAATCACATCATCGATAAAACCACGGGACGCAGCTGCAAACGGGGTGGCGAATTTAGCGCGGTAAGCTTCTTCATTCTGCTTGATTTCTTCCGGACTGTTTGCCCGGAACAGGATTTTACTCGCCCCCTCTGCGCCCATCACCGCGATTTCCGCATTCGCCCAGGCATAGTTGATATCCCCGCGTAAATGTTTGGAATTCATCACGATATAAGCGCCGCCATAGGCTTTTCGCGTCACGACCGTAATCTTCGGCACAGTGGCCTCAGCATAAGCATAAAGCAACTTGGCACCGTGGCGAATAATACCGCTATGCTCCTGATTAACCCCAGGTAAAAAGCCCGGCACATCAACAAATGTAACAATTGGAATGTTAAACGCATCGCAGAAACGAATAAACCGCGCCGCTTTTACGCTCGCATCAATGTCCAGACAGCCGGCGAGTACCATCGGTTGATTGGCCACGAATCCAACCGTCTGTCCGCGCATCCGGCCTAATCCAATAATGACATTGCGTGCAAATTCCGGCTTGATTTCAAAGAAATCACCTTCATCTACTACGCGTTTTATCAACTCCATCATGTCATAAGGCTTATTGGGGTGGTCCGGCACAAGCGTATTTAACTCGCGATCAATACGGTCTTCCGGGTCTTCCGTGTAACGACTCGGTGGCTCCTGCCGGTTGGAGAGTGGCAGGAAATTAATCAGCCGCCGCATCTGCTGCAGCGCATCAATATCATTATCAAACAGCCCGTCCGCGACACCGGTTTTCTGCGTATGCGTGACCGCGCCGCCGAGCTCTTCCTGTGTCACCTCTTCATGCGTAACGGTCTTGACGACATCCGGGCCGGTCACAAACATATACGAGGTTTGGTTGACCATAAACGTAAAATCGGTCAGTGCCGGGCTGTAGACCGCACCGCCCGCGCATGGCCCCATGATCACGGAAATCTGCGGAATGACGCCGCTTGCATTGACATTACGCTGGAAAATCTCACCATAACCGCCAAGCGAGCCGACCCCTTCCTGAATCCGGGCACCGCCGGAATCGTTCAGGCCGATCACTGGCGCACCGGTTTTGACGGCCATATCCATCATTTTGCAGATTTTCTCGGCATTCGCTTCGCTCATCGAACCACCAAGCACGGTGAAATCCTGACTATATACATAGACCAGCCGCCCGTTGATCGTGCCATGCCCGGTTACGACGCCGTCGCCCGGCGTGCGCTTCTGATCCATACCGAAATCGCTGTAGCGATGCTGAACAAACATGCCATATTCTTCAAAACTGTCCGGATCGAGCAACACTTCAATCCGCTCACGCGCGGTTAGCTTGCCGCGCTCATGCTGCGCATCAATACGGTTCTGCCCACCCCCTAAGCGCGCCGCACGCCGCGTTTCTTCCAACTGTTTAACGACATCGATTTTCATAACGTTTGTAATTAGCAGAGGAATTTGCTTCCCGCAAGCAAGCGTTGCGACTATAGAGATTGATATTGCAGTAAATCTCTAGAACGAGGAAACACTTCTTTAGCATCATTTGTTTCCCTATTATCGCCGATTTTTAGTTCTCCGTTCCGAACTTTATCACGTAGCTGCTGCTCCACCTCCGGATCTAGGTTTTCACCCGTTACCAACAAAACTTCATATTTTGACGGTAGTTTCTGGTTTAGACTAGAAGCCAAAGCCGCTCCGGTCGGCATTTCCGATCTCATTTCCATAGCAAAATTCATTTTTGCAGATCCCCACTGCATTTGTTGCTTATCGATTGTAGTCGCATTAATGTTAAGCTGTTTTAATATTTGTAGCGGAATCTCGCCCACCTCGGAAACGGCCGTGCCGCCTGCTAATTTACTACCATCTTCATATCTTGCTGGCACATCCACTTTACGCTTTTCTCCCGCGTCAAGAGATACTGTTAAGGAATTTGCTTGTTCAGATTCAACCGCCGTAATCTTGCACTGAGGCATTAGTTCTTTTAGCACTATAGAAACGCCTGCTATAAGCCCACCCCCACCTACGGGTATATGAAGGTACACACCCTGACCATCGCCAATATCAGTCCTAGCCAAAGCGTCTTTGACCTTGGTTTCAAAACTCTCTGGGTACTCTTCCATAAGAGCGAGGATGTCGATGTTCTGGTTATTTCCCATATTTACCAGGTTTTCAATAATATCAAAAGCATGTGTACCCGCACCGGCAATGATATCTGGGTGGTCATTGACACTGTTAGCTAATTCTGAAATATTTTGTTGCTAGCCTAAATCGTTGATTCGCAAGACAAAGCGTGCAGTTAATAGTGGTTCTATTGGCAAGCGCTTTAACGCTGCGAGCAGCGATTTAGGCTGCAATTAGCAGAACCATGGCTGATGTTGCCAAATAACGGCGAAAAATCTCTTGGAAATAAGCCCACTATTCCCGGCGATATTTTCCTTGTTCTTTAACAACATCAGTCTCATGGCAAAATACTTCAGAATTAGCTAACAGTGTCTAAGGAGGAATAAATAAAGCACCTTTCTCTTCCGTAAAGGATAATGCGGCCTGAAGCGCCTCATCAAAAATTTTAAAGCCATCTATCTTTACTCTTACCTTTCCCAGCTCCTCCTTGTGCTCATCATAATAGGCAATTAAGTCCGCCGAGCTAGTAATCTCTCCGGTCTCTATTTGCTCATAGGGAATTTGTGCACCACCCAGCCGTAATGTTGCTGCTACTTTGTTGATGGGAGTCGTCTCAGGCATCATAATAGTGGCGTCCATGCCCAGTTTATTTGCTGCAGCTGCAACGCCTTGTGAGTGATTGCCAGCACTTGCCGCAACAATTTGAGTTGAAGCATCTTTTGCCTGCGCCTTTGTCATAGCATAAGCCGCACCACGATCTTTAAACGAAAAGTTTCCAGCTTCACTGTGTGTTGTTGCGTGAAACATTATATTTCTTGGATTTTCGTTGTTTTCAAAAAATTGATATTTCAGCATAGGGCTTTTAGATTCGATAAAAGCAGCATCATGCAATTTCTGATATGCTGATTTTATTTCATCGTAATATTGATCAAGCATCACATTTTTCATAATAAGATTTAACAACTTTTTAAACCTTCTATCCACCCTGTTACATAAAACTCTGCGGATCAATATCGATTTTGCACTTGACCGAGCGTGGTAGCCGAGCTGCATCAAGCCACTGACGGATATATTTTTGCACCGGGAAATTTTTCGGACTGATGATAAGCAGGCGTTGGCGGTATTCACCTCGAAGGCGGTAAATCGGCGCCGGGGCCGGGCCAAGCACGTCGACATTAGTGGAAGACGGGGCCTGCCGCGCAAGCTGGCGGGCGAGATCAGACACAGTCCGCTCTTCACGCGAAGACAGGATCAGCGCCGCTAAGCGGCTGAAGGGCGGCAGATTAGCCATTTCTCGCCGCACTATCTCTGACTCAATAAAGGCTTCACGGTCATCGCGCACTAAGGCCTGCATTACTGCGTGGCTGGGCTGGAAGGTCTGCACCAGCACTTTACCGCGTAAGCTCGCCCGTCCGGCACGCCCGCCCACCTGATGCAGCAACTGAAAGGTGCGTTCCGAAGCGCGTAAATCACCCCCCTCGAGCCCCATATCCGCATCCACAATCACCACTCGGGTCAAATTGGGAAAATTATGCCCTTTGGCTACCATTTGTGTACCGACAATAATATCCACCTCACCGGAAGCGATCTCTTGTACCATCTCATCGGCCTGGTGCGGGGTGGTAAACGCATCACTCGCCATGACCGCAATGCGGCTATCGGGGAACAGTTCCCATAATTCTTTTTCTAACCGCTCAACCCCCGGACCGCAGGCGGCGAAGCTGTCTTCGGCGCCGCATTCCGGACAGGTGGGGGGTAGCGGCATGGTAAACCCACTATGGTGGCACATCAGAAAGGGCGGCCCATTTCGGGGGGTGTGCAGCACCATCCAGCTACTGGCTTCTGGGCTCTCAAAGCGATAGCCACAGCGGCGACACAAGGTCAGTGGAGCAAACCCACGACGGTTAAGATAATAAAGGACCTGCTCCTCACGCGCGAGTGCGTGAGCAGTTTCCTGCTTCGCATATTCGGAAATGAAATGGGCTGCATCCAGACGCTGCTCCCGCATGTCGATCAACTCAACCCCCGGCAGGGTGGCCTCACCAAACCGCTCACGTAAATGCACTACCTCATATTTACCTGAACGCACATTCACCATCGTTTCGACCGATGGGCTTGCCGAGACGAGGACTACCGGACAGCGTTCCACCTGCCCCCGTACCACCGCCATATCCCGCGCGTGGTACAGTACCCCATCCTCCTGCTTGTAGGACGTCTCGTGCTCCTCATCGACAATCATTAATCCTAGCTCCTTGTAGGGTAAAAATAATGCCGAACGCGCGCCCACCACCAACCGTGCTTCTCCGGAAGCAACCGCCCGCCAGTTATTGCGACGCTGCGCGTGCGTCAGTCCGGAATGCCAGACGGTGGGAGCAAAGCCAAACGCATCGGAAAAGCGTGTCACAAACTGGTTGGTCAGGACAATCTCCGGCAGCAGCACGAGCACTTGCCTGTCTTGCCGGAGGCGCCCACCTATTGCGTCAAAATAGACTTCGGTTTTGCCCGAACCCGTCACCCCATCAAGCAAGGTGACACTGAAACCCTCATCCAGCCTTGTGTTTAACGTATCTGCCGCTGCGCGCTGGGCCGGGGTGAGGGTAGCATATTGCCCGGATGGGAGGGTGAATGTACCCGGATGATGTGAGGGAACAACCGCTTCCGTCTGCAACCCACCGGCCTCGGCAAAGGCGCGAACTACCTCGCGGCTCACACCGGCAATTTCCATCAGGTCATGGATCGGTAGTGCCCCATTCTCCTGAAGACAGGTGATGATTCGCTCCCGCTTAGGGGTCACTTTCATGTCATGATGGGCTGCTAAGCTATAGTAAATTATCGGCTTTTCAGGCTCGAACGCTTCCTTTACCGGCATGGTCATGGCAAGCACATTACCGCGTGGGCTCATCGTGTAGTCTGCAACCCATTCAATAAAGTGCATCATGGAATCGGGCATCGGGGGTTGGGTACTTACCTCATTGATATATTTAAGCTTTTTAACATCAACCCCCGCCTCATCATCCGTACTCCACACCACCCCCCACAGGCTCTTACTGCCAAGTGGCACGTGAACATATTGACCCGGCCGCACCTGCTGATCATCTTTTAATTTATAGTCAAATGGACGGTCAAATGCCCGAGGTAACAGGACTTTTACGATCTGAGGGGATGTGGCTGACATGGGAAAAAACTTGCAAACCCGGTTGATTTCGCTATAGTCCGCCCTACTGTAACTAATGTGCAACAGGTATAAAGGGCCGTTTATGCAATTCTTTGTTGATACCGCAGAAATCGATGAAATTAAAGCGCTTAAAGCGACCGGCATGGTAAATGGCGTGACGACGAACCCGTCGCTCATCCTCAAATCCGGCCGTGATATTAAAGAGGTGACCAAAGAAATCTGTGATTTATTGCCCGGCATGCCGGTTTCAGCCGAAGTAACGGCGACGGAAGCGGACAAGATGATTAAAGAAGGCGAAAAATTAGCCCAAATCGCCGATAACGTGGTGATTAAGCTACCGCTTACGTTTGACGGCTTGCAAGCCTGCCGTCATTTTGCCGATCAGAACGTTATGACCAATGTGACGCTTTGCTTCTCGCCGTTGCAAGCGTTGCTCGCAGCCAAAGCAGGCGCGACTTACGTGAGCCCCTTTGTCGGCAGGCTGGATGACATCGGCCAGTTCGGTATGGATCTGATCGGTCAGATTGTACAGATTTTTGCTAATTATCAGAATCTTAACACGCAAGTGCTGGTCGCAAGTATCCGCCACCCGGCGCACATTCTGGAAGCGGCGCAACTCGGAGCAGATGTGTGCACGGTACCGCCGAACGTGCTGCATCAGATTGTGAAACACCCGCTTACCGATAAAGGCTTACAGGCCTTTTTGGATGACTGGGCCAAAACCGGCCAGTCCATTTAATTATATTGAAAGAGAGAAGTTATGATGAAAACTTTAGCAACAATTTTAGTGGTTCTTATACTGGTTATTGCCGGTGGAGCCTATTACACAGGAAGCCAGGTGAAAGACGGCGTACAGAATATCGCGACCAAGGTGATTGGCGCGCCCATCACACTAAACGATGTCTCCGTTTCATTACTACGCGGCGAAATCACCTTAAAGGGTGTGACGGTAGCTAATCCTGAAGGCTATTCCGATCAGCCGGCGATGACCTACGATAGAGCGGTTATTGACCTCAGTACATTTTCGCTTTTCAGTGATGTCATTGATGTCAACAAGGTGACCCTGAGCAGACCTGCTATTAATCTGGAAATTGCCGATAATGGCACCACCAACTTTAATATTCTGCAACAACGTGCCGCCCAAGTGGCCAGCCTTGCAGGCAATACCGCCAGCAAACGTGTGCGTGTTCAGGAAATTGTATTTGATGCCCCCGCTCTGACCGTTACCTCCGACCGGCTGGGCACACAAGGCTCGGAGAACGCACTTTCTACGATTACTCTCAGTAATTTAGGAACCGATGCAGGTGCTACACCTTCGCAAGTGGTAAATAATGTATTGAAAGTGGTCATGCAGGAAACCGCGACTGTCAGCTTATCCGAGCTGGAGACCATCAAAGAGCCGACAGGTAATTTATCCGAAATCGCTCCAGCCGGCGGTGAACCGACACTGGAAGACGCTACCGAAGCGGATATGAAATAAGTCGTCAGGTTTTCATAATCAAAACAATATAGCGGGGAAATTCCCCGCTATATTGTTGCCTTTCTTTCGCTATTCCTTAATGAGCGCGGATTTGCTATACTTGTAGCATGCGAATCCGGGAGCTTGTTTTTTCACTTGCCTTACTATTTCCCTTAACCGGCTGTCTGGAGACGGCTGTCGGAGCGGGAGCGGTAGGTGCCGGCTATATTGCGAATCAGGAAATTACCCGGACCGCCGAAAAGCGCCGCGCTAAGGTCGAGCGCGAGGAGCGCCGCAAATATGAAGACCGCTTGCGCAAAGAACAGGACATCTTTGAATCGAAACTGCCTAGCGGGGATGAGCGCGCCGAGCAGGCGCTCACAGCCCGCCTGCTCGGCGGGCAATTAACGCATGTCTTATCGATCAGCCCGCGCGTGGAAAACGGAGTGGTTACGCTTTACGGTGTAGTACCAAGCCCGGTTATCGCCGATCGCGCCGTAGCGGCGGCAAGTCAGATTCCCGGCATTCGTGGCGTCAATTCGCAGTTGATGATCAATGAACGGCGCATTGAACCGATTCTTGGCCCGGATGGCAAACCGGTGCGCCCGCCTTATGCCCATCGACCCAACCGCGGCGTGCAGCAACAGCCGGACGTTATGCGCCCGGTGCGCCCGGATTCAACGCCACCGAATGTGCCGCCTCCCCGGGGCGCACGTGCCCCCGCACCGGCGCCACCTCAGCTCGCCCCGCCGCCAACCAGACGCTCGGCTCCTCCACCCGCTATTGTGCCTCTGACGCCTTTGGTCCCAAATGCTAACTGGATGAATAACCAGCGCAACATCGCTGAAGATACGGCGGGAGGCGTTGCAACCGCGTCTGACAGAGGTCCGGCCATGGTAGTAGCTCCGCCGCCGCCCGGATCGCTCAGGGGCCGCCCTAATTCAGCAGCACCGACGGGGAATCGCGGCGTGATGCCGCTACCAGCACCTGTGCCGCCACCGCCCGGCGCAGCTAATCGTGCGTTTAACAATAATCCACCCCCTTCCGCCACAGGCAATCGGCCGCCCCCCGTAATAACCAGTGCCCCCCGGCCTAATTACCCGCCTCCTTCCGCGATTCCGCCAAGTGAGGTTACGGTGACACCCAGTCAACCTGCACGCAACCTACCGCAAAATCTGGAAACGCGAGGGATCAAGCTCAAACAGCTGGAGCGCCCACCAATGGGGAGCAGCCGCGATCACTGGTATCCAAAATATATTCAGGAAGGAGGGTAGGACGTATTTCTGGCTTGATTTGATCGTATATTTTGATTATTACCCCTAGCATGCGAAATTACATTCTCATCTCTGTCGTTGTGACGCTACTTGCCACTGTCATTGGCTATATCGTATCCGGCGCGGTGGGTGCGCTTGCCGGACTGTTCATCGTTGGGCTGATCGCTGTAACTGGCTACCTGATTTTTGTCTCAGTGCAAGCATCCGAAACGGAAAGAAAATCATAAACTTACCCGATAGAGCTTTTTTTGCGTAACCCGATTCACGCAGGGTCGAATAGGTTAGTGACTGGAAGCACTTATCTTGTGATTCGGTCAGTAACTTCTCCCCCTGAGCGCAGTAATGTTCCGCATTATTGCGCTCTTTTTTTCGGGCTAGTAATCTTCCATCACCTCATCATCCGCGCCGGAGCGTCTGCTGCCAAAATACGGGTAGCATTTTCATTTTACGCTCCTGATTTCATTTACACATTACTGACTCTATCCTAGGCATAGATGCCTTACCGGATCAACGGTTTGCTTTGTTTCGACGTCGTTCGCGTTCCTGCTGAATTTGCCGCAGCGTGGCTTTTTGGTCTTCCGTCAGGCTGTTATAGAGTTGACGTGAACGGGTCGGCAAAACGGTTGCATCTTGCCTGTTTCGCTCGGCTTTCAACCGTTCTTTAAACGCCTGAAGCTCTGCTTTCTCCGCTTCGGTAATTACAGGTAAGCGCCTGAAAGGCTTGGTTACCTCAGGGTGCAGACGGATGTTCCGTGGCGGCTCAGACTGCGCATCTTTCGCTGCACTCGCAGCTGCATCCTGCTCCAGTCCGAAAAACAATGCTGCCGCACGCTCCGCATCGCTGGCATAAGCCGGATTCGGCATGGATCCCACACTTAGCACGATTAGAACGAAAAGATACCGCATCCCTGGACTCGCTCTTATTTAACTTACCGTATACGGTCCTTAAAATGTCTGACCGATTGCATCAGCCGGTATTTCATCCGGTCGTGTGATGGATAATCGATCTGAACGGACTCTGCCGCGCTCGGATCGCTGGTGCGGCGCGCGCCATCTTCATCGAACACTACCTTGGGAACGCGCGTGCCTTCCATATAGGCGATCGCTTCTTCCGGCACCGAGCCCCACATTGGGAACTGCTTCGCCATCTCCGTACGATTCTCCCGCAGCCAGTCTTCAAAATCATCCCACTTTTTCATCGCGCGGATAAAGCCCTGAATCACCTGAGACGGAAGCTCGGCAAAATAAGCGGCGTAGGTACCGCGCCCGCTGTCATAAACCAACATATCAAGCAATTTGCGGCGCTGCTGATTCGCCCGGATGCGTTGATCCAGCGTCATGTTTTCAAAGCGCTCGTCAATCACCCGCCAGTTTTCGAGAATTTCCCTAAGCCGATCCCGCCCTTCCTGCGTTATTGGTTGCACACCGCCCTGAATATCGGAATAGCGGAGCGAATCGGGCACGGCGCGAGGTATCCGGCTCATCGGCTTATCCGATGGGGAAGGAACACCAAAGAGCGCCTCATTAGACAGATCCAGTGGCGCCGGAGTAAAGTTCAGCCCGGAGCCGAAGAAGTCACTGACCTGCGGTGCCCGTCCGGATGGGTCAGTCATACGGGATAAGCGCAGTTGCCGGTCAAAATCATACCAGCGCTTCATATAGCTATCGAGCAGGAGTTGATCGACCGGGTCATCAGCGCGGAAATGATTGGGGAACACCTGCTCCAGCACCTTGCGGCGGTAGTTATATTCCACCTTATCCTCAAAGCTCAGATTTTCAAACTGCCGATCCGCCGCTTTCCAGTCCTCAAGACGCCCTTTCCAGATCGCCTGCTGCTCCGGCGACATGGTCCAGTAGGGCTGCATTTGCGGAACTTCACGGTCCAGCGCATCGGGCGTAATACCGGGCTTTTGCGGAGCCGGCACAGGTGCCGTCTGACCGGGCGCGGTCTGCGGAGCCGGTATAGTCGGAGCCGCCTGCTGCGCATCCGGCATTTGCGGCACGCGCCGCGGAGGCACACCGGCTACGTCTTTCTCAAGCGTTCCACGGAGCAAGGAGGCTGCCTCCGGGTTATTGTTCTGCATAGCTATATCGGCAGGCGTCAACCCAGCCTGATTCGTAATGGAATTACGCGCCCCCATATGCATCAGCGCACGGATAACATCCGGGTTGCCGCTAAAAGCCGCCATATGTAGCGCCGTATTACCATCCCGGTTCTGCAGGTTCGGGTTGGCGCCGCGCAGGAGAAGCAGCCGCACAGCATCGAGCTGCCCCGTAAATGCGGCCGCCATCAGCGCGGTATCACCCTTATCGGCTACGGCATCGGGTTTGACCCCACGCTCCAACAAAGCGCGTATGCCGTTGATATTACCGCGATAGGCCGCTACATAGAGGTAGTTGATATAGTCCTGCCTGAAAGCGACCGGCGGTAAATGTTCATTCTCGCGGGAATAGGTCTTTTTATGGATAAGCGGTGACGGCTCCTGCGTTTTGTAATTGAATGTGCGCGAACGTTCCTGAGGGCGTATCGCTGGCTTGATAGAGGCTTCTTGCGGTGCCACCTCTTCGGTTTCCTGTTCCTGCTCCTCGACTAATAATCGCTCCTCTTGTATACCTCGTTTCCGACGCTGTCTCTGCTCTGAGGTGCTCGTGGCTTCTGACTCCTTCGTTTCATCTTCACCGAGAAGCTTAAAGTCAATGAAGAATTGTTGTTCTTTTTCTTTGGCACGCTGCGCCTCCTCCTGCCCCAGGAGCTCCTCAAACAGGGCTTCAATTTCCTGTTCGCGTTTTTCTGCGTCCGTTCTTAAATCCTCCTGAATTGCCTCAAGAGGGTTATCTACCTGAATATTCATCCCATTTTCTTTCTGGGTCGTAAGCAACTCTTCGGGATCAATCGTCGGCGAAGGTACCGGGAGCGCAGGTACCTCATCAATGGTTGCAGGAATACTGGGCGTTGTCTGTTGAGGTACTGCCTGAGTCTCTTCCCTCTCTATAATAGTGGTTTCCGGTGTAACGTCAGGATCCACAGGCAAGGCTGAAGGCGCTTGCGGTGCGGGAGGAGGCGGAACTTCCGGAACCTGTGCTTTATCTCCATCGACATCATCCGTATTCAGTTCACGTAAAAACTCTTCCTCGCTCGGTGCGCCCGGCAAGGCCGGTACATTTTCTTGTTGGCGCGCGCCTTCAAAAGCAGGTAAATCCGGCAGGGGAAGCCCTTCATCCTGCTGCGGCAAAGGCATAACCGGCGGAGGCGGAGGAGGCGGCGGAACATCCTGCGCACGTGCCCCGGCAGCCGGGGCAATCTCACCGATCGAACGTATAACTTCCGGCATGGTTTCCTTGCGGAGTTGTTCCAGCTCTTTTTGCGTCAATGGGTAAAGAATCGGCAATTCCTGCGCTTCCGGCAGTTTGTCAACATCGGGTAGAGGGGTGGATGTAAGCAATTGTTGCGCGAGTACGGCAGGGGTAGAAAGCGCACAGAATGCAAAACCGGCCGCGCCACACACTTTCAGGCGCCAGGCAGGCAGCTTATCTTTATGCCCTTTTCTGCCGTCAATAGCGTTTTGCCCTCGGTCTGTCGTGATAGCCACGAACCTACTCACCCCTGTTTGGATCCAACTAATTATGAAATATACAAGCTTTTACTTGCAATAACAGGGAAAAATCACCTTACCCCTTGCTTTAAAAAGCACGCACCCGCCCTGCTGTTTTTTTGCACTGGCCTTTTTAACGGGGAATAGTTAGTATGCGCGCGAACTACAGGGGGTTATGACCATGCATTACACACTTCCTTCCGCGATGACACCCTTACTGATCACCGGTTGTAACGGGCAGGTCGGCTCCAGCCTCTGTGAACGCCTTCCCGACCAGTTCATTCCTTGTGACCGCCATCTGCTCGACCTTTCCCAGCCGGATACGCTGCCGTCCAAGCTTGCCGCTTTCCGTCCAAGCTGTATTATTAATACCGCCTCCTACAATAAGGTCGATCAGGCGGAGCAGGAAGAAGCGCTTGCCCATACTATCAATGCGGCCGCCGTTGAAAAGCTCGCAGAATATGCGTTTGACGCCGGGATTCCGCTGATTCACTTTACAACCGATTATGTTTTTTCCGGTGAAGGCGTAAGCCCCTGGCGCGAGGAATCAAAAAGCGCTCCGGTCAACGCCTATGGCCGTTCCAAACAGGCAGGCGAAAAGGCAATTACCGAACAGGCCTATGCCGCCATGCGTGCAGGGAAAACGCCAAAATGGTGTATTTTACGCACCTCATGGGTGTATGATGCCGCACACGCTAACTTTCTTACCAAAATGCTTGAGCTCGCCCGCACGCGGAAAGAACTGACCGTAGTCAAGGATCAGATCGGCTCACCGACCTATGCGCCCGATATCGCCGAAGCGGTGATTAAGCTGCTTACCAAAGCGGCCGCCAAGCCGGAATTCCCCTCCGGCGTGTATCATGTGGTCTCCGAGGGCTATGTCAGCTGGCACGGTTTTGCCGGCGCAATAGTCGAGGCGGCGCGCGAATGTGGCATTCCCATTCAGGCGGAACGGATCAATCCGGTGCTCAGCAGCGATTATCTCACCCCGGCAAAGCGCCCGCTCAATTCCCGCCTCAACACGAACCGGCTTTACGACACATTCGGCATACGCCTGCCACGCTGGGAAAACGCATTATCGCGCTGTATGGAACTAGCCTGCGAGCAGGTCAAAGAGGCGGCATGAAGCTCATCGATACGGCGATAGACGCGGTCAAACTCGTCCAGCTGGAGGTGTTTGGCGATGCGCGCGGATTTTTCGTTGAGCGCTATAACGAAGATAAATTCTGCGATCTTGGCCTGCCGACCGACTTCAAACAGGATAATCATTCCCGTTCCGCTCCCGGCGTCATCCGCGGGCTGCACTATCAACACACCCCCCAGCAGGGTAAGCTGGTTGGCTGTGCGAAAGGCCGCATCTGGGACGTGGCGGTCGACATCCGCCCGGATTCTTCTACCTATGGCCAGCATGTCGGCGCGGAACTCAGTGACGAAAACGGGCTGCTACTCTGGATGCCCCCCGGGTTTGCGCACGGTTTTTGCGTCCTCGGTAAGGAGATCGCCGATGTGTTGTATAAGTGCACGGCAACTTATAACCCGGACGGAGAAACCGGCATGGCGTGGGACGATCCGGAGCTTGCCATTGCCTGGCCGCTGGAGCAGATGCAGCTGACCGATAACCGCCCGGTCGTATCGAAGCGCGATAGCGAGCAGCCTTCCTTTGCCGACTATAAAGCGAATCCGGTAGCCTGGTAGCGAATGCCCCGGACAAATCAGCCTGACATCAGCATTATCATGGTCGGTTATCATACGGGGCCCATCCTGTTACGCGCCCTGGAAGCAGCGCTTGCCCAATCACAGCTTCGGGAAGTAATACTGGTTGATAACGGCAATGATGCGGTTATCCGCGGACAAGTAAAGGCAATGGCTGCGCGTCATGAAAAACTGAAACACCGGACCGGGCATGGTAATGTCGGTTTTGCCGGGGGATGTAATCTCGGCGCGGCACAGGCAAGCGGCGATTACCTCCTGTTTCTCAACCCCGATTGCATCCTTCCGAACGACGTACTCCCAACGGCTTTGGAGGCTATGCAGCAACATAAAGAGGCATGGCTCGCCGGGGCGAATCTGGTGGACAGTAGCGGTCACCCCGAACCCACGAACCGGCGGAATATCCTGACGCCGATAACGCTTATTGCCCACGCGTTCAGGCTGCATCGCTTTTTTCCCCAATATAGCATCAATCTGGAGAAGGCACAAAATGATGCACTGCACTACGTACCCTCCATTTCCGGCGCCTTTATGTTGATGAAACGGAGCCGCTATCAATCCCTCGGCGGGATCGATGAAGGCTATTTTTTGCATGTTGAAGACCTTGATCTATGTAAAACCATTGAAACCGGGGGCGGAAAAATGCTGTTTTTACCGCATATCAGGCCGCTGCACCTGACGAGTTCCTCGCGCGTGACCAGCTGGTTTGTCGAGCGGCATAAAACCGCAGGCTTCGTACGCTACCTCACCAAGCACTACCGAACGCCATTGCGCTTCGGCAGTCGTCACCTGTTAATAAGCGCGCTTTATCTTCGGCTCCTGCTAAAAGCACCGCTTTTTGTATGGCGCGGCATCCGTTGCAAGCGCGTGATTCGCCAAAGTAAACAACGTGAAGCCCGGCAAAGTGCGGCCCTTACACGCGATCCGCAGATACCGCTTAGCAAGCAGGAAAAAATGGCGCTTGCCGCCTCTGCCCCGGTGATGGTAACGGGCAGTGCGGGGCAACTTGGTATGGCGGTTATTCGCCATCTGCTTGCCTGTGAGCTGGAAACCGTAGCCTATTACCACAAAAACAGCCTGCCGCTTTCACACCCGAAGCTGCACTGGCAGCAGGCAGATTTCACGCAAAGCGCCCTGACCCTGCCTGTTAGTAAGGCGACCACGCTCATTCACACGTTGCCGATCTGGCTGCTACCGGAGCATATCACGTCTTTCGCCGAAGCCGGGATAAAGCGGTTAATTGCGTTCAGCTCAACGTCTGCGATCAGTAAGGCGAACAGCCCAAGCGATGCCGAGCGTGAACTCGCCAAACGGCTGCAACATGCCGAAAAAACGCTAATGAAACAGTGCAAGCAACATGGCATCCGCTATACCATCTTTCGCCCTACGCTGATATATGGCTCCGGGCTGGATCAGAACGTCACTCGCCTTGCCGATTTCATGCGCCGCTTTCATATGATGCCAATCGTACCGCCCGCCTCAGGCTTGCGCGAGCCGGTGCATCATGACGATCTCGCCCTTACCTGTATGCAGGCTTTACTACGCCCCGAGTCAGAAGATAAATGTTTCACACTCTCAGGTGGAGAAACCCTCTCTTACCGCGCGATGCTGGAGCGTCTTTTTTCCACGCTCGGCCAGAAACCACGCTTTATTCCGATGGCGTTTTTACCCCGCCTGCTGGATAGTTTACCCGGCACTTCGCTTAACGGCGCAATGGCAGAGCGGATGAATAAAGATCTGAGCTTTGATCACAGCGAAGCTAAAAAATGCTTTGGCTATGCCCCACAAACATTTTTAGCTGGCGGCAAAGCGGATTTAGGTTTGGAATAGGCGGATGGCGATACTTGTGACCGGTGCAGCAGGCTTTATAGGCTCCTACGTTTCACGTGCGCTGCTGGCGCGCGGCGAACAGGTAATTGGCATTGATAACCTCAATGATTATTACGATCCTGCGCTGAAAGAAGCCCGCCTTGCCGGGCTCGAGCAGGATTTCGGCAGCGCCTTCAACTTTTACCGGGCTTCGATTTCCGATCGGCAGCAGATGGAGAACATCGCCTCAAACCATGATGCCGATATCAC
Organism: uncultured Rickettsiales bacterium; assembly: GCA_964588995.1. Taxonomy (GTDB): domain Bacteria; phylum Pseudomonadota; class Alphaproteobacteria; order Rickettsiales; family UBA8987; genus CAZPQM01. The sequence continues at coordinate 18,934 of CAZPQM010000003.1, read as the reverse complement.
GCAGATTATACACCTCGCTGCGCAGGCGGGAGTGCGCTATTCCATCGATCACCCGATGCAGTATATGGATAGCAATCTCCTCGGGCATATGGTCATGCAGGAAATGGCGCGGCATATGTCGAAGCTGGAGCAGTTCATTTACGCCTCATCCAGTTCCGTTTATGGTCAGGCGGAGAAAGTCCCCTTTTCTGTTACCGACCCGGTCGACCATCCGATTTCCCTCTATGCCGCGACGAAAAAATCCTGCGAATTGCTCGCCGAAAGCTATGTTAATCTTTACCAAATCCCCACGATCGGCCTGCGCTTTTTTACGGTGTACGGACCCTTTGGCCGGCCGGATATGGCCTATTTTTCTTTCACCAAAGCTATAATGGAAGATCAGCCGATACGTGTGTTTAATCACGGAAAGCAGCAGCGCGATTTTACCTATATCGACGATATTGTCAGCGGTGTGCTCGCCTGTGCAGACTTAACGCCGCAACCTACGCACCGTATCTATAACCTTGGCAACAATCATCCGGTCGAACTCATGCAATTTATCCGCACGATTGAGCAGGCGGTTGGCAAAGAGGCTGAGCTGATATTTGAAGACGCCCAACCGGGCGATGTCACCCGCACCTACGCCGATATTTCCGAAAGTAAGCGCGATCTCGGCTTTGATCCCCATACCTCGCTTGAAGAGGGCATTGCCCGCTTTGTCGCATGGTACAAAACATATTATCAGTAAGGGGCTTGCGTTTAACGTCAAACTGCTTCCCTCGGGCAATGACACCCTCACCCTTTCCCATAGGGAGAGGGAATAAGAAGATAACCTCTCCCTATGGGAGAGGTCGAGACAGCGAAGCCGGCGAGGGTGAGAGAAATGATTCAAGTATTGCCCCCCTCCCAACCTCCCCCCGCAAGCAGGGGGAGGAGAAGAAAAGTGCTCCGCAAGCAGGGGGAAGAGTAGGATAGCGCCGCGCAAGCGGTGGGAGTGATAATATTGAACCGTCATCGCGAACGGAGTGAAGCGATCTCGTGCGCTTGCACTCCATCAAGATTGCTTCGTCGCTCCCGCTCCTCGCAATGACGGCTTTCCCTCACCCTAACCCTCTCCCATAGAGAGAGGGAATACAAGAAACCTCCTCTACTGCCTCGCCATGTCATCCTGAGCGGAGCGATTGCGTAGTCGAAGGATCTTTTACCCCGCTCCTCGCCATGAGGGCTATATTCAGCCTTTGTAAACGAAACTCTTCTAGACTCCACCTGCGCGAGTTCGTACACTAATCGATATGGCCCTTACCTTAAAACAGCGCTGGCAACGTTTTGCACGCCGAAAAGTCTATAACTACCCGCGCGAAATTCCGCCGCGCATGGTGATTAAGGGTGCGGGTATTATCATGCTCGGGCCGATTTTACTGCTGGTAATTCTGGTGATGTACCGTCATTTAACGCTGGAAACGGCGTTCTGGAGCCTGCTGTTTTTGTTCTGCATATCGCTTATCTTCATCCTGCCCTATATTGCCAACCTGTCGTCACTTACCAATTACGTACGAGCGCTGGCAGTTGATAAATATGCTGAAGCGCCGGATTTAAGCTTTCTCAATAACGTCGAACAATTGCAGGAAGCGGTACAGGAACTCCATGAAACCTGGCAGCGCAGAGGGCGGCTGATGGAACAAACGCTTGAAGAAAGCCGCATCCTGATCGACAGCCTGCCCGATATTATCATCCTGCTTGACGAGAAAGGCGAGATTCTGAATACCAACACGACGGCGAAATCGGTATTCGGTTCGCTTTATTACCGTGATCATTTGCGCCGAATTATCGATGATGCACCGATAGTCAACGCGGTTCAAACCGTGCTTGAAAGTGGAGTCGGTGAAGATATCGCCTATGCGATTACCGAACCGTTTGCGCGCCATTATGTCGTGCGGGCTGAGCCGTTTCCCCCTTACTCCCCGAGTAATATCGCACTGATCATCGTGATGCACGATATCACGCAGCAGAAACTGACCGAGCAGATGCTCGCCGACTTTGTGGCCAATGCAAGTCATGAAATCCGCACACCCCTGACATCCGTTATCGGCTATATCGAAACGCTGCAAACTTCGGCGAAAGATGACCCTGAAGTATGGGGGCGGTTTCTTGGCATCATGCGCGATCAGACAGATCGTATTACCGTGCTGGTTGAAGATCTGCTTTCCCTTTCGCAAATTGAGCGTACGATCGGTACCATGCCGCACGATATCGTCAATATAACCTCGTTACTGAAATCGGTAGAGCGTTATGCGGAAGCGTCCGCCCGGAAAAAACAGATCGGACTGGAGTTGAGTTTTTCGCACAAACGCCCCCCGAGAATCATCGGCGATACCGGCCAGCTGAAACGGGTGTTTGAAAATCTGATCCATAATGCGATCAAATACAGCCCGGCAAAATCCACGATCCACATTAAGGCTGAAATTATTTCAAACAATGCTGCCTATGACATGCCGGATAAGTATGAAAAATTATGCGTCGTACATATTATCGACGAAGGCGAAGGCATAGCGGAGGAACATCTGCCCCGGCTGACCGAACGGTTTTACCGCGTGGATAATGCGCGGTCCCGGAAAGTGGGGGGGAGCGGACTCGGGCTCGCGATTGCCAAGCAGATCATCGACCGGCATCACGGCGTTTTGGATATCAAGAGCACATTAGGAGAAGGCAGCACTTTCAGCGTCGTGTTGCCGGTGCCCAGCAAAGCGCAGAAAGAACTCGCCAAGCTGCGACATGATGAAGCGGCGTAAGGCAATTCCACCAGAAGTGTTATATTACGATTCGGCGACGGTTTAGCTTGTGTTTTGTGTCAAAATCATTACAAGACACTGGTGATGATCCAGGTCCTTAGAAGGAACATATGCTGACATCCACACTGGCTGTTATTATCTTTATCGCGCTCGGCGCCTTTTTTTATGGCCGCAATAATGTGCGCAGGCAATATAGCAGCGCGCCCTCTCCGAAAAAAGGTAAGCAGCTTCTCACCAAATTTCATTCTTTGCCGAGGTTTTACGGCGTTACCAGCTTTCTCTGGACTCTATTCCCTGCCTCCCTTTTTTATGCACTGCTGCACGCCACCAAACCCCTTACTCCTTTCACGGATGGAGATATTGCAACGCTCGCGTTACTTGGTGCGATCGTCAGTTTTGCACTCTCTACTCAGGTACTGACACCTTCCTTTAAGGCCCGTAACCACGTCGAGAAATGGGTGCGGACGATGCTGATTCTAAGTGCCGTTATTGCCATCGCCATTACAGTTATGATTATTTTCTCGGTGTTTTTCGAATCGGCGCGCTTTTTCACGAAAGTGCCGCTTACAGATTTCCTGTTCGGTACGCATTGGAGTCCTGAAGGGTCGGAATATGGGCCGGATGGGAAAATTACTGGCGGGTTTGGTGCCGTTCCTGTTTTCCTCGGAACGCTTTTAATTACGTTCATTGCTATGTGCGTCGCTGCTCCCCTTGGGCTGCTTTCAGCGATTTATCTCTCCGAATACGCCAGCAGTCGTTTCCGTAATATTGCCAAACCAATACTGGAAATTCTTGCTGGCATTCCGACCGTGGTGTACGGCTTTTTTGCCGCGCTCGCCTTTGCCCCATTCCTCATGGATATCGGTGCGATGCTTGGGCTGGATGTAGCCGCCGAGAGTGCGCTCGCTGCCGGTATCGTTATGGGGATTATGATTATTCCGTTTGTCATGTCGCTTTCGGATGATGTGATGAAATCCGTACCCTACGCCCTCCGTGAGGCTTCCATGGGGCTGGGGGCGACCAAGAGCGAGACCATTCGCAAGGTGATTTTCCCTGCTGCTCTGCCGGGTATCGTAGGTGCGCTACTGCTTGCCGTTTCCCGCGGCATTGGCGAAACGATGATCGTCGTGATGGCAGCCGGGCTGGCTGCGAACCTAACCGTCAACCCGCTCGATAGTGTAACCACCGTGACCGCGCAGATTGTTACCCTGCTTAAGGGCGATCAGGCTTTTGATAGCCCACAGACGCTCTCTGCTTTTGCACTTGCGCTTACCCTGTTCGTCACAACGCTGATTCTGAATCTTGTCGCCCTCATCGTCGTACGAAAATTCCGGGAGAAATACGAATAATGTCTGAGAGTCATCCCCTCATACCTGATTATCAGGATGCAGAGTTCGCCCGCCTGAAGCGCCGCCACCGCAAGGAATCCTTTTTCAAATTCTATGGTTCTGCCGCCGTGGTGATCGCCGGTATCTTTCTGATGAGTCTGCTCTATACGATCCTTTCAGATGGGCTTCCCGCCTTTCAGACTACAGAAATTAAGGCCGACGTTTACCTCGACCCAAATAAAATCCCGGCAGATGATATCAGCACCGGTAATTTTAATTCGATTGCTAAAAGTGCGATACGCGACCTGTTTCCGAACGTGACTTCGCGCAGTGAACGCCGCAAGCTGGGGGGCTTCATCAGCGGCGAGGCAGCGAGACAGATTGAGGCCTATGTACTTCGTAACCCCAATAAAATAGGGGAAATTATTTCGCTATGGCTACCGGCTTCCAGCACGATTGATATGGTGGTCAAAGGCCATATCGAACAGCAGGAAGGGGTCAATAGCCGCCGCTTCAGCGATCAGGAATTCAGCTGGTTTAATGAGCTCAAAGCGGAAGAGCGCATCCGTACCACCTTTAACTATCGCTTTTTTGAAAATGCTGACTCACGTGATCCGGAGCTTGCCGGTATTAAAGGGGCCTTTACCGGCTCGCTCTTTATCGTGTTGATCTGCCTTGCAGTGGCCTTCCCGATCGGGGTGGCGGCTGCAGTCTATCTGGAAGAATTCGCGCCGAAAAATCGTTTTACCGACCTGATTGAAATCAACCTGAATAACCTTGCTGCCGTTCCTTCTATCGTCTACGGTTTGCTTGGCTTTTTTGTGTTTCTCCATGTATTCGGTATGCCCCGCTCCTCTTCGCTCGTGGGCGGCTTGACCTTAGCGCTGCTGGTATTACCGATCATCGTGATTGCTTCGCGAACGGCGCTCGCTTCCGTTCCCTCTTCCATAAGGCTTGCGGCAATCGGATTAGGCGCCAGCCCCGTGCAGGTGGTGATGCACCATACACTCCCTGCCGCCCTACCGGGTATCATGACGGGTACGATTCTTGCGATTGCCCGTGCGCTCGGTGAAACGGCGCCGCTGCTCATGATTGGTATGGTCGCGTTTATCGCAACTGCACCGGAAACGGTTATGTCACCGGCGACTGCTTTACCCGTGCAGATTTATCTCTGGTCGGACAGCCCGGAAATCGGTTATAAGGAAAAGACCGCCGGCGCGATTATCGTGCTGTTGGTGCTGCTGTCTATCCTGAATATCATTGCGGCATGGATTCGCCGCAAATTCGAAATTAAATGGTAAGCGCTAAAGGGTAATTATGGTAAAAGACACAGCAAATAAAACTCCCAAAACCACCCGTACTGCCAAGAAAAAGCTGCGCATGGAAGCTAAAAAGGTCAGCGTGTTTTACGGCGATAAGCAAGCCTTATACGATGTCGATCTGGAGATCAATAAAAACGAAATCACCTCGCTGATCGGCCCTTCCGGCTGCGGTAAGTCTACCTTCCTCCGTTGCCTCAACCGGATGAATGATCTGATCGATGGCTGCCGCGTAGACGGTGAAGTGCTGTTGGACGGCTATAATATTTACAAAAAGAAAGTCGATGTGGTGCTCTTGCGGGAGCAGGTCGGCATGGTGTTCCAAAAGCCGAATCCGTTTCCGAAATCCATCTATGATAATGTGGCATATGGCCCGCGCATCCACGGTATCGTGCACACTAAACAGGAAACGGACGAGCTGGTGGAAAAATCCCTCCGCCGCGCCGGACTATGGGAAGAGGTGAAAGACCGGCTGAAAGAGCCCGGCACCTCGCTCTCCGGCGGGCAACAGCAGCGGCTATGCATCGCGCGCACCATCGCTGTTGAGCCGGAAGTTATTCTCATGGACGAACCCTGCTCAGCACTGGACCCGATTGCAACCGGTATAATCGAAGAGTTGATGCAGGAGCTAAAAACCAAATTTACGATCGTCATCGTGACCCACTCCATGGCGCAGGCGCAGCGCGTTTCGGATAAAACCGCCTTCTTCCATCTGGGTAAAATCATCGAAAAAGGCGACACCAAGCAGCTGTTCGAACGCCCGAAAGACAAGCAGACCAAAGCCTATATTTCCGGAAAAATTGGCTAAGATGCGATTCCATCCGGGCGAACGAAACCATCGGATTGCAGTGCCTTTTGGTCAAACGTAGCCACCGCCCGACATCCGTGCTGGTGTGCACTGCTAGCAATTAAGAAATCTGCGAAATCCGCTTTTTCATGCTGATAGCGATGCAATGCGCTTTGGACGGCTGGTTGGTTCTCAACGATAAATTCCCTTGTTTCAAGCATGTAATATAAAATATGGGCAATCTCATCACGTGAAAGCCGGTATCTTGCGGTCAATACCCACACCATTTCACAAAGCACGATATGACTAATAAAAAAAGCATTCTCTTCAGAAGCGGCAAACAGCGCTGATGCGGCCATATGCTGTTCTTCATGATCTTTTAGAAAATAGCGCAGTAAGATATTGGTATCGAGCGCTATCATGTTTTGGATTGCTCATCCTGTTCTGAAAGATATTGCGCTATGGCTTCATCCATCTCCTCAAGAGAGGCCGCTGGCCCTTTATATTCTAAGCATCCTTGCAAATCTTTGATCGCATATTTCTTGTAAGGGCGCATGGTAATTGTGCCATCCTCTCCTTCCTCAAAAATGAGCTTATCGCCGTGAGAAAGATGCAATTTATCCCGCAGTGCTTTGGGTAGCGTAATCTGACCTTTGGACGTTAATGTGGTTTCCAGCATCGTATTATCTCCTTACTTAGTGTAAGGAAAATGGCGAACAATGTCAAATCATCGCTAATTCGCGAACTTAAATTGCTGCGGGCTGTCGAGGGAAAAGGTCGGGATAACGATTTTGAAGTGATCACCCTCTTCATCAATCATTTCGTAATAGCCGCCCATAATGCCCGATGGCGTATCCAGATAGGTACCCGAGGAATATTGAAACGCCTCACCGGGACGGACCACTGGTTGCTCACCCACCACGCCGGAACCTCGCACTTCGTTGACGATACCCTCGCCATCGGTAATTTTCCAGTAGCGATTGATGAGCTGAACCGAATGCTCGCCATGATTGGTCAGAGTAACATGGTACGCCCAGACGAAATAACTATCCTCCGGGTGGGACTCACCGGGCAGATATTCCGGCTCGACTTCAACGGTAATATTCTGTGTTTTCTGACTGAAGGCAGCCTGCATAGCATTCCTCGCATACGGTGGTAAAGGGCGTAAAGTGTATAGCGATTTTTTCACAAAATGCAAGTAAAACCCTGTTTGCTGTCACCCTACCGGGCAGTATATAAGGGCGTGAGCAATTGAAAAACGGCCAAGTCTGTCGTTGCATGTTGGGATGGATTGCGGATAATGACATGAGCAAATGACGATGACGGCTACCACATCCCAACCAATCGCCAGCACCCGGCTTGACCTGTCGCACCTGAACGGCGCGCAGCGCGAGGCGGTGGAGACAACAGAAGGCCCGCTTCTGGTGCTCGCCGGCGCAGGGACCGGAAAAACGCGCGTGCTGACGACGCGGATAGCACATATTTTAGCGCGCGGACTTGCCTTTCCCTCGCAGATTCTTTCCGTCACCTTTACCAATAAGGCGGCGAAGGAGATGCAGCTTCGTGTGGCCGATATGGTGGGTGATCAGGCCGCCGGCGTCTGGCTTGGTACGTTCCACTCAACCTGCCTGCGGATGCTGCGGCGTGATGCCGATAAGATCGGCTTGCCGTCAGATTTTACCGTGATTGATATGGATGATCAGATCCGCCTGCTCAAACAACTCATGCGCGATCATGAGATGGATGAAAAAGCGCTTCCCCCCGCGGCGGCAAGCGTGGTCATTCAGCGCTGGAAGGATCGCGTGCTCAGCCCGGCGCAGGTGGTTGAAAGTGAAGGCGAAACCCCGGCGAGTAAGCTCTATGAGCTCTATCAGGAACGTTTGCTGCAGCTTGGCATGGCCGATTTCGGTGACTTGCTCATGCATGCGATTACGCTCCTGCGTGATTACCCGGACGTGCTCGCCCATTACCACCGCCGCTTCCGCTATATTCTGGTCGACGAGTATCAGGATACGAACGTCGCGCAATATCTGTGGCTGCGGCTTCTGGCAAGTGACCACCGCAATCTCTGTTGTGTCGGCGATGATGATCAGTCAATCTATGGCTGGCGCGGCGCGGAAGTCGGCAATATCCTCCGCTTCGAGCAGGATTTTTCAACACAAGAACAACCCGCGCAGATTATCCGGCTGGAGCAGAATTACCGCTCGACCGGGCATATCCTCGCTGCCGCTTCAGCTGTGATTGCCAATAACGAGGAGCGGCTCGGTAAAACCCTCTTCTGCGAGGATGAGGACGGCGAGAAAATCCGCATTGTGAGCCTGTGGGATGAGCGCACCGAAGCGGGCTATGTCGCGCAGGAAATTGAGGCGAAGCAGCAATTGCACGATACGTCGCTGGATGACATCGCCGTGCTGGTGCGCGCCGGGCATCAGACGCGCGCCTTTGAAGAAGCCTTCATGAGTGCGAATATTCCATATCGCATTATCGGGGGGCTCCGATTCTATGAGCGGAAAGAAATCCGCGATGCGATTGCCTATATCAGGTTGCTCGTACAACCGGCGAATGACCTCGCCTTTGAGCGCATTATCAATGTCCCCAAGCGCGGCGTAGGCGCGTCGACGCTGGATAAACTGCGCGAATATAGCCGGACGCATAGCGTGTCGCTTCACCGGTCGGTGCGGGACCTGACCGCGCAAGGCGAGATAAAGGGAAAGGCCGGGAACCAGCTGAGCGAGCTGCTGAAAGCCTTGGAATACTGGAAAGAATTGCTGCACGAAAAAGCCCATCCGGAAGTGGTAGAACTTATGCTGGAGCAATCCGGCTATCTGCCGATGTGGAAGAACAGCAAATCCGCCGAAGCGCCGGGTCGGGTCGATAACCTGAAAGAGTTAATCAGCGCGCTCGCCGAATTTTCCTCGCTGGAAAGCTTTTTGGAGCATGTGAGTCTGGTTGCTGATGGCGATGAAGCCCCGGACGGTGAAATGGTCAGCGTGATGACCATGCATGCGGCGAAGGGGCTGGAATTTGACCATGTCTTCTTAGGCGGCTGGGAAGAGGGCTTATTCCCTTCGCAGCGTGCTATGGATGAAAACGGACAAGCAGGGCTTGAGGAAGAGCGCCGCCTCGCCTATGTTGGCATCACGCGGGCGCGGAAATACCTGACCATTTCCTTTGCGGCTAATCGGTTTGTGTTTGGCCAAACGATGAGCTCGATTCCCTCGCGCTTTATCGATGAATTGCCGGATGAGCATATCGAGCGTATTAATACGGGTCTTGGCCCGGGATATGGGGCGAGCAGTAAGCCTCGGCTTGGGGCACTTGGCAGCCCCCCTCCCAACCTCCCCCCGCAAGCGGGGGGAGGAGTATCGTCTACATCCCAGCCGTTGCAAGCGGGGGGAGGAGTATCATCTAATCTCCCCCCCGTTTACGGGGGGGATAGAGGGGGGAGCGAAACACCCCCTAACTTCGCCTACAAACAATCCTCCGCTTTCACGACAGGCGCCCGTGTGTTTCACCAAAAATTCGGCTACGGCGTGGTGATGAGCGCCGATGGTGAACACATAACGGTCGATTTTGAAAAATCCTCCACCCGCACGCTCATGGCAGATTATTTGGATAAGGCCTGATTCATTAACTCTTTGTTAAGATTTTGCTGGTATAATGAATTATGCCAGATCCTACTATACCACCCGAACTTGAAGCTTTCCGGGATGATATTCGAGCACTCTGCGAAGAGCATAGTATTGATTGGCAGGACGAGTATTTCAAGCCGGCCGAAGCGAGCACCGATATTGAGGCGACCAAACCATTTCAAACGAAAATTCCTGTGGTGATTGATATTGAGCCCTACACGGATGATAATCATGCGAAAAAGGTTGCGCAAGCCACACCCGTTGCCGTCATTACTATCCCGCGTGATTTACATACCTTACCCAAATCGTTTTTTGCTGAACTGGCTACGCTGGTAGAGGGTCATCCAGCCATTGCGCCGGTACTAAATCATTCAAAAGGTTTTAAATTTGAGACTTATTATCGTGATGATTCCGAGCGTCACTATCAACATTATAATAAGAGTATAGTTGACATTAAATATGCTCGTTATACGGATAGCCTCATCGTACATCGGCTCCCTGTCCTGCAATCGGCCGGCAATGATGATGATGAATTGCCCCAGCCTGACCGGTTTAACAGTTCAGGTGGTCATGTGATGATTGACGGTGAGCATAAAAGAGATAACGGGCGAATTTACATTGAAGCGTGGAGCGAGAATCACCCGGCATTTACCGTGCAAAACCGCAACGAAATTAAAGAAGGCACCAGCTATGCCGCTCCACGCGCTGCGGGTATCGTGGCGTAGCTGATGGCGGCCGGCTTCTCGTATGAAGCGGCCTTCTATCTCATGAGCCGCTGCACCGATGTAGACGATGTTTGGCAAGTAGAACTACCTCAACGTGGCGACCATTACCCACTTCAGGACGCACCCAGCTATGAACCCGAGACGCACTATACGGCCGAAGCAGGGTATGGGGCGCTGAATATTGAGAAACTAGAAAAGGTAGTTGAGGCCTTTTTAGAGAAACATAAAAATCAAATGCCCTCGCAGGAACCGTTTTACCGCCAGTCCCTGAAGATTGATACGGAAGAGGTACAGACGGTCGAGTATGATGGCAATGCGTTCTTCGCCTATCCTGTAACGATCCCCCAACCCATGCATGCCAGTACCATCCAGCTTGATCTGTTTTACGGAGAAGATAACCGCCCACTCTGGAATAGTGCCGAGCATGAAGGGCTCGGGTTATTGCTGCCTAACGGCGAGTTTCATGGTATGCGGCCCGTCGGTGATGTGGGTAACGTCAAAACCATGACCGCCTACCCGGAAGCTATTCAAGGCGGTCAGGTGATGTATTTACTGTCTGAAACACCCCTGAATGCCGATGAGGGGCATTCGATGATCCACATCAATGGTACGGAGATGCGCGAGCAAGGTATGATGCAGGCGTTAGCTGAGTTTGAGCACACAAATAAACGTGAATTCGGCAGTGTTGAGAGTGAACTCATCCCATCCAATAAAATTGCGCTAATCGAGGCGGCGCGAGCCATCATTCTACAGCATGTTAAGAAAGAGGCTGCATCTCTTTATAGGGTCCGAACTAATGAGCTGGAGAAGGATGATTTTGATGATCTCACTGGAGAGCTGCAATCAGATCTTGGCGAACAGCTAAAAGCAGCTGGTATTCGCCATATTGAGATTGTTAATGAGACAGGTACCGATCAGGATGCTGTCATCATTGACGGCAACCGCATTCATCTTCCGCTGGGGGATGGGGTGAAAGATAAAACCATCAACTTCTAACACACCGTTGCAACAATCACGCCACAGCTGTGTAAAACCTCCTAGTGTGGAAGCTATCTACTGGTAAAAAATTTCGAATCTTGTTAACCTGTTGGCTGCAATGAGACGCATAACAGGGTAACAGGCAGGGCTATGGCAGTCATAATCGGTCTTATCATCACGATGTCGATGGTGTTCGGCGGCTATTCGCTTGCCGGCGGAAAGTTTGGCGTGATGTTAAAAGCGCTGCCGTTCGAGATGATGATGATCGGCGGTGCGGCTGTCGGCTCGTTTCTGGTCTCCAACAAGGGCACGGTCGTTAAAAAAACGCTGAAAGATTTTAAGAAGCTCTTCAGCGGCCCGCAATATAAAAAGCAGGATTATATCGATCTGCTGTGTTTGCTCTATATTCTGCTCTCCACGGTAAAGCAAAAAGGCATGTTAACGCTGGAATCCCATATCGAAGACCCGCACTCCTCCGATATTTTTGGCCAATTCCCCAAAATACAGAACGATCATCATATTACCGAGTTTATTGCCGATACGCTGCGTGTCGTTTCGATGAATATGGAAGACCCGTATCAGGTAGAAGATTCGATGGAAAAACAGCTGGAGAAACACCACCATGAGGCGGCTGCTCCTGCTCACGCGCTGCAAACGGCTGCGGATGGCATCCCTGCGCTGGGTATTGTTGCGGCCGTGTTGGGAGTGATCAAAACCATGTCGTCGATTGCCGAACCGCCTGAAATTCTTGGCCTGATGATTGGTGGGGCGCTGGTTGGTACGTTCCTCGGCGTATTCCTCGGCTATACCATGATCGGCCCGTTCGCGCAGCGATTGCAGGGTGTTTATGACGAAGAACATCATATGTATACCATCATCCGCGATGTGCTGGTAAATCACCTGCATAAAAACCCGCCACAGGTCGCGGTAGAAGTCGGACGCGGCGGTGTGCCGACCCATCTGCAGCCTTCCTTTGCCGAACTGGAAGAGGCCATGGACGCCGCGAAGGGCTAAGCTACACGCTGCTGACAGCATGCAGCTGTCCATTTGATTGCTAAGATATCGTCCACAAGCTTATAGCTGTGTCCCGACAGCTCACTGTTACTTTATTTCTACTCAAAACGCATTATATACTATCCCATGACCATTTATACTCTCACCTCCGACTATCCCCCTGCGGGTGATCAACCTCAGGCGATTGCTCAGCTCGTTACGGGGGTGGCAGCGGGAGACCGCGACCAAGTCCTGCTCGGTGTGACGGGGTCGGGCAAAACATACACCATGGCCAATGTGATTGCCGAGAGCAATCGCCCCGCGGTGATCATGGCGCATAATAAAACGCTCGCCGCCCAGCTTTACACCGAGTTCAAAGAATTTTTTCCTCAGGATCACGTTGAGTATTTCGTTTCCTACTATGACTACTACCAGCCCGAGGCGTATGTCGCGAAAAGCGATACCTATATAGAAAAGGACGCTTCCATCAATGAGCAGATCGACCGCTTGCGTCACTCCGCCACCCGTGCCCTGCTGGAGCAGCGCAACTGCGTGGTCGTTGCGAGCGTATCATGCATTTATGGTCTTGGCTCGCCGGAGCTCTATCTGCAGATGAGCTTTGCCGTCAAGCAAGGGGAGGAAATCTCCATGCGGCAGGTAATGGATGATCTCGTTGAGCTGCAATATAAGCGGAACGACATGGCGTTTCAGCGCGGCACATTTCGTGTGCGTGGTGATGTGCTCGACATTTTCCCTAGCCACTATGAGGACCGCGCGTGGCGCCTGTCCTTTTTCGGCGATGAGGTAGAGGATATTTACGAGTTCGATTCGCTGACGGGTGAGCGGCTTGACAAGCTGGAGAAAGTTACCATCTTTGCAAACACGCACCACATCACCCCGCGACCGACCCTTCTACAGGCAGTTGAGTTAATCAAGGCCGAGTTGAAAGAGCGTATCAAAACCTTTGAGGCGCAAGGTAAACTACTCGAAGCACAGCGGATTGAACAACGCACGAATTTCGATCTCGAGATGATCCTTGAAACGGGCAGCTGTAAGGGCATCGAGAATTATTCACGCTATCTGTCCGGGCGCAAGACGGGAGAACCACCGCCAACGCTGTTTGAATATTTGCCCGAAGATGCGCTGTTGTTTATTGATGAAAGCCATGTGACTCTGCCGCAGATCGGGGGGATGTATAACGGGGATCGGGCGCGAAAGGCCAATCTGGTCGAGCATGGGTTCCGCCTGCCTTCGGCGCTGGATAACCGACCGCTCAAAATGGAAGAGTGGGAGCGCATGCGACCGCAAACGATTCACGTTTCTGCTACACCAGGCAAGTGGGAAATGGAGGCGGCAAAGCGGAGCTGGATGGCAACGTCCGCATCCCACAAGCATGACGCTAAAGAAGCCCCCCTCCCAACCTCCCCCCGTAAACGGGAGGAGGAGTTAAGTGGCAGCCCCCGCATGCGGGAGGAGGAGCTAGAGAATATCTCCCCACCGCTTGCGGGGGGGATTAAGGGGGGGCAAAGCCACAACCAAAGGAATAAACACGACCTGCCCCCTTATATCGTACAGCAGGTTATCCGCCCGACCGGGCTGGTGGACCCGGTGTGTGATGTACGTCCGGCGACGAGTCAGGTGGATGATGTGATTCATGAATGTCAGGAAGAAATCAAGAAGGGCCGTCGCGTACTCATCACGACGCTCACCAAGAAAATGGCGGAAAACCTCACCGATTATCTGCTCGAAGTCGGGCTCAAGACCACCTACATGCACTCGGATATCGATACGCTGGAGCGTGTGGAGATTATCAACGACTTACGCCGTGGTGATGTCGATGTGCTGGTCGGGATCAATCTGCTGCGGGAGGGGCTGGACATTCCGGAAACGGGACTGGTCGCCATTCTGGATGCGGATAAAACTGGGTTCCTGCGCTCGGAAACCTCGCTGGTGCAAACGATTGGCCGCGCTGCGCGGAATGCCGACGGGCGTGTGATTCTCTATGCCGATGAAATGACCGATGCGCTCAAAGACGCGCTTGCCGAAACGGATCGCCGCCGTGAAATCCAGCTGGCCTATAATGAGGAGCATGGCATTACGCCGAAGACGATCATTAAGAAAGTGCAGGAATCACTACGCGATGACCGCAAGCTGCAAAAACAGCAAGAGGCTCTTCAGGCCGCGAACAGCAACGAAACACTTTCGATCGATCAGTTAAAGAAACGTATGATGGAAGCCGCCAGTAACTTAGAATTTGAAGAGGCTGCGCGACTACGCGATGAAATTCATCAGCGTGAACAGGCGGAACTCGGACTAACGGGCAGTTAACGCTCCCATTGTTGAGGTCTACCCTTCCACTCATCGGGCAAGTCAACCCCGGTTTGTTTTTCAATTTTTTCCAACTCTTTAGGCTTGATTCTGTCATTTTGATAGCTTTGTGAAAAATGCACTTTTAATGAACCGATAACAGACTGATATTGTGGGTCCTGCTGCAAATCAAGCAGCACGCGCCGTTCATCGACCGTAAGGTTATAATCCGGAACATTGTAAGCCTCGCCCCATGCCTGGTGAATGGCCGGGATGCCGATTTCCTCAACCCCAAAGACTACTGCCCAATGAAAAGCTTTTTCTTGAAGTACACCGCGCAATTCATGTTCCCATACATCAGGGGCGTCTGTAATCACCTGAGGACTTGTAGATGCAGCGAGCTCCCGCTGTGTTTCAAGATTTTCAGGTATCAACCGAGGATGTGAACGCAACCCCTTTCCCAGAACCGTTCGTAGCCGATTCACCGTTGTAATCGCATCCGCCTCGAAATGAAGGCGAAGTTGTGAAAGCGCTTCATAATGAAGACGAAATTTATCCAGAATATCGTCAGCGCCTGCCTTACGCAGCGCTTTGCTCTCTTGCTTATGCCCGCTCGTATCCATGGCCAGTGTTTCCAACAACTCTTTGCCGGAATTATATCCAAGGGTTTCTATGAGCTTCGGATGCTCTTCTGCCATCTGCACTACCAGCCCTTGCAGTTCCTGCTTAAGTGCTCTACGCTGGTCCCCCAATGCCTCAAATCTCGTAGCATAATGCTCTGCATGGGCTAATTCGTGGCGCAGAATTTCATTTACCGTGAAGGAAAAGATGTGGCCATTAGCGGCAATATAATCCCCCCCGTTAAGCATATCCAGACTGATCACCGGCACCTTGTCCTGAGAATCACTTTCTGAATCTAAATGGCTTTTCTGAATAAAGGTAAAGAATGAAGCATTGGTACCGTGGTTGTGTTCCGCATGCAGCCCTGCAAGGCTGGCCAGCAGATCCTGTTGTTCCTCATGCAATACGATATGAACCTTACCGTCAGGATACGCCGTCTTTAGGTTGCTTATCATCTCCCCATACGTCGGATCATACTCGGCATACCAATCCATCAACGCTGCAATCTGTCCGCGCTTTTCTTCATCCTGAATATAGGATAGATCAATGACATTCCGCCAGTCCGGCTGCGGCATAACTTTCACCATTACATACAGTATACGAGGAAAAGATTAAGAATTCGTTAAGTGATAGCGCCAAATACGATCAATTCCGGCGAAAATTGCTCGGGTGACACACCTAGCAAGGTAACAATAAAAGAAGAGGCTATGGCGATATGCGTATCGCCGTTGGTATCGGCGGTGATTTCGACCCCATCCGCATCGGTGAAATTGAGAATCTGAAAAGTATCTTCCCCATCGACAAAATCGACCACCTGATTGCTGGAACCGCCACTGATCGCAAAGTCAAACTGGAACACATCGGCCCCGGAACCGCCTGTACAGGTGTCGTTACCTGCTCCTCCTGCGAGTGTATCATCGCCCTGACCGCCAAAGATGGAATCATCGCCCTGACCGCCATAAACTTCGTCATTTCCTAGTTGTCCACGCACTGTATCATTACCCGTATCGCCCAAAAGCGAGTCGTCGCCACCACCGCCTTCTATCGAATCAGCTCCTGCATCGCCTTGCACCGTATCGGAGCCCAGATCACCAAACATTATGTCCTTACTATCACCACCTTCAATAGAATCATCGCCCTGACCGCCTCGCAAGCTATCCTCTCCTTTACCCCCGAGCACGGTATCCGCTCCGGCGTTTCCATTGACTGTGTCATTGCCGTCACCGCCTTCGATAGAATCATCCGCATCATTGCCAAAGATGCTGTCGGCTCCACCATCGCCCTGAATCGTATCGGCATCGCGTCCGCCATACAAGGTGTCATTGCCCTCACCGCCGCCGATTACATCTGCACCGGCATTGCCGTTGATCCAGTCATGGTCATTCTGCCCGTTGATCGTGTCTCCATCATTGTCACCAAACAGCGTATCACTACCAGAACCGCCATCTATGGAGTCAGCACCCTGACCACCATAAAGCGTATCGTTGCCGCTTACCCCGTCAAGTGTATCGCCATCCTGATTGCCAAGCAGCAGGTCATCCCCGCTATTACCGCGTATAAAGTCATCCCCATTATCTCCGTAAAGTGTATCATTACCCGTTTCGCCCTCAATAGTGTCAGCGTCCTGTCCGCCATAGATCAGATCGGCGCCCAGCCCGGCGAGGATGGAATCGGTCCCCGGCCCGCCGAGTACGGTATCATCGCCGTCCCCTGCATCAATCGTATCGGCACCGCCATTGCCGAAAATTTCGTCCGCAACTGCTGTTCCGGTCAGGGTATCATCTGCTTCCGCGCCTACCAGTGTTACCATGTGTTGCCTCCCATTTCGAAAATATCGGCCTTGCGCTCCTGCACAAACGCGATAATTTGTTCAGCCGCCGCGTCAATATCGGCTTTTTCTGTGCTGCGAATGACCGCGCTGGTGCCGAGCTTGCCACTGCGTAAAAAGGGGTAGCTGCCGATTTCCATTCCGTTATACTGCGCTTCAAGCGTTTCGAGTAACTCTGCTATATCCCCCTCGGGCACGTTACTGGAGACGGTACGGCTAAGCAACTTCTGCCCGCCCTGCAAGCTGGGTGCTATCTGATCCATCATCGCTTGACAGATGCGCGGCACACCCGCCATCACGTAGACATTCTTCAGGATAAACCCCGGTGCAGCGCTCACCGGATTATAGATCAACTCCGCTCCGCGCGGTATTTTCGCCATCTTGCGGCGCGAGGGCGTGAATTCGGTCTTGCTTTCCTTATAATGATGTTCAAGCATGGCGAGTGCATCAGGGTTCTCTTCTAAAGGCGTCGAAAACGCTGCTGCAATCGCTTCGGAAGTAATATCATCATGGGTGGGTCC
Source organism: uncultured Rickettsiales bacterium (assembly GCA_964588995.1). Lineage (GTDB taxonomy): Bacteria > Pseudomonadota > Alphaproteobacteria > Rickettsiales > UBA8987 > CAZPQM01. Next base: position 1,127 of record CAZPQM010000003.1, on the reverse strand, counting down.
GATGCCGCCGGTGGTAAACAGATAGTCAAACCGGGCGGCAAGTTCCTGCACCGTGTCGATAATCGTCTGGCGCAGATCGGGGATTACGCGCACTTCCATCAGCCGAATTCCGCGATCGGTCAGGCTGGTCGCGATATAATTCAGGTTTTTATCCTGCGTCCGGCCGGAAAGAATCTCGTTCCCAATCAGTATGATCGCTGCGGTTGGTTGCATTTCCCCTCAAACTGGCTATGTTAACGCGTCATTACAGTGTAAGGTTTACGTATGGCATACGTCAATGAAAACGGTATCATGATCCATGATTCCCCTGAAGAATGGGAAGGGATGCGCGCTGCCGGCAGGCTGGCGGCCGAAGTGCTCGATGCTATTACCGGGCAGGTGCAGCCGGGCGTTACCACCGTTGCGCTCAATGATTTTGCTCATCGTATGATCACCGATGCAGGAGCCGTTCCTGCGCCGCTGAACTATAAAGGATTTCCCAAGTCGATCTGCACCTCGGTTAACCATGTCGTCTGCCACGGCATTCCCGATGAAAAACCCCTCCGCAAGGGCGATATACTCAATATCGATGTGACGGTCATTGTCGATGGCTGGCATGGTGATACCAGCCGCATGTTCTGGGTGGGGGATGAAAAAGACATTCCCATTAAGGGCAAGCGGCTGAGTCAGGTGACCTATGAAGCGACGATGAAAGGGATCGAGCAGGTCAAGCCCGGTGCCACGCTCGGTGATATCGGTCACGCGATTGAAACGCACGCGAACCAGTTTAATTACGGGGTTGTGCGCGATTATTGTGGGCATGGGCTGGGGCGCGTCTTCCATACGCAGCCGAACGTATTGCACTTCGGTGAACCGGGTACGGGGCTCGTGCTGGAGCCGGGCATGTTCTTTACGATTGAGCCGATGCTCAATTTCGGAAAGCCGGACACCAAGCTCAACAAGAGAGACGGCTGGACGGTCACGACGAAAGACCGCACCCTATCCGCGCAGTTTGAGCACTCACTCGGCGTCACGGAAGATGGGTTTGAGATTTTCACCACCTCGCCGAAAGGGCTGCACTGCCCACCGTTTAGTTAGGCACTGTTAGCTAATTATTTTTCATGCTATACTTCCCTTAAACCGGGAAG
>CAZPQM010000002.1:0-252031 GCA_964588995.1 uncultured Rickettsiales bacterium | reverse complement strand
GCGAAGGCGGCCGTACCGTCGGCGCCGGAGTCGTCAGTAAAATTATTGAGTAGAAAGAAAGGTCGCAGGTTATAGGTTTTAGGGTTACAGGATAGCAATGCCAACAAGGTGGAAGGCGCAGCATCAGCGGGTTCGCTGAAACCTGTAACCTAAAACCTGACACCTAATAGGGGTGTAGCTCAGTTGGTAGAGCATCGGTCTCCAAAACCGAAGGTCGTGGGTTCGAGACCCTCCGCCCCTGCCAGAATTAACAAAGGACGAATATGACAACATCGCCTGCCAAATATGTGAAGGAAGTCCGCCAGGAGGCATCCAAGGTCACGTGGCCGAACCGCAAGGAAACGACCGCATCGACCATTATGGTGCTGATCATGGTGTTCGTCATGGCGCTTTTCTTCTTATTTGTCGACTGGGTTATTTCCAGTGCAGTACAGTTTGTCTTAGGATTATAGGAATGGCTATGGCTAACGCTAAATGGTACATCGTACATGCGCATTCCGGCATGGAAAAGAAGGTCGCCGACCAGATCAGGGAACGCGCCCAGCAAAAAGGTCTTACGGAACGTTTTGAAGACGTACTCGTGCCGATGGAAACTTATGTCGATGTCAAAAAGGGCAAGAAGGTCAATGCGGAACGTCGCTTTTTCCCAGGCTATGTGCTGGTCAAAATGCAATTGAACGATGACACGTGGCAGCTGGTAAAGAATACGCCGCGTGTCACCGGCTTTCTCGGTGGTGGCGGTAATAAACCACAGCCGATTTCGCAGCGTGAGGTCGATGAGATCATGAACGCGGTTGAGGAAGGTTTAAGCTCACCGAAACATGCGGTGCAGTTCCTGCCCGGCGACAGTGTGAAGATTACGGATGGACCGTTTGATTCCTTCGTTGGCGTTGTCGAAGAGGCGGATGATGTTCGTAATAAGTTGAAAGTAGCCGTGTCCATTTTCGGACGCTCCACACCGGTAGAGCTCGACTTTACTCAGGTAGAAAAGAATTAGACAGGCCTTAAGGAGATTACACTATGGCTGATAAAAAGAAAAAAGAACCCGAATCCGTTGTCAAGCTGCAGATTGATGCCGGTAAGGCGAACCCCTCCCCGCCGGTAGGTCCGGCGCTGGGACAGGCGGGTGTGAATATTATGGAGTTTTGTAACGCCTTTAACGAGCAGACCAAGCAAATGCAGGGCCCGATTCCGGTTGTCATCAATGTTTATAAAGACCGCAGCTTTGATTTCTCAACCAAACTGTCCCCGGTCTCTTACATGATCAAGCAGAAACTGAAGCTGAAAAAAGGCAGCGGCATGACCGGTCAGAACGTGATCGGTAAAATCTCGCAAGCTCAGCTGCGTGAAATTGCTGAGGCAAAGATGCCGGACCTGAACGCGCATGATATCGATGCCGCTATGCAAATGGTAGGAGGCACGGCGCGGTCAATGGGCCTGGAAGTAGAAGGAGCGGAGTAATCGCATGGCACAAGCAGAACAAAAAACCACGTCTAAGTTCGCCGGAAGCAAGCGCTTCCGTGCGGCGAATGAAAATATAGAGCGTGAAAAACTTTACCCGATTGATGAAGCCATCAAGCTGGTTAAATCCAACGCAACGGCGAAATTTGACGAAACGGTGGAAATGGCGTTTAACCTCGGCGTGGATCCCCGTCAGGCGGATCAGAATATACGCGGCGTGATCTCAATGCCGAACGGTACCGGTAAAACCGTACGTGTTGCCGTGTTTGCCCGGGATGACAAAGCGGAGGAGGCGAAAAAAGCCGGAGCCGACAAAGTCGGTGCAGAAGAGCTGATCGCGGAGATTGAAAGCGGCACCATTGAGTTTGATCGCGCAATTGCCACCCCGGATATGATGCCGGTGTTGGGTAAGGTAGCACGTATCCTCGGCCCCCGCGGCCTGATGCCAAACCCAAAGCTGGGTACAGTCACTACCGATATTGAGCAAGCGGTGAATGACGCTAAGGGAGGTCAGGTTGAGTATCGCGCCGAGAAAAAAGGAATTGTCCATGCCGGTGTCGGCAAGGCGAGCTTCAGCGAAAAACAGCTCCGTGAGAATATTAACGCGCTGTTTGACGCGATTCAAAAAGCCAAGCCGAGCTCGGTAAAAGGTACCTACCTGAAGCGCATTGCGCTCAGCTCGACGATGGGCCCGGGTATTCGCGTGGATATTAACAGCCTGAAAGATGCTGCATAACGCAGAGGAGAAACATCATGGATAGAGCACAAAAACAACAAGCCGTTGACAGCCTGAAAGAGCAGTTCACTTCGGCCAATACCGTAGTCGTCGCGCATTATCACGGTCTCAGTGTTGATGATATGAACGAGCTGCGCGCCAAGGCACGTGAAGCGGGTACACAGGTCCGCGTCAGCAAAAACAGCCTTGCCAAAATCGCTGCGAATGATACGCCGTTTGATTCCCTGAAGGACTATCTAAACGGCCCCACTGCCCTTTTCATTTCGGATGACGCGGTAGCGCCTGCGAAAACGGTAGTGGACTTTAATAAAGACAATGAAATTCTTTCGATCGTCGGAGGCGTTTTTGACGGTACACCGCTGGACGAGTCCGGCATCCGTCAACTCGCGAAGACCCCGTCGATTGAAGAATCCCGCGCCAAGCTGGTTGGCCTGCTCAATGCTCCGGCTCAGCGTATTGCAACCCTGTTACAAGCTCCTGCTGGACAAGTCGCTCGCGTGATCGGCGCACGCGGCGAGCAGAGTGAGTAAACGACTAATTGAACTATAAACTGGAAGGATAATACCATGGCTGCTAACTTAGATAAAATCGTTGACGATCTGTCTGCGCTTACCGTAATGGAAGCGGCAGAACTCTCCAAGATTCTGGAAGAAAAGTGGGGCGTTTCCGCTGCTGCACCGGTTGCGGTAGCTGCAGGCGGAGCTGCAAATGATGCCGGCGAAGCTGCTGCAGAAAAGACGGAATTTGATGTCGTTCTGACCGCTCCCGGTGACAAGAAAATCAACGTGATTAAAGAAGTACGTGCTATCACCGGTCTTGGCCTGAAAGAAGCCAAAGAGCTGGTCGAAAGCGCGCCGAAGCCGGTGAAAGAAGGCGCTTCGAAAGAAGATGCTGAAAACTTCAAGAAGCAACTTGAAGATGCTGGCGCTACCGTTGAAATCAAGTAACACAGTTATCGAAGCAATATGCAATTAGCCTGCGTGGTTCACGCGGGCTAGTTGTGTATTGCCTGAATTAACGTATAAGCACCGCATACGGTATTGAAATTTTATAGCCGAAAACCAAGTTAAACGATTAAGGTTACGAAAGCGCATCCTATGGCACAAGCACACTCAACGAGTCACTCATTCACGGAAAGAAAACGAATTCGTAAGGATTTCGGGCATTTACGTACAACCGCAAAAATGCCGAACCTGATTGAAATTCAGAAGAACTCTTATGAACAATTCCTGCAAATCGACACCCCGTCCGATCAACGCGAAGAGCGCGGCCTTGAGGCGGTGTTCAAATCGGTGTTTCCTATCGAGGATCATTCCGGAGCGGCTACGCTGGAATATGTAAAGTACGATTTCGATCCGCCGAAATATGACGTGGATGAGTGCGTTCAGCGCGATCTGACCTTCTCTGCGCCAATTCGGGTAACGATGCGGCTGATCGTCTGGGATGTGAATGAAGAAGCCGGAACCCGGGATATTCAGGGCATCAAAGAGCAGGATGTGTATCTCGGTGACATCCCGCTCATGACGGAGAACGGCACCTTTGTGGTCAATGGGACCGAGCGTGTCATCGTCTCGCAGATGCACCGCAGCCCCGGCGTCTTTTATGATCATGACCATGGTAAGAGCCACAGCTCGGGTAAGGTGCTCTTTTCCGCGCGTGTGATCCCTTATCGCGGTTCCTGGCTCGACTTTGAATTTGATCCGAAAGATCAATTGCATTTCCGTATCGACCGCCGCCGCAAATTACATATCAATAGTTTGCTCCGCGCCCTCGGTTTCAGCGCGAAGGAAATTATTGAGACTTACTACACTACGACGAAGATCAACTACGGTAAAAAAGGCTGGTCAGCCGCCTTCAAGCCGGAGAACTATTTCGGCGTCACGCTGGTACGTGACCTTATCAACGCGAAAACCGGCAAGCCTGCTGCAACTGCCGGCACCAAGCTGACACCGCGTAAGGCTCGTAAGCTCGGGGAAGAAGGGCTTGAGCAGGTGCTGTTATCCGAAGAAGATTTCAACCTGATTTATCTCGGGGAAGAAGTGGTGGATAAAGCGACCGGGGAAATTATAGCCGGGGCTGGAAGCGCACTCAGCCCTGACATCATCGATCAGATAGAAAAGTCCGGCCTGAAAGAGCTGACTATCGTCGATGCGGGGAATAATATACCTTATATTCTGCAATCGATGAATATCGATAAAAACACCACGCAGATGGACGCACTGATCGATATTTACAAAGTCATGCGGCCCGGTGAGCCACCAACGGAAGAAGCAGCCGAAGCGATCTTCAACGGCCTGTTCTTTGATCCGGCACGCTACGACCTCTCCGATGTCGGCCGCATGAAAATCTCGACACGACTCGGCAAGGACGTCGATGAATGGCAACGCGTTTTGACGCGGGAAGATATCGTCGACATGATCCGTATGCTGATTGATATCAAAGAGGGCCGCGGTGAAGTCGATGATATTGACCATCTGGGTAATCGCCGCGTACGTTCTGTTGGCGAGTTGATGGAAAACCAGTTCCGCATTGGGCTGCTTCGGATGGAACGCGCGATTCTGGAGCGTATGAGTGCGGTCGAAATTGATACGGTGATGCCGCATGATTTCATCAACGCGAAGCCTCTCGCAGCGGTCGTTAAGGAATTCTTCGGCTCATCCCAGCTATCGCAATTTATGGATCAGACCAACCCCCTCTCGGAAGTGACGCATAAGCGCCGCTTATCCGCACTGGGTCCAGGTGGTTTGACCCGCGAACGCGCCGGCTTCGAGGTACGCGACGTGCACCCGACGCATTATGGCCGTATCTGCCCGATTGAAACGCCGGAAGGTCCGAATATCGGGTTGATCAACAGCCTTTCCACCTATGCGCGAATCAATAAATACGGCTTTATTGAGACGCCCTACCGTAAAGTGGTTGACGGGAAAATTACGGAAGAGATTGAGTATCTCTCCGCGATTGAAGAAAGCAAATATACGATCGCACAGTCCGATGCTCCAATCGATAAAAACCGTAAGTTCACGGAAGAGCTGGTTTCATGCCGCGTTAAAGGCGATTTTACTATGTCTCGTCCGGAAGATGTGGATTATGCGGACGTTTCTCCCAAACAGCTGGTTTCCGTTGCCGCGTCCCTTATTCCCTTCTTAGAAAACGATGATGCGAACCGCGCGCTGATGGGATCGAACATGATGCGTCAGGCTGTGCCTGTGCTGCGCAGTGAAGCACCTCTGGTCGGTACCGGCATGGAAGGCAGTGTCGCCTCCGATTCCGGCGCGGTTATTAAGGCGGTGCGCGATGGCGTGGTCGACCAGGTGGATGGTAAGCGGATCGTCGTCAAAGTGAAATCCGGCAAAAAAACGGAAGGGGTAGATATCTACCGCCTCAAGAAATTCCAGCGTTCCAATCAGAACACCTGCATGAACCAGAAGCCGATCGTTAAGGTCGGGGACGCAGTAAAGGCTGGTGATGTGATAGCGGACGGCCCTTCCACCAATCTCGGTGAGCTGGCGCTGGGGCGCAATGTCACCGTCGCCTTTATGCCGTGGAACGGCTATAACTTTGAGGATTCGATCCTGATTTCCGAACGCATTGTTCAGGATGATGTCTTTACTTCGGTGCATATCGAGGAATTTCAAACCATGGCCCGTGATACCAAGCTCGGCCCGGAAGAAATTACCCGCGATATTCCCAATGTAGGTGAAGAGGCGCTTCGCCAGCTCGATGAAACTGGTATCGTCCATATCGGTGCCGAAGTGGGCCCGGGTGATATTCTCGTCGGTAAGGTAACGCCTAAGAGCGAATCACCAATGACCCCGGAAGAAAAGCTCCTCCGTGCGATTTTCGGAGAGAAAGCCGCCGATGTACGCGATTCTTCGCTGAAGATGAAGCCGGGTATTTCCGGTCGTGTAGTTGAAGTACGGATCTTCTCCCGCCGCGGTATCGAGAAGGATGAGCGCGCTATGGCGATTGAACATGAGGAAATTGAACGCCTCAGCAAAGACCGTCATGACGAGCTGACCATTCTGGCTGGTCACATTTTCGAGAATCTTGAATCAACCATTTCCGGCAAGGAGCTGACTAAAGTCTATGAAGGACAGAAGAAAGGCAGTCAAATTACGAAAGAGTTTCTGCAGGAAATGCCAAAGTCCAAATGGTGGCAGATGCCGGCCAAGCTCGAGAAAAAAGAACTGGATGCAATTGAGAAGCTCAAAGAGGAATATGACGCACTGGTACGCCATCTGGATGCGCGCATGAACGATAAGATCGAGAAGTTGCAGGGCGGTGACGATCTACCCTCCGGTGTGCTGAAGATGGTGAAAGTGTTTGTTGCTGTGAAGCGCAAGCTGCAGCCCGGTGATAAGATGGCAGGCCGCCACGGTAACAAGGGGGTGATTTCCAAAATCTGTCCGCTGGAAGACATGCCGTTTACCGCCGATGGCCGTCCGGTTGATATCGTGCTGAATCCGCTTGGGGTGCCAAGCCGAATGAATGTCGGGCAGATTCTGGAAACGCATCTTGGTTGGGCATCGAAAAACTTCGGCCGCCAGGTCGCTAAGTTGCTTGAGACCTATACCAAAGCCGGTGAGAAAGACCTCCGTGCTGCGCTAAAGAAAGTCTATACCGATAAAGATGACCAGAAACTCATCGATGAGATTGACTCGGACGGGCTACTGGAAATGGCTCGCAACGTGGAAAACGGAATCCCGATGGCAACTCCGGTATTCGATGGTGCCGATGTGGAAGAAATCAACGAACATCTTGAGCAATCCGGTTGCGAACGCAAAGGCCAGACTACGCTGTATGATGGCCGCACAGGTGAACGATTTGATCGCGATGTAACTGTTGGTATCATATATATGCTGAAATTGCATCACCTGGTGGATGATAAGATTCACGCTCGGTCGATCGGGCCTTACAGCCTCGTAACGCAGCAACCGCTCGGTGGAAAGTCGCACTTCGGTGGACAGCGTTTCGGTGAGATGGAGTGCTGGGCGCTTCAGGCTTACGGTGCAGCTTACACGTTGCAGGAACTGCTGACCGTGAAATCGGACGATGTGGCCGGACGGACTAAGGTCTATGAATCCATCGTAAAAGGCGATCATACCTTTGAATCTGGCATACCGGAATCTTTCAACGTGATTGTGAAAGAGCTTCGTTCGCTTTGCCTGAACGTGGAATTGCGCCAAAAGGCCAGTAACGAATAGCTTTGTCATTCTCTGCGAGGCCGCCGCCGAGCAGGGAATCTAATAGCGTAGATCCCCATATCGCCAACTGGCTCTATGAGGATGACAAGAGAAACATAAAAACGTACTAATAAAAGGGGTACCACATGCATAACGAATTAATGCAATTTTTTGGACAAGTCAGCCCAACTCAGGATTTTGATGAAATCCGCATCTCGATTGCCAGCCCGGAGAAGATCCGTTCCTGGTCCTACGGCGAAGTCAAAAAGCCAGAAACGATTAATTACCGCACCTTCAAGCCAGAGCGCGATGGGCTGTTCTGCGCGCGTATTTTCGGTCCAATTAAGGACTATGAGTGCCTCTGCGGTAAATATAAGCGCATGAAATATCGCGGTATTGTCTGTGAAAAATGCGGTGTGGAAGTCACCACTTCCAAAGTCCGCCGTGAGCGGATGGGCCACATCGATCTCGCAAGCCCCGTCGTGCATATCTGGTTCCTCAAATCCCTACCTTCCCGGATTGGCCTGCTGCTCGATATGACGTTGAAGGATATTGAGCGTGTGCTCTATTTCGAGTCCTTTATGATCACCGAGCCGGGTCTGACGCCATTTGCTAAGGGTGAGCTGCTAACCGAGGATCAGTATTACGATGCACAAGATGAGTATGGAGCAGATACGTTCCAGGCAATGATCGGTGCCGAAGCGGTAAAATACATGCTGGAAAATCTTGATTTGGAGGAAATCCAGACCGATCTGCGTGCCGAACTCTCCGCAACGAACAGCGAAGCGAAGCGTAAGAAAATCGTTAAACGCCTAAAGCTGGTCGATAATTTTCTGGCATCCGGCAACAAGCCGGAATGGATGGTGATGGACGTACTCCCGGTCATTCCACCGGATCTCCGCCCGCTCGTTCCGCTTGATGGTGGTCGCTTTGCCACCTCCGATCTGAACGATCTCTATCGCCGGGTCATCAACCGAAATAACCGTCTGAAGCGCTTATTGGAACTGAAAGCGCCGGATATCATTATCCGCAACGAAAAGCGGATGCTACAGGAATCCGTTGATGCGCTGTTTGATAATGGCCGCCGTGGCCGCGTCATTAAAGATGCGAATAAGCGCCCGTTCAAATCGCTCTCCGATATGCTGAAAGGAAAACAAGGTCGGTTCCGTCAGAACTTGCTCGGTAAGCGTGTGGATTACTCCGGCCGTTCCGTCATCGTGGTGGGTCCAGAGCTCAAACTACATGAATGCGGCTTACCGAAGAAAATGGCACTGGAGCTGTTTAAACCGTTTATCTATGCCAAGCTGGAACTCTACGGCTATGCTACGACCATCAAGGTGGCAAAGAAAATGGTCGAAGCCGAACGCCCGGAAGTGTGGGATATTCTGGATGAGGTGATTAAAGAACACCCGGTCATGCTGAACCGCGCACCAACCCTGCACCGTCTTGGTATTCAGGCGTTTGAGCCCGTATTGATTGAAGGTAAGGCGATTCGCCTGCACCCACTGGTGTGTACTGCCTTTAATGCCGACTTCGACGGAGACCAGATGGCAGTTCACGTACCGCTTTCGATTGAATCGCAGCTGGAAGCACGCGTACTGATGATGTCGACCAATAATATTCTGTCACCGGCGTCGGGTAAACCAATCATAGTTCCGACGCAGGATATTGTGCTTGGGCTGTACTATCTCAGCCTGGAATTTGACGGCGAGCCGGGTGAAGGTAAAGCCTTCCTCGATATATCGGAAATCCATCACGCGCTCGAATCAAAGGCCGTTAGCCTGCATGCAAAAATCAAAGCACGCTATCAAACGGTGGATAAAGAAGGTAATCCGGTCACGCGTATTATGTCGACAACGCCAGGCCGTATGCTGATCGCTGAGTTGTTACCTAAAAGCGAAAAATTGAAGTTTGATGTCGTCAATAAGGTCCTCACCAAGAAAGAGGCCAGTAACCTGATTGAAGAAATTTACCGTCATTGCGGCCCGAAAAAGACCGTGATTTTCGCTGACCGTATGATGAAGCTCGGCTTCGCGCACGCCTGTAAAGCCGGCATTTCCTTCGGCAAGGATGATATGATTATTCCTAAAGAAAAAGAGAAGCTTATCGACGAAACCTCAAGCCGTATCGCAGAATTTGAGAGCCAATATGCGGACGGGCTTATCACCCAGCGTGAGAAGTATAACAAGGTCGTCGATGCCTGGTCACATTGTACGGACCGTGTCGCCAATGAGATGATGAAATACATGAACGGTGAGGTGCAGCCGAAAGATGCGCCTTCCGGTCAGGCCGGTGTTAACTCCATTTATATGATGGCGCATTCCGGAGCGCGAGGCTCGGCCGCACAGATTAAACAGCTTGCCGGTATGCGCGGGCTAATGGCTAAGCCGAATGGCGACATCATTGAAACGCCGATCAAATCCAACTTTAAAGAAGGACTTTCGGTGCTGGAATATTTCAACTCGACGCACGGCGCACGTAAGGGCCTTGCCGATACGGCGCTGAAAACGGCGAATTCCGGCTATCTGACCCGCCGTCTGGTGGATGTATCGCAGGATTGTATCGTGGTCGAAGAAGATTGCGGCACGAAGAATGGATTGATCATGCAGGCCGACATGGAAGCCGGTGAAGTCATTGCTCCGCTTTCGGAAAAAATCCTTGGCCGCACCTCGGTTAACGATATACGCCACCCAACGACCGATGAGATCATCGTCAAAGCCGGCGAGATCATCCGGGAAGATACGGTCGATGCGATTGATACGGCGGGTATCGAGTCCGTTAAAGTACGCTCTGCCGTTACCTGCGAAAGCAAGGGCGGCGTGTGTGCTGCTTGCTACGGGCGCGATCTTGCCAGCGGGCATAAAGTCAATGTCGGTGAAGCAGTCGGTGTAATTGCTGCGCAATCGATCGGTGAACCAGGTACTCAGCTGACCATGCGGACCTTCCATATCGGTGGAGCGGCAACATCGCAGGCGGAGCAATCCTCGGTGGAAGCAACGCAGTCCGGTATTGTCCGGATAGAGCATCGTAACGTGGTGACCGATTCCAAGGGACGTAACGTGGTTATGGGGCGCATTACCGAAGTGGTAATCGAAGACAAGAAAGGCAATGAGCTTGAGCGCCATAAAGTGCCTTACGGAGCGCGGATGGATGTCGATGACGAGCAGGAAGTCAAAGCCGGTGATAAACTGGCGGATTGGGATCCGTACACGATCCCGATCGTTACCGAAAAAACCGGGCGCATTGTCTTCCGCGATCTGGTGGACGGCGTTTCGGTACGTGAAGTGGTGGATGAGGCGACCGGCCTGTCAAGCAAGGTTATTGTCGATTGGAAGCAATCGAAGAAAGGCGGTTCCTTACGGCCACGTATTACGCTTCGCGACGATAAGGATGAGGTCGTTACGCTGAGTAATGGCATGGAAGCGCGTTACTTCCTCCCGATTGATGCGATTCTGAACGTCTCTGACGGTGATGAAGTCCATGCCGGTGACGTGCTTGCGCGTATACCGAAAGAATCGACCAAAACGCGGGATATTACCGGTGGTCTGCCGCGGGTGGCTGAGCTGTTTGAGGCGCGGAAACCAAAAGACCACGCGATTATCTCCGAAACCTCCGGTGTGGTGCATTATGGTAAGGATTACAAATCCAAAACACGGATTATTGTACAGCCTAAAGATGCCGATCAGGAGCCGGTTGAGTACATGGTGCCGAAAGGAAAGCATCTTGCCGTGCAGGAAGGGGATGAAATCCGCAAAGGAGATCTGTTGATGGATGGCTCTCCGGTCCCGCACGATATTCTGCGTGTACTCGGCGTTGAGGCATTAACCAAATACCTCACCTCCGAAATTCAGGCCGTCTATCGCTTGCAGGGCGTGCCGATCAACGATAAGCATATCGAAGTGATTGTGCGCCAGATGCTGCAGAAGGTCGAGATTGTCGATGGCGGGGATACCACCCTGCTGCAGGGCGAAGTGATCGACCGGGATGAGTTTGAAGCGGAAAACGCGAAAGTGGCTGAGTCGGAGGGTCGTCTGGCTAAAGCGGAGCCAGTGCTGCAGGGGATTACCAAGGCAAGCCTGCAGACCAAGTCCTTCATCTCTGCGGCCTCGTTCCAGGAGACGACACGCGTCCTTACCGAAGCTGCCGTTTCCAGCAAAGCCGATCATTTATATGGCCTCAAAGAAAATGTCATTGTTGGCCGCTTGATTCCGGCCGGTACCGGGGCCTATATCCGCGATGTCAAGCAGATCGCCAGTGGCCGGGATGAGGTGCTCCGTGCTCAGCGTGAGGAGCAACGCCTCGCCCTTGAAGCCGAACAGCCGGAAAACCTCGCGAATGACGGCGCGGATGACGATGATGATATTGACTTACAGGATGCTGCCAACGCCTAAAACGCGTTAAAAAGGTCGCAACCGCAGAAAAAGCCGTGGTATTACACGGCCTTTTTTGTGACTTCTGCGGGTTTACATCAGAATTAGCGTTTATATATGGTCAGTATGCGATATTTTATATACTTTTTGACGGTTTTCCTTTGTCTGCTACCCGCTTCGGTCTGGGCTACGGCAAGCGATTGGCATGAGCAGGAGGAAGTTAAGGCACGGCTGATCCTCGGGGATTGGAATGAGGATAAAACTGCCCGCTACGGGGCGTTTCAGTTTGAACTAACCAACAATTGGAAAGCCTATTGGAAAATACCCGGTGACGGAGGCCTGCCACCGGAAGCTGATTTTGAGGCCTCTGAAAACGTACAGTCCGTTGAGATTTTATGGCCCACGCCGGAACGCTTTATTCAGTATGATACGATCGAAAGCTATGGCTATAAAGACCGGCTGATCCTCCCGTTGTTGATTACCCCTGAAAATACGGATGCACCAATTAACGTAGATACCAAGGTTCGCTATGGCCTCTGCGATGAAATCTGCATTTTTATCGATAACGTGTTTTCCGCCCGCATTGCCCCCGATGAACGCTCTGAACATCAGGCATTGATTACGCAGGGTCTCGCCAAAGTGCCGGAACCCAATAATACAATTGGCATCACCATCGACACCCCCGAAATTCAGGAGGACGGCACGTCTATCTCCGTCAAAGTGACCAGTGAAAGGATTCCTTTCACCGATCCAGATATATTCGTCGATTTAAGCGATAATTTCCGTTTCCCTAAACCTAATTACCGGCTCAGTCAGGATGAGATGAGCGCCTTTTTTATACTCCCGTCCGAAAGCCTGCTCGCAGATGCAACATTAGAAGGAAAGCAGGCAACGCTGACACTGGTCGATGAAGGGATACGAACCGAAGCAACATTTACCTTGCAGCCTGCATCCGCTACACCGGCAACGCAACCGAACGGGGTTAAAACGAACGCAGGCGCAGCCGATCTGAGCGCCCTGCCTTTCACGACCATTCTGCTTTTCGCCTTTCTCGGTGGGTTAATCCTCAATGTGATGCCGTGCGTACTGCCCGTCCTGTCGATTAAGGTGATGGGCTTTCTCGGCAGCCGCGAGAAGAGCACGCGCGATATACGGAGTGGCTTTCTCCTTTCCGCCCTCGGTATCGTCGTATCCTTTGTAGTTCTTGCTGCTATCGTACTGTTTTTAAAGGCAAGCGGCGAAGCGGTCGGCTGGGGATTCCATTTTCAGGAGCCCCTCTTTGTCATCTCTATCATCGTCATCATTAACCTGTTCGCCTTCAGCCAGTTTGACTGGTACCACCTGCAACTGCCCGGCTGGCTCGGTGGTAAGATCAACAAGAATATCGACTCGCACGGCGATCACTCGCCGATGGGCCATTTTCTAACCGGCGCATTTGCGACCCTGCTCGCCACGCCGTGCACCGCACCTTTCCTTGGCACAGCCGTATCCTTTGCCCTTAGCGGCTCGACCAACGATATCCTTATCCTGTTTACCGTGATGGGGCTTGGGCTTGCCACGCCTTACCTGCTATTTGCAACTTTCCCTAAATTGATGCACGCCATGCCGAGGCCGGGCGCGTGGATGAACACGGTGAAGCACGTACTGGGTGTATTACTGCTGTCAACTTCCGTCTGGCTGATCTGGGTATTATCGCAACAGGTCACACAGCCTTATTTCATGATTCTGACCGTGCTGAGCTTTATTCCGCCGCTGGTTTACTGGCCAAAGCTTCCGTCACAGGCCAAGCTCGCCGTCTCACTGGTAGCTATTGCCCTCATCATCGTCATGCCCAAACCGAGCGAGTCGGTCATCGCCGAGCGGGAAGCGTTATGGATACCGCTGGATATTCCCCGGATCGAACAGGAAGTTGCGATGGGCAATCTCGTTTTTGTAGATGTGACGGCAAGCTGGTGCATCACCTGTAAATTTAATAAAGCCAACGTCCTTTCCCGCGAGGAGGTGGTTGCCGCATTAAGCGCGGATAATGTGATTGCCATGGTCGGCGATTTTACGCAGCCCGTACCGGAGATTCAGGCTTATTTGGAACGCCATAATCGCCATGGCATTCCCTTTAATATTGTATATGGCCCGGGCAACCCTGAAGGTATAGCCCTCCCTGAACTCTTAACCAAAGGCGCCGTTTTAGACGCACTGGAAGCAGTACGCTAAAAAACAACAGCTCAGGTCAGAAAGATGCGCTTCCTACTAATTCGTATCCGCATTAGCGGGCGGAAGTGTAAAATTATCGGCGTAATTGCGTATCGTGCGCTTTATATTATAAGGCTCGTGAACAATATAATCCAGCTGATTGTCCTCAGCGTATTTTATAGCTGCTTCACGGGTAGTAAATTTTAATTTAACCTGTTGCACGGTGTCGTCACTGCCAGTCCAACCCATCAACGGATCAATAAATCGATGATCGTCCTCCGGCACATATTCCAGTATCCAGTTAACAGTTCCTGCTTTACCCGATGACATGGCTGTTTTAGCGGGGCGATAGATTTTCGCTTTCATATGGATTCCTTATTATTATGCCCTGTTTAGTTAATTGTTATTTAGATTTTCGTACATAATATAGTGCAAAAAACCACATTTTCGCAACGCCCGTTAACGTTTTTTTATCCTTTTAGGTATATAATGGAGGTGAGAGATACGAAAAGGAGGGGAATTGTGGCAGACTATGAGAAACTTTCAGAGGTAGCGGACAATAAACAAATGACGAAGCAGGCAGATCATAGCCTTCTGGAGAAAAAGAAGGTTAAAACCGAAGAACCTTCTATGTACAGGGTAATTCTTTTGAATGACGACTTCACCCCAATGGATTTTGTTATTTTGGTTTTACAAAAGTATTTCCGTAAAAGCTTTGAGGAAGCATCAGCGATTATGATGCAAACGCATACAGCCGGTCAGGGCGTATGCGGCTCCTTTACCCGAGAAGTCGCTGAAACGAAAATGATTCAAGTGTTAGACCATGCTCGTGAGAACGGTCACCCGCTCAAGTGCATTATTAACAAGGAGTAACCATGCTTTCCGCAAATTTGGAACAAACACTAAAGCGTGCTTTGGATATTGCACAGCATTATCAACACGAGTATGCCACTCTAGAGCATCTATTACTCTCCCTCGCGGAAGACCCGGATGTCAGCCCCGTCATGAACCATTGCGGCATTGATGCCGAAGACTTACGTAGTAGTTTAGTGGAGTTTATAGAAACAGACCTCTCCCCTTTGGTTTCGGATAATATTGCTGAGTCCCGCCCGACGGCAGGCTTCCAACGCGTTCTTCACCGTGCTGCCATCAGCGCCCACGCTTCGGGTAAACAGGAAGTGACGGGCAATCATGTTCTCACCGAATTATTTGCAGAGCGCGAGTCACATGCTGTCTACTTCCTCAAACAGCAAAATGTAACCAGTTTGGATATTGTCAATTATTTAGCGCACGGCATCAAACCACACGAAAAATTCCAACCGACTATCACCATGGAACCACGCCCGGAATTGCAGGATGATATTTTTGAATCCATGCCGAACGAGCAATCCAATGATGCTTTGAGCGCCTATTGCGTCAATCTGAATCAACATGCGAGTAAAGGGCGCATTGATGTATTAGTGGGCCGTGAGGATGAGATTGAGCGCGTCTTGGAAATCCTGTCTCGTCGCAGTAAAAACAATCCGGTGCTCGTTGGCGAACCCGGTGTGGGTAAAACGGCTATCGTAGAAGGTCTCGCGTATCGCATTGTGCACGATAAAGTACCGGATGTGTTGGAAAAGACCGTCATTTACTCGCTTGATATGGGCGCTTTGCTTGCTGGCACTCGCTACCGTGGTGATTTTGAGGAACGGCTGAAAGCTGTTATCAATGAAATTGAAAATATGCCGGATGCCGTGTTATTTATCGATGAGATTCACACGATTATCGGGGCCGGATCTACCACCAGTGGTTCAATTGATGCAGGCAATCTGCTGAAGCCCGTATTGGCGCGTGGTACGATTAAATGTATTGGCTCCACCACCCATCAGGAATATCGCCAGCATTTTGAAAAAGAGCGTGCACTTGCAAGGCGTTTTCAGAAGGTCGATGTTGAAGAGCCGAACGTAGAAGATACGATTAAAATCCTATTCGGCCTTAAGGAATACTATGAAAAGCACCATCAGATTCGTTACACACAGGATGCTGTGAAAGCGGCGGCAGAACTTGCTAACCGCTATATCAGTGATCGCTTTATGCCAGACAAAGCAATCGATGTGCTGGACGAAGCAGGGGCGCACCAACGTTTAGTCGCTCCGAGCAAACGCAAAAAAACCATCAATGTGAACGATATCGAGCAGATTGTCGCCAAAATTGCGAAAGTGCCACCGCATAATGTGTCGCAGGATGATGCCGCCTCGTTGCAAACACTGGAGTCCAGACTAAAAGAAGTCATTTTCGGACAAGACAGCGCGATAGAGCAACTTTGTAAATCGATCAAGCTCTCTCGCGCGGGGTTAAGGGCGGAGAAGAAGCCTATCGGCAGCTATTTATTCACTGGGCCTACCGGCGTAGGTAAAACGGAGCTTGCCAATCAGCTTGCGGAAAAACTAACCATGCATATCGAGCGAATCGATATGTCGGAATATGTTGAACAGCATACGGTCGCGCGGCTGATCGGTTCGCCTCCCGGCTATGTGGGCTATGAGCAAGGCGGTCTGCTGACGGATGCTATTGCGAAAAACCCATATACGGTACTGCTGCTGGATGAGGTCGAAAAAGCCCACCCGGATATCTATAACCTACTGTTACAGGTTATGGATTACGGTAAGCTAACCGACGGTAATGGCCGCACCATTGACTTCCGTAACACCATTATCATCATGACCAGTAACGTGGGTGCACAAGGTTCCGATAAAACACCCATTGGTTTTGGCCGCGAAGATAAAGACTACGAAATGGATCAAGAGGCGTTGAAACGTACTTTCACACCCGAATTTCGTAATCGGCTGGATGCCGTCGTAAGCTTTAATCCGCTGTCACCTGACCTGATGGGTAAAATCGTTGATAAATATATGTTGCACTTGCAAGACCAGTTAGCGGATCGCCATGTGAAGATTACCGTGACGCAAAAGGCACGCGATGCACTAGCGAAAAAAGGCTATGATAAGTTAAACGGGGCACGTCCACTAGAGCGCGTTATTGAAGAAGAACTCAAAAAACCTCTAGCTGATGAATTACTCTTCGGCACGTTAAAAAAAGGCGGGAAAGTGCGCATTGATTTCCAAAACGCTGAATTTCGGATGGACCTGCACGCTATCGCCTGATTTTACACACTTTTGTCATCATCCTGTCATAAACATAGATTACAATCCAATTGTTAGAAAAATAATATGCTTTAGAAAGGATTACGTTATGAGCATTTCAATTCGACATTTCTTTACATTTGCCCTAGCGGCACTCATTGCACTAGCGCCTGAAATGGCCGCTGCAGGTGGAGCACCTGCCACATTCGGTCAGACAATTTGCAACGTAGTTAAGCTTATTACCGATGATGTGGGTAAAGCGCTGGCAACACTGGCCATTATCTTTCTTGGTATTGGCGCCTTCTTTGGTAAGGTGAACTGGGGTCTCGCGGTGATGGTTGCCGTTGGTATTGCTGCTATCTTTGGTGCAGCTGCAATCGCTGACTTTGTTGCCGGTAATGGGCAAGGTTGCTAACGGGATAGTCTGTGACTTTGGGAATTGGAAAAAGGGAGGCATCAGCCTCCCTTTTTTTATGTTTTATTTCGCGTTTTTTATCTAAATTTGATATAATCACGAATGGGGCTTACTGGAGGTTTTGTGCTAAATAAACGTATTACTGCCATTCTTTATGCACTGCTATGCATAGCCTGTTACGCCTATCCAGAAATCGCCCTTACTCAAGCCCCTCCTGAAGAACTCATCCAAACGCAAACCGCTGTCTGTCAATTATACCAGGCAGCTACCGGCCGCGGTATGGCGGCAATTGCCATGGCAGGGGTCATTACGCTTGGCGTTTTGGCTATGTTTCAGAAAATTTTCTGGGGGCAAGCCATTTTATATGCCGCCGCAATCGCCGGCGCTTATGGGAGCCTTTCACTTGCTACCCATATTACTGAAAGAACAACTTTTGCTGCCGATTGTGATGTTCAGGCCACTACACCACCTGACTCACCTTGGGAAGACGATAATACTGATTGCACAACCGGACCATGTATCACAGTAGTGCCTGGCAGCACTACGCCGATTAGTGTTTCGACGGATGTTCAGGACTGTTTAGATTCAGGACCGAATTGCTCATGGTATCCTGGCGATCCCGGCGCGGGCGCACCAGCGGAATGCATATGTAATACGTCAGGAGGCGCCGCATGTCCGGCAGGTCCCTGTCCTGCAGGGTCGTCACCCAGTCCGGGAGATCCCTGTATATGCGAGTGCCCACCTTGCACGCCTCCGCTTTCACGGACTTACCTCACTGTAGATGCCGGAGGCAGTGGCGTATGTGGCTGCGTTGGCGGCATAACATGCCCCGGTAGTTGTCCGCCACATTCTGTAGTTGACCCTACTGACCCGACTGAATGCGATTGTATTTGCGATCCGTGTCCACACATTGCGGGCGATGGACCGACATTAGTTGATCCGGTTGTAAGTAAGGTTTCCGGAGTCACCTGCCAGTGTACCGGATGCCCGGTACCGCCGCGTTCATGTGGACCAGGAGAAATTTATGACGGCACCAGTTGCTCCTGCGTACCTAACCCCGTAACCTGCGATTCATCGCCACCCGTATGCGAAGAGCCCGATGGCGCAGGTGGGTGCGTTTTTAATGCTGCACTACCCGGATGCTCTTGTACGGGTGGTTGCCTGGATGGCAGTACCTCTACAGGCCTTCCTAACTGCCAATGCGACTGCGCAACAGCATGTAATCCTACAGAGATATCAACCGAGGGAATTGTTGAAGAAGGCGACTCGTGCAATTGTCAATCCAAGTGTCCTAATGCGTGCGAGTATTGGGATGCAATGATTTCCTCCTGCGCCTATTACCCTCCAAGTAACTGCTGCCCGGGTATTGTGACATGTCCAAGTAAGTGGTCCTGGGATATTACAACACATACCTGTATAGATAATGGTTCGCCCCCCTGTTAATGAGGAAGAATACATGCTTTTCAATTCAAAAACCAATAAAACTACGCTTCTGGAAACTTCATCTCGGATTAGTGAGGCCAATGATAATCGTTTAGGGGTAGACGTTGCAGAATATATTCCACATGCTTGCCATTATGATCGCGAAACGGTTCTAACCAAAAACGGAGAGCTGCTTCAAACCATTAAAATTACCGGTTTTAATTTTGAAACGATTGATGAAGCCCGCCACCATCTTGATGTGCGTTCTACATTGCGTAAAGCCATACAAGATACTATCCAAACCAATGAATACGCCTTCTGGTTTCATACTCTACGTCGTAAACGCGATCTATCAACCGAAGGTGCCTACCCTGAGGGCTTTGCTAAGCATCTTAATGAAAAATGGGTTGAACACAATCAACTAAGAGAACAATACGTAAATGAATTGTATGTTACGATCCTGCTGCAAGGAGAAGGTTTAAGCCTGCTTAAAAAGAGTGACATCATTTCAAATCTTTTTTTAGGCTCTTTCAATCGTAAAAAATATGAACTTTTAGCAAAAAAATGTATTCAATTAACCGAAACCGTTAATCAGCTAGTGTCTGAATTAGAAAAATTCGGAGCGAGAAAACTTCGCGTAGAAAAACATTCAGACGGAATCTATTACTCCGAAATCGTTGGCTTTCTTAGTAAGATCATTAATTTAACCAATATCCCCGCTCCGCTTGGTGGAATGGACTTATCAGAAGTCCTGCCATCACATCAGATATTTTTTGGTCACAATCTATTAGAGATTAGAGGATATAGCGGAACACATTATGGCACCATGCTAAGTGTGAAAGAGTATCACGAGGTCTCTACACAATTTATTGATGAGTTTTTGCAATTGCCTCAAGAGTTTATCATTTCAGAAACATTTGATTTTTTGAATGCTAAAGAAGCGCTTGAACATTTTGAAAAACAAAAACTTTATTCTGAAGTTATGGAAATAACGGAGTTTATTCAGGCTTCTGGCATCGCTGATCTTTACGAGTCAGATAAAGGTAACTTAATTGACTTCGGAGAACACCAAATCACCATGATGCTTTTGAATGATGACCGTTCACAACTTGAACAGGAACTGTCTAATACTGTCAACGCCTTTCAGAAACTTGGCATCCAAATCGTTCATGAAGATTTATTTATGGAAGATTGTTATTGGTCACAACTTCCCGGAAATTTTGAATTTATAAGCCGTATGACGCCCATAAACACACGACGTCTAGGGGGTTACGCTTCCCTGTATAATTTCCCGGCAGGTAAAATTAATGAAAATCTCTGGGGACATGCGGTGACCGTCTTTTTTACTGCTTCTAAAACACCTTATTTCTTTAATTTTCACTACGAGAATAATGGCCATACCCTGATTATAGGCCCTTTTGGTTCAGGTAAAACCGTACTCAAAAACTTTCTATTAAGTGAGTCACGAAAGTTTAATCCCAAACTTTTTTACTTAGACTATAAGCGCGGAGGAGAAATTTTACTGAGGTCGCTTAAAGGATCATATTTTAAGTTTAATAAAGAAGAAGAGCAAAATGAAGTAAAACTCAATCCGTTTCAGCTTGCCGATAATAATGAAAATCGCGGTTTTTTATATAATTTACTTAAAGTGATGATTAGCAGCACAGGACAATCTTTAAGTCAGGAAGATGACCAAAAAATCAGACAGGCAATAGAATATACCTTTAAATTACAACAGGATAAGCGCTTACCCTCAACTATTTTACCCGCTATTTGGCCATTTGACTTGTCGCAACGTAAAGAAAAAGATAATTCGGCTTTTTCTGCAGCTGAACTGGCAAAAGCACTTGGTGAAGAAAGTGAAGCACAACCCAGCAATACAGCTGAAATATTGGCCGATTGGTATTCGGGAGGTGAATACGCTCATTTTTTTGATAATGCGACTGACCAGCTTACCGCGTTTAACGAAGTAATATATGGTTTTGATATTACTAAGCTACTCGAAGTAAAAGAAGCGGTTGTTCCTGTTGCATTCTATTTGATGCATCGCATCTACCAGTCTTTGGACGGTACTCCCACAATGATCGTAGTGGATGAAGCCTGGAGATTATTGGATCATGCAGCGTTTGCTCCAAGGCTTGAACTATGGCTGGACATGGTACGCAATCGTAATGGTATGGTAATTTTTGCTAGCGAAAGCATTCAGGACGTAGAAAAAAGTAATTTAACCAAAAAAATTACCGATAAAACCAGCACACAAATCTTTTTGCCCAATAAGGATGCGGATAATTCTTACGAAACGATATTTGGGCTCACTCCTGTAGAAGTAGGGCGGTTAAAGAATCTTGATAAAGAGAAAAGGCAATTTCTTCTAAAGCATTACGGAGAATCTGTTGTAGCGGAATTAAATCTGGAAGGCATGGATTACGAAATGTCAGTACTTGCTGCAACAGAAGACCGTATTGCTCTTATGGAAGGTTGCATCAGTGAAAAAGGGGAGGATCCTGAAAAGTGGTTGCCACTATACAAGGAAAGATTAGTGATATAACACCATATCGCCTGCACACACTAAAGATACTTTCGCTTATTCTTCTATGTTTGGTCGGCTTTACCTACCCGAATATAGCTCATGCGCAATTACCTACCTGTGAATATGCAATAAGCGATTTTACAGATGCTATTACCGGAATTTCATACGAAACCGGTGATGTTTATCCCAGTGGCTTTTTTATTCAGGATGATACAGCTATCGGCACCACGAATATGGCTTACTGCCCCTCAGGCAAGGATTTCTTAATTTCCGGTACAGTCTGTAGGGTGCAAGCGGTGGTTTTCCGATCTATGTTTCATGTCTACTGCAGTATTTTTCTACAACTTACCCCGCTTATAGGAATCGTGCTAACGCTGTATATTATGTTTTATGGCATCGCCATTCTGTTCGGCATTAAAAATGCTAGCCCGAAAACTGCGGGTTTCATGGCCATTAAGATGATAATCGTTACACTTTTTATTATCAATGCCGATTGGATGTACTTCTATTTATTCCGGTTCTTGCTCGAATTTATGAGTGAGTTTTCTGATCTCATGCTCAGTACCGCGCCCATGGTCGACCAGGCAGGAAATGTAGCCATAGCGTATGAATATATAGGAGGTTGGCCTCCTCAGGAAGTATATATCGCACAAAATGGCGAGGCCTGCACAGGAAACATTACCCCGGATGCAGCAGGAATAGATGAACTTCCTTTTGTAGTTGAAATGTGCGATCCTGACGTAACATCTCCTGACTGTACAATAAACGTTAACTCTAACGGCTGCACCGAATGTGTCGGTAGCGACTGTGTACCTGATCCAAACAATTCCTCTACCTGCACAACCGCATCCGCGGCTAGTGTTGTCATGCGAGAACCAGCACCACCTTTAGACGTACGCGGCAACCCAGTATGGTGCGTTGAGGATGGTACTGGACTTATCCAATATTTTGACGTTACCGGTCAACCAGCCGGTTCAACTCCAGGCATTCCCATCCGTGAGCCATACAACGGTGGTATTTTTTCTCGTATAGATATTTTATTTGATCAACTGGTAACCAGCGATGAAGAAACAGCGAGCCTGATATTCTTAGCGTATGCTGTTTCTTTTATGGCCGGCGGGATGGGTTTCTTTCTTACCATCCTTACCTTACTTGGTTTAGTTGCCATGTTCATAGGCTTTTTAAGGATTATGATTTCTTACCTAACCGCCGTTGTAGCTTTGTGTTTCTTGCTTATGCTGACACCAATTTTCTTCGCCTTCGCATTATTTAAAGAAACCAATTCCTTATTTCGTCGCTGGCTACAGAATATGTTCAGCTATACTCTGCAACCTGTCCTCATCATGGCCTTCCTTTACACACTTGCAGAGGCCGGTTCTATACAGAATTTTATTACTCAGATGTCTAAGGGACATCAGCTTATGGATAATAAGCAGTATGTCATCGGTTGGGAAGGGTTTTGGCAATATACCGTCGAAGGACCTGGCTTTGAACAGTTCACCTGCTATTACGAAGAAAACGGGATAGAGATTCTTGGAAAGAACTGTACTGCTTACTCAAGATTAACCGGAGAACCGAACGCTACGTGTATAAACTATGATATTACCGCAGATGATTCACCACCTTATTCACAATACCCGGTTGTTTCAGGCAACCCTGTTTATACGGAATGTGCCGTACGTTGCTGGGATAATGAGGGCAGACGTCGGGATGATTGTATAAACCTCAAATGTGTGAAACGTGGTCCGGACGGCAGCCCACTAATACCGGAAGAACCGACTACTGGTTGCGTCAACCCGGATCAGGTAAAACCTTTAACGCGTCAGGCTGCAGGACTCATTCTCGCCTGGCTTTTCCTGAGTGCACTTATTGGCGGCTTTGTTGAAATGCTGCCAAGACTTGCCCAGCGTTTAACAAGAGTGCTGGGCGCACCTACCAGTACCGTTCTAACTGGAAAATCGGGTAGCATCGGAGGCTTAGATGGTCGAAGCGCATATATGCTAGATAGGGGGGTATCAGGCCTCTATACACTCGAAGGAATGGCGCGGCCTTTGGTAAGACGAGGGCAAAATATGCTTGGAGGTAAAGGCGGCCGCCAAGGGCCCTTACAAAAATTAATTATGGGAGGAACCAGTGCCAAACGTGGACAACCTAACGTAGCGCAAAAAGGTAGCGGAAAACAACCTTCTTTGATGGAAGAGATTTTATTCGGCAAAGGTAAAACCTCTAGACAAGGAGGACAGCAAAGTAGAGGCCCTATAATGGACTTTATCTATGGACTAACACGCCGCAAATAAAGTACAGCAATAGCTGTTATGCTATTGCTAAAACCTTTTTTGTGGCTGGTATTATCATTCACTATTGGTATCGGCCTTTTTTTTCTGTGGCCTCATGAACCCGAAATAAAGTGGTTTCTACTTGGCATTGCCTGCATTACTCTTCTAATTATATATTTAAAACTTCAGCGTATATGTTTTGTAGCATTGGCCTGCTTATTGGCATTGGGAGGTTTTACGTATGCAGATTATCGCACCGATCAAATCAGTTACCACCCCGTTCCGCCTGATCTAGGCATCGTTAATATCCGAGCGCAAATTAAACAAATGGAGCCGCAGATACATGGCTACCGACTATGGCTAACGCATAATAATATCTGGGATTATGACCTGAAAAAAGTCCTGCCTCACAAATACACACCGGAAGTTATCCGCCTGAATGTGCGTACGAAAGTTGCAAACGGTATCCTGCCAGGCGATTATATTCAGGTCCGTGCTGCACTGACCCCTCCCTCACCCCGCCCGGTGTATCCCGGTGGCTATCAGTTTGCTCGTTATGCGTTTTTCCAATCGATAGGAGCCGTCGGATATAGCGTCAGTGACGTGCGGCAATTCAAAGCACCGGAGGAGCTGACCCGTACGTTTTTACATCAGGTGCACGCAACCCGCCTGAGCTTGTCAGAGCACCTGAGCGAGCTATTACCGAAGGATCGGGCCAGTATCGCAAGCGCCCTGCTCACCGGTATCCGTGGCCATATTCCGGATACTATTGTCGAGAATATGCGGATTGCAGGCCTCGGCCACCTGCTTGCCATCTCCGGGCTGCATATGGCGATTGTGATGTCCGGCTGTTATTTCCTGCTTCGCATCATACTGGCGGCCATCCCCTACACAGCACTCCATGCACCTACCAAACAAATTGCCGCTATCGGTGCCTTGCTGCTCGGAGTTTGCTACCTTACCCTTACAGGCTTCCCGGTTTCTGCTATCCGTGCCTATCTCATGGTGGGCATGTTTTTTGTAGCGCTTCTCCTGAACCGTCTTAATGAACCACTTCGGCCGGTTGCATGGGCAGCCGTCATCATCTTACTGCTGGACCCCTCCTCCCTGATCACGCCCGGTTTTCAGATGTCTTTCTCCGCGGTGATCGCGCTGGTCGCCGTCTATGCTTACTTGCGTGATAAGCGTGCGAAAAAAGGCTTTATACAGCGAAGCTGGAAGCAAAAAACGCTGCTTTATATCGGCGCTATTTTAATGACCAGCTTTATTGCCGGAACAGCCACCACGCCTATTGCGTTGTATCATTTCGGTCGCTTAACGCATTATAACCTGCTCGCTAATCTGGCCGGTATTCCACTGACGTCGCTATGGATTTTACCCTCCGGCATGCTCGGTCTGATAGTACAGCCGCTTGGTCTGGGCGATGTGCCCTTTACGATAATGGGCTACGGTATCGCCTGTCTGAATCAGGTCGCCGCATGGACTGCCGGGCTGCCACATGCCTATCACTTAATCCCACATATTCCGCTCTGGGCCGTGCTTTCTCTCTATGCCGGTGCGATGTCGCTTCTCCTCCTGCAAAAATATAAAAAACCCGCGGCTACTTCCTTCTGTACTATCGGACTCGCCGGCTTTCTGTTCTTACCCGAGGCACCCGACATCATAATCGATGAAACCGGTGGCCTGATCGCCCTAAAGACAACCGACGGCCAACTGGCATTTTCCTCCCTGATAACATCTCGCTTTGCACGCAGCCAATGGCTGGAAGCCAACGGTTTGAAGGAGAGCTTACGCATAAAAGATCTTACCGATGAGGACTTGCAGGGTTTTGTATGTAATCCATCCTCCTGCACGCGGGGTGAAATCACACTCCGGTTTAAACAGGACCCGGTTCTTGTAAGCAGTGACCGCGTCATTAGGCTCGCTGATTTACAGGAAAAAGGCACGCATCTGATTCGATTGGATACCCCGCTTAAGGTGCTTACGGTAGCTGATAAACTGCCACAACGTCTATGGACAGCTGAGTCGCTTCCGATTAAAACAAATAGTGATGGTAAGTAGAGGGTGTTTAGTGTTTGTGCTGTGTCTGGGGGTTATATTATGGCCCGCCGTAGCCTATGCAAAACCCAACTTGGCTTCCATAAAAGTTATCGATCAGAATGGGGAATCCGTTGCCATACTGACCACCACTGCGCCTACGGACTTCAAAGTATTCACGCTGAACAACCCACCACGTCTGGTAATTGACCTCCCCGGAACGAATCCGCTACAACACCCAGTCAGCAGTCAAATACAAACCGGCAATTTTGTTCGCAAGGTTCGCTTCGGGCAGCCGACGCCCGGGATATTACGAACCGTATTTGATTTACGTGCCGACACACGTATCCTTGGCAGAACCTTCGCCAATGTAGGGAATGGCTACCATTTGACCATACGTTTCAAAAACAACCTATCCGGTCAAACGGCTGCACGATTACCTTTTCCGGAACGTACGCTTACTCGCAGTGAGCAATCAAACGAAGCCGATAATGCTCTCCCCGCCTCCTTACGTAAAGGCTACCAAAGCGGGTTGAAACCACCCGGTATAAATTTACCTGACCTCAAAGGCTATGGCTCTCGCTCAGTGTTTGTGGGCAGCAAGCCCTTAGCGGAAGACCTGCCCGTTTATAAACCCATCATCGCGATCGACCCCGGCCATGGCGGAAAAGATCCGGGTGCTATCAGCCCAAAGGGTCTCAGGGAAAAAGATGTGACCTTGCGCTATGGCAAGGCGCTGCGGGCGGCATTGCTCAAAACAGGGCGATACCGCGTGGTGATGACACGTGGTGACGATACCTTTATTCCGCTCAAAGAGCGTGTCGAAATTGCACGCCGTCAATCGGCTGATTTATTTATTTCCATCCATGCCGACGCTCATCCTGATCCGGATACGCGCGGTTTCTCCGTCTACACCATCTCAGAACGGCGCGCACGCTACGAGGCCCAAAAAGCAGAGAAGCAAGCGGCAAAAACCGAGGTAATACGTGGCATCGATTTAAGCAACGAAAGTCAGGATGTGCGCAATGTGCTGATAAGCATGGTACAGCGCGATACCAAAAATACGAGCGCGACATTTGCCGAAACGTTGGTGAAACATATGGGAAAGGTAGGAAAACTGCTCCGTAGGCCGCACCGGTCAAAAAGCCTTGCTGTTCTTACCGGAATTGATATACCCTCAGCACTGGTTGAGCTGGGATATCTGACAAACGACTATGAGGCCGGGCTGCTCGTTACCAAAAAACATCAGGACAGGCTGATCTCCGGCATGGTAAATGCCATTGACGAATATTATCAGGAACCACTTTAATATGGCTTCGCTTTTTAAATTCATACTACTCCTCAGCCTGATTACAGGCTTGCTTGCCGGGGCGGTTGGTGTCTACCTGCTGAAAGAAATTGCATCTCAGCTCCCCGATCATACCAAGCTGGCGGAATATAATCCCACCGGCATTACCCGGCTCTTTACCACGGATAATGAATTGCTGGCCGAACAGGGATTCGAGCGCAGGATTTATACTCCGATTCATGAAATTCCACCGCATGTTATCGATGCCTTTCTGGCCGCGGAAGACGCCAACTTCTACAAACATAAAGGCGTGGACATTAAGAGTATTTTAAGGGCGCTTTGGGTCAACCTCACGACAGACAGACCGATTCAGGGTGCCTCGACTATAACGCAGCAGGTTGTAAAAAATAAGCTGCTCTCGCCGGAGCGAACGCTGGAGCGCAAAATCAAGGAGGCGATTCTCGCTTACCGCATCAGTAACACCTTTTCCAAAGATAAAATTCTCGAAATTTACCTGAATGACATCTACTTCGGAGCAGGAGCCTATGGAATTGGAACGGCTGCACGGCGCTTCTTTAATAAAACAGTGGACGAGCTAACGTTAGAAGAAGGGGCGCTTCTGGGTGCCCTTCCTAAAGCGCCATCAAAATACAACCCGGTAACCAATAAAGAACTTGCAAAAATACGGCGTAATCTCGTGCTGGAGCGCATGCGGGAAGAGCGAATGATCAGTCCGGCGCAGGCTGCTTTAAGTAAAGCCGTGGAAATTACCGTTACTCCACCAGAGTTAAATGATACGGTGAAAGCCCCTTATTTCAGGGACGAGGTCTTTCTGCAACTGGAAGAAAAACTGGAAAGCGATATCCTCAACCAAAAGGGGTTGATGGTCCATACCACGCTGGATATGGCGTATCAGGCCATCGCTGAAAAGGCACTGCGGGAAGGGTTAGAGAATTACAGTAAGCGTCATAATGCGTTTCGCGAAGACGGCAAAACACCCAAAGTCAACGGCGCCACTGTGGTGTTGGAAATCAGTACCGGTCGCGTGCTCGCACTGGCTGGAGGCTACGATTATCGAGACAGCCAGTTCAACCGGGCTACGCTGGCCAAACGGCAGCCTGGCTCAGCCTTTAAGCCATTCGTCTATTTGGCCGCCTTGGAGCAAGGCTATTCCCCGGCAAATCGATTGGCGGACGAACCGATTGCCTTACCGCTGGTACAGGTAAGCGATGAGGAGGCGCGTTTAGCCCTTACCGAAGAGCAGGTGTGGAAGCCGAAAAATTATTCCGGCTCGTTTTATGGGCTGACCACTTTGCGGGTTGGGCTGGAAAAGTCCCTCAATATTCTTACCGTCAAGCTGGCACAGGAAATCGGCCTGCCCGCTATCAAAGATGTCGCTGGCCGATTTGGATTGAATACCGAAGGAAACTGGGAGATGTCCGCAGTGCTTGGCTCGAAGGAAACCGACCTGCTGAACCTGACCAATGCCTATGCGATTATTGCCAATGGCGGCAAGAAAGTCACCCCACATCTGATCGAACGGGTCTATGATCAGGAAGGCAATCTCTTACTCAAACCGAGCGGATTTGCCTGCATTGGCTGCCGCATGCGCGAAGCTACGCCGGACAAGCTGAGTGAAACACCAAGCGTCTTGGAATATGCTGAGAAGGTAACATCCCCGGAAATAGCATACCAGACGACTTTCATGCTGCACGGCGTAGTCGAACGCGGTACGGCACGGCGTGCAAAGGACCTCGGCTTTGCTCTTGCCGGAAAAACAGGGACGACTGACGATTCAAAGGATGCCTGGTTTATCGGCTATACCCCTGAAATCGCAGTTGGAGTCTATGTAGGATATGACACCCCCAAGCAGCTTGGTCGCAAAGAAACCGGTTCATCCGTCGCGCTACCTATTTTCATCGACATTATGGAGGCGATCTACAAACAGGAAAACGCTCCACGTTATTTCCCCAAACCGGAGGGGGTAGAAATGGTCCGTATTGATGCGAAAACTGGCTTTCTTGCATCCGCAAACACCCCGCGTAGCCAAACCATTGTCGAAGCGTTTCTCCCCGATCAAATACCCACCATGCGGGTGATGACA
Source organism: uncultured Rickettsiales bacterium (assembly GCA_964588995.1). Taxonomy (GTDB): domain Bacteria; phylum Pseudomonadota; class Alphaproteobacteria; order Rickettsiales; family UBA8987; genus CAZPQM01. The sequence continues at coordinate 222,894 of CAZPQM010000002.1, read as the reverse complement.
CAGGACGAATATTATCAGACCTACGTAGCCCCTTACGAACAGGACTATGAACGGCGTGAGTACTATAGCCCCTATAGCTACAGTGATCCATTTGCCGAACCTACTGAGGATAGCACTCCGGCTACTCAGGAGCCGTTCTATAACGAACGCCGCCGCAAAACCCGGCTTGAAGCGGAGCGGGAAGCAATGCAACGGCGCTTCGAAGCGCCTTCCGTATTCGATCCCGTACTTTCAGGTGAGCGGGTGCCGGCTGATGTGCGTCGTACCGATTCCATATGGGAAGAGAATGAGCCGGAGCCGGAACCGGAAACAGCTACACCCGCATGGGAACCGCCTGATTTCAGCCCCGTCCCCCGTGATCAGATCCGGGAGATAGAACGCGGAACGATTTATTAAGCAGTTGCATGGTAAGAGCCTCATCGCCTATATATAACGGTATTATGACCACGGAAGCCCAACACGCTACTGAATCTATCGAGCAGTCCCTCGCGCTGCTGAGGAGGTTTCTTTGACCCGGAAGCCAGGCGAGCAGAGCTGAAGGAGCTGGAAGCCGAAACCGCCGATCCGCACTTATGGGATAATCCGCAACAGGCGCAGCAATTACTCAAACGCAAAACCGTGATCGAGCAAAGCCTGAATCGCTTTGAAGAGCTGAGAACCCGTCTTGAGGATGCAAACACCTTGCTTGAGCTTGGCGAAGCCGAAAACGACCGCGCCACGGTCATGGAAGCAGAGGCCGAACTGCTCGCACTCGCAGACAAGGCCAAGATCGCTGAAATTGAAGCGCTCTTCTCCGGCGAGGCTGACGCTAATGATTGCTTTATGGAAATTCATTCCGGCGCAGGCGGCACCGAAAGCTGCGACTGGGCGGAAATGCTCATGCGCATGTATTTGCGCTGGGCAGAAACCCATGATTTTCAAACAGAAATTATCGACGAAAACCCCGGGGAAGAAGCCGGCATAAAAGGCTGTACCATTCGCATCAAAGGGCATAATGCTTACGGCTGGGCCAAGTCCGAAAGCGGAGTGCACCGGCTGGTTCGCATTTCTCCGTTCGATTCTGCTAGTCGCCGCCATACCAGCTTTGCAAGCGTGTGGGTATATCCGGAAATTGACGAATCCATCGAAATTGAAATTGAAGATAAAGACCTCCGTGTGGACACCTACCGGGCTTCCGGTGCCGGCGGGCAGCATGTCAACAAAACGGATAGCGCGATCCGCATCACCCACGAGCCAACCGGTATCGTCGTACAATGCCAGAACGACCGCTCGCAACACCGCAACCGGGCCGAAGCGATGAACATGTTAAAAGCGCGGCTGTATGAGCTGGAACTCCGCAAGCGCGAAGAAGAGGCCGAAGCGGCCAATGCGGACAAAACCGATAATAGCTGGGGCAATCAGATACGCTCCTACGTGCTCCACCCTTACCAGATGGTGAAGGACCTGCGCACCGGATTTGAAACCGCCGATACTTCCGGCGTACTCGACGGCAAGCTGGATAAATTTATGTCTGCGTTCTTAGCGGGGGAACGCCGTGAGTAGATTTTCTGTCGCCTTGAGCGAATCGAAGAGCCGCTTACCTCTAGCAATGCTTCTTCGATTCCGGGTGCTTAGATCACTCCCGCGCAGAATGATAAATTACAACCACCCCGCATGCGAGGCGTGATGAAAAAATTATTCCCCTGCCTCCAACCCGGCGACACCGTAGATATCATCGCGCCGGGATATGGCGCTAAGCAAGAGGATGTGGATAAAGCTATCGCCTATCTGAAACAGCTCGGTCTGAAGCCTCGCCTTCCGAATGACTTACTGGGCGACGACCCGCTATCGTCAAACAGCCGGGAGAAGCGCACCCGGTTTCTGATTGACGCGCTACACAATCCGGATTCGCAGGCCATCTGGTGCCTTAAGGGCGGCTACGGTACGTCCGAACTTCTGCCTGCTTTAGCGGAGCGCGGCAAACCTGATAAAACGAAGCTCATGATCGGTTTCAGCGATATCACTGCGCTGCACAGCTATATCCATCAGTTTTACGGCTGGCCAACATTGCACGCAAGCGTGCTATGGCAGATCGTCAACCATAAGGTCGATGCGAAAACGATTGAAAAAACCGAACGGCTTATCTTCGGCAATGCACCTAAATTGCGTATGCCGCTGGAATGGGTTAGCCAACCGCAATCCCTAAAACTCTCCGGATATCTCGTCGGCGGCAATATGATGCTGATTCAAAACAGTATCGGTACGGCCTGGCAGATCAATTGCGCAGGGAATATCCTTTTCATCGAGGATATTGACGAATCCGCCTATCGCATCGCGCGCGTATTGACCCATTTCATCCAGTCCGGCCTGCTTGATGAATGCCGCGCCGTTCTTTTCGGCGAATTCACCTATATCGATAAGCAGGAGGAGCGTGATAAGCTGGATTATGTCTTGCTACACTTTGCGCAAAGCGTCGAAATTCCCGTTCTGCAACTCCATCATGTCGGGCATGGCAAAACCAACTTTCCGCTACCGTTGAATTACCCCTGCGCGCTACAAGGCGATAGCACCCCGGAACTTGCGATGGATATTACGTATGGAATTTAAGGACGTCGAGCAGATTGTCGTTCTCACCGGCGCCGGCATCTCCGCCGAATCTGGTCTTGCGACCTTCCGCGATGCCGGCGGCTTATGGGAGAATTACCGTATTGAGGATGTCTGCACGCCGGAAGCCTTTGAGCGTGATCCCGACCTTGTTCAGGACTTCTACAATATGCGGCGACGGCAGCTGAAAGCGTCCGAACCCAACGGAGCACACCACGCACTCGCTCGACTACAAGCGAAATGGCCCGGTGAGTTCTTCCTCGTGACACAAAATGTGGATGATCTGCATGAACGTGCAGGTAGCGAGCCTGTATGCCATATGCACGGCGAACTGAACAAGGCGCGCTGCATTCATACGGGCAAGATTTACGATTGGACTAAGGACATCACCTGCGATTCAACCTCACCGGATGGGTTAGTCGGCACGCTGCGCCCTCACATTGTGTGGTTCGGTGAGATGCCGCTTTATATGGATAGGATCGAGAACAAGCTGCGCACATGCGACCTGTTTATCGCAATCGGCACCTCCGGCAATGTTTATCCTGCTGCCGGATTTGTCGCAACTGCAAAGCATGTGCAGGCACAAACGCTGGAGATCAATCTGGAAGAAGAAACGACCAGCCCCTATTTCGATGAGCATCTTCGCGGAAAGGCTGGGGAAATCCTGCCCGATCTCGTCGAACGCTTACTGGAACATTGACGAGCACTACCGGCTAATTCCGGCTGATAAGCTCCCGGTATTTCTTTACATTTTTCTTATGTTCCGCATAGGTTTTAGCGAACCAGTGCCCGCCCTTACCATTTGCTACGAAGAAATAATAACCGCTTATCGCCGGAAAAGCCGCCGCTTCGAGCGAATCCAAACCGGGGTTCGCAATCGGTCCGGGCGGCAGGCCATAATTCCGGTAGGTATTATACGGATGGTCGGCGCGCAATTCCGATTTTAATATTCGCCGCCCCAGATAGCCTTTCCCGTCCGAGGCGGCATAAATCACCGTCGGGTCGGTCTGCAGTCGCATCCCCTTCTTTAAACGGTTATAAAATACGGAGGCCACCAACGGGCGCTCCGCATCCTGATAGGTTTCTTTTTCAATCAGTGAGGCGAGCGTCAATAATTCGCCGATCGTATCAAGGTGACCGGGGCCGTTCTCCTCATACTTCCGCCAGATAATGCGCGCTTTGCGTTTCATCCGGTTCTGCATTCGATAGATAAATTCCATCGCCGAATCGCCGTAATGATAATAGTAAGTATCCGGAAAAAAAGTACCTTCCTTAAACGGCCCGATGATTGGCCCCTCCAGCCCTTCTACTTCTGCGAGCTGCTCCAACACCTGATGCACGGTCTGTCCCTCAAGCACAGTGACGCGCCGTTCCACAACATCGCCGGATAAAAACAACTGAATAATCTGATTCGGCGTGGCCCGGCTGGGAACGATATATTCCCCGGCAACAAACGGCTCGCCTTCATAGCGAAGCTTATAATACAGTTTGAACGCCTCTGGTGAACGGATCAAGGTCTGCTTATGCAGCTGAACGATCGTACCGTAGGTGGATTGCCCTTTAGGAATGATGACCTGCGTAGCATGTGTATTCGGTCCCGGAAAACGGGGATAATAATAGATGGCAGCCGCCATGAACAATAACGCCAGAACTAGCGGTAATACAAGCCATTTATAGAGGAGAAAATGTCGCTTCGCCCGGAATAACCGGGACATTACTCAACTGCCCTGAATATCACGGACGCATTGGTGCCACCGAAGCCGAACGAGTTGGATAACGCCACTTTCACGCTACGCTCCTTCGCCTGATTCGGCACGAGATCAATACCTTCCGTTTCCTCTTCCGGTTCTTCCAGGTTGAGCGTTGGCGGAACAACGTTATCGCGGATGGCAAGAATGGCAAAGATCGATTCCACGCTTCCCGCGCCGCCGAGCAAATGCCCAATCGCCGATTTGGTGGAGGACATGGAAAGTGACTTCATATGCGAGCCGAATAAGCGCTTGACCGCTCCGAACTCAATCATATCGCCGAGCGGCGTAGAGGTGCCGTGCGCGTTGATGTAATCCACCTCTTCTGCGTTCACGCCACCATGATTGAGCGCATTTTCCATCGCATCAAAGGCGCCGCGGCCTTCAGGATGCGGCGAGGTGATATGATATGCATCGCCCGACAGGCCAAACCCTGCTACTTCCGCATAGATTTTAGCGCCACGCTTTTTCGCAGATTCCAATTCCTCAAGCACGACAATGCCGGCGCCTTCTCCCATGACAAAGCCGTCACGCCCCTTATCCCATGGGCGGGAAGCTTTCTCCGGGGTGTCGTTATAACCGGTAGACAGCGCGCGCGCAGCGGCAAAGCCACCCACACCAATCGGACAAATCGCCGCTTCGGCACTCCCGGCGACCATCACATCCGCTTCACCGGTCATAATCAGACGTGCCGCATCCGTAATCGCATGCACGCCGGTCGAACAGGCGGTAACGGCGGAATGATTCGGGCCGCGGAAACCGTATTTCATCGAAACATGGCCTGAAATCAGGTTGATAAGTGTCGACGGAATAAAGAATGGGCTTAAGCGCTTGTAACCTTTTTCTTCCATGAGGAACGAATTGCGCTCAATCTCCTGCAATCCCCCGATACCGGAACCGATCTGAACACCGGTCCGTCTCAGCGAGTGCTCGTCGTCTGGCTTCCATCCCGAATCTTCGACCGCGTCAATCGCCGCCGCCATACCAAACTGAATAAAGAGATCCATCATCTTGGTCTCTTTGCGGCTGATCCAGTTTTCGTAGTTGAACGCATGCTCGCCGTCGCCCAGCGGTATTTCAGCCGCTACACGGCAAGAAATATCACTAGCATCAAATCGGCTGATATGCGAAATGGCAGAATCTCCATTAAGCAAACGCTTCCAGCTCGACTCCACGCTACAGCCAAGCGGCGTTACCAGACCCAGCCCTGTAACGGCAACTCGTCTCATCATACAAACAGAAAAAGAATTGGGTTATTAGGCAGCAGATTGAATAAACTGTACCGCATCATCCACCGTCGTGATTTTTTCGGCAGCATCATCAGGAATTTCGATACCGAATTCTTCCTCAAAGGCCATGACCAGCTCGACCTGGTCCAGACTGTCAGCACCCAGATCATCGGTAAAGCTCGCACCCGGGGATACTTTGCCCTCTTCAACATCTAAATGCTCGGATACGATTTTTACTACGCGTTCCTGAATATCACTCATATTCAAACCCCTTATGTTCATTGGTAATCGCTTTTTTACACGATAATCGTGCAATGTAAAAGCCTATTTATCCTACTAAGGCGATATCTATTACAGGGAGACAGATCGAATTGCAAGCGCTATCGGCTACTTTATACCATTACCATGCCACCATTTACATGGATTGTCTGACCAGTCACATAGCGCGCATCCTCACTCGCTAAAAACCGCACTACACCTGCCACATCCGCCGGCTCACCGAAATAGCCGACTGGGATTTTGGCCAGCATGCCGTTCTTCTGCTCGTCGTTCAGCGCATCCGTCATCGCCGTACGTATAAAACCCGGCGCTACATTATTATAGGTTAGTCCCCGACTCGCTGTTTCCAATGCAAGGCTCTTTACCAAGCCAGCCAGACCGGCCTTCGATGCAACATAGTTTGCCTGCCCGGGATTACCCGCGGTGCCCACCACCGAACCGATGGTTATCACCCGGCCGAATTTACGTTTCATCATCGGGCGCATCAGGGCTTTTGCCAGCAGAAACGGCGCTTTCAAGTTGATGTCGAGTACAGTCGCAAAATCTTCCTCACTCATGCGCATGGTCAGGTTGTCTTTGGTCACACCGGCATTACAAACCAGAATATCGACACCATCCGCCACGCCTTCCGCGAATTTTACCAGCTCGTTAATCGCATCCCCGTCACTCAGATCCGCAGCATGTATATGAAAACGCTCATTATCGAGCTCTTGTTTCAACTGTTCCAGTTTTTCCTGCCGTGTTCCAGATCCGACTACCGTTGCCCCGTCCTGCAGCAACCGTTCTACAATCGCCCTGCCTATCCCCCCGGTCGCTCCGGTAACCAATACCGTTTTATCATTTAATTCCATCATATTACACCTTACATCTTAAGTTTATGCTGCGATGCTTGCTTCTAAGAAACGCTCAATATCGTCCGGCGTTAGCAGCGTTTCTGCGGGAAGCTTACGGTTCACCCTGCGAATAAGCCCTGTAAGCACCTTACCGGATCCCACTTCCGTAGCCGCCGCAAGTCCTCGTGAGCTTAAGGCGAGCATGGACTCACGCCACCGCACCCGGCCGGTTACCTGCTCCACCAGCTGTTTACGTATTGCATCAGGATCCTGCGTCATTTCAGCCGTAACATTTGCCATCAGCGGTACGCGCGGAGATATGCATGTCACCTCACTAAGCGCCTGTTGCATCCTTTCGGCCGCCGGTTGCATCAGGCTGCAATGAAAAGGCGCACTCACTTTCAATAGCACAAATTTTTTCGCCCCCTGCCCCTGCGCAATCGCCTCAGCCGCTTCAACGGCCGCTTTCGCTCCGCTAATCACCACCTGCCCGTCCGCATTATCATTAGCGATTTCGCACACACCGCCCGTAGCCTTTGCTACATGCTCCGTAACCGCCTGACAATCTTCCAGCGATAGCCCGATAATAGCCGCCATCGCACCCTGCCCGTTTGGAACCGCCTGCTGCATAGCTGTTCCGCGCGTTTTAAGCAGTCGTGCCGTATCTGCCAGACTGAACGTACCGGCCGCACACAAAGCCGTATATTCTCCGAGCGAATGCCCCGCTACCACATCACAAAAGCCGGTAATATTTTGCCCGGATTGCTTTTCCAATACTCGCTGCACAGCAATAGAAACCGTCATGAGTGCGGGTTGCGTATTTTCTGTCAAGGTGAGCGTCTCCTCCGGCCCATCAAAAATTATCTGTGACAGATTTTGGCTCAGCGCATCATCCACTTCCTGAAACACCTCTTTTGCCTCAGTAAAGCTGTCATACAATTCCTTACCCATTCCCACCGATTGTGAGCCTTGGCCCGGATAGAAAAACGCTCTCATAAAATCCCCTTTGGCGATGATTAGAAGGAGTCTTAACTGGTATCAGATCAGAAAACAAGGAAGAAGCTATTGCTCCTGCGCCTCACGCTCACGAACCTCGCGCCGGCGTCTCAATTCTTTGCGCCTGCGTTCTTTGGCTAGATAAGCCTCAGCTTCACGAATATTTTCTAAGAGCTTTTCTGCGTCTTTATGCAACTCCTGCAATGCTCGAACGTTCTGGGGTGCACTGCGTGGATTAACTAATGTCATGAATGGACGCCAGAAATTATAAGATAAATGCGGGAAGGTCTCTTCATATACAGTATATTCCTTTTTTCGCACGCGGAGCGGACGCGTGCCATCATTACAGAAACAGCTCGACATATCGTTCGACCAACAAAACAGCTTTGCATCCGGCATCATGCATTCCAACATGGCCGTTGGCGATTTATGCAACATCCTGCCGGGTAACGTACCTAGAACATAATGCTCTAGGCTCACACCTTCTGGAACATCTGCCATTGACATCGGCAGCCCCGGTATCGGATCACCCGCATACTCACGATCTGCTTCGTCAGCTTGAGATTCCCTTTTTCTGGGCTTTGCCGGCTCTTGTTTTCTTGCTTCACGTATGAATTGATCCGTATCGCCAAGGCATTGTTTGTACACACAATTCCAATAATTACGCAATGGCCGCACGCATTGCCTTTTACCTGCTTCACACGCCCGATTAAAACCGGGAGGGTTTTTACAAATCAAATTAACACAGCGTGTATATTCTTCGACTCGTGATGCACACGCCTGTTTGCCACGCTCACAGGCCGGGTCTGCTTCTGCCAGAATGGGAGAACTACAGGTTTTTTCCATACAGATCCAATAAGCGGCCGGCTCGTTGCGCAAATTTTCACATCGGCGCAGCCCATTATCACACGTTTCCATACCTTCGGTGATCGCTTCGTTCGTTTTTTGACCTTCGAGCCTTTGCCGCGCTTTTTCACGCTGAGCGCGCAAGTAAGCAGGATCACAGGCAAGTTCGATACAGCGGTTATATTTCTCCGGAAAATCCTGTAACGGAGCACATCGGATCATACCGGGCTCACAATAATTCTGCGCATATCCAGCAAACGGAAAAAGTAATAATATCAGTATGAAAGCAATAATATGCATATAAGCTAAGTATAAAGCAGTTCAACAGGCAATCAAAGCGTTTTTACCAGATGCAGCAGGTTTGACTCTAACAAGCCAAGAGATGATGCAGATGACATTCGATGATCCCCCTCTTTTTGCAGTACGATATCCACGTGCTCATGCGAAACGGCACGGGCGATGCGGAGCGCCGTTTCATAGGGCACGTCCGCATCCTGCATCCCCTGAACGAGCAGCAGCGGGCAGTGAAGCGCAATCGGCTTATTATCAGCCAACAGCAAATGGTTGCGCCCTTCCTCGATCAGCTGCAGGGTGATGGGGTAAGGCTCAGGCTCTGCCAACGGGTCATTACAATAATCGCTCGGCAGATGATAGACGCCCTCTTCCCGTAAGATGCGCTTCTGCTCTTCATCAAAGGCGCTCCACATCAAGTCTTCCGTGAAATCCGGTGCTGCTGCGATACCAACAACAGCTTTTACCTTCTCTGGCTTTTGCAGCGCCGCGAGCAACACCAGCCACCCCCCCAGGCTGGAACCGATCAGCACTTGCGGCGCGTTACAGAGATGCTCCAGCACAAACAGCACGTCGTCTTTCCAGCGCCCGATAGTACCTTCGGTAAATTCTCCGGACGATTCGCCATGCCCGAAATAATCAAAACGCGTGTAGGGGATGGCCTGCTCTTTGCAGAGTTCCTCTAAGAAAACCGCTTTCGACCCCTGCATATCTGACATATACCCGCCACAAAATACGATACCGAACTCCGTCGCGGGTTGTTTCGGTGTATGCTGGTGGTAGGCGATAAAATGACCATCATCCCGTTTGATTTCTTGCGGTTTCTTCGCCATAGTGCTAGCTCCTGTATCCCAATATGACAACGCAACGCACCATAACGGTTTTACAGGTTCTGCCGCAACTGATTTCCGGCGGCGTCGAACGCGGTACGCTTGAGATCGCTATCGCACAAAAGCAGGCCGGAATGCGGCCCTTGGTCGCTTCGGCAGGCGGAAAGCTGGTTGAAGTGCTAAAACAACACGCGATTGAGCATATTACCTTGCCGCTGGGCAGCAAACATCCGCTGCAAATGCGCGCCAATGCGAAAAGGCTCGCACGGCTGGTAACGGAGCGGAATATTGACCTCATCCACGCACGCTCACGCGCCCCGGCATGGTCCGCCTATCTGGCGGCAAAGCGAAGCAAATGCCGCTTCGTCACGACCTTTCACGGCACCTACGGGCATCAGCATTTTATCAAGCGCCGCTATAACAACATCATGACAAAAGGACAAATTGTCATCGCAATTTCTAAGCATATCCAGTCGCATATTAAAAATATTTACTATATTGATTTAAGCAAGGTCAGACTGATACACCGGGGTGTCGACCTATCACAGTTTAGCCCTGATGCAATGTCTTCTCATAGGCTGGAGGCGCTCAACCCGTATTTCGGAAAGGAGCAAACACTACCTGTGCTGTTTCTCCCGGCGCGTTTTACGAGGTGGAAAGGTCAATTCCTGTTTTTAGAGGCTTTACGTCAGCTTGACCTGCCCTACTATGCCGTACTCGCCGGTAAATTTTCCGGCCATGAGGATTATGTACGCGAGCTGAAACGCTACATCCGCACCTATCTGGATGAGCGCTACATTCGGTTAATAGATAGCCTGAGCGATATGCCGGCAGCGTTCGCACGGAGTGACATTGTTGTTGCTCCTTCACAGGAGCCGGAAGCCTTCGGGCGCATCCCCATTGAAGCCGCTGCTATGGGCAGGCTCTGCGTCGCGAGTGACTTAGGCGGCTTCCGTGAGTCAATCCTCAACCGCGAAACCGGGTTTTTGTTTGCGCATGACGACCCCGGATCGTTAGCCGAGACGCTGCGTCAGCTTCTCCAGCTCGATGCATCGCGCAAAGAGGCGATTGCTCAGGCCGCCCGCACGCATGTGGAAACGTATTTTTCGCTGGAAACGATGTGCACTAAAACCCTTGATGTGTACCGTGAAGTGATGGAACTGGAGCCTCTGTCATGACCAAACTCCCCCTCTCCGTCTTTATTATCGCTAAAAACGAGGCGGACCGTATCGATAAGCCGATCCTCAGTACGCGCGACTGGGCAGAGGAGGTAATCGTTGTCGATAGCGGCAGTGAAGACGAAACCGTTACGGTAGCGAACAATCTCGGGGCGCGCGTCATTTTTAACGAGTGGCCGGGATATGGCCCGCAAAAACGCTTTGCAGAAGCACAATGCAAGCATAACTGGCTTCTCAATATCGATGCCGATGAAGAAGTTAGCCCGGAGCTCAAAGCAAGCATTCAACGTGTATTTGCCGACGGTAAGCAAAATGATGCCAATGAGCCGGTTGCCTATCGCGTAAAGCATAAGACCCTGTTTCAGCACGAAAACAAACCGCCATTTTTCGCGCCATCCGGTAAAGTCATCCGGCTTTACCGAAAGGATAAGGCAAGATTCAAAGACAGTATTGTGCACGACTCTGTTCTGGTGGAAGACGGTAAGGTCGGCACACTCAAAGGGCTGCTCTACCACCGTTCATTCCGCTCGCTGGAACATTGGGCGGGCAAAATCAATTCTTATTCCAGCATGCAGGCGGAAGACTACCTCAAACGCGGCAGAAAACCCTCCCGCTTACGGCTACTGCTGGAGCCAACGCTCGCCTTCTGGAAAGCGTATATATTGCGCGGATGGTGTTTTTATGGCATTGATGGCATCACCGCAAGCCGCCTTTATGCTTTCGGGCGCATGTTACGGATGGCAAAAATCCGCGAATCTGCTAGAATAAAAATACGAGATAAGTAAATACACGACTCGGATAGGTTTCAAAACAGCACAATAAAGCACCATGAATCAGCCAGATCAACCGCAACGGGAAAAACCGCAATACATCAAAAACCTGCAGGTAAACACCAAACCCAACCCCAAAAATCCGCGGGTGCTGGTGATCCTGCATGGCCCGCTGAGATTGTTCCTGCAGGCGCAGGGAGCGTTGGCCGCGATTCGCCGCCAGCATCGGGATCAGGAAATCATCTTACTTACCTCACAGCCATTCAAACAACTCGCGCTGATCTGCCCTTACGTGAATAAGGTATGGGTGGACCCTTTGCCTGAGTGGTATCACTATAAAGAGTGGATTCAGCTTTATAAGCAATACAAGCATCTGAATATCGAGATGGTGTACGACCTGATGTGCAACCCACGCACCAATCTGTATTTTAAGCTCGTAGGCCGCAAAAAACCGAAATGGAGTGGCACGATCCACTGGTGCAGCCATCCCTACACCGACCCGGAACAGTGGAACCTGCATATTGCCGATCGCTTCGCTGAGCAACTGGCCGTGACTGATATTGTCCGTACCCCTCAACCGGACATAAACTGGATCAATGGAGATGTGTCGCAAACACCTATTCCGCGCCCGTTTGCATTGCTGGTTGCCGGGGGTAGTATGCATAACTCTGCAAACCGCTGGCACGCCTATGGCTTTGCCGATCTTGCCAACTGGTTATGGACAAAACATGGCATCACGCCAGTTTTTATCGGGACGGAGCGAGACCGACCTACCGTAGAAACCATTCTGAGTGGTTGCCATGAATGTGAACCGCTCAACCTGATCGGCAAAACCGATCTGACGCAGATTCCTCCGATTGCGCGCGCAGCTATGCTGGCAGTCGGTAACGATTCCGGCCCGCTGCACATGGCGGCAATGAGCCGTTGCCCGACATTGATGCTGGCTGCCAGTAATGGCCGCACGGATATTGAGGCACCGCAGGTAAAAAATTTACTCATTCTGGAAGAGTATGACCTCAACCGGCTGGAAATCTATCAGGTGACTGAAGCGCTGCAACAATTGATTCCCCTTGACTCGCCGCAAAAAAACGCTAAACAAGCAGATTCGCAACCAAATCAGGACGTAACAGACCATTCCAATGCCGAGCCCTCAAGCGCAGTCACATCCGATCAACATCACCCTTCCTGATGGTTCTACCCGCAGCTACGATCACCCGGTAAGCGGAGCGGATATTGCCGCCGATATCGGGCCCGGCCTCGCAAAAGCGGCTGTAGCTGTCAAAGTAAACGGTGAACAGCGTGATATTTACCTTCCCATCGAAGAAGATGCCGAAGTCGCGATTTTGACGCTCAAGGATGAAGAAGGCCTTGAAATTATGCGCCACACGACCACGGCACAGGTGCTGGCTCGTGCAGTCAAAGAATTGTTTCCCAAATCGAAACTGGCAATCGGCCCCACTATCGAACACGGGTTTTACTACGATGTAGCCGCCGATAATGCCATTTCCACCGATGATTTTGAACGCATTGAAAAGCGCATGCAGGAAATCATCCGGGAAGATTTACCCGTCCGCCGCGAAATGTGGGATCGCGATGAAGCCATCGCCTTTTTTGAAAAGCGCGGCGAACACTATAAAGCCGATATTATCCGCAATGCGCCGGAAGATGATACCACAGAAAAAGGCAAAATCTCACTCTACCGTCAGGGAGAAGGAGACGATGCGTTCATGGATCTCTGCCGGGGTCCGCATGTAGCGTCTACCGGCAAAGTCAGCGAGGCCTTCAAGCTGACCAAGCTTGCCGGCGCCTACTGGAAGGGCGATTCCAAAAATGAAATGCTGCAACGCATTTACGGAACGTCGTGGCCGGATAAAAAAGCGCTTAAAGCCTATCTGCATCAGATTGAAGAAGCCGAAAAGCGCGATCACCGCAAACTTGGACGCGAGATGAACCTTTTTCATATGCAGGAAGAAGCGGTTGGGCAGGTTTTCTGGCACGACCGTGGATTAACGCTTTATCGCACGCTTCAGGAATATATCCGCCGCAAAATCAAACTAAATGGCTATCAAGAAGTGCAGACACCCTTACTCGTGGATCGTACGCTGTGGGAGAAATCAGGCCATTGGGACAAATTCCGCGAGAATATGTTTACCACCGACTCAGACGAAGATCGCACCTTGGCTATCAAGCCAATGAGTTGCCCGGGCGCGGTACAGATTTTCAATCAAGGTATTACCAGCTATAAAGACTTACCGGTTCGCATGGCGGAGTTTGGCCATTGCCACCGTAACGAGCCATCTGGCGCACTGCACGGACTCATGCGCGTACGCGCGATGTTGCAGGATGACGGTCATATATTTTGCACCGAAGAACAGATTGGCTCCGAGACCGTATCATTCTGTAATCTGGTGCAAGAAGTATACGAGCAGCTTGGCTTTACTGATATTGCCGTTAAATTTGCCACACGACCCGAAACCCGTGCAGGCGATGATGGGGTATGGGATAAGGCTGAGGACGCGCTTTCGAAAGCAGTACATGAAGCTGGGCTTGAATATCGTACCGCACCGGGCGAAGGTGCATTTTATGGGCCAAAGCTGGAGTTTCATCTGCGTGATGCTATCGGTCGGGATTGGCAGTGCGGCACCTTACAGCTCGACTTCGTGATGCCTGAACGGTTAGATGCAAATTATATCGGTCAGGATGGCGCAAAACATCACCCTGTCTTACTGCACCGCGCTATTTTGGGCTCATTTGAGAGATTCCTCGGTATTCTCATTGAGCATTACACTGGAAAATTTCCCCTATGGCTTGCGCCTACCCATGCGGTCGTTGCGCCGATTGTGAACGAATTTGACGATTATGCGAAAGCAGTGCAGCAAACACTGATCAGTAAAGGCTTACGTGTAGATATTGACTTACGTAACGAAAAAATTAACTATAAAGTACGTGAGCATTCCAATGCGAAAGTTCCGCTTATACTGGCAGTAGGTGCGCGTGAGCAACAGGATCGCACTGTTTCGGTACGCCGTTTAGGTCAGCAGGGGCAGGAAGTCATTGATTTAGAAGAATTTGTCACTACACTGGAACAGGAAGCGCGTATACCCGCATAAGCTTATGCCGCGCATGGAATAAAACCAAGGATTGATTGTTGAAAGCACCTAAAACCCCAAAATATAACGTAAACGAACAGATAACAACTGATCCGGTTCGCCTGGTGGCTCAAGACGGAGAGCAGATCGGCGTTACCGCGCTTGATGTCGCGCTTGATCGTGCACGTGAAGCAAAGCTGGATCTCGTGGAAATTTCACCGCAAGCCGACCCTCCTGTCTGTAAAATTATGGATTACGGCAAGTTCCGCTTCGAAGCACAGAAAAAGAAAAAGGAAGCGAAGAAGAAACAAAAAACCACGCAGGTGAAGGAAATCAAACTCCGCGTTAATATCGCCGAACATGATTATCAGGTGAAGTTGAAGGCCGCGCGTAAATTTATTGAGAACCGGGATAAAGTAAAGGTCAGCCTGCGTTTCCGCGGGCGTGAGATTACTCACGATGATCTGGCGAAGGAATTATTCAGACGTTTTTACGAAGATATGAAGGACATCGCAAAAATCGAGCAGGAGTCCAAAATTGAAGGGCGGCAGCTGCTTATGGTCCTCGCACCGAATTAATGCAGATCAGCGAAGCCACGACACAAGACGCGATCGAAGCAACCTATCCGATTGCCTATCAACTTTATGAGATACCCATCGGGCAATATACTGCCTATATCCGTGAAATGATGGAGCAGGGCTATCGCCTGATTATGCTTGAGGATGAAGGCCGCATTATTGGGATTTCCGGATTTCGGGTTGGACGTCGCTTATATTGCGGTAAATACCTGCATATCGATAATCTTGTCGTCGATAAAGCCTGTCGCAAGCAAGGCGCCGCGCTGGAAATGCTCGATTGGATGAAGGCCGAAGCCAAACGGCTCAATTGCGACTGCATGCTCGCCGATACCTATATCGAAAACGCACCGGCGCAGGCATTGTTCAAACGGGAAGGCTTCATGACACGCGGCTATCACCTCAAGCGGGATGTATAATCTTATCTGTCATACCAACGGTGAGCCGCGTAATAATAGTAATGTAGTGAATCCGTGCTATCCAAAGACATGAAAATGATGGTCATCATTTTTCCTTTTTCCCCTTCGTCATCCCGGATTTATTCCGGGATCTCAGGCGAAACGTTACAGACACTGCATGTGGCTCTGGATCCCCGAACAAGTCGGGGATGACGGAGAAGGCTCTCATAGCCAGGTCAGTTCTGGGTAAAGCAGGCACGGTTCCTCTCTCTCCTCCCAAATCACCGATGCCGCCACCAGTAGCTCTCGTTAATAGAGTAAATCGGATTATAATGAGCAATTTCAGTATGTTTTATCACTTCTTTAATCTGATTGTCTAAGATAAAAATATCATCCCCACGGTAAACGGCCAGCACGGCATGGTGAATACGCAGGTTTTCATCCTTTAGCACGACAATGCGCATATCATCTTCGGGTACACCAAGCTTTTTCAGCGACATATATTTCGCAATCGAATAGTCCTCGCAGTCACCGTCCTTAATGTGAAATTCATACGGTGTCGCCCAGTAATCCGGCAACCCCCAATTCACCGGATCGGTAATATAGGGCTCCGCATTCAGAAACGCATTCACCTGCGTAATCTGCGTAAGAAAATCTTTATCCTTGAGCGTGATTAAGAACTGGTTCCATTTCCGCAGGCGGCACTCTTTACTCCGCTGGCACGGCATGCTCGCCGTTACCTCCTCTTCATAACGCTCCAGCATATCCAGCCATTTTGGGAACGGGCTGAGGCGCTGTGAACGCCGCTCCAGCGTATCAAACAGCCGCGGCGTCGCGAGCGCAGCATCCGGCGCCAGCATGCTGAATAATAAGACTGTAGCGATGGTAAGATGTAACAAATTCATTGCACGGAATTCTAATCGCAATTATCTTTTCCGCCAAGCGTATAACCTGCAAAAAGGGATATCCATGAGCGAACAAGCTGCCGAAACGCAACCAAAAGAACACGCCAGCAAATTGGTTTATACCGTGATCCTGCTATTGCTGGCAGCGTTTGGCCTGATTTATGCCGCATTCGTGTATGCGGATAAAGAATTTCAACGCGACCTGCATAACTGGGAATTGCGCCTTGGAACAACCGCCAATATCCGCGCGGATAACGTGTCGGACTGGCTGAGCGAACAATTGACCGAGCTACGTAATATGTCAGAGAATATGAGTCTGCAGCTCTATATGAGCGAGATCATTCTGGCGGAGGAGGACGATAACACGGTACAGGACGCACAGGCCGAATATACTTATCTCCGTAATTATATTAACGCCACCGCGCAGCGCACGGGCTTCGCCGCAGACCCCCGACCGGGGAATATCCGCGCGAATATCCCGGCTTCAGGCGCAAGCGGCATCGCCGTCGTCGATACCGAACATAGCGTGCTGCTCGCAAGCGAAAACATGCCACCGCTTACCGGTATGCATCGGGAGTTTCTGCAAAAGGCACATAGAGATCAGAATTACCATATTTCTCAGATTTATGAAGGGGTAAACGGGCAGCCTAGCATCGCGTTTTACGTACCCGTTTATGGCATACAGACCGACCCACTCCCGGAAAATGTGATTGGCGGCATCATCGGCATACGCACGCTGAGCAATAGCCTCTACCCGCTGCTGGAATATCCCGAAACACCGACTCACACGGAAGAGACCTATCTGGTCTCGGTTCAGAATAATGTCGCGCACTACTTGTCACCACTGCAGGATGGTACCAAGCCGTTATTCCGCAAACTTACTCTGGATAATCAGCAGCTTGACGCGCGTTTTGTTGCCGAAAACCCAAACGCCTTTGGCTATGATGCCCGCAATTATCAGGGAGGGAGGGTCCTCATTACCGGTCGCCTGATCTCGCAAACGCCGTGGTATCTTATCCATACCATCAGCTGGAAAGAGGCGATGGCCGAAAGCATAGAACGCCGCAACAGCCTGATTGTTATCGCGATTCTGCTGACAACCGCTATCCTCCTGACCATCCTTGTATTCTGGAAACACGGTATTTCCCTGCGTATCGCCCGCGAGGCCGAACGCTACCGCAAACTCGCCAAGCAACATGAAAGTCAGGGCATGCTGCTGGAGCTTATCTCGCAAAACCAGCCGGATTCGATGTTCATCCTCGATGAGGACAATATCCTCCGCTTTGCCAACAAAGCAACGTGCCGCTACATGCCGGTCGAGCCTGAAGATATTATTGCCAAGCCGATTGATAATGTGATGGGCCCAAGCAAGGCCGAGCCCTATAAGAGCATAAATAAACAGCTTAAAGGCAAAGGCAAACAGCTGATCCGTATCAATAGCCGCAAGGAAGGCGACGGCTTGCAGCATTTCTTCCAGACGAAATATATTCCACTTGCCGAAATCCCTTCCATCATCGCTGAGAAAGAGCATAGCACGGGCGTCCTTGTGGTCGATCAGGATATCAGCACCGCCGTTGACGAGCGTGAAAAACGTGAGGGTGCGCTCAATAATATGATTAACATGCTGGTGGAGGCGATTGACCTCCGCGACCCCTACGCCTCCCATCATTCCAGCCGTGTGGCCGAGCTGGCCGGTGCTATTGCCGAAGCGATGGAGTTAGATGAAAAAACAGTGCGTACGACCGTGAAGGCCGCCAAGCTGATGAATCTCGGTAAAATGTATCTGCCGCAAAAGCTGTTGACTAAGAAAACTAAGCTCAACGCAAAAGAGAAGCAGGAAATCAGCGAATCCATCCTCAAAAGCGCCGATCTGATCGACGGTATCGATTTTGACGGCCCCCTCGCGGAGACGCTTGCCCAAAGCCTTGAAAACTGGGATGGCAGCGGCCCGCTTGGCCTGCAGGGTGATGATATTCTCCTTACCTCACGCATTATTCGTGTAGCCAATGCGTTTATCGCCATGGTCAGCCCGCGCGCTTACCGCGAGCCACTATCGAAAGACGAAGCGCTTGATATGATGCTGGAGCAGGTTGGTACGAAATACCAGCGACGCATCGTCGCCGCCCTGATCAACTACCTGGACGATAACAAAGAGGCGTATGAACGCATTGCTGCGGAAAAGTAGGCCAGCTGCGTCATTGCGGGCTTATACGAAGCAATCTAATGCGTAACGCCACGGCCTGAGATCGCTTTCACTTCGTTCGCGATAACGCCCTACCATCACCCCCTCATTAACCAATCACCTTAGCTCAGCACCCCGTTATGAACAGCTTCTCAAGGAGCATATCACGCATGGTGTAGCCGATACCGCCTGTACCAAGTCCTGACTTGCCTGCACCGCCAAAGGGCATCCAGTCCACCCGAAACGCCGTATGATCGTTAATCATCACCGCGCGGGTACGAATTCGTTTCGCAAGCCGCATCAGCGTTTCATGATGATCGCCCATCACCGCCGCCTGAAACAGATAATCAGTATCGTTCACGCGGTAAATGACCTCATCCTCCGTCTCATAACTGTAGAGGCAGATCACCGGGCCAAAGATTTCATCCGTTGTTACTCTGGCATGATCCGAAGGGTTCAGTAAAATAGTCGGCTCATAGAAAAACTCTCCCCGCTTCTGGCCGCCGCAAACGAGTTCAGCCCCCTCCTCTAGCGCTTCCTGCACCCAGTCGTCGATGCGCTTAAGCGCCTTTTCATCAATGATGGGGCCCACATCCGTCTTTTCGTCTTCCGCATCGCCAACAACCAGTTCATTCACCGCCTGCTGCAATTGCTCCGTCACCGCCCCTATCAGGCTCGCATGCACATAAACCCGCTGCACCGAAACGCATACCTGCCCGGCATGATACATCCCGCCCTTAACCAGCTTGGGGATCATCGCTTCAATCGTTTCCGCAGAGGCACTTTTATCCATCACCACCGGAGCCGTACCGCCATGTTCCAGCGCGATATGCGTTCCGGGTGCAATTTTGGACCTAAGCTCCCAGCCGACGCGCTCCGAACCGATGAACGTGACAAAGGCCGTGCGGTCATCGGTCGCCATATTCTCCGATGCTTCGTGCCCACACACCACAAACTGACACCACGCTTCCGGCACACCCGCAGCATGTAACAACTCAACAATACGCTTCGCAGAAAGTGGCGTGCGGCTATCGGGCTTGATGATGACCGGGCAACCCGTTGCAATCGCGGGAATCACTTGGTGGATAATCAGATTAACCGGATGGTTAAAGGCAGAAATCGCTACAACCAGCCCGATGGGTTCATACGTCGTAAAGGCAAGGCGGTTTTCGGACGGCCTGGTCATTCCCATCGGTATTTCCGTCCCGCCCAGGTGATACATCTCGCTGATGGCAAGCTCCACCCCATTGATTGCCCGTGCTACTTCCGCTCTAGCGTCCTTTAGCGGCTTACCGCCCTCCCGCGCAATCATCAGCGCCGCACCCTCCTGCTCGTCCTGTAACTTCGCCTGAAAACTGCGCAGCCATTTCATTCTCTCATGAGCCGGATACGCCTTTTCCCGAAACGCTTTAAGCGCCTTATCCATCATATCGCTGACTTCGCTCCAGTCCTTTCTGGTCAGTGTTTCAATGGTCTCACCTTTGGAGGGAGACGTGACCAAGAGCTTATTTTCTTCCATCCTGCACCTTTTGCGGTTATGTGTTTCAAGCCTATGAGTAGTACAGATCCTGCCATAAAAAAACCATTAACTTCTGCACGTTATTTCCGGGCATTTAATCTCGCGATCATCGCGACTGCCCTTCTGTTTATCGCAAGTCTGTTTGCGCCGCTGATGACGATTACCAAGCTGATCTGGGTGACCAACACCGTCTCCATTATGAGCGGAATTCAGGACCTGGCCGCCGAACGGGAATGGCTGCTTCTGCTGCTCATCGTCCTGTTCAGTATCCTGTTTCCTTTTGCCAAGCTGCTGACGATTGCACTCGTGTGGAATATCGATTTCCGTAAGCAAAATGCGCATCTCGGGAAACGCATCCGCTGGCTCGAATCGCTTGGAAAATGGTCAATGCTAGATGTGTTTTTAGTCGCGATACTGGTGGCGAGCGTCAAGCTCGGCATGCTCGCCGAAGTGACCGTGCATTACGGGCTTTATCTCTTTGCTGCGTCGGTGATTCTGATGATGATCCTCAGCGGCGTTTTGGCACGAAAACTTCGCACGCTCGCGCCTACAATCCACCCTGCGCCTGATTCGGATTAAAGCGCCCAAGATTGCCGATCAGCTGCTCGAGCACAGTAATTTCATTTCCCTCGGTGCGGGTTTCATCATCGGCAATGGCTATATCGCGACGGTTGGCTTCGGTCGCTTCCTCTACTGCTTTAACGGTTCCATCCTCATTAAAGGTAATACTATAGGCAATGTGTTTTTTAACTTCCGGGTCGAGAAATGCGATCCGTTCGCTCCGCGTTCCCACATAATACCAGGTCGGCTCGCCGAAATCAGAGCGCGCGCTGGGGCTGCCAAATTCTGCAAACACTTCCTCCTGCGTTGTCACACCCGGCTTGATCTGGCTAAAATCCTCAAACTCGTGGATGTAGCCCGTATTAACCGGGTTTTTCACACAGGCGGTCATCATCATTGAAAGTATGATAAGATTCAGCAAGTGCGGTTTCATAAGCATATCCTATTTTTGGCTGGATTTTTGGGTTGCATTACGTTATATACATGCCTTCGTTCGAAGCGAATAACCGTTTATAAGCATAATAGTCACGTATTAAAAGGAATTTATTATGGCAGTCCCCAAGCGTAAAACGACACCGTCAAAGCGTAACATGCGTCGTGCTCACGACTCCCTGAAAAAGGTCAACATCATTGAAAATCCTACCACGGGGGAGCTGACCCGGCCGCATCATATCTCCCTCGACGGATACTATAAAGGCCGTCAGGTATTTCAGCAGCCTGCCACAAAGGACGAAAGCGAGCTTGAAGAAACACTCTAGTTTCTTTATACGGGTAGATTGTTTCGCAGCGTAACGCTTTCAACGGGGGTAGCTTAGGTGAGCGCTATTGATTCAAAACGCATCATCGCCATAGATGTTATGGGCGGTGATCAGGGACCGGAAAGCGTCATAGCCGGCGGCGAAATTGCTGCTAAGCAATGCTCTGACTGCCATTTCCTGCTCTACGGGCGCGAAAGTACGGTCAAGAAAATGCTCGAGCATACGCCGAACCTGAAGCGTATTTCCACTGTTATTAACGTCGAGGATGTCGTTGCCGTGGACGAAAAACCGTCTGCCGTGATTCGCCGCGGGCGTAACACCAGTATGGGGCAGGCGATTCAATCCGTACGAGCCGGAGCTGCGCAGGCGGCTGTATCCAGCGGTAATACCGGCGCCTTAATGGCGATGTCAAAAATACTGCTCGGCATGCTCCCGGCGATTGAACGCCCTGCCATTTGCGGGCTGATGCCACAGAAGCAAGGTAGCTCCGTCATGCTGGATATTGGAGCTAATGTAGCGGCCAGCGCAGAAAACCTGTTCGATTTCGCGATTATGGGGCATGCCTATGCTCGTGTTTTGCTGAAGAAAGACGACCCGTCGGTGGGGCTCCTCAATGTCGGCTCGGAAGATATTAAAGGCCATGATACGGTGCGGCAGGCTGCCGCACTGATCAAAGAGAGCGAGTTACCGATCAACTTCATCGGCCATGTCGAAGGTAACGATATTTGTAACGGCGAGGTCGATGTCATCGTAACGGATGGCTTTACCGGCAATATCGCGCTCAAAACGCTGGAAGGCACCGCGCAAATGTATACCGGCCGTTTGAAAGCCGCGTTCAATAAAGGTATACTCAACCGTATTGCTAAATTGACCAGCTACTCGGCACTCAACTCGCTCAAAACGCAAATGGACCCCCGCAATTATAACGGTGCGATGTTTCTGGGGATCAACGGCATTATCATCAAAAGCCACGGTGGCAGCGATGCGCAAGGCAACGCCAATGCGATTTTAATGGCACTTGCGCTCGCCAAGGAAAAAGTGAACGATCAGATTATTCAGGAAATGATCGACTCCGGCCACGTTCCTCCTGACGAATTTACCGTGCCGCTTGCCCTACCGGAAAAGGCAGTATCTTAATGGTTCAGCTCGTGTTACGCGGCACAGGCTCCTACCTCCCACCCAACGTGGTGAGCAATGCAGAGCTCGCCAAAACCGTAGATACGAGCGATGAATGGATTCGCACCCGGACCGGAATTACGCAACGCCATTTAGCAGACAAAGAAAGTACGGCGGATATGGCTACGCACGCAGCGAAACAGGCGCTGCAGCGCGCCGGAATAGATGCAACCGAGCTCGACCTGATCCTCGTTGCAACCACGACGCCCGATAATACCTTCCCGTCAACCGCCTCCAAAATTCAGGCTCTTCTAGGTAATAACCGCGCCGCTGCGTTTGACCTTCAGGCCGTTTGTACCGGCTTTATTTACGCGCTTGCCACCGCTCACCATTTCGCCCAAAGCGGGCAATATCGCCATATTCTGGTTATCGGCGCGGATAAACTCTCCGCCCTGCTGGATTGGACGGACCGCAGCACCTGCATTCTTTTCGGCGATGGAGCGGGCGCCTGCGTCTTTTCCGCCGAGAAAGAGGGCAAACAAGGCATCTTATCGACCCATCTCTATTCAGACGGCTCCACCCGCGACCTCCTCTATGTCGATGGCGGTGTATCGACCGATGGCCGTATCGGACATATTCGCATGCAGGGGCAGGATGTGTTTAAGCATGCGGTGCAGAAACTCGCCGCCGTTACGGAAGAGGCCCTGGCCTATAACAAGCTGAACGCCGACCAGATCGACTGGGTCATTCCGCATCAGGCAAACCAGCGTATTTTGGATGCGACCATGAAAAAACTGAAGCTCCCGAAGGACAAACTCATTTCAACGGTAGCGCAACACGCTAACACGTCGGCAGCTTCTATACCGCTTGCGATGGATACGGCCTTTCAGGACGGCAGAATTCAGCCGGGTAACCTGCTCGCCCTGCAGGCGATCGGTGGCGGCCTTACCTGGGGATCCTGCTTACTGCGTCTCTGACCGCTCCATTTTCTTCTGATCACAACAATCTATTTTTTAAGGATTTTTAGCGTTTTTGTGATTGACGGCATAATCGCAACTCAGTAGGATAGAATGATTACAAGGTGAGGTGATATGAAAACACTGACACGCGCTGATCTTGCGGACAAACTCTACGCTGAGTTAGGTCTCTCTTTTTCGGAAAGTTCGGATCTGGTAGATGCCACCATCGAGGAGATTATAAAAGCGCTGGAAAATGGAGAAGCGGTAAAACTTTCCTCCTTCGGCACGTTCGAAACCCGTGATAAAAAAGCCCGTATGGGCCGCAATCCGAAAACCAAAGAAGAAATCCCGATTACGGCACGCCGGGTCGTTACTTTCCACGCCTCAAATATTTTAGTAAAAAATATCAACGAAGCCCTTGATTAACGAACAATCACTGGTTAAAACCTACCCTGTTTTGGTAGTTAACAACAGTGAACGGGTTATTCATATAGTGACTAAACGCAAATCGTCTTCCGCCTTTCGTACCATAGGCGAAGTAGCCTCGGAGCTTGGTGTCTCTCCGCATGTACTTCGCTTCTGGGAAAGTAAATTCACGCAAATCAAGCCGCATAAACGACGCGGCGGGCACCGCTATTACCGCCCTGCGGATATCGAGGTGATCAAAGAGATCAAGTCGCTACTTTATGAAAAAGGCTATACGATCAAAGGCGCACAGAAATTTCTGAAGGATAGAAAGAAAGCGGGAATTGGTCAGATACAGACCAGCTTGTTTGAGGAAGCCGAAGCGATGGAAAAAGCCGCCGCGCAGGCTGAAAAAACTGCTAATCCTGAACTTAAGCACCGCCTCGACCGGTTGATGGAAGAGATGGTGGAGGTGCGGGATATACTGCGCACCACGAGCGAGTAACTTCTGGTTACTTAATCTTGGCCACAGTCTCAATTAGTCCTTTGATGGCTACTTCTCCCGTATAATTCCCAAACAATACATTGCCCGGTTTCGCACACCAACTTAGATTTGCCTCCTTCCAGGTATCCACCAATTTCATGTCGTAAAGCGGAATGGCCCGCTCCCAACGTGTAAGTTCAATATGAAAGGGCTTTTTACTCAGCTGTAGGAGACTCGTGATACTCCGTTGAACTACATCCAATAGAACGTCATCACTTTCTTCCATTAAGTGTGGATAAACTGTTCCCCCCGTAATAACCGTAAAAGATTCCTCATCCGCCTTTAACGTACGGCCCGGAAATGAGTAGCTGTTAAACAAAACCCCCATAATTTCGTACTTCTCGTCCGGTGGTATCAGGATGCCTAATCCACGCTCTTTACATCCAATTGCATCTTGTTTAACAAAAACTGTAGCAGTAATGAGCGGGACATAGCGCACATGCGATAACAATTTTGTTAAAGCAGGCGCTTCTGACTTTAAGAGTGCAGCCGATTGCGGCGCTTCACAGCATAGAATGCGATTCGGACTGTCAGGCAAACGGTCCAAACGCTTATTCAGATGCATATCTACATTACTATCGCTTTCTAATGCCTCAATCAACTTGTTGATAATCATCTGCATACCAGCTCTGGGTGCGGACATAATTGGACGCTTTGCTCCTTTCTTCCGCTTACGCTCATGCAGCAAGTGCGAAAGCAGGGTTTTGCTTTCAGGAACATCGAAAATCTTAAATGCTGCCGGCACGATAATGTGTTCTGGGGTTGTACCATAAATACCCAGCGTCATAGGCGTAACGAGATGATGCAACGCACCATGCCCCATATGATGCGCCACTACGTCAGAAAGCGGTTTATACGGTTCGGCAAGCCCTTTTTGGGTGAACATGCGACACAACAACCCGACCACCTCGAACGGGGTTAATGGCATTTTACGCCACTTACCCTCTCTTAATATATATTTCTTCTTCGCACTTTCCTGCAGCGGTTCTATAGCCACACCTAGCTGCTCGCATAAATTCAGCACTTCCTCACTTGCACGGAAGGAATGCGCAGCCGTTTCAGCAATACCGTAAGGAGTGACTTTCGTTTGGATCAGCCCCCCCGGCCGATCCTGCGCTTCAAACAGCTCAATGGCAAATCCTAGTTGCGAAAGCCGATAGGCTATGAGCAAGCCGGAAATACCTCCACCCACAATGGCGGCATGCTTTTCAGAATGGTTGATCGTACCCAGCATATCGCGATACTACTCTTGACAGGCGTGTTTAGCCAATCAAAACCGCAGATTTATATCGTGCTGCTGAATAATTGCGTATCTGGTTTATCCCGGTTTAGTCTCGCATCAAATGCCATACAGATATTACGAAGAAACGGCAGCCCTTTCTGAGTGATCCGTACCCTTCGTTCTTCAAGCGAGACCAGATCATCATTGGCTGGCTCCTGCAATAGCGCCGGCACCTGCTCTAAATAGTCCGTATAGTCCGCCGCGTGGCTCCATGCCGTAACCCCGCGCGTCATGATATTCAAAACATGCTTACGGAGCACCTGATCTTCTTCCGTCAGTATATGTCCACGATGAATCGGCAACCGACCTTGATTTACTGTGTCCTGATAGGCTTCCAACTCTTTGATATTCTGCATAAACATTTGCCAGGAATCCCCAATGGCTGACATACCCAAACTAATCATAGGATGGACATATTTCGGCATATAGCCCATAAAATTCCGATGCAGGGTCTTACGCTGAATCGCACGAGAAAGCCCATCCTCCTCAAGCGCGAAATGGTCCATACCGATTTCAAGATAGCCATTTGCTTCAAGCATCTCACGCCCAAGCTCATACAACGCACGCTTTTCATCACCGGAAGGCAAATCCGCCTCAGTATATTTACGTTGCGAGGGTTTAATCCACGGCACATGCGCATAAGAATAAAATGCTATTCGATCCGGCTGCATCCGCCGCACTTCCTCTATAGTGTCCCTTACGGACGTTTTGGTCTGTAACGGTAGGCCATAAATAAGATCGAAATTTACCGATTGATAACCATGCTTACGCGCAGTATAAGTCAATTGCTCAACTTGCTCTACGGACTGTACTCGGTTTACAATCTCCTGCACCTTCGGATCAAAATCCTGCACGCCATAGCTGATGCGCTTGAAACCAAGCTCAGCGAGCACGCTAATATGCGCTTCCGTCGTGACCCTGGGATCCGCCTCAAAGGACATTTCAATATCCTCGGTAAGACGCACCTGTTTAAAAATTCCGGAAAGCAATGTATGCAGCTCTTCAGCTGAAAGCCAGGTAGGGGTGCCACCGCCTAAATGCACTTCCGAAATAGGGATACCGTCTTCGCGCTGCAAATAATCCACATAGATTTGCCATTCCTTTAATACTGTCTGGATATACGGGTTGGCACGCTCATGCTTTTTGGTAATCCGCGTCGTACAGCCGCAAAAAGTGCACAGTTGTTCGCAAAAGGGAATATGCAAATAAAGCGCGGCCCCCGCCCCTTTTGCCTCACTTTCTGCAAGCGCCTCATCAATGCTTTTTAGCCACGCCGATTCTTCAGGCACATCCTGCCAGTATGGCACGGTGGGGTAGCTCGTATAGCGCGGACCGGCCACATTATATTTTTTGATAAGATCCGAATTTACCATATCAACCTATAGATTTCTCTCCGGCTAGAAAAGCTCACTCTGGAGTAAGCTATAAACACTAATTACTTTCCACCAATCCGTTCCCGTACCGTTTTAATGCTCATATACACGTTTTCCTCTTTCGCCGTTGGCAAAATACCATGCCCTAATCCGCATATCCATCGATTGCGGTAGTGCTCAGGCAATACCTCCATTAGATTCAAAAAACCGCGCAATTTACCGGCATATTCCTCAACAGGAAGGCTGATCCATTCCGGCGGAATGTTACCCTGCAATATGAACCGCTCACCATAGCGTTCAAATAATTCAGGCAATTCTTTATGGTGGTCAATCCCAAGTGCATCAATCGGAAGATCGATCAGATGTTCAAAATAGTCCGCCCGCACGCCTAAGCTATAATAGAGGATTTTCGTCTCGGGAAAACGGTACTTAAAACGCGTAAGGAGTTCCCGCAGCACGTTGAGATAACTTTTCACTACCCAGTCATACGGGAAATGTCCCAATCCGGAATCGAGAATCGCTATGCAGCTAATATTCGCTTCCGCCTGCACACTCATATTGTCCACCAACACTGGCAGCAGCATGTCCATCAATCCTTCAAAACGGCCATCATCCAGCCCCTTCATCGCCGAAGACAAATCCCCCTTGGTTGAGCCTTCCACAGCGAACGCATACAACGTCGCCAGCCCACCAACAAAGCCGATAAGGCCTTTGCTATTCGGCAACTGCTCACGCAATTTATCCAACGCCACTCGCTGAAACCAAAAGAATGACTGCGCATCTTCGGGCTGATGATAATGTTTTAAGTCTTCCGGTTCTCGAAGCAGACGTCCAAATTGAGGCCCTGGAGCAAAACTCAACGGAATACCAAGCGCCTCGATTGGAAACAGAATATCGGAAAATAAAATTGCCGCATCAAAGTCAAAATCCCGTATCGGTCCCATTGCTGCTTCGGCTGAAACGTCGGGATTCTGGCACAATTCAACAAAGCTATAGTCTTTTCGCAGCTGCTGATAGTGCGAGTGGTAGCGACCAGCCTGCCGCATAAACCAGATCGGCGGAACACCTGTGTCATTTTGTCCTGCCAACGTCTTATCAAATAGATTCACGAGGCTTTCCTTTCCTCTGTCATTTCCTCTAACACCTGTTCAAAGGCATCTACCAAGCCGGCGTTAACTTCTTCAGTGTGCACAGTCGCCATAAAACCCACCTCGAAGCCACTCGGCGCAAGATAATATCCGCGATTGAGTAGCCCATGGAAAATATGCGCAAAACGTTTCATCGCTTCAGCCGGAAGTGACTTTACATCCCTCACCATGCCATCTTCCGTTTGCACTTCATCAGGAATCAGCCAGAATTTTGAACCGACATGCTGTACGGAAAGCGCGAAGCCTTTGGACTTTGCGACCTGCTGCAGATCGTTCGCTAGCTTCGAAGTAATCGAATCCAGCTGCTCATAGGGTGACTGCTCATATAGTTTTTTAAGGGTAGCAAACCCAGCCCGCATGGCCACCGGATTGCCCGACAATGTACCCGCCTGATAGACTGGCCCAACTGGCGCAACGGCATCCATAAGATCAGCACGGCCACCAAACGCTCCGACCGGAAAACCTCCCCCAATCACTTTGCCGTACGTTACCAGATCCGGTGCAATCCCGGTTCGCTCCGCCATGCCGCCAAAGCCGATGCGAAATCCGGACATCACCTCATCAAAAATAAGCAAACTGCCATAGCGTTGTGTGATTTCTCGAACAAACTGTAGATATTCATCCCGCTGTATCAGTAAGCCAAAATTCGCAGGCAATGGCTCCATTATTACCGCGGCTATTTCTCGACCATGTATTTCAAAAATCTGGTTGAGTGCGGCCTCATCATTAAGCGGACAAACGATCGTATCTGCCGCTGTTCCTTCAGTCACACCGGCACTATCCGGCTTCGCCATTTCCGCAACCCCGGAACCTGCCTGAATTAGCAGACTATCCACATGGCCATGATAACAGCCGGCAAATTTCACGATTTTGTTCCGCTCAGTCGTTCCACGCGCCACACGAATGGCCGACATCACCGCCTCCGTTCCCGAATTTACAAAACGAATCTTTTCAACATGTTTTATGCGCTCAGTAATATATTCCGCGAGTTCTAGCGGATAATGGGAAGCCGTGCCAAACGTCCACCCTTTGTCCATCGCATCATGAATCGCGCCAGCAACATCCTCATCCTGATGGCCGAAAATCAGCGGCCCCCAAGACATGCAATAATCCACCAGTTGATTGCCATCCGCATCGGTGAGACAAGCACCCTTTGCCTCCGTAATAAAACGCGGTATTCCGCCTACGGACTTAAAAGCGCGAACAGGAGAATGCACTCCACCCGGTGTAACGCGCTTCGCCCGTTCAAATAATGCTTCAGAATGCTGTGTGCTGGTCATGGAAAAACCCGTTTCTTCATTGTAAGCGTCATTCTGAACGTCAGCAAAGAATCTATAATAGACAGAAGCCCTTCACTACGGTCAGGATGACATTAATGCTTGTAAACTATCAAAAATCTGCAAGCTATCTTCCGTTGCCTGCAAGCTGCCATGCACCTCGTCCAAAATCTGGCCGGATTCGGTACGCCCGCGAATATATAACGCGTATTCGCCTGCTTTTCCACCCCGGATACGGCTTGCACCAAACGCTTGATGACACCCGCCGCCATATTTCGCCAGAATAGCACGCTCTTTAGCAATATCTTCCGCCGCAGATAATGAGTGCAGGCGTTGTAGTGTCAGCAGAATATCCTGATTTTCTTTTAAACATTCGATTGCGAGCGCACCCTGTCCCGGTGCCGTTGGGTTACTTGCCAGCGGCAGAGGTAAAAAGAACACCCCTGCCAGCTTTGGTGTCAGTTGATTACGATATTGCTCAGAAGCATACAGGCGTTTTATACCGGCTAAGGCCAATGCAACACCGTCCAGATAACGCTTCCCCAAATCATGCAACCGCCCAATACGTGTGGTGATATTACCTCTGATTTCCTTCACCTCAATGTGCGAGCCAAATTCAGCACGCAACAAAGGAGGGATATTTTCTATCCGTCGAGGGGATGATGTACCCAAAGAGAGCGCCTTACCTGCTCTTAACTTAGCTTTTCCCTTAGCGGATAGAATTACCACATCCCGCGCGTCCTCTCGCTTTGGAATAGCAGCCAGTTCAATCGCATCAGGGCGTTCAAGGCTTAGATCCTTAAGCGAATGAACAGAAAGATGCGTGATCCCGGAAAGAAGCGCGTCATCCAACTCTTTAATGAAAAAGTTTTTACCATCTAGCTGCGAAAGCGGCTTCGTTGCATAAACGCCACCTCGCGACTCATCGGCCTGTGTTTCGATGCCAATAAGTTCTGCTGTAATGTCATTACTAAGCGCTTCTAGCTGATCGGCCACCCATTGACTTTGGGCAAGCGCCAGCGCAGATTTACGCGTTCCCAGTTTGAGATGCATAATGATTGCAGGCTATACCGACAGGTTGTAGATACCGTTTGTGCGAATATTCTTTAACGGCCTGATACGCCGCCTCAAACGCCTTTTCGCGCTTTTCTGTTTGAACGGATTGCAGGCAGAGAACATCCTCCAGCGCAAAGCTATTCGGCAGCTTCCGCCAGCGCGATGCTTCATCAATATATTCACAGTAATGCACGAGATGCCCCGTATATTCCTGCTTCGACTGCCATCCATTAATAATAGCATCATTGATTGCCTGATCGGCAAAGGATGGCAGCGCAATCAATACATGATCCATATCGGAAATGGCGCGCTCTATCTCGGCTGAGAAAGGTAAAATGGTCAGTTTATCATTGAGCTTTTCAACCAACGGCTCAAGCGCTTTCTCCGAACGATTGCAAATAAACAGCCCGTCCGTCCGTTTTGCAATATTGTGCGCCAGCATCGTGCCAAATTGACCAGCACCGATAATAAGCACATTATGGTCACGCTTCAAATTAATCAGCTTTTCCGTCGCGCTGAAATAGGAGGCACCAGTGACGCCCTGTAAGTGATTAGAGCGGATCCGTTTTGTATCCTGAAATAAAGAACGCATGATAGGATCAAACGCTTCTTTGAGCGCTTCATTCTCAGAACGCTTTTGCTGCCAGGCCTGCTTAATCTGTCCAAAAATTTCCGGCTCACCCGGCATGTTACTCAGCAAACCGCAGGCAAGTTCCAGCAGAAATTGATAGGCCTCACGCCCCTGCCGTTCTTCCATCGCATAGCGACAGGCCGCATGCGCGAGCGGCTCCTTAGCCATAACAATATAACGCATGCAGGTTTCAATGGTAAAATGATCACAACGCAAATGGGCATCCCACTCAGGAAGAAACACCTTACTTGACTTCGGCAGGTGATAAAGAAATAAATTTTCCATGTAACTTTTGTTCATAAATAGCGCACCAAAAGTATAAGCATTTTGCCTATTCTATTCAACTACTATCCGTGAGGACTTAACAATGGTCAATTCAAATGGCAGCAAACCTCGCCTTGCGGTTGTGTTATTCAACCTAGGTGGCCCTGACAAGACAAATGCTGTGCGCCCGTTTTTGAAAAACCTGTTTGCAGACAAGCGGATTATTGGGCTTCCCAACCCGTTTCGTGAGATGCTCGCACGACTAATCTCCTCACGGCGTTATAAGGGGGTTATTCCCTTATACGAGGAAATGGGAGGCAAGTCTCCCATACTCGATAACACGATATCACAAGGTAAAGCGCTCACCGCCCTACTGGAAAAAGAATATGAAATCGAAGTCTTCCCGTGCATGCGTTATTGGCACCCGATGACTGAAGAGGTCGTGAAGCAGGTGAAAGAATTTGCTCCAGACAAAATTGTTCTGTTGCCACTCTATCCGCATTATTCCACAACCACCAGTGAGTCCAGCATTGTCGAATGGCATAAATACGCCGGCAGGCACGGCTTAACCTCAACAACGCAAACCATCTGCTGTTACCCTGATAATACAGGGTTCGTTAAATCCGTTGCCGACCTGCTAAGCAAATACCACGCACAAGCCAAAAAGGAACATCCTGAACTAACGCCCCGCGTATTATTCTCCGCGCACGGGCTGCCTAAGAAAACCGTTAAGTCTAAAGGCGACCCCTACCCCGTGCAGATTGAACTGACCGCAAGTAACGTAGTTGAAGCACTGGACTTCCAACTGGAAGACTGGAAAGTAACCTATCAAAGCCGCGTCGGTCCGCTGGAATGGCTAACGCCGTATACCGACCATGAAATTGAGCAGGCAGGGAAGGATGGCGTACCGCTGATTGTCATCCCAATCGCCTTCGTTAGCGAGCATCTGGAAACGCTGGTAGAACTCGACGTAGAATTCAAAGAGATCGCTAATGAGCATAATGTACCGGGATATTACCGTGTACCCACCCCCGGGGATCATCCGTATTTTATTGCCGGTCTAGCCGAATTAGTTCAGGCGGCGGTCCGTCAGGAAAATGGCTCCATACGATGCAGCCATGACAGCCCTATATGCCCGGCAACGCATGAATGCCGTGCCTGTCCGATGCGGCAGCTTCAAGCCAGCTAAAGTCAGGTAAACGTTACAGGATAAATTTGCTTAAGTCCTGTTCTTTGGTCAAATCTTCGAGATGCTGATCGACATAAGCCGCATCAACCGTAACATGCTCATCTGCCGTATCGCCCGCTGCATAGCTCAACTCCTCAAGCAGCTTCTCCATAATCGTATGCAAACGCCGTGCGCCGATATTTTCGACGTTCGAGTTCACTTCCGTCGCGATCTTCGCAATCTGCTTGATACCACCTTCTGTGAACTCTACGGTTACGCCCTCCGTCGCCATCAGCGCTTCATACTGCTTTGTAAGCGAGGATTCCGGCTCTTTCAAAATGCGGATTAAATCCTCCTCCGTCAGCGCATCCAGCGAAACGCGAATCGGCAACCGCCCCTGCAATTCAGGCAATAAATCGGATGGCTTGGCAAGATGGAACGCACCGCTCGCAATAAAGAGAATATGATCGGTCTTCACCGCGCCATATTTCGTGGAAATGACGGTTCCTTCAATCAGCGGGAGTAAATCACGTTGCACACCCTCTCTATTCACATCGCCGCCACGCACATCCTGCCGCGAGGTGATCTTATCAATTTCGTCTAGGAAAACGATACCATCATTCTCGACCGATTGAAGGGCTTCGGCAACGACCTTATCTTCATCCAGCAGCTTGTCACTTTCCTCCGCCATCAGCACATCATAGGCTTCTTCGACCGAAACTTTCTTGGTTTTGGTTTTACCCATGGCTTTACCGATCATGTCATTCAGATTGATCATCCCCATCTGACCGCCGGGCATTCCGGGAATATCGGCAAAATCCAGCCCCATCGGCTTGGTATCCGCCACCTGAATATCTATTTGCTTATCATTCAGCTCGCCCTCGCGCAGTTTTTTGCGAAACTTCTGCCGCGTATCTGCACTCGCCGCTTCACCTACGAGCGCATCCAGCACCCGTTCTTCCGCATTTAACTCTGCCTTCTCAATAACTTCTTTACGCATTCTTTCGCGTACGAGCGTAACCGCATGCTCCATCAAATCCCGCACGATGGAGTCCACATCGCGGCCCACATACCCAACTTCGGTAAACTTGGTTGCTTCAATCTTCACAAACGGTGCGTCTGCCAGCTTAGCGAGGCGGCGTGCTATCTCCGTTTTACCCACACCGGTTGGACCGACCATGAGAATATTCTTCGGCACTATCTCATCGCGCATCGGCTCATCGACCTGCATCCGGCGGTAGCGGTTACGCAGTGCAATGGCAACTGCTTTCTTCGCATCCCCCTGCCCGACAATATGCCGGTCCAGCTCAGCTACAATTTCGCGTGGTGTCATGTTGGTATATTCGGTCATAATTAGGTTCCAGTTGTCAGGTTTCGGGTTTGAGGGAGTTCTTTAAACCATTTAACATTTTGCCCACCTCACTTGTACGAGCAAATATGGCTTTCGTGGGATCAGCATCAATAAATCGTAATCTTTCTGCGATAATGATTTGCGTTTCTAACTCAGCTAAAGAACCACGAGCGATATTTAGATGGTATACAAAATCTCTAACACTATGTCTGGTCCGACCTTCAGCAATATTAGAAGGAACCGATACAGCAGATCGCTCGATTTGCTGCCCCAAACTATAAGGCTGGTGTTTGGGAAAATTTTCTGTTTGTTGATAGACCAATTCTACTAACTCAATTGCTTTTTGCCACACATGTAAATCTTGATAACTTTTTATACTGGAACCTGACACCCGACACCTAAAACCTAAATTAAACTTCCTCTATTATCACATTATGGTTCGTATACACGCAGATATCGGCTGCAATCTTCATCGCTTTTTCGACAATTTCTTTTGCGCTCATATCGCTATTTTCCCGTAACGCTTTTGCAGCTGCCAGCGCATAATTACCCCCGGAGCCAATCGCGGCAATATCATCCTCCGGCTCCAGCACATCGCCCGTTCCGGTCAACACCAGAATCTGCTCTTTATCCGCTACAATCATCATCGCTTCGAGGCGACGCAAGTAACGATCCGTACGCCAATCCTTCGCCAGTTCCACACAGGCACGCTTTAGCTGCCCAGGATGCACTTCTAGCTTGGACTCCAACCGTTCAAACAGCGTAAACGCATCGGCGGTCGCACCGGCAAAACCGGCCTTAATAGAGCCATCTGTCAGGCTACGAATCTTGGTCGCCGTTCCTTTCATGATCGTATGACCGACCGAGACCTGTCCGTCGCCGCCGATGACGGTTTTACCGTCCTTTTTTACACACAGGATGGTCGTTGCGTGCCACCCCGGAAAATTCCCCTGCTGATCCATGCCTTCATCACTCCTTTACTTTGACTTCCCTACTATTTGGGGTATAAAGAATGGCAAATCAAGGGGTAACTTGCCTTGTCATTCTGAGCGCAGCTTTCATTTGAAAGCGAAGCCGAAGGTTCTATTTGTGAAGCACTTAGTATTATAGATCCTTCGCTTCGGCTACGCCTCCCTCAGGATGACGGCATAGCATTGCATAAAAACTATGAGTAGAACCGCAGATATCAGCAGAACCACGAAAGAAACGGATATTACCGTCAGCCTGAACCTGGATGGCACCGGCAAGTATGAGGTTGAAACCGGCATTGGCTTTCTCGACCATATGCTGGAGCAACTCGCGAAGCATAGCCTGATTGATCTTACCGTGAAGGCGAAAGGGGATCTGCATATTGATTTCCATCACACGGTGGAAGATGTCGGCATCACGATCGGACAAGCGCTTAAAAAAGCTCTCGGTGAACGCAAAGGCATCACCCGCTTCGCGCATAGCTATCTGCCGATGGATGAAACGCTCACCCGCGTCGCTATCGACATTTCCGGCCGCCCGCATCTGGTTTGGAAAGTTGAGTTCACGCGCGACAAGCTCGGAGAAATGGATACGGAATTATTCCGCGAATGGTTCGGCGGCTTTGCCGGTGCGGCAGGTATCACGCTGCATGTGGAAAATCTCTATGGTGAGAATAACCACCATATTGTTGAGTCTTGCTACAAGGGTCTTGCGAAAGCCCTGATGCAGGCCATCACCATTGATCCCCGCCAGGCGGATATTATTCCTTCGACGAAGGGTAGTTTATGAGGTTAAAGGGGCGTCATACCGCCGGTGAACATGACAGGACGTCATGCGAATCCACGGTATCCAGAAATAAGAAAATGATAGTCATCATTTTCTGTTACAAAAAGTTTACTAACTTTTTGTTCTTGGATTCCGTCGCTTTGGCGATTACTTTTGCTTCACATATCGGAATGACGACGAGATATATATAAATATGCTATTTAACCGGAAAAAATTCTTTGCCGTATATGAAGACGAAGCCGCTTCGAAAGAGGAGGAGCGTATTCAACTCGTGCCGAATGGCTTTTCCCTTTTAGGCTTTGTCTTTACCTTCCTATGGGCGGCTTATCATTCCATGTGGAAAGTGGCGATTGTTTTCCTGATCTTTTTTTCGATTGTCCACGGACTGGGTTTGGAGGGCATACTCAATATGAATCAGGCAAGTGCGCTGCAATTTATCCTTTCGCTTTGGTTTGGTTTTTCAGCCTATGACTGGCTGGAGCATCACTATGAGAAAAAAGGTCTCTCGCTGGTGGACATCGTATTTGCGCAGGATAAAACCGATGCCGAGCATATTTTTTTAACCCGCGAATATTACACGCCTCAAATACAAGCCGCCTCACTCAACCGAAGCAAGTAATGAAAATTGGTATTATCGACTACGGCTCAGGTAACCTGCATTCGATTCAAAAAGCCTGTGAGCATGCCGCTGCCCGCACCCGTTCAGATTATTCCGTATCACTTATCACCCACCCGGAAGCATTGAAAGGCGTCGGCTATATTGTTCTACCGGGTGTGGGGGCATATGGCGATTGTATGCGCGGTCTGCAAGCCATCCCTGGTATGGTTGACGCGCTCAAGCTGGATACCTACACCAAGCGCAAACCGTTTTTAGGAATTTGTGTGGGGATGCAACTGCTCAGCACCATCGGCGAAGAACATGGCGAACATGAGGGTCTTGGCTGGATACCCGGTAAGGTCACTAAACTAACGCCGGAGGATGATACGCTCAAAATCCCCCATATGGGATGGAACACATTGCATTTCGATCAGCATCATCCATTATTTAAACACGTACCAGAGGAGAGCCACGTCTATTTTGTGCACTCCTATCATATGCTTCCTGAAAATAAGGATTATATGATTGCCACCACCGATTATGGTGGTACGGTGACGGCTGCCGTCGCTCGTGAGAACATCATGGGCGTTCAGTTTCACCCCGAAAAAAGCCAGCAGGTGGGATTGCAGATTATCGAGAATTTTTTAAGGATGTAATTATGATTTTATTTCCCGCAATCGATCTTAAGAATGGGGAATGTGTCCGCCTGTTACGCGGTGACATGAATGACGCCACAACCTTCAATGATGACCCGGCCGCTCAGGCCCGGGAGTTTGAAGCTGCCGGCGCGGAATATCTGCACATTGTGGACTTAAATGGCGCTTTCGAAGGGAAGCCGGTGAATGAAGATGCGGTAAAAAGCATTCTCTCCGCCATTTCCATTCCTGCTCAGCTCGGCGGCGGCATTCGCACGATGGAAACAATTGACCGATGGCTGGAGCTTGGCGTTAGCCGTGTGATTCTGGGTACCGCAGCTTTGCATAACGCCGACCTGGTCTATGAAGTCTGCGAGAAGTACCCCGGGCAAATCGTTGTTGGCATTGATTCTCGCGAAGGCAAAGTCGCTATTGAAGGCTGGGCGACCAAGTCCGGCGTTACGACCGAAGAGCTCGGCAAAGCCTATGAGAATGCCGGAGTCGCAGCCATCATCTACACGGATGTAGGCAGGGATGGCGCGATGGAAGGCCCGGATTTGGAAGGCACCGAAGCCCTGCTCCGCGCCATCTCAACGCCCGTGATTGCCTCCGGGGGCGTCTCTTCGCTGGAGGATTTACGCAAGCTGAAACAATTAGAACCGCTTGGACTCGCCGGGATTATTTCAGGCCGTGCGATTTATGATGGAGCCATCCCCCTACAAGATGGTATTACATTGTTAAGGGAATATCGTGCTTAAACCGCGCATTATTCCCTGCCTGGACGTCAAAGATGGCCGCGTTGTCAAAGGGGTGAACTTTGTCGACCTGATTGATGCAGGTGATCCGGTTGAACAGGCGAAAATCTATGATGAGCAAGGCGCGGACGAGCTTTGCTTTTTAGATATCACCGCCTCCTCCGATAACCGCGAGCTGATTTATGATGTCGTAACGCAAGTCGCTGAACACTGCTTCATGCCGCTAACCGTAGGCGGCGGCGTGCGTACACTCGAAGATGTCCGTAAATTGTTGCTTGCCGGGGCTGACAAAGTTTCGATCAATACGGCTGCCATCCATAATCCTGAATTTGTGCGCGACGCTGCCAATAAATTCGGCAGTCAGTGCATTGTGGTAGCGATCGATGCGAAAGCGACTAGCTCCCACTTCGAAATCTTCACCCACGGCGGACGTAATGCAACCGGGATAGACGCCGTCGAATGGGCAAAGAAAATGGAGGATTATGGTGCCGGGGAGCTGCTCGTAACATCGATGGATCGAGACGGGACTCGCGAAGGGTTTGATGTACCGCTCACCCGCGCCATCAGCAAAGCCGTGCATATTCCTGTTATTGCCTCCGGCGGCGTTGGAAAGCTGGACGACTTTGTGGGTGGCGTGCGCGATGCCGGAGCCACCGGACTCCTTGCGGCCTCCATTTTCCACTTTGGTGAGCATACGATTGCAGAAGTAAAAGAACATATGGTGGCACATGGGATAAAAATGAGGTTAAGTTGATGGTTGATGGTTGATGGTTGATAGTGTAAATATCCATCCTGATTGCAAAACAGTAAGTTTTGCCCAGCCTTGAGCCCGCGAAAGCGGTCACTCATTGAAAATGACAGAGTGCATTTTCAGGAGAATCAAACATTATGGCCTCAACTCTACGAACGTTACGTGACATCATAGAAGACCGCGATAAAAACGGTCATAAAGACACTTCTTACATCGCGAAGATGCTGAATAAAGGCCATAATAAAATTGCGCAGAAAGTGGGCGAGGAGGCGACCGAAGTCGTGATAGCCTCTCTTACGGAAAGCCGGGACGAGTTGATCCATGAAAGCGCTGATCTGCTCTTTCATCTTTCCCTGCTCTGGTATATCGGCAATGTCACGCATGATGAAATCATGGAGGAGCTCAAAAACCGCATGGGCACGTCCGGCATTGAAGAAAAGGCGAGCCGGGAAGAGAAAGGATAATCACCCTCTTAAGTGCCCGTCACGCTCAATAGTTCAGCCCCTTCGCCTTGATACAGATCCTCAAGGCTACGCGCGCGCCCCGCTCAGGATGACAGGCAAAACGAGAAATACTGCTTGCATTCGCCGTCAATATCCGTATAAACGCATCTCTAATCCATACAACCTCCGCTGTTTGTGTATACACAGACATGCTGAAATTAAAAGGAGACCATAGCATATGCGTCTATACGAAACCGTATTTATTGCGCGTCAGGACATTTCCAGCTCGGACGCTGAAGAGCTTGGCACGCATTTTGAAGGCGTTATCAAAGAACTGGGCGGCAAAATTCTCAAGAAAGAATATTGGGGCTTACGTTCCCTCGCTTACAAAATCAACA
Organism: uncultured Rickettsiales bacterium; assembly: GCA_964588995.1. Taxonomy (GTDB): domain Bacteria; phylum Pseudomonadota; class Alphaproteobacteria; order Rickettsiales; family UBA8987; genus CAZPQM01. The sequence goes on along the minus strand of CAZPQM010000002.1, from coordinate 183,415 downwards.
AAAGCAAAAAAGGCCATTACGTAATGATCAACTTTGAAGCGCCGGAAGATGCGATCAAAGAGCTCGAGCGTAAATACCGCCTGCACGAAGATGTCGTGCGTAACATGACGATCCGCATTGAAAAATTTGATAAAGAACCGTCCGTGATGATGAAACATGACGCGGACGAACGCGACGCAGCGTAAGGAGACAACATATGGCACAACTAAAAACACAAAACCCGGCAAAGATTTTCAGCAAGCGCAAGAAAACCTGCCCGCTCTCCGGCAAAAATGCCCCTGCGATCGACTATAAAGATACTAAGCTGCTGAAGCGCTTTATTTCAGAGCGCGGCAAAATGATGCCTCGCCGCATCACGGCAGTTTCCGCGAAAAAGCAACGTGAACTGGCCCGCGCCATCAAACGCGCGCGCTCGGTCGCATTGCTGCCCTACGTGGATCAATAGGGATAACGTCATCTAAGGCACGACATATCCCTCTACTGCGAGATGGTATGCTGAGTGGCCAAAGAAAGACAACAAACGTTTAATGTTAAGCATATTAGGGGGATAGTCCCATGGAAATCATATTACTCGAACAAGTGCGTAAACTCGGTAAAGTCGGTGAAGTTGTGAAGGTCAAAAACGGCTATGCACGTAACTACCTGATCCCGAATAAAAAAGCGCTCCGGGCTACGAAAGATAATATTACGTATTTTGAAACGCAGAAAAAAGAAATTGAGCAGAAAAACGCAGAGAAGCTGAAAGCAGCCGAAAAAACGCGTGATGCCATTAATGAAAAAATTGCACCGGTTATTATGCAGGCCGGTGAAGATGGTCGTCTTTACGGTTCGGTCAGCGCGTCAGAAATTGCTGATTCTCTCAATACCGTTTCCAAAGAGTCGATTACTCATAAACAGGTCGAGATGAACCGTCCGATCAAATTTATTGGTATTCATGAAGTCGATATCGACATCTTCGGTGAAGTCACGGCGAAAATCTATGTCAATGTGTCGCGTTCGGCAAGCGAAGCCAAAGAAGCCGAGGAAAAATTCAAGAAAGGCGAAATAGGCGTTGGCGCCGAACTGACTACGCAGGAAAAAGAGCAGCAGCTGATCGAAGCAAAAGTCGAAGAAATTGAAGATCCGCTCGCTAAGCAACGCGCTGAAGAAGCTGAAAAAGCGCAAGCGGAGGAACCAGCTGAAGCCGGAAAATCAGAAGAATCCGCCTCTGACGAGAAAAAAGAAGACGAAGCGGCCTAAAAACCGTCGTTACTTTTCGAGAAAGGGCGGACCACACGGTTCGCCCTTTTTTTATGCTACCAGCAACGAGCGCAGTATGCATTTTGCAAATATTCACTGGATAGCACTTTAACTTCACGCTATGACATAAGCATGAGCGAAGCCACTTTATTAGAACGCCCGAAGGAAACAACCAAAAGCGAGAGCGGCTACCGCGAACCGCCCTACAATGTTGAGGCGGAGCAGATCGTGCTCGGCGCTATTCTGACCGATAATGAGGGGTATAACCGCATTGCAGATTTCCTCCTCGCCGAACATTTTTACGATGGGGCGCACCGCAAAATATACGAAGCGGTTGAACGGTTCAGTGAACGCGGGCTGATCGCCAATCCGGTCACACTGAAAAATACCTTCGAAGCCGACCCGCTCTTTGCCGAGATCGGGGGAGCGAATTACCTCGCCCGTATTGCCGGTATGGCAAGCGATATCGTCAATATCCGCGATCATGCGAGCATTGTTTATAGCCTGGCCATCAGCCGCGAGCTCATCCATATCGGGCGGGACATGCTGGATAAGGCCTATAATAGTAGCGGTGAACGGCGCGCTTCGGAACAAATTGAAGAAAGCGAGCAGAAATTATTCAACCTCGCCAGTCAGGGAAACAGCGAGACCAGCTTTGCGCCGCTGAAATTCGCGCTGACCGAATCCATCGAAAGTGCCGAACATGCTGCCAAGCGCGACGGCGCGATTAGCGGCGTCCCAACGCGCTTTAGTGATATGGATTCGCTTTTCGGTGGTCTGCACAATTCGGACCTGATCATACTCGCCGGCCGCCCTTCCATGGGTAAGACCGCGTTTGCGCTCAATATCATGCTGAATGCGGCAGAATGGATGCAGGAGGACTTCCGAAAAAAACAGCAGGCGGGCGAACTCGAGCCGGATGATAAGCCGCAATCGACCGGTTTTATCTCGCTCGAGATGTCCTCCGAACAGCTCGCGACCCGCCTGCTTGCGATGAAGACCGGCATTGATGCGGGCAATATCCGCCGGGGAAAGCTGGAAAAATCGAAACGTAATGACGAATTTGCCAAGCTCGTAAAGGCGAGCGCCGAGTTGCATAAACTGCCGATCTACATTGATGATACGCCGATGCAATCGATCGCCGCGGTGCGGACGCGCGCGCGCCGTCTCAAGCGTAAACATAATCTGGGCCTGCTCGTCGTGGATTATCTGCAGTTGCTTCACGGGGTCAATAAATCCTCGCAAGCCAGCCGCGTGCAGGAAATTTCGGAAATTTCGATGGGGCTGAAGGCGATTGCGAAGGAGCTGAACATCCCCGTGCTAGCGTTGTCGCAATTGAGCCGGGCGGTCGAACAGCGGGAGGATAAACGCCCGCAGCTATCTGACTTGCGGGAATCCGGCTCGATTGAGCAGGATGCGGATCAGGTGATGTTTATCTACCGCGAAGGCTATTATATCGAGCGAAAGAAACCCTCGGAAGCCGAGCCGGAAAAAATGATGAAATGGCAGGAGCAGATGGATAAGGTCGATAACATCTCGGAAATTATCATGGCGAAAAACCGAAACGGGCCGATTGCCAATGTCACGCTCTTCTTTAACAAGCGCATCACGCGCTTTCAGGATTTTTCCGCAGATGATTATGGCGATGCGTTTTAAAGCTCTGTTTCCTTATCCATGTGTTTGAGGAAAACCTGTCAGCATGATGCAACCCACCCTCACAATTAACCTTGCCAACCTGCGCCGGAATTGGCAGTTGATCGCTGATAAAGTCTCACCGGCCGCATGCGCCGCGGTCGTTAAAGCCAATGGCTATGGCCTCGGAGTGCAGCAGATTGCCACAGCACTGTACGCACAAGGGTGCCGTGAGTTTTTTGTGGCAACGTTGGAAGAAGGGATCGAACTGCGGGAGGTATTAGCCTCCTGTTATCACAAGGAAACGGGTGACGAGACCATCTCAGCGAGCGCAACATTACCTCAGATTACTTCGCCCGAGCTCCGCAATGGCAAGGCTTCTGCCATCTATGTATTCAACGGGCCGCATGAGGAAGAAGTCAGAATCTATCAACAGCATCACCTCACCCCCATTCTGAACACAATACATCAGGCACGCTTTTGGGAAGGTAATTGTATCCTGCATGTCGATACCGGTATGAACCGGCTAGGGATCAGGCTAGAGGAAGCGCGCGAGCTCGCGGAGGATAAAGTAACCCTTAAACGGCTCGATCTGCGCTACATCATGAGCCACCTCGCCTGCAATGATATTATCGACCACCCGATGACGCGTGAACAACTCAAGCGCTTTAATCAGGCACGTAAACTCTTTCCCGATGTTCCCTGTAGTGTTGGTAATTCCTTTGCGGGGCTGGGGCAGGCTTGCTACCACTTTGACCTCATCCGCCCCGGCGTGATGCTTTATGGTAGCCAGAAGCCCTATGGCGCTGCGAGCGGTATCCAACCCGTCATCACCCTTGAAGCGCCGGTAATTCAATTGCGGCAAATCACAGAAGCAGGAACCGTCGGCTATGGCGCTACTGCTAACGTCAATAAAGGTGACCGCATCGCGATTCTTCCGGTCGGCTATGCCGATGGCTACCCGCGTGCACTTAGTAATAAAGCTCAGGTTGCCTTTAACGGCAAGCGCGCGCCACTCATCGGCCGCGTGTCGATGGATTTGATCGCCGTGGATGTTACGCAGCTGCCGGAGGTCAAGGAAGGCAGCATTGCCGAGATCATCGGCGAGCATATTCCCCTTGATTTGGTCGCCGAATTAGCCGATACCATTGCATACGAAATTTTGACGAATTTAGGGGCTCGTTATAAACGGGTCTATATGGAATAGAATAGCGCCATGCAACTTACTACTCGCAATAATCCGCTCGCCGTAATCGGACGCGTCATTACCCGCTTTTTCGAGCAGGTCGGCAAGCTGTCGCTGTTTGTCTGGCATGCGCTGATCGGACTGGTCAAACCGCCTTATTACCCGCGAGCGTTGGGTAAGCAGCTGCTGGAGATTGGCTACTACTCGCTGCCGGTTGTAGGTATGACTGCGATTTTTACTGGCGCCGTGCTTGTGCTGCAGAGCTATACGGGCTTCAGCCGCCAGAATTTTGGCGCAGAAAGTGCGGTTGCAAATATCGTTGTGCTTTCGATTACGCGGGAGCTTGGCCCGGTCCTCGCCGGGCTGATGGTCGCCGGACGTATCGGCGCGGCCATGGCGGCGGAGCTTGGTACAATGCGTGTGACCGAACAGATTGACGCGCTCACCACCCTCTCGACCAATCCATACCAATATCTGATTGCGCCGCGCCTGTTAGCAGGTGTTATCTCCCTGCCTATACTTGTAATTATTGCTGATATTATAGGAGTTTACGGCGGATACCTCGTAGGAGTTCATAAGCTTGGCTTTTCGCCTTCGGGCTATATTCAGGCGACGATAGAATTTCTTGAGTTTAAGGATGTCCTCTCCGGTCTGGTCAAAGCGGCTGCTTTCGGCTTTATCATTACGCTGATGGGCTGTTACCATGGCTTTTATTCCCGCGGAGGGGCCGCGGGGGTGGGTCGCGCCACCACGAATGCGGTGGTCAGCGCTTCCATCCTGATCCTGACCTTCAACTACATCATCACGGAGCTGTTTTTTGCGGGGTAATTTAACTAAAACTATAACTCCCCCCTTGCGGGGGAGTCTGAATCTATTGATTCAGGTGGGGGGGCTATGGCTGATCAGATGGTTCGATAATTGGATGATTGGTAAACGAATTACCGAGGTGGTTAATCATTCAATCATCACGTCATCGAACTATCTCCTACCCCCCCACCCAAACATGCTGACGCATTTTGTGGACTCCCCCGCAAGGGGGGAGTTGTCTGCTTGTGGAATATCCGTATGACCCAGCCTAAAATCATCGTCAAAGATTTGTATAAATCCTTCGGTAAAAAGAAGGTACTGACTGGCGCGAATGTATCGGTTGACGAAGGCGAATCGCTGGTGGTGATCGGTGGCTCCGGCTCGGGCAAATCCGTTCTGCTGAAAAATATCATCGGACTGATGACGCCGGATAGCGGCTCGGTCAAAATTGACGGGGAGGAAGTCACCCGGTTTAACAACCGCGAGCGCGACCAGCTCATGCATAAATTCGGCTATTTGTTTCAGGGGGGCGCTCTGTTTGATAGCTTGCCTATCTGGCGGAACGTCGCCTTTGGCCTGATCAACGCAGAAAAAATGCCTGCCAAAGAAGCAAAAGAGATCGCTATCGAAAAGATACGCTCGGTGGGGATGGATGCGGATGTTGCAGAACTTTACCCGAACGAACTCTCCGGCGGTATGCAAAAGCGCATCTCGCTTGCCCGGGCGATTGCGACCAATCCTGAAATCATCTTTTTCGATGAACCAACGACCGGACTGGACCCAATCATGTCGGATGTGATTAACGAGCTAATCGTGCAATGCCGCGAAGAACTCGGCGCAACCACCGTTACGATCACGCATGATATGGCCTCGGTACGTAAAGTCGCCGACAAAGTCGCAATGATCTATGAAGGTACTATCATTTGGGATGGCCCAATCGACCAGCTCGACGAAAGTGGCAATGACTATGTCGATCAGTTTATCCACGGCAGCAGCCACGGCCCCATCAAAATCAAACTGCAGGATCATTAGGTGGGGTTGAATCATTAGGTGGGGTTGAATTGAGAGCAAAGTGTTAAGTAAGATTTTCTAGACTCTTCACACTTACATCTATACTTTCCTTACATGCCCAAAGCCAAAACCCACTACATCTGCACGGAATGCGGCACTGTTCATGCCAAATGGGCCGGGAAGTGTCAGGCGTGCGGCGCGTGGGATACGATTACGGAAGATGTAAGCGCGAGCGGGGGTTTCAGCAAAAGCAATGCCAATAAGGAGGGCAAGACGCTGGAGCTTTCCAGCCTTGCTGACCCGACCTCGGAAACGCGGCGCATTTCCACCACCTTGCAGGAGCTGGATCGTGTTTTCGGCGGCGGGCTGGTGGAGGGCTCGGCCATACTGATCGGCGGTGACCCCGGCATTGGAAAATCCACCCTTTTGTTACAGCTCCTCGCCGCACTCTCAAAGCAGCATAAAACGCTGTATGTTACGGGGGAGGAGTCGGTCAATCAGGTAAAGCTCCGCGCTGAACGGCTTGGCATGGCCAATGCCGGCGTTGCACTCGCAGCTAACACATCTGTCGCGGATATTATCCAGACCATACGCAGTGAGCAGCCGAAATTCGTGGTGATTGACTCCATCCAGACGATGTATATCCCGAACCTCGAATCTGCGCCCGGTACGGTGAGTCAGGTACGTACGGCAAGTCATGAGTTGATTCAGCTTGCCAAGCAAACCGGGACAACGCTAATCCTTGTTGGGCATGTGACGAAGGACGGCAGCATCGCCGGGCCTAAACTGTTGGAGCATATGGTTGATACGGTACTTTATTTCGAGGGCGATAGCGGCATGCAATACCGCATCGTTCGCGCAGTCAAAAACCGTTTTGGCGCCGCCGGGGAAATCGGTGTGTTTGATATGACCTCGGAAGGTCTACAGGAAGTGACCAACCCTTCCGGCCTGTTTATTTCCCAAACGGCCGGTAGCATTCCCGGATCAGTCGTCTTTCCCGCGGTCGAAGGCTCGCGCACCATGATGGTAGAAATTCAGGCGCTTGTTTGCCCAACACCCACCCCGCAACCGCGCCGCGCTGTTGTCGGCTGGGATGCAAACCGCCTTGCTATGCTGCTCGCCGTCCTGCAAACCAGAAGTGGCATGAAGCTCTATGATAAGGAAGTATACCTTAACGTAGCTGGTGGCATGCGGGTCAATGAACCTGCCGCCGATCTCGCTGTTGCCGCTGCCATTGCCTCAGCACTCGCAAACATACCCGTCAGGCAGGAAAGTGTTATTTTTGGCGAAGTCGGACTTTCCGGTGAAATTCGCCCTGCCCCGCATACCGAAAGTCGAGTAAAAGAATCCGCTAAGCTTGGATTTACGCAGGCAATTCTGCCACAAAATCAAGGCAAGAAAGCACCGATAGTAGAAAGTAGCTTTATCCTGACACCCATTCGCAGTATAATAGAATTAACTGGTTTAATGGCTAATGAGGCAAACCACCCGGCAACAGTATAGTTTTTAAAATAAGTATGTCAGATAACGAAAGGAAAGATTCACCCGGCTATATTACACTCTGTATTATAGTAGGAGGCATTTTAGGCTTTCTGGCACCCTTTGTGCTTCTGGCGATGATAAGCATTTTTATATAATACAACGAAGGGGATAGTTAGGCGCTCAGTTTCGGCAACCATTTGCCCCCTGAAACACGAAGTCTAAATCTAACATTATGTTTACCGAAGTCGACGTTTTTGTCACTGTCGTTTTGATGATCACCACGATCGTCGCTTTCCTGCGCGGTTTTTTGAAAGACATAGCCTCGCTGCTGAATTTCGGCGGCGCTGCCATCATCACCCTGCTGTTTTATCCTGTCACAGTCGAGATCACCGGCGAAGTATTCCGCGAAAGCGTTCTGATAAACATTGCCGCGGTCGTCCTGGTGTTTGCGAGCACGCTGATTCTGATTTCGATTTTTACCGCAATGGTGTTGGATAATTTGCGGAAAATGCGCCTTGGCGTGTTTGACCGTACGCTTGGTATCATCTACGGCATGCTCAAAGGTTTTGCGATTGTGGCGGTGCTGCATTACGGCTTTTATATTGCGAACGGGCAGGAAGATCCGAAATGGCTGCGGAAGGGAGAGACTTACGGCCTGACCAAAATGGGCTCAAATATGATTGAGGACTGGCTACGCGAGGAAGAGGAAAAGGCGAAAGATCGCGGAGATGAATTTGACGGCGAGCCAATTCAGCCTATGGTTGATGATGTAGAAATTCTGCTTGAAGAAACACCGTAAATTACACAAGAGTTAACCAGTTAAATAATCCGGCGCTGGATTTTTGCGTAAAACCCTGTATAAAATAGTTATGCTGAATATTTCCGAAATAATGCGCTCTCACCCTAACCCTTATTCGTGGCATAGCGATCATCTGAATGAGGAATGCGGCGTGTATGCGATCCAGAATCATACCGATGCGGCCGCCCATACCGTACTTGGTCTGCATGCATTACAACATCGCGGGCAGGAAGCGGCGGGAGTGGTCACCTCCGACGAAGGTAAAATGCACTACCACCTCGCTTATGGCAAGGTTGGCGAAAAGTTCAACCGGCCGAAAGTCATACGGAAGCTGATCGGGGATCGGGCCATTGGCCATAACCGCTATTCCACCAGCGGCGGTGACGGGCAGGAGTCCAACATTCAGCCGATTTACGCCGAGCTAAGCTTTGGCGCGGTTGCGGTGGCGCATAACGGTAATCTGACCAACGCGCGTACAATTAAAGAACGGCTGGTACGGCAGGGCTGCATTTTTCGCACCAGCATGGATACGGAGGTGATTATCCATCTCATCGCCACAAGCCCGCAGGTCTATTTCGAAGATGCGTTCATCGATGCGCTCAAGCAGGTCAAGGGCGGTTATTCACTCGTTGCGATGAATAACGACACGATCTATGGAATACGCGATTCGCACGGTGTACGCCCGCTTTCCATCGGTAAGCTGGACGATGCCTACATCCTCACCTCCGAGACCTGCGCGCTCGATATTATTGGGGCCGAGTTTGTTCGCGATGTAAAACCTGGCGAAATGATTACGCTTACAAAGGCAGGTGAATTACTTTCCAGCTTTCCGTTCGCACCGCAACCGCACAAAATGTGCATTTTCGAGTATGTTTATTTCTCACGCCCCGACAGCCATTTCGAAGGGAAGGATATTTATCAGCTTCGTAAGGAAATGGGACGGCAACTCGCGCGGGAGCAACATGCAGATGTGGATGTGATCGTACCCGTTCCGGATTCCGGCGTCGCTGCGGCGATTGGCTACAGCGAGGAGTGCGGCATTCCGTTTGAACTCGGCATCATCCGCAACCATTATGTCGGCCGGACCTTTATTGAGCCAAGCGATCATATTCGTCACCTTGGGGTCAAGCTCAAGCATAATGCGAACAGCCAGTTTATCAAAGGCAAGCGTGTCCTGCTGATTGATGACAGTATCGTGCGCGGCACCACATCGAAGAAAATTGTCGATATGATCCGTTCGGCAGGGGCTAAGGAAGTGCATATGCGGATTTCATCGCCGCCGACTACGGGTGCGTGTTTTTATGGGATTGATACGCCGTCTTCCGAACAATTACTCGCATCGCGCATGTCGGTGAAGGAGATGGAAGCCTATATCGGTGCGGACTCACTTGCCTTTATTTCCGTTGATGGCTTATACAAAGCGGTCGGCGAAGCGAGCGGCCGGAATGATGACACGCCGCAATATTGCGATGCATGTTTCACAGGCGATTACCCCATCCCGCTCATCGATAAAACTGAGGAAAAGCGCGTTGCCTGAAGCTGCATCTGATCATGTGACTTTCCTCGCCGGCCAGTATGTGTTAATCACCGGGGCTTCACGCGGTATTGGTGCAGAACTTGCCGTAGCGCTCGCAAAAGCAGGGGCGCACGTCATACTCGTTGCGCGGACCGTGGGCGGGCTTGAGGAAACTGACGACCGGATTCAGGCGGAAGGCGGTCAGGCTACGTTAGTCCCCATGGATCTACGGCATCTCGACTCGGTCGATCTGCTCGCACACAACGTCGCCGAACGGTTCGGCCGACTGGACATATGGATAGCGAATGCCGGTATTCTTGGGGGATTGCAACCGCTCCACGCCATTGAAAATAAGGTGTGGCATGAAACACTCACGGTCAATTTAGAGGCTAATTTCCGATTATTGCGGGCGCTTCACCCGCTATTGATGGTGTCTGAAAAGCCCTCAATTATCGGCGTGACGGCGGAGCATGCTCAGAGTCACGAACCCTTCTGGGGGCTGACCAGCGTAACGAAAGCCGCGCTGGAAGCATTGTTTACGACCTACGCTAACGAGCAAACCCATAACGCACTTGATGTAAAACTCATCGACCCGGGACTGGTTGAAACCAAATGGTCGAAAGCCGCTTATCCCGGTCGGAGTGAGGGCGATATGCCTTCGGTCAGCACCTGCCTGCCAAGATTTATGGACTATATCGCATCGCGCTACGCTTAAACCTGTTCCGCTAAGCCTAGCGTCCAAGCAACCCTTTAAACGCATCAACCGGGTTTTCATCCTTAAGCCGATCGATGGATTTCTTGATTTCCTCGATGCCGCCCTCCTTGGTCAGCCCCTGCTGCAACACACTGGCAAGATCGGGGAACACGGTCGGGTTGCGCGCATCCCCCTGAATGAGAATCGGCACCCGCAAATCGAGCTTGCTGATTTCTTTCGTCGGCACCAGCCGGTAATCGACATGTAGCGTATTCAGATTCAGTATGCCATTACCGTCAAAATTCGTCACCGGCATCTGGATGAGTAAATCCTGATTATGGACGATTCCTTCGCGGACATTGAAGCTGGCCGAGAGCGACTGAATCCGCGTTCCGGCATCACTGGGTTGCCGTTGCAGCATTGTATCCAGAGACGTGCCGGTTTTTGCCGCATCCGCGAGCGCGACAATATCAAAGCCGCGCACCAACCCGTCATTTAAGACGATATCAGCCGTTCCGGAAAGGTTGCGAATGATTTCCGCTTCGCTGTTGCCACGGCTGGACAGGCGGGAATTCATACTGATGTTCCCTTCGAACTTGTCATATAACCCACTATCGGCAAGGTAGCGGCCTAGAGCAAAATTACGGACTTCCTTGCGCTGCGTTAGGGTAGGCGGTGATTGGCTGGCATCCACCTGTAATTGCGTGGAAAACATGCCGTCATAAAATTTGACCTGTTTGACGTTGAAGTCCAGACGCCCGCCTTTAATAATGGCAGAAGCTGTGACGTCGCTAAGGATTAAATCATTATAGGTCAGCTCTTTGGCGCTCAGGGTGAGGGTAAGGTTGACGGTGTTAAGGACGTCAAAGCCAAGCGGTTCCGTCCGCCAGATGCCTTGCTGCGGTCTCGGAGCGCTTGCCTGCTGATGCACCGGAGCAGCAAATGGAGCGGCAACCGCCATCAACCCTTTATCGCTAAGCTGCGCAAAATGTAGCTCGGCATTAATATCCGGTTTATTGGCCAGCAGGTTAACGGTGAGGTCGATCACACCGTCGGTATTATCATCGACTTTAAAAGTCGCATCACTGAGCACGATGCTCTCCGGCGTGAGTTGCAGCATGCCTTCCAGCAACACATTCACATCACCTCGGATCGTGAGGCTGACCTCAGCCGGCTCTCCGGTGCGAAGCGCATTCAACTGACTCGTTTCTAATAACGCATTCAATTTACCCTGTTTCATATCCGCAAGCACTTCAAGCCCGAGATTACCCGTCATGAAATGCCATAGATTTTGCGAGAGCGAGAGTGCATTTCCTGCAAGTATGACTTCTTCCGGTTGATCGGCCTTCACTAGCCGGAACTGCTCAAGCTCTGCTGATACATCGGGCAGAACGGAAAAGCTTGCATTACCCTCTACGATAAGCCGCTGATCATTGTGGAGAAATACGCGCTCATTAAGCAGGTTGACAATCTGTTCCTTACTGACCGTGGAAGGGTAATAGAGCGCAAAAGCAATTACCCCTACGATCATGACTACCAGCGATAATATGAGTAGTTTTACAGCGCCTTTCAGCATGGCTTACCTCATTTTATTTCAAAACCTTATCAATAGCTGCGCGAAGCCTTGTATGGTCATCATGCCGCATCACAGGCAGAACATGGCGTTCATCTTCCATCAATAGCTGGTCAATCACGCCGTCTCCAAATACATGGGCATGGCATTTACTGTTTAAAGCCGCCTCAACATCGGTCGCACTATCGCCGACAAACCAGACCTCATCCCCGGCTTCAATACCGACATGTTCCAGCGCAAGCAGGACCGGGTCTGCCGAGGGCTTATCTGCTTTTGCATCCGTTGCGCCTACTACGGTATGAAAATAATCGTCCCATTCCAGATGCGTAACTTCTTCCCGCAGATATTTGCCGGTTTTGTTGCTGACAATCCCGGTGATAATACCTGCCGCCTTGAGTGCATCGAGCACCTCTTTTGCGCCATCAAGCGGTGCGATCAACTCGAGATGGCCTTTAAGAAAATGGGCATAGTAGCGCTCTTTGGCCTGTTCCCAATCCTTACCGAAGATACGGGGGAACGACTCCCGCAACGAATGGTGAATACCGTCGCGCCCGCTTTTGACCTCTTCGAAGGTCCATGGCTCATGACCCATATCCTCAAAAGTTTTTGTTAACGCATCAAATATAATCGGCCAGCTATTGGCGAGAGTATTATCCCAGTCAAACAGAACGGCTTTGGGGCGTTTCATCATGATTCCTATTCTATAAAATGCTTGCCAGTCAGGTCTAACACACGCACATCATAGAGTGCAAGCAGCCTCTCAGCCACTTCGCCCGGTTTGCCGTTCCCAACCGTGTGATCATCCACCTGAATAATCGGCATCAGCCCCATGGTCGTACTCGTTACCATAACTTCTTGTGCAGCAAACAACGCCTCCAGCGTAAAGGCGGATTCGCGAACCTCAATACCGTCTTTAGCCGCCAAATGCAGCAAGACATCGCGCGTAATACCGGGGAGTATTGCCGCACTTTTCGGATGGGTTTGCAGGCTACCATCCGCATTAACAATCAGTACGTTAGACGCCCCTGCTTCCGTCACCACCTCTCTTTCGCTATATAATATCGCCTCCAAACATCCGGCCTCTGCAGCCTTTTGCTTAGCAAGCGCATTGGGTAACAGGCTGATCGTTTTCGCATTGCAGTGCTTCCAGCGTTCATCCGGGTGCGTAATTGCTTTTAGCCCCAGCTCATAGACTCGTTTTGGCGGTGTTTTAAGCGGCGAAAGCGTAATCACCAGCGAGGGTTTCATGCTCGCAGGATAAACGTGATTCCGCGTTGCTACCCCGCGCGTTATCTGCAGATAGACCATCCCGTCCTGCATGTGGTTTCTTCGGGCCAGCTCATCGATTATCAGGCGAAGCGTCGGCTCACTCACCGGCATATCCATCGAAAGCATCGCAAGTGAGTCATACAGCCGCCTGAAATGCGACGCCCCATCCAACAGGACGCCATTCAGGCGATACATCACTTCATAAACACCATCGGCAAAAGTAAATCCGCGGTCATTAATCGACACAGCTGCCTGTCCGGCAGGAAGGTAGCGACCATTAACGTAAGCGATGCGATGATTCATAGCAGTATACTATAAACCGCCCGTAATGGTGCGTAGAGCAGTAAGGTCAGCGCCCTCGTCTGCCGCGTACCTTGCATTATCGTTGTCGGGTTTAAAAATAATCATGGCGCGATGAAAGCACCTTATCCACCCGACCGATAAATTCCGTTGGTGTCATCAACACAACCCGGTCATTTTCATGAATGGAGGTGCGCCGGTTGGGAATAATCACCATCTCATCACGTACGATGGCACCTACCTTGACAGATTTTGGCAATTCCAGATCATCAACCGACCGGCCCACGATCGATGCTTCTTTGAACGCCTCCACCTCCAGCACTTCGGCCGCACCAGAACATATCGAATGGGCGGAGATAATCTTACCTTTCCGCGTATATTGCAACACAGACGAAACTGTCATCTCGCGCGGATTAACCATCACATCAATACCCAACGAGGAAATAAGCGGCGAGTATGACCGCCCTTTATTGACCAGCGCAACCGAACGTTTCGCGCCGGAGCGCTTCGCCAGCAACGACGTTAGAATATTCACCTCGTCGTCATTGCTCACCGAAATGACCGTTTCCGTTTGTTCGATATTGGATTCGAACAGAATGTCCTGATCGAGTGAGTTTCCATTGATCACCGTGATTTTCGAGAGCTTACCAGCGAGATATTGCGCCCGTTCCTCGTTCAGCTCGATAATCTTGATGTTGATGCGATGGTCCTCTTTTGCGAGCTGTTGCGCAATGAAGTACCCGATATTACCACCACCAACGATTAATATGCGCCGCGCTTCCCGATCATGCACCCCAAATATCTCCATGATATCCGGTACGTCTTCCGAAGCTGCCACGAAGTAAATCTCATCCCCCGGCTCCAGCTTTTCTTTGGGGTTGAACGGAATAAACACCTGCTCACGCATGATGCTAAGCACTGACATTTTCAAATGTTTACACAAATCCTCGATCCGCCCGAGCGGCTGACCAATCAGCGGGCATTCCGGCTGCACCCGCACCTCAATCACCTTGAGTCGATCATTCCCCATGGGGATGGAGTCGGTCGCACCCGGCACATGCAAGCGGTTTATAATCGCGGCAGCCACCTCATTTTCGGGCGATATGATATGATCGATCGGCAAATGCTCGTGACGATATAAATCCTTCCAGATCGGCATCAGGTAGTTTTTATGTCGAATCCGCGCTATCTTCTTCTGAATGTTGAAAATCGAATGTGCGACCTGACAAATCACCATATTGGTCTCATCGGAATTGGTCACCGCAATGATCATATCGGCATCGGAAGCGCCTGCATTCTCAAGCACCGGAGGGTGAGACGGAAACCCGCGATACGCCGTCACATCAAGCGTTTCGTTTACTTCCTGAATCTGCTCCGGCGAATTATCGAGCACGGTCACGTCATTGCCCTCATTGGCAAGTTGACGCGCAATCCCTGCGCCGACTGGCCCCGCTCCACAGACGATAATTTTCATGAAACCATGCTCATATGATTACCCTCTCGGTGGCATACGCCGATCGGACTGGGAATGCAAGTACGATCTAACCCTTCTATGGGCTAAGCCATGCTAAAACCGCTCGACTACGCGCTTCCTCCTCTCTATACTCTTCCCCTATGACCGATATCACACGCATCCGTAATTTTTCCATCATTGCCCATATTGATCACGGCAAAAGCACGCTGGCTGACCGGCTGATTCAGGAATGCGGCGGCCTGACTGACCGCGAAATGAAAGAGCAGGTGCTCGACAATATGGATATTGAGCGCGAGCGCGGGATTACCATCAAGTCCCAAACGGTACGGCTCGAGTATGAGTATAACTCCACCCTTGAAAACAATAACGAAGCCCCCCTCCCAACCTCCCCCCGTAAACGGGAGGAGGAGTTAAAGAATAGCTTCCCAGCGCCATCCGATACTCTTTCTATCTCCCCCCCGCCTGCAGTCAATCCTTCTATCTCCCCCCCGCCTGCGGGGGGGATTAAGGGGGGGCACCCCGAACCCGGCACGTACATCCTCAACCTGATGGACACACCCGGCCATGTGGATTTCGGTTATGAGGTCAGCCGCAGTTTAGCGGCGTGTGAAGGTTCGTTGCTGGTGGTCGATGCCTCACAAGGGGTGGAAGCGCAGACGCTGGCGAATGTCTATCAGGCGATTGAGAACGACCATGAAATCATTGTCGTGCTGAATAAGATCGACCTCCCCTCCGCCGAGCCGGAGCGCGTGAAAGCGCAGATCGAGGATGTGATCGGCATTGATGCGAGCGATGCGATTGAAGTTTCGGCCAAAACCGGGCAGGGAATTGCAGAATTACTGCAAGCCATCGTCGAGCGCTTGCCGGCACCTATCGAGCGCTAACCTGACGCCATTCCAATCGCCCAGTCATTACCCGAATGCGCGCATGCGAATTATAAGGTAATCTATGGCGAGGCTGGGTTGTAGATGGTGAGATGGATCGCCCTATAGCTGCTTCGCACCTCGGGCGATGACGATATATTCCGTCATAGTGAGCGACCAGCGGGGAGCACAGCAATCTGGGGCAGGAGGATATCAGAAGGAGATTACTTCGCTTGCGCTCGTAATGACGAATATATGACTCGAGGGTCTTACAGCCTGTCCGTATCCATTGCGCCGATGAAAATACCCGGAATAAATTCACGATGACAACCCCTCTCAAACTGCTCGACTCTCCACTTCCAACCCTCTATACTCCCTGCGATATGCAAACCAAAGCACTACTCGTTGATTCCTGGTACGACACTTATCTCGGTGTCATTGTGCTGGTGCGCGTGTTTTCCGGTGAGCTCAAAAAAGGTATGAAGATGCGCATGGTCAATACCGGCGCGGAATACCTCATAGACGATGTTGGTATTTTCAGCCCGAAAAAAACCTCGGTTAAGACGCTTGGCCCCGGTGAAATCGGCTATATTAATGCGTCGATTAAGCAGGTCAGCGATGCCAAAGTCGGCGATACCATCACCGATGCGAGCAACCCGGTAGAGACACCCCTACCCGGCTTCAAACCGAACTTGCCGGTCGTATTCTGCGGGCTGTTCCCGACCGATGCCGACCAGTTCGACGATATGCGCGATGCGATGGAGAAGCTCAATCTGAACGATGCAAGTTTCGAATTCGAGCAGGAATCTTCCGCCGCACTTGGCCTCGGCTTTCGTTGTGGCTTCCTTGGTCTGTTGCATTTGGAAATCATTCAGGAGCGGCTCGAGCGTGAGTTCGGTATCGACCTGATCACTACCGCGCCGAGCGTGATTTACAAACTGCATATGAAAAAAACCAAGGACAGTCCGGCTCAAACGATAGAACTGCATAACCCGGCCGATATGCCCGACCCGATTCATATCGAGTCAATGGAAGAACCGTGGATCAAGGCAACGATTCTGGTGCCTGATGACTATCTCGGCGCGGTGCTTGACCTCTGCACCAAAAAGCGCGGGCAGCAGCAGAACCTCACCTATGTCGGCAACCGAGCAATGGCGGTGTATAAACTACCACTCAACGAGGTGGTGTTTGACTTTTACGACCGGCTGAAATCGGTCACCTCCGGCTATGCCAGTTTTGACTGGGAAATCACCGGCTATGAAGAAAGCGATCTGGTGAAAGTCTCGATTCTGGTGAATCAGGAACCGGTTGATGCGCTCTCTATGATTGTCCACCGCTCGCAGGCGGAGCCGCGTGGCCGCGCACTCTGCGCCCGGCTGAAGGATTTAATCCCGCGCCAGCTCTTCAAAATCGCCATACAAGCCGCGATCGGTGGTAAGATCATCGCGCGTGAGACGGTGAGCGCGATGCGGAAGGACGTAACCGCGAAATGTTATGGCGGTGATATATCCCGCAAGAAAAAGCTGCTAGAAAAGCAAAAAAAGGGAAAGAAAAAGATGCGCAGCTTTGGCAATGTGGAAATCCCGCAATCCGCTTTTATTGCCGCGCTCAAAGTCGGGGATGATTAGTACTAAATTATAAGCATGACGCAGCTAGACCCCCCCGCCTCCCCTTTACATTTATTTGCAACTGCGCTGCGCGGTGGGCGGCGGAGTAAATTTCTATACCGCGCGCTGATTAGCGCGGTCATCATTGCAGCGAGCTTTACCGCCTACGTTATTTTCGGAACGGATAGCCCATTCGGCCCGGACCCTGAAACGGTGGTGTGGCTGGTGCTGATTAATGTGTGCCTGTTGCTGCTGCTCGGTGCGCTCATTACCTACCGCCTGCTTCGTCTGCTACTGGAACGCAAAAAACAGGCGGTTGGCTCACGCCTGCAAAGTCGCATTATCTTTATGTTTAGTCTGGTGTCCGTGATCCCGACCATTTTCATGGCCGTATTTTCGGTGATCTTTTTTAATCAGGGCATCCAAAGCTGGTTTGATGATCGCGTCGCTACCGCGCTGGAAGAGTCCGTCGCTGTCGCCGAAAGCTATCTGGAGGAGCATCGGCTGAATATCCGCGCCGATGCGCTCGCCATGGCGAACGATATTAACAATCAGGCCATCCGCCTCGCGGCCAATCCGGCGGAATTTAAGAAGGTGATTTCCACCCAGTCGGCCATTCGTTCCTTACGTGAAGCATTGATTTTCAAAGATACCAAGAATATCCTCGCGAAATCTGATCTGACCTTCTCCCTCACCTTCGAGGTCGAGCAACTCCCGGCGGATTATTTTCAGAAAGCCTCTAAGGGCAATGTTGTCGTCTTCACCAACGAGCGCGGCGACCGGGTACGCGCACTCATCAGGCTTGCCCACCCCGCCCTGCAGGATACCTACCTGCTGGTGGGCCGGTTTATTGATGAAAAAGTGCTCTCACACATGGAGCTGACGCAAAGCTCGGTCGATGAGTATCAACGCTTACGTTCGGGCATCGGCAAGGTGCAATTGCAATTTACGTTCGTGTTTATAGCGGTCGCCCTGCTCATCCTGCTTGCTTCGATCTGGGGCGGTATGATATTCGCGGGCGAGCTGGTTAATCCGCTTAGCCGGTTGATTAAAGCGACCGAGCGCGTGAAGGGCGGCGACCTGAATGTCCGCGTACCGGAAGGACCGCTCAACGATGAAACCGCCACGCTGGGCCGCGCTTTCAACCGCATGACCGACCAGCTGGAAAAACAACGTAGCGAGCTGGTGGAAGTCAACCGCTTGATTGACGAACGCCGCCGCCTCAACGAGGCAGTGCTTTCAAACGTCTCAGCCGGTGTATTGGCACTAGATAAAGGCCGCATCATTACCTTGTCCAACCGCGCAGCAACCGATCTTTTGCATATTGAGCATGAAGTGGTTAAAGGCGCGCCACTGGAAAGTATTTTCCCCGAAATAGCAGAGTTTCTCGACGAACTCACCGACTCGGAGCGCGATATCTATCAACGTGAATTACGGCTCAGACGGAAAGGGCAACGCCTCACCTTTCTGGTGCGCATCGCCAAGGAAACAACTGAAGGCCACATTGATGGTTATGTTGTAACCTTTGACGATATTACCGAGCTGGTGGCCGCGCAGCGCAATGCCGCCTGGTCCGATGTGGCTCGACGCATTGCGCATGAAATCAAAAATCCACTGACGCCGATTCAGCTTTCGCTTGACCGCCTGCGTAGTAAATACGGCAAACAGATCGATGAAGGGAAGCCGAATTTTGACCGCTATATCGATACGATTAATCGGCATGTGCGCAATATAGGTGACATTATTGAAGAGTTTTCGCAGTTTGCCCGCATGCCGCAAGCCAAGATAAAACCTGCAAATGTAAGTAAGATTATCCGCGAAACTGCTGAGTCGCAAAACCTCGTCGATGAAGCGATTACGATCGAGCTTGATATCCCGGAGGAAGATGTCACCTTCAGCTGCGATGCCGGGCAGATAGGTCAGGTGCTGGTCAATCTGGTTAAAAACGCGCAGGAGTCCGTGCAGGAAGCGCTCGCCACCCAAAGCGGGAAAGAAAAAGGGCATATACAACTCACCTTAACCGAAACCGAGGAACTGGTCGTATTACATATCAGTGATAACGGCACCGGCTTCCCGCAGGATGTCATCGAACGCGCAACTGAGCCTTATGTTACCACCAAGTCCCACGGTACCGGCCTTGGCCTCGCCATTGTACAAAAAGTGATCGCCGATCATGATGGCACACTGAAAATCCAAAATATCGAGAATGATCAGGAAGACATTCTGGGAGCGTCAATAACCATCAGCCTGCCGAAAACCATCGCTTGATAACCACTCCGAAATAATTTTCACTTTCCTGTTGATTCATGCATCACTTTGTTGCATATGTACAACAAGGGTTTTTGGGTAACATAAATACTTGGGGTACGTATGCAGGGGAAAACAGTTCTCGTAATTGATGATGAGCAAGATATTCGCGAGCTCATCTGTGACATTCTGGAAGACGAAGGGTATAAAACGCAGTCAGGGAAGAACAGTGACGAGGCGTTTGCTTCGCTTGCCGAACAGATTCCCGATGCGTTGATTCTTGATATCTGGCTGAAAGACAGTGCGCTGGATGGCTTAGGTATATTGGAAACCGTCAAACGGAAATACCCGTCCACTCCGGTGATTATCATCAGTGGGCATGGTAATATCGAAACGGCGATCAGCTCGCTCAAAATGGGCGCATATGACTATATCGAAAAGCCATTCAAGGAAGACCGGCTCGTTCATACGGTCGACCGCGCCATTGAAGCTATGTCACTCAAAAAGGAAAATCAGGAGCTCAAGCTCAAAACCGGCAGCATCAACCTGCTCATCGGCGACTCGGCTGCCGTAACGCAGCTTCGCCAGTCAATCGAGCGTGTCGCGCCGACCGGTAGCCGCATCTTCATCAACGGTCCGGCAGGAAGTGGCAAGGAAATGATCGCGCGCTCTATCCATGCGAAATCCAACCGCAAATCCGGTCCGTTTGTCGTGCTCAATGCCGGCACGCTCGGTACCGATATGGTGGACCATGAGCTCTTTGGCACCGAAGACAGCGAGGATTTAAACGCGCCCCCACGGAAAGTCGGTGTATTCGAA
The DNA here is from genome assembly GCA_964588995.1 of uncultured Rickettsiales bacterium. GTDB lineage: Bacteria > Pseudomonadota > Alphaproteobacteria > Rickettsiales > UBA8987 > CAZPQM01. The sequence continues at coordinate 162,897 of CAZPQM010000002.1, read as the reverse complement.
CAGGCGCATGGTGGCACACTCTATATCGATGAAGTTACGGACATCCCGTCAACCACGCAAGGCAAATTCGTACGTTTCCTGCAGGACGGTAATTTCGAACGTGTCGGCGGACGTAAGCAAATGCACGCCGATGTGCGCGTTATTTCCGCGACTAATAAGGATATAAAAGAGGAGATCAGCAAAGGTAATTTCCGCGAGGATCTCTATTACCGGCTCAATGTCGTGCCGCTTGAAGCGCCTTCTCTTAAAGAACGCCGCGAAGATATACCGCTGATCTGCGATTGCCTGCTCGCTCATGCGGCGGAAACCTCAAAGCTACAGCCGCGCGATTTATCACCCGATGCAATGGCGGCACTTCAGGCTTATAACTGGCCGGGTAATCTCCGCCAGCTCCGCAACGTGATTGAATGGCTGCTGATTATGTGCCCTGCAGATGAAGACGGTCCGGTAACCTCGGAAATGCTGCCGCAGGAGGTATTCTCGACTACACCCGCACTGATGACACCGGAAACGAATTCGGATATTTTGTCGATGCGGCTCCGCGAAGCGCGGGAAGTATTCGAGCGGCAATATCTCACTGCGCAGATCAACCGTTTCGGCGGGAACATTTCGCGCACGGCGAGCTTTATCGGCATGGAACGTTCAGCACTTCACCGCAAACTGAAATCCTTGAACGTCTTCGAAGAAAAAGACTCCGAAGCCGCCGAAGCTGCTGAGAAAGAACTAGCTACAGCCTAATTAAGCTATTAATTAGGCTAAGTTTACTACAATAGACTCAATGTTTTCTCCCTCAAATAAAGGGGTGAAATGAGAACGTTGTTGGCCACCTGCATCTGGCTGTAAAACGCGTTAGCTCATAATTCGTTGCTAACGCCCGTCGCGGAGTATGCCGCCGGTGGATTCCGTGACTGCGGTTATGATCTTATCCGACAGTGCATTAATCGCCTCATCGTTAAGCGTTTCCTTCGTTGGCTGGATCGTCACGGTAAATGCGACGGATTTTTTACCCGCTTGCACATGCTCACCCGAGTACACATCAAAAAGATGCACTGACTGAATGAGATTTTTATCCACCTTTTTGAGCGCACGCACGATTTCCTGCGCTTCACGTTGCGCATCCACCAGAAACGCAAAATCACGCTTTACACGCTGCAAATTAGACGGGTTGTAGAGCGGTCGCGCCGTTGATTTCCGCGCTTTTGGCATAGGTGCGTTATCCATAAACACCTCAAATGCAACGGCATGTTCCAGATCATACTGCTTCACAATGGCCGGATGCAGCTCACCGAAATAGCCAAGCACCTGCTTGCCAAGCGTTAGCGCACCACTCCGCGCGGGGTGGTAATAGCCGGGCGCTTCGCGCGTCACCTGCACATTATCGGTGGCAACATACTGACCCAGCACCGCCAAGCTATCGGCCTTTGCATCAAACACATCGACCACGCGCTCCTGCGTTAGCGGCGAGGCTTTGGCCGCTTTACCCGCACGAAGGCCACTGGCGACGCGCTGCTGCTTACCCGGCTGGTGCGAGGAAAATACCGGCCCGATTTCAAAGAGCGCCTCATCGCTTAATCCACGGGCGTGATTGCGCTGCTGCGCGCTCAGTAAATGCGGTAACGCGGAAGGGCGGAGCGCATCCAGCTCCGAACTGATTGGATTCGCAAGCAACGGGACATTATCATTTTCGGCAAAACGTCTGGCTTCCTCGGAAGAAACAAACGAAAACGTAACCGCTTCTTTCAGCCCCCTGCCCGCCAGCACGCGGCTGACATCAAAGCGCTTGCGCTGCGAGGGGCTAAGGCTGGTTTGCTTAAGGATTACTGGCGGCAACGGCTCGGTCGGTATCGCATCATAGCCATGCAAGCGAGCAACCTCCTCAATAATATCTTCCTCAATCGCAATATCGGCGCGCCAGCTTGGGATGGTAAGTTTCCAGCTTTGATCGGCCGTTTCCACGCCAAACCCTAGGCGCTGAAGATAATCACTAACTTCCTGTTCCGCAATTTCAACCCCTAGCACGTCTTTAATACGTTGAGGGCGAAAGGTTAATGTCCGCAGCTCAGCCTCTGAATTTCCCGCAATCACCACTTCGCTCGCTTCGCCGCCGCACAACTCCAGAATCATCTGCGTTGCAAGCTCCATACTGGTTTCAGCAAAGCCGTGATCGACTGAACGCTCAAAACGATAGCGCGCATCCGAATCAATCTGCAATTCCCGCCCTGCGAGTGCCACTTTGATCGGGTCAAACTGCGCAATTTCCAGAAACACATTGGTCGTATCGTCAAACGAGCCGGAATCCATACCGCCTAAAATACCGGCTAATGCCTGCGTTCCCTTATCATCGGCTACGACCACCATCCCGTCCGCAAGCGTATATTCCTCCTCATCCAGCCCCGTGTAGGTCTCACCCGCTTTTGCTGAACGCACCACAATATCACCCGTGAGCTTATCCGCATCGAACACATGCGCCGGACGGCCATAGGTCAGGCTCATATAATTCGTGACATCCACCAGCGCCGAAATCGACTTCGCGCCGACCGCTTCCAGCCGATCTTTCAGCCATTTCGGGCTTGGACCATTTTTCACACCCTGGATATAGCGCCCAAGAAAAAGGCTGCACCCTTCGGTATATGCTATCGAAACCTCGATAGGCGATTTCCCGGTTGCCTGAATATGCGTCTTCGGCAAAGGCTTTAGCGCTCCCAAGCCGCTTGCCGCCAAATCGCGCGCAATGCCATAGACACCAAGGCAATCGCCACGATTGGGTGTAATCGCAATTTCAATGATCGGATCATCCAGCCCCGTCGCCTCCGGAAAAGATGCTCCCGCCTGTAGCTGCTCATCCAACTCCATAATGCCGGCTGCATCCTCACCAAGCCCAATTTCCGCTGCCGAGCATAACATACCGTTACTCTTGACGCCGCGAATCTCGACCGGTTTGATCTTTAAATCATTGGCCGGAATCCGCACCCCCACCGGCGCAAGACAGACGGTCAGACCAGCCCGCGCATTCGGCGCACCGCATACAATTTGCAGCGACTCATTGCCATCATCCACTTTGCAGACTTGCAATTTATCCGCATCCGGGTGTGGCTTCGCTTCAGTTATTTTCGCGACCTTAAAATCGGCCAGCGCCTCACCGCGATTGACCACGTCTTCGACCTCAAGCCCGAGCGCTGTCAAACGATCGAGAATCTGCTCTAACGTCGCATCCGTTTCCAGATGCTCTTTCAACCAGCTTAGCGTGAATTTCACTTAACCAATCCCCCCTGCAAACTTGGTACGTCCTCGGGCGCAAACCCATAATGCGCGAGCCAGCGGCTATCGGCATCAAAGAAGGTGCGCAAATCCGCAATACCATATTTCAGCATGGCGAGCCGCTCAATACCGATACCAAAGGCAAAGCCCTGATATTCCTCCGGGTCGATATTCACGGCTTTCAGCACATTCGGATGCACCATACCGCAGCCGAGAATTTCCAACCAGTCATCGCCCTCACCCAGTTTCAGCTCCTGCTTGGTTTTTTTGCAACCGATATCCATCTCAGCGCTTGGCTCGGTAAAGGGGAAAAAGCTCGGACGGAAGCGCACCGGCACATCATCCAGATTAAAAAAGGTTTCCACAAAGGAAATCAAGCACCCTTTCAGCTGCGCCATCGTCACATGCTTATCAATATAAAGCCCTTCAATCTGGTGGAACATAGGCGTGTGTGTCTGGTCGGAATCACAGCGATAGGTCCGCCCGGGCGCGATAATCCGAAACGGAGGCTTACCCGCTTCCATCGCACGAATTTGTACGGGAGAAGTATGCGTCCGCAGCACATTCGGCGCTTCACCATCTTCACTTTGCAAATAAAACGTGTCGTGCATTTGCCGTGCGGGGTGGGCTTCCGGGATATTGAGCGCCGTAAAATTATGGAAGTCATCCTCCACATCCGGCCCTTCGGCCATCTCAAACCCTTGCGCACCAAATATCGCGATCAGCTCCTGCATGACCTGCGTAATCGGGTGAATCGTACCTTGCTGCGCTTCGCGCGGATCGAGCGTCACGTCAATCCATTCCTTCTCAAGACGGGCGTTGAGTGCCGCTTCTTCGAACCGCGCACGGGAGGACTCAATAAGGCTTTGCACCTCCTGCTTGAGGGTATTCAGCGATTGCCCGAGCGCTTTGCGCTGCTCCGGCGGGGCCTTACCCAGGCTTTTCAACTGTTCGGAAATAACGCCGGATTTACCCAGATAATTTACGCGAATCTTTTCCAAGTCATCCAGTGACTGACTTGATGAAATCGCTGATTTCGCATCATCCAGAATACGCGCTACGTCTGACATGCTTTACCCCTATATTATATGCCTCCTCTCCTGCTTGGGGAGAGGCAAGAAATCTTGCGATGAAACATCGCTTAGATTTATGGGGAGGGCTCGGGCCATCTTGCCCCCACCATTGCAGCTAAGTGAATTTCGTCACTAAGCCTCATTGCCTCCACCGCAAACAGGAGGAGGTACACATGTAAAACTTAAGCCGCCTTCTTCACCGGCTCTTTCTCAGCGGCTGTTTTGGCCGCCTTCGGGGCTTCCTTTGCGGTTTGCTCCAGCGTTTTTTTCACATCATCCACCAGTGATTTAAACGCAGCCGGCTCGGAAACGGCAAGTTCTGCAAGAATTTTGCGATCCACTTCAATACCGGCCTGCTTCACACCATGCATGAATTGCGAGTAGTTCAGCCCTTCCTGACGTACAGCAGCATTGATCCGTGCAATCCACAGGCGGCGGAAATCACGCTTTTTGGTACGGCGATCGCGATATTGATACTGTAGCGCTTTTTCAACGCGTTGAATCGCTGTACGGTAGCAATTCTTCGCGCGGCCACGATAGCCTTTGGCCATCTTGATAATTTTCTTATGACGTTTTTTGTTTACGGTTCCGTTTTTGGCTCGTGCCATGATAATTCTCCTTTAAGTCCGACAGGGTAATTAATTGTTTTTCTTACGATAAGGCAGGAATTGCCGTACAATATTGGCATCCGCTTCAGACAGAATGGTCGTACCGCGCTGATTACGTAGCTGCGACTTGGTCCGTTTGACCATACCGTGCTTTTTTCCGGACTGACTGGCTTTTACTTTACCCTTTGCCGTTAAGGAAAAGCGCTTTTTAGCGCTCGACTTGGTTTTCATTTTTGGCATTTCTAACTCCCTGTAAGTAATATGATCAGAATGATAGCTAGGCATGCCATACGCCTGCACTATCTGCCCGCAAACAAAAATGCGGGGAGCACATATATAGCGGTAATCATTCGCTAATGCAAGCGCTAAGCTAGAGTTTATACAGCAGAAAAGCCGAAATAAAAGCGGCGAACAGGCTATCCGATACGTCAATCGCATGCATGAATGCTAAACTCTCTCCGGTCACTACTGTAAACAGCAGGAATAAGCAAATAAGCATGAGCGAAAAGAGCGTTATTGATAAAGCTTTTATATCATAAGACATATTTCATATCTCCAATATGCACTGTTACTTATAAAATGGGTTTATAAATTTGCAAGTTAAAAAATTTCCTTGCCTTGACCAATTACCCTTATTAGTTGTGTATCCAAGGACGGAGAAAGGTAACGACAATGAATAAAAGCACCCAAATAGCACGCATTGACTACCTATATGCGCTTGCGGATGAAACGGTTAACTTGCCCTCTCAGAATATGCAATCATCCCTTTTGGAGGAGGATTTAAAGTATGAGGTTGCGCTTGATAAATTACATCAGCTATTGCAGGATTCTGCCATTTCGTTGAAGCGCGTTGATAAAAGCTCGGTCCACGTATATACAACCTGTGATGTTATTTCCCGCTCTGAACGCAAAGAAAGAATCGCATCGTGTCACCGCCATATTGAGCAGTTACAATGGCGGCATGGCGCCCTGAACTGTCAGCTGCGGGACGACGTTATGATACTCAGAGATGTAGAGGAAGGGGTAATAGAGGAGTGGTTTGGGCCGCTCTTGAATAAGAACAGCCCAGAAGAATCAAAGCCTAACTATGCTCCGCGCGCTTACGAGCGAGCTTACGAGCACGTCGAATAGCTTCCTGCTTCTCACGCACACGACGCTCAGACGGTTTTTCATAGAAGCGACGTTGCTTCATCTCACGAAAAACGCCTTCGCGCTGCATCTTTTTCTTTAAGATGCGAAGTGCCTGATCCACATTATTATCTCTTACGGTAATTTCTACCAAAGCGATTAACCCCTTTCAAAGGTTATAGTTAAAAAGTGGACACCCATTGTAACATAGATTACGTTACAATGGAAGTGAGTGTCATAACGGCTCAAAACAAAAGGTCAAGTAGATTATGACGAAAAACATAGATAAGCAAAAACTTGAATTGCTAGAAGCAACGCTGGATCAGGTGGCGTTTGACGGCTGGAGCGACAAGAGCCTCGAAGCTGCCGCCGAATCGCTCGGAAAGGAACGGAACGATGCTTACACGTATTTTCCGGGTGGTATTGAGGAAGTAATTCGCTATTTCGGGCAGGTCATTGATGACCGCATGGAAAAGGAACTGGAAAAAATCGACCTCGAGTCGATGCGCATCCGTGACCGGATCCATAAAATTGTGATGATACGGCTGCACCTCTACGCCCCTTACCGCGAGGCCGTTCGGCAACTTACTGCGCGGTACGCACTCCCTTTCCATGCGCCAAAAGCACTTGGCAATATATGGAAAACGGTTGATGCCATGTGGTATGCCGCCGGAGATACAGCGACGGATTATAATTATTACACCAAACGCGGCCTGCTGGCGGGCGTGTATACCAGCACCTTTTTGCGCTGGCTGCGCGACGAGTCGAACGAATATACCGACACCTCCGCCTTCCTCACACGCCGGATTGAAGATGTCATGAAAATTCAGGGATTGCGCAGCAAGCTCGACGATATGGGCGAACAGCTGAAACGCATGTGCATGTATAGCAATGTACGCTAAGCGCTTTTAGGCGGCATTAGCAAATTCACATGCCCCATTTTGCGGCCTTCACGTATATCACCTTTACCGTAATTATACAGCTTGGCCAACGGATTTTCCAGATAGCGTTCCCAATGCTCTACATCCTCCCCGATCAGGTTAATCATCTCCACCTCGGCGAGCGCCTCCACCGAGCCAAGCGGCAGACCGCATACGGCGCGAATGAACTGCTCAAACTGACAGGTAATACAGCCATCCATCGTCCAGTGCCCGGAATTATGCGGTCGCGGGGCGATTTCATTGACCAACAGATCACCCGCCTCTGTCACGAAGAACTCAATAGCCAGTAAGCCGCGCATATCAAGCGCCTCAATAATATGTTCCGCGTGTTGAGTAGCCTTATTCAGTATAGAGGAATCCAGTGAAGCGGGGGATTTTGAGACGCGCAAAATACCGCCTTTATGCGTGTTCTCCGCCGGGGGAAACGCGGCTGTTTCTCCGTGTCCGTTACGCGCAATGATGACCGAAATTTCGGTTTGAAACGGAATAAAATCTTCCAGAATCAACTCGACACCAGCCGTTTCCTGATACATGGCAGCGACCACACTTTCCGTATCAATTACCCACTGCCCCTTGCCATCATAACCGAATTGCGTGGTTTTGAGGATGGCTTTGCCTGTTCCGAGCTTTTCCAGCCCGCGCGTGAGTTCGTCCAGCGAGCGTATAGGAATATACGCCGCAGTTGGTACGCCTGCTCGTTCATTAATGAAAGCTTTTTCACGTAAACGATTCTGTGAAACTTCCAGCACCTCGGCGTGCGGATAGACAGCAGCATGCTCCGTCAGCCTGGCAACCGAAGTCGCCGGAATATTCTCAAACTCGAAGGTAATAACGTCGCATGTTTTCGCAAACGCAGCAAGTGCATCCGCATCGTCATAATCCGCAACGGTCAGCCTGCTAGCCACCTGCGCTGCTGGGCACTTGGCAACAGGTGAGTAAATATGCGTTTTATACCCCATATGGCTGGCGGCAATCGCTGCCATCTTACCTAACTGACCGCCGCCAATAATGCCTATCGTTGCACCGGGAGAAAAAACATCCATAAGCCGATTAATGCGGCGCATCTGCGACAGCGTCCGTTTGGGCCTGTCGCCATTCAGCTAGCCGCTTATCTATGCTTTCATCCTGCAATGCCAGAATCGCGGCGGCGAGCAATGCCGCATTCTTAGCTCCTGCCTTGCCAATCGCGAGCGTTCCGACCGGCACTCCGCCGGGCATCTGCGCAATCGATAGCAAACTATCCAGCCCGCTGAGCGCTTTGCTTTCAACCGGCACACCGAGCACTGGCAGGGTTGTCATCGCCGCTACCATACCCGGCAAGTGCGCTGCGCCACCCGCACCGGCAATAATCACCTGATAGCCTTCCGCTTTCGCGGTTTTGGCAAACTCCGCCATGCGATCCGGCGTCCGATGCGCTGAAACAATTTGCGCTTTGTAACTAATGCCTAGTGTATCCAGCAATTCCGAAGCGCCCTGCATGGTTTCCCAATCGGACTGACTTCCCATGATAATGGCAACGGATGCAGTCATAATGATGCCCAGTGTCGTAAAAAGGAGTGTCTATACAGGAAAAAGAAAAATTACGCAATAATATCGGGGTGCAGCAGGTCGTAGAGGCGGGCAATCTCGTCTTTCAGCCAGAGTTTACGCTTTTTGAGGCGCTGCAATTGCAGCTGATCAATACCGGAATTACTGATTGCAAGGTCGAGCGCCCGATGTTCATCTTCCAACGTAGCCAGCTGCTGCTCAATACGTTCCGTTTCACCCATCATAGTCTGTTATTCCTTATCTATTTTCGGGTTCGCTTGAAAAAGCGGAAGCACTACCATACCATAAAACGAATGTTATTTCTAACAGAAAGAGGCGGTTACAGCCCTTGCCAACGTTTAACCAGCTCATGCGGCAAATCAAACATATCCAGCGCCCTACCAACCGTATGATTGACAATATCATCCACTGATTCCGGCTTTTGATAAAATGCTGGAACAGGCGGCATGATCACGCCACCAGCATCGGAGACCGTCGCCATATTGCGCAGGTGAATGCTATGCAGCGGGGTTTCACGCACCATAAGCAATAAGCGCCTGCGTTCCTTTAAGACCACATCCGCAGCGCGGGTCAATAGGTTGGAAGGGATACCGTTCGCAATCTCACCCAGGCTGCGCATTGAGCAGGGAGCTAAAATCATTCCAAGCGTTTGATACGAGCCGCTTGAAATACAGGCCGCCACATCCCCTTGCGGATGAACCAGATCGGCAAGCTGCTTTACCTGATCCAGAGTGTAGCCCGTTTCCTGGGTAATCGTTATCTGAGCGGATTTGGAAATAATCAGATGGGTTTCAAGCGTGTCGAGTTCACGCAGCACCTCGAGCAAACGAATACCGTAGATCGCGCCGGAAGCTCCGCTGATACCAATAATAAGTCGCTCTGTAGTCATGCCTGATTGTTCCCCTTCTTCCTTCAGGAGGTTACGTTGATGGTTTAGCATGGCCGGGCGCCCCTTGAAACCAAGTAATATGAAAAAAGAGTTGATTCGCGGCTTGGTATAGTGCTAATCACTTAATAAAGGGTCATAAATCAACTCCATGGGGGTAAAAATGGTGTTACGATTTGCAGCAATGGTCATCATGCTTGGTTGCTTTAATGCGGCAGAGGCCATGCCTAAGCAGGAAAAAACCTTTAAGGACTGGACGGTTTTCACCGTGATGCAGGACGGCGATAAAGTCTGCTATATGACCAGCACCCCCACGAAAGAAGAGGGCAACTACAAACGCCGCGGTGAGCCTTATCTGCTCGTAACCTATCGCGGTAAAGGCCTTTCCGAAGTGAGTGTTTCCTCCGGATACCCTTACAAAAAAGGCAGTGAGGTCAAAGTGAAGATCGATCAGCGCCTCTCGAAAGATTTGTTCACTTCCGAAGATACGCCGCGGATCGCCTGGGCCAAAACATCTGACGACGATAAATCCATCGTTGCTAATATGAAAAAAGGCTTCAAGCTGACCGCACGTGGCACATCGCAGCTCGGTACCTATTCAGAAGACACCTATTCGCTATCCGGCTTCACCAATGCGCATAAGCATATGGTTTCGCTCTGCAACTAATATACGATGCACACACTTGCCGTTGATTCCAGCCAGTCCGCCTGTACGGTCGCGCTATTTAAAGACGGTGAGTTACTTGATCAGCTAACGGAATCTACTCCCGGAAAGCAGGCGGAGCAGCTGGTTATGTTATGCAATAAGTTGCTCAATGCACACCACATGGACTATGGTGATCTCGATTTACTAGCGGGAACCGTCGGCCCCGGAAGTTTCACCGGAATTCGCATAGGGCTGGCCGCTTTAACCGGAATCAACATTCCTTTGCAACGTCCGACCTATGGTGTAACGACGCTGCAGGCAATGGCGTATGCGGCTAATCAGAACTTGAACGATAAAAAGCGTCTTCGCGTGTGTATTGATGCGCGGCGGGATGAATGGTTTGTGCAGGATTTCGCCCCCTCCCCAACGCTGCCGCAAGCTATAAGCGAACCGCAATTACTATCTTTAAACGAGCTTAAGGCATTGGACGGGGATGGTATAGTATATGTATCCAACGCGCCTGAAACGCTTGCCGGTTTACTTCGCTCGGAGAATGTCCATTCCACCCCCATTTTTCCGGAAGCAGGGCATGCCGGCGCATATGCCTATCGGGCATTTACCCTGAAGCCGGAATCTATTCCGCTGCTGCCGGTTTATATCCGCAAGCCGGATGCGAAAATTCCTGAGCATGCCCAGAAACTTTAGGCGCATTGATGCGGAGGAAGCTCCGCTGATCCACGCGCTTTGGCAGTTGCACCAGCAATGCGTTAACGAGCAATGGAGCGCAGACGCTTTTCAACGGTTTCTACAATTGCCTACCGTAACCTGCTACGCGCTTTGCGACCAGGAACACCCCATCGCCGCGCTAATTGCCCAATACGTGCAAGGCGAGGCCGATTTAATCGCCGTGTTCGTCAAAGCGAAATATCGCCGCCTTGGCATTGGCAGGGAACTTATGCTGCATTTTCTAACAACGCATCAGCATCTGACTGCGATACATCTGGAAGTGCGTGCAACCAACCGCCCGGCGATCTCTCTTTATAAAGCCATGGGGTTCAAGCAAACCGGTAAGCGTACCGCCTACTATAAAGATGGCGCGGACGCGCTTTTCATGACGAAAACGCTTGCATCAGATTGAGGTATAAATCTCGACCCGTTCTTTTTCGGGCGCGGTATTATCGCTATCCCCCAGTGCGCGAATGGTGATATCGTTCTGGCCATATCCTAGCTCAATTAAATAGCTACGTACCTCCAACGCCCGCTTTAGCGCTATGCGACGATCTTCTCCGGGAAAATCACCACGCGACTGGGCATAGCTTTTTAAGATGAAGCGTCCGGTTTTACGGTTGGTATCGAAATGCTGCTGCAGCAGTTCTTTATGACCGCTATCGATCCGTTGTTGATCCCGCTCAAATACAAGCGTAGCCACTTTTTGCGGCTCTGCAACTTTTAGCGGCTTGAAACGCTTCAGCGTGTCCGATCGGATGCTGTCCGGCTGTTCCCCTACGGCATCCTGCGTATCAGGTGTTACTTGCGTGGGCTCCGCCTCATCCGCATCTCGACCACCCCACGGATCAAATGCAGGTAAAGGACGTTTGCGACGTGGCTTGGTTGTCCACGGCGTTTCCTCCGCCGGGATCGGGATGATTTCCGGCTCCGTATTCTCTTCTGCACGCGGGGCTGACGGATAGGCGCGTTTATCTAAAATCGAGCCTCCCGGTGGCGCATCATCCCGGCTATAGCCTGCATCCGGAACGCATAACACTATCCCCACTGCCGCCAGCCAGAACACTTTCATCGCTACTCCTTATAGCATGTATCGATGACGCGCATCAGCGCATCATGCAGCGCGGAGTTGGATGCCAGAACGGAACCTCCGTATATATCGCAGCGCTTACCATATATATTTTTCACCACGCCCTTCGCCTCCTGAATAATAAGCGCACCGGCAGCAAGATCCCACGGTTGGAGGTTGGAATGCCAGAAACCATCGATTTTACCCGCCGCCACATAGGCAAGCTCAAGCGCTGCGGAACCAAAGACACGCACATTCGCCCCGGAGCCGGTGAGTGAGGCAATATCCTTACGTTCCTTATCCGCATCGGTGCGTTTCAGGTAGCTGGCAAGCATCGCTTCCTGCATGCTGTCTTTGCGCGATACTTCGAGCCGCCGGTTCTCCGAGAAGGCGCCCTGATCCTTTTCCGCCATAAACCATTCATTCAGCACCGGTGCATAAATCACCCCGGCGACCACCTCGCGCTTATCACCCACTGTTTGCTCAAGCGCGATGGAGGTACAGAAATGCGGGATGCCACGCATGAAATTATTGGTGCCGTCCAGCGGGTCGATGATCCATTTATACTGCTTATCTTTTCCCTGCGTGAGACCGCTTTCCTCGGCCAGTATGCTATAATCCGGTCGTGCCTTCTGCAACGTTTCGATAATCCGTTTCTCAGCGCGCAAATCCGCAGAGGTAACAAAATCTGCTGTACCTTTGCGTGATACCTGCAGATGTTCGAGTTCGCCGAAATCGCGGATCAAACCACGCCCCGCTTTGAGGGCTGCATCCTGCATAATTTTGATAAGCGGTGAGCGTAGCGTCATATGACTTTCCTTTTACATAACTGGAATTAAAGCTTTCGACGGTGACACCTGACTAAAACCTGAAACCTGAAACCTGGCATTACCCCTTCGCCCGCTCGAGATACTCACCCTCATAGGTTTTCACGATGATCTCATCGCCCGCTTCAATGAAGGGCGGCACCATCACACGGATGCCGTTTTTCAGCACAGCAGGCTTATTGGAAGAGGCGGCCGTCTGCCCTTTGACTACCGCTTCGGTTTCTGCGACCGTCGCTTTCACCTGATCCGGCAGCGCGATGCCGATCAATTGCTCTTCGTACGTCTCCACCTGCACGATCATCCCCTCTGTCAGATAGGCTTTTTCTTCGCCCATTTCGGTTGCCGGCACGTTAATCTGCTCAAACGTTTCCGGATGCATCAGGACTATCATATCGCCGTCTTCATACAGAAACTGATAATCCGTCTGGTCGAGCCGCACCACTTCCACATTTTCCTGCCCGCGGAAACGCTCGTTCAGCTTGGTACCCTCGCGCAGTTCTTTCAATTCCATCTGCTGAAACGCACCGCCTTTACCGGGCATGGTATGCGTCATTTTCACCACGCGCCACAGCTTGCCCTGATGCTCAATGACATTTCCCACGCGAACCGAATTCGCTACCACTTTTGGCATAACCGTCCCCTGAGTCGTTATTGATTATTGCGCGCGGTTATAGCAGCTTAGCTAGCGCTTGTCTATCTGTCATCCTGAATACAATGAAGGATCTGTGTTCAAGGTTTTGCGATTCTTCGGCTCTACCTCGGAATAACACTTACGCCTGCTCTAAAAACATGCATCGATCACTCTGTTAAATGCCTTCACCGCTGCTGCCGGGTCATCGGGATGATTCCATACCCCCGTCACGACGGCAAGGAAATCGGCTCCGGCTTCAATGAGCGGCCGGCAGTTTTCCACCTTAATACCACCAATCGCGACGCAAGGCAGTTCGGAAGAAGCTTGCCAGTCTTCAAGGATATCCAACCCCGGCCTGCCTTTGGGGGGTTTAGTGTCTGTCGTATAAAATTGCCCGAAAGCGACGTAATCCGCGCCCGCTGCTCCGGCTTCAAATGCGCGTTCTTTCGAGCCATAGCAGCTGGCGCCGATAATCATCTCATCTCCCAGGAGGGCGCGAGCCTCGGCAATCGGCGTATCATCCATCCCCAGATGCACCCCATCCAGTTGATATTCCTTTGCTAAATGTGGCAAATCATTCAGAATACAGGTCACGCCATATTCCGCGCAGATGGGCTGTATTTGCTCAAGTGCCTGACGCTGCGTATCATCCGGCAAAGCCACGTAATCTGCATCTTTCAGGCGGATTTGCAGTGCACCGACTTCACCGGCATCGAATGCTTCCCGCAAGGTTTCAGCGAAACGTACCGGCTCAAAAATCGGCGGCGTAATCAGATAAAGTTGTGTTTTTTCGCGCATCATGGGGATTATGTAACGTTATGGGAAGGAAATGGCAAGCCAACTTCTTTTTTTGATTTCTACCTTGCAGATACCCTGCAAATTACGGTAAGCTATTATTATGCGTGTTTTATTTATTTTTTGCCTGTGTTTTCTCATCTCCTTTTCCTCTCCGGTAGAGGCTGCCAAGCCAACCAAAGGCAAAAGCCTGATGCTAATGGAGCTGGAAAGCGGCAAAGTGCTCTATGAGGAAAACGGCTTTACGCTGCGCTATCCCGCTTCACTCACGAAGATGATGACGATTTACCTGCTGCTTGACTATGTCGATCGCACCGCGCTCACGCTGGATACGAAGATGATCGCCTCAAAAAACGCAGCCAGCCAGCCTTCCACTCATATTTCACTGAAAGAGGGAGATCGCATTTCCATTCGCGATGCGGTTAAGGCGCTGATCGTACGCTCGGCGAACGACGTCGCTGTGGTCGCGGCGGAATTCTTAGCTAGGGATGAGCGGACTTTTGGCGCGTTAATGACCCAAAAAGCCCGTCAGCTTGGCATGAAGCATACGCAATTCAAAAACGCCTCTGGCCTGCCGAACAGCCAGCAATATTCCACGCCGTATGACATTGCGATTCTGGCGCGCGCGATGCATCTCCGCTTCCCGCAGCATACACCGCTCTTCAAGGAAACGAAATTCACCTGGAATGGCAAAACCTACCGCTCTCATAATAATTTGCTTGGCAATTATCCCGGTGTAGACGGTATGAAAACCGGCTATATCCGCGCTTCCGGGTTCCACCTTGCGGCTAGTTATCTCAGCCCGAAAGATAATAAGCGCTACATCGCTATCTATATGGGGGCTGATAACAGCAAGGAGCGCAAGCAGGTGCTTACCAAGCTGCTTGACAGCCTCGAAGGCCGCCGCCTGCAACAACTCGCCTATCGGTTTTAACTTCTCATTACGGATAAACGTGGCGTCATTGCGAGCCTACGCGGCAATCTCCTGCGGCTGGATACCTACGGCCTGAGATCGCTTCACTGCGTTCGCGATGACGGGGTTCTATCTTCTCCCCCTGATTGAGAGGCACCTTTCTACTCCTCCCCCTGCTTGCGGGGGGAGGTTGGGAGGGGGGGTGTCATTGCCTGAATCGCAGAGCGATTCTAGGGCAATCCATTTCACTGTTAGTGCCAGATTGAACCATGGATACCCCTATAATTACCTGACGGCAATTTGGGGTATGACGGTCGGCTCTACGCCCGGCCTCTATAAATATCCACGAGCTTGCCGAGCATCTCGAGCGCATCTTCGCGGGAGCGCTGGAAGGTATTGCGGCCGATGATCGACCCGTTGCCGCCGCCATCGCGGATCGCACGCGCATCCTCATAGACCGCATCCGCCCCTTTGGCCGAACCGCCGGAGAATACCACAATGCGGCGGCCATTAAAGGTTGACTCCATAATATGTTTCACGCGCGCGGCTGAAGAGCTGACATCAATGCGCTGTTCTTCATAGACTTTTTTCGCCGCTGGTAAATCCAGATGATCGGTCTGCAGCTTCACCTTAATGATATTCGCATTTAAGAGCGCCGCCATATGCGCCGCGTAGGCGATAATATCAATACCGGTTTCGCCTTCTTTCGTCACTTTACCGCCACGCGCATAGCTCCAGAGCACGGTGGCGAGCCCATGCGCCTTAGCTTCCGCGCTCAGCTCGCGGAATTCTTCCATCATATCCATACAGTTATCCGAACCGGGATAGATGGTAAATCCAATCGCCGAACAGCCCAGCCGCAGCGCATCCTGCACGCTGCCGGTAATCGCCTGATCCGGCGCGTCGAGACCGTCAAGCGAGTTGGAGGAGTTTACTTTTAATATCGTAGGGATAGATCCGGCATAGCTGTCCGCCCCTGCGGCAATCATACCTAGCGGCGCCGCATACGCTGACAGCCCCGCATCGAGCGCGAGCTGGTAATGGTAATGCGGATCGTACGCATCCGGGTTCGGCGCGAAAGAACGCGCAGGCCCGTGCTCGAACCCCTGATCGACCGGGAGGATAATCAGCTTGCCGGTACCACCCAGCTTGCCCTGCATGAGTATACGGGCGAGATTGGCCTTCACCCCGGGGTTTTCACCCTCATACTGTTTCAGGATATGCTGCACCTTACGCGTTAATTTCATAATGAACTTCTCCGACTAAAATTATTTCGGCTTTTGTTCTACCCAATCTAAAATCATTTGATAAGCCTTTTCTTGATCATCGGCGGGAGAAAGATCCAGCGCGTGTTCCATATCCGGTTCAGCCCAAAGCTTCGCCCCTTGCTGCTCCGCTAGCGAGGCAAGCCGCGCCGTAATCCGCGCATCGCCGGAAAAGACGACCTGCCGCATCCCGGCCTGCAGGGCCAGCACTGCATACGCCTTATTACTCCCGACGTGGATAATCGCGCGGTCAGCAGTTTCACGGAACCACTCAACAACGATCGGCAGGCCGTAAGTTTGCATCACTGCCGGATGGTTCATCATCTGCATATCTTTCTGTAGAAACGGCTTTGCCGCCTGTACGTGGTGATAGTGGTGGATAAGGATAATCGGCATCGGGGATTACATCACCATACGCCTACCCCATCAACGCTTTGATGCCCGGTAGTTCTTTGCCCTCCAGCCATTCGAGGAAGGCGCCGCCGGCTGTGGAAATATACGAGAAGGATTCCCGCAGCCCCGCCTGCTTCAGCGCCGCCAGCACATCGCCGCCACCAGCCACGCTCATCAACTGTTCTTGTTGCGTAAGCAAAGCAATCTCCCGCGCAAGCCCAATCGAGCCGACATTAAAGGGCGAATATTCAAACGCACCAAGAGGCCCATTCCAAACCACGGTTTTGCATTCCTGCAGCGCCTCACTCCATGCGCGCAACGTCCGCGGGCCGATATCAAGGATCATTTCATCTTCCCGCACGCCATCCGCCGTATCGATGCGCGTAGACACATTGGCCGCGAGTTCCCTTGCCAGCGTGACATCCTTCGGAATCATAATATTGCAGCCATTTTCTTCTGCCGCCTCAATGATCGCTAGGGCTGTATCTTTCTTATCTTTCTCCACGAGCGACTTGCCGATATCGATTCCCATGGCATACATAAACGTATTCGCCATACCCCCGCCGACAAATAGATAATCGGTTTTAGCCGTGAGCGCTTTTAAGAGGCTGATCTTCGTCGAGATTTTTGACCCACCGACAATCGCCGCAACCGGATGCTCCGCATCATCCAAAGAGGCACGCAGATTGCCTATCTCCTCCTCCATCAAAAAGCCTGCATAGGATGGCAAGTGATGCGTTATGCCCTCAATAGACGCATGCGCGCGGTGTGCGCATGAGAAAGCGTCGTCAATGTAAATATCTCCCATCTCCGCGAGTTCTTTCGCAAACGTCGGGTCATTCTGAGTTTCGCCAATATAGAACCTGAGATTTTCGAGCAAAACTACCGCACCTGCAGGGGTTTCTTTGACTGTCTCTTTAGCCAGCTTCCCCCGGCAATCCACCGCAAAACGGATATGTTCATCCAGAATGCCCCCCAGCGCATCCGCGACCGGCGCAAGCGACATGCTGGCATTAAACTCCCCCCTGGGCCGTCCGAAATGGGAGAGAATAACAACCGTTGCATTTGCCTTCTGCAGAGCGCGGATCGTGGGAATCGTCCGCTCCATTCGCGTCGTATCCGTCACCTTGCCGTGCTGCATCGGGACGTTCAGATCTAGGCGCACCAGCACGTTCTTGCCGCTCAAATCCGGCGACGCATTGAGTAAATCAGACAGGGTACGTAACTTGTGAATGCTGGATTCTTTCGATGCAAGCGCGGTCATAAATATCTCTTATTGCGAAAATGTCATCCCGAACTTGATCCGGAATTTACAGGCTGTAACGTTCCGAATCGCAGCATGATTACAAATCTCCTGCCAGCTTCGCCACATCGAGCATACGATTTGAAAAACCCCATTCATTGTCATACCAGCCGGCCACACGCACCAGCTTATCGCCAAGCATTTTGGTTTGCGTCGCATCAAAAATAGAGCTATGCGGATTGCCGTTAAAGTCGATTGAAACCAGCGGTGCTTCGCATACCTCCAGCACATCTTTCAGCTCTCCGTCAGCCGCTTGCTGCATGGCAGCATGGATAGCCTCTTCACTGGCAGCCTGCTTAGCGTTAAAGGTTAAATCCACGAAGGAAACATTCGGCGTAGGTACACGAACCGCCACCCCATCCAGCTTTCCGTTCAGATGCGGCATGACTTTCCCAATCGCTTTCGCTGCTCCGGTCGAAGTTGGAATCATGGAAAGTGCCGCAGCCCGAGCACGACGCAAATCTTTATGGTTATTATCCAACAGGTTTTGATCCGACGTATACGCATGAATCGTCGTCATGAAACCACTTTCAATACCAACGGTTTCGTCCAACACTTTCACAATCGGCGCGAGGCAATTGGTCGTGCAGGAACCGACCGATATAATCTGATGCTCCGGCTGTACCACGTCATTATTCACCCCGTAAACTACCATCGCATCCGGGTCTGGAGACGGCGCGGAGATCAGCACCTTTTTCGCACCTCCCTTTAAATGCGCCGAAGCATCTGCATGGCTTTTGAATACGCCGGTGCATTCCAGCACAATATCGACATCCGCCTCCCTCCACGGAATATTGGCAGGGTCATCATTATGAAATACATGAATAGACGTATTGCCCATATGTATATGATTGTCATCGAAAGTTACCTTGTCCTTGAACACGCCATGTGAGGAGTCATATTTCAGCAGGTGGGCTTTTTCTTGGGTATTTCGACGAAAATTAACCGCTGTGATGTTCACATCTTCCCGGCCCGATTCCAGCCATGCCCTGATGACACACCGCCCGATACGACCCAGCCCGTTTATACCGATATTTACCACGTAAAATCCTCCATCAATGAAAAGCCATTTTGCCGGTGAGCAGAATAAAATGGCGTTTAAATCTAAGCGCGCCTATTGTTTAAGCGTCTCAAGGATTTTTGCAAGCGCATTTTCCGCCGTTATTCCGAAATGGCGATATAAATCGCCTGCCGGAGCAGAACCGCCAAAGCCTTCCATGCCGATGAAAATGCCATCCTGCCCGATATATTTCTCCCAGCCGAACGGAGATCCCGCTTCAATCGCCACTTTCAAGGTATCCTCGCCGAGTACCTGCTTGCGGTAGCGCTCCGGCTGCTGATCAAACAGCCCGGTTGACGGCATGGATACCACGTTGGCGGCGACCCCGTGCTCTTTCAGCTTCGCCTGCGTTTCCAGCGCGATTTCTACTTCCGAACCGGTAGCGATCAGGGTTACTTCGGCCTCGCCTTCACTCTCCGATAAGATATACCCTCCTTTGGCCGAGAGGTTTTCTTCCATGTACGTATTCCGCACGCTCGGCAGCCCCTGACGCGACAGCACCAGCATGGTGGGGCCGTCTTTGTGCGTAAGCGCGAGCTCCCACGCTTCGGCCACTTCGGTCGCATCTGCCGGGCGAAGTAGTTGCAGATTCGGCATCGCGCGTAAGGAAGCCAAATGCTCCACCGGCTGATGTGTCGGTCCGTCCTCTCCCAATCCAATTGAATCATGCGTCATCACATAAATAGCGCGCTGTTTCATCAGAGCGGCAAGGCGAATTGCGGGGCGGCAGTAATCCGTAAATACGAAGAACGTACCACCGTAAGGGATCAATCCTTTGTGCAGCGCAACACCGTTCATCGCCGCGCACATAGCATGTTCCCGCACGCCGTAATAAATATAGCTGCCGGCATAGTTATCTTTGGAAACGGGCTGTTGCTTACCTGACTTGGTAAGGTTTGAACCGGTTAAATCCGCCGAACCGCCAATCAATTCAGGTATTGCTTCGGTCAGCACCTGCAGGGAATCACCGGAGGATTTCCGTGTCGCCATTTTTTCCGACCCGGCAAATTGCTGTTTGAGCTTTTTGACGGCCTGTCTGGCTTTCTCATCCACATTCCCGGCTTGCGCTGCGAGGAACGCCGTTTTATGACTCGATGCCTCAAGCCGCTGCTGCCACGCATCATATTCTTTTAATGAACGCGTTCCGGCCTCACGCCAGCTTTGCAAAATATCTTCTGGCACCTCGAACGGCGCATATTGCCAGCCGAGCCTCTCTCGCGTCGCCCGAATTTCATCATCCCCGAGGGGAGCGCCGTGGCTTCCCGCCGTGCCCGCTTTAGTGGGCGCGCCATAGCCAATCGTTGTTTTGCAGGCAATCATCGACGGCGTATCGGTTGTTTTGGCCTGTTCGAGAGCCGCTTTAATCGCGCGCTCATCGTGCCCGTCAATCGCCTGAACATCCCAGCCTGCAGCTTCAAAACGCTTCAGCTGGTCTTCGGAGGTTGCAAGGCTGGTCGGACCATCAATCGAGATTTCATTATCATCAAACAGGACGATCAGCTTATGCAGCCCTAAATGCCCGGCGAGCGTAATCGCTTCCTGACTGATGCCTTCCATCAGGCAACCATCGCCCGCTATCGCATAGGTATAATGATCGACCAGCTCGTTACCGTAGCGCGCCTGCAGCATCGCCTCAGCCAGCGCCATACCGACTGCATTGCCGAGCCCCTGGCCAAGCGGGCCGGTCGTTGTTTCAATCCCTGCTGCTTCACCGTATTCCGGATGCCCGCAGGTTTTTGCATGCAGCTGCCTGAAGTTTTGGATATCCTCAATGGTCATATCTTCATAGCCCGTCAGGTAGAGCAGCGAATAAAGCAGCATGGAACCATGCCCGGCGGAGAGTATAAACCGATCACGATCCGCCCACTCAGGATCTTTCGGATTAAACTTCAGGAAGTCACGAAACAATACGGTCGCCACATCGGCCATCCCCATCGGCATACCCGGATGCCCGGAATTGGCCTTTTGCACGGCATCCATCGACAACGCGCGAATCGCATTCGCCATATCAGTGTGGGAAACGGAAGGCCTAGCAGCCGCAGCAGAAGCAGTCATAATTTTCTCTTTAGTTCTAATCATTGAATCGAAACCCCGAAAAGCTGCTTTAGACTATAGAATAAAAAGTCAAGACTCAACGATTATTGTTGGGGGATCTTGGTTAGCGTTTGGAGTTTAGAATGCAGTGTCATCCCCGACTGGTTCGGGGATCTAGAGCCACACACTGAGTCCTTGCTATTTAGCCCCAGATTACGTAATAAATGCGGGAGGACAAACACCCCTAACCCTAAACCTGCCAATCTACCACCTACATCCGCCAATGCCGCGCGAGTTCACACAGGCCACGCCGCAGGCGCAGGTAGGACTTATTGGACAGTTCGCGTTTCTCCAAAATAGCGACCAACCAGGCCGGGTATTGACCGAAAATACCAACTTCCCGCACCAGATACCAAACACCGCACTTTTCCAGCACGGTAACCGCCTGTTCGTATTCCTTCTTACGCTTGGCTAGCCACAGTTGATCACGCTCTCGGATATGCCGCACCTCACGATCCCACTGCACCTGCGAAGGCGCTGCTACGCCGTATTGCAGCGAATACAGCCACTTTAACCGGCTTGCCGCATCATGCTCCCGCTGGGAGATTTTACCCCGGGACAGACAGAGATCAAGCGGCAATTGCGTGAGGCCTGACTCGCGCTTTTGCTGCAACTCCTTGGTGCCTTTATCCAGTTCCGGCCGCTTAAGCGGGGGCCGCCCGCGTCGTTTCAAGCTACGCATTACGATATTTCCGATTTTTGTATGGGGAATACTATGACGTTAGATTCCAATGATTTAGTCTCAAGCGGCTGCTGCGCGTTCATCCGGTCACGTGTATGGCTGATGCGCTTCCGTTTTTTCGGCTTACGGTAACTGTTCGGATTATACTCTCGCCACTGACAACCGTTCTTGATCGCCTTGAGCGCCCGATCCCGCACATAGGCCGGATGAAGTTGCGCCATCATGCATACTTCGATAAAATCTTCGCTCATCCCTGTCAGCCACGAGATAGCTTGCGCCTTTATCAACCGCATATCGCGCTTGGAGGAATTACTCCCTGCATCCATCAGCGCCTGCGTGATCACCGCAGTCCACAACGCTTTCTCACCTTTAATTGCAGGTGACTCTCCCCGCATGAACAACTCATCACCTGCTACGCCGTCTCCTGCAAACTCGTCGTGCATACAACCTCCTGATGTCGCAATCTGCGCTTGAATATACATTCTTAAGTTGTTAAGCCAAAGTCTTTTTTTACGATGTTTCATAAATATTTCCTCTTCCCGCCTCCCGCCATCCCCGTATACTCCCTGTACTTGCATCAGCAGCGCACTCTCTTTATAACTACATTCCGACTTATTGAGAGAGTATCATGACCGTTATTACCCGTTTTGCGCCCTCCCCTACCGGCTTCCTGCATATTGGCGGCGCACGTACTGCGTTGTTCAATTACCTCTTTGCCAAACGGCATGGCGGTAAGTTTTTGCTTCGGGTCGAGGATACCGATAAGGCCCGCTCAACCGAAGCCGCGACGGAGGCAATTCTGCACGGCCTTAGCTGGCTCGGGCTCGATTGGGATGATGACGTCTATTATCAATCCGCTTTTGAGAAAGAACATGCAGCGCTTGCGCATCAACTCGTCGAAAAAAGACACGCCTATTATTGTTATTTGTCGAAGGACGAACTGCAGACCATGCGGGATGAAGCACAGGAAAGGAATGAGCGGCTGAAAATTCGCAGCCCCTGGCGTGACAAGCCATCCGAACCGCCGGCCGACATCGAACCGGTCATTCGGTTCAAAGCGCCGAATACCGGCAGCATCACCCTGTTCGACCATATTCAGGGCGAGATCACCGTGCAAAGCGACGAGATTGACGATTTCATCATTCTCCGCTCGGATAATACCCCGACCTATATGCTCTCTGTGGTCTATGATGATTATACAATGGGTATCACGCACGTTATTCGGGGTGATGATCATCTCAATAATGCGTTCAAGCAACAGCTGATTTACGAAGCGATGGGCTGGGACGTACCGGCGTTTGCACATATTCCGCTGATACACGGCCCCGATGGCGCGAAGCTTTCCAAGCGGCATGGCGCTCTCGGCGTCGAGGCGTATCGCGAGATGGGCTATCTACCGGAGGGGCTTCGCAATTACCTTCTGCGTCTCGGCTGGAGTCACGGAGACGATGAAATCATTTCGGATCAACAGGCGATTGAATGGTTTGATCTGGAGCATATAGGGCGAGCCCCTGCCCGCTTTGATTTCGCCAAACTTGCCAGCGTCAACGGCCATTACCTAAAGGCCATGGATGATGAAACGCTTTTGCAGGAACTTCGTAAACGCGAGGCCGAACTGACGGAAATTGCCGATAAAACGCCGGAAGAAATTGACTTCGTGCGTATCGGAAAAGCTATGCCGCTCTTAAAAGAACGCAGCAATACGCTGAAAGAACTCGCAGAACAGTCGGCCTTTATTATTGCACGCGTCTCGCCTTACACGGAGAAAGCCGCTAAGCAACTGGAGCAGGGGGCGGATTTGATGCCGGAAATTGTACGGACGCTTGAAGCGGTTGACCCATGGAAGGCAGATACCATCAAGCAAGCGCTCTACGATTTCTCCGTACTTAAAGGTACCAAGCTCGGCAAAATCATGCCGCCGGTTCGCGCCGGCGTCTGCGGGACGATGGAAGCGCCTGATCTTGTGACGATTCTTGAGGTTCTGGGGAAAGACGAGGTGTTAGGGCGACTAAGGAAGTTGTAATATATTTATGTCATCCCGGCCTAGTGCCGGGATCTCGGGCAACATCACGGCCAATGCATGCAACTCAAGACCCCGGAACAAATCCGGGGTGACAAGGAAGCAAAACATTATTATATAATAGATATGGCTGTTTTACCCCTCGTTATCGCGCCCGATCCGCGTTTGAAAACCGTATCCAAACCGGTGGATGCGGTCGATGATGAGCTGCGCGCCTTTATGGACGATATGCTTGAAACCATGTACGCGATGAACGGGATCGGCCTTGCGGCCATTCAGGTCGGCGTTGCCAAGCGTATCCTCGTGATGGATATCGGCTATGGCTCCGAGCGCTACGAGCAGCAAGAAGATGCCGAGCCGGAGCGCAACCCACTCTTTCTCATCAACCCGGAAATCCTCGAAGAATCGGAAGAAGATAATACCTATGAAGAGGGCTGCCTGTCCTTCCCCGGGCAATATGCCAAAGTCACGCGACCTAAGCGCGTAACGGTTAAGTACCTCGATTATGACGGCAACGAGCAGGTCATGGAATGCGACGAGCTCCTCTCCACCTGCCTGCAACACGAGATGGATCATCTAAACGGCATTGTGTTTGTAGACCATATCTCCAAAATGAAGCGTGACATGATCCTCCGCAAACTAAAGAAACAACAGAAGCTGGCGGATGGGTAAAATATTAAGAAAGGTCATCCCGGCCTTGTGTCGGGATCTAGAGCGGTTTAAAGCTAGCAGCCTGAGATCCCGGAATAAATCCGGAATGACAAACTAAAATAATGCGTTTCATCTTCATGGGCACCCCGGAGTTTGCCGTACCGACCTTACGATCGTTAATCGAAGCGGGGCATGAGCTCGTCGCGGTCTATACCCAGCCGCCGCGCCCGGCCGGTAGAGGGCAAAAGCTGCGTCCATCGCCTGTGCAGCAATTGGCAGAGGCGCGGAATATCCCCGTCTATTTTCCTGCGTCACTCAAAAGCGCTGAAGAGCAGCAGATTTTCGCCGATTTAAATGCCGAACTCGCCATCGTCGCGGCGTATGGGCTACTCTTGCCGCAAGCGATTTTGGATGCTCCGAAACATGGCTGCATTAATATCCACCCTTCCTTGCTGCCGCGCTGGCGCGGAGCGGCGCCGATTCAGCGCCCGATCATGGCGGGCGATACGGAAACCGGCATGTGCATTATGCAGATGGAAGCCGGGCTGGATACAGGGCCCGTATTTGCCCGGCGGGAGATTCCGCTTCCACCTAACGCGACTGCCGGGGAGATGCACGATCAGCTGGCTGAGCTTGGCTCAGCGATGGCGCTTCAGGTGATTGCGGAAATAGAAGCAGGCAGCGCAAAGGCCATTCCGCAAAGCGAGGAAGGCGTCACTTACGCAAACAAAATCATCAAGGACGAAGCACGGATCAACTGGAACAAACCTGCAAACGAAGTGCATAACCAGATACGCGGGCTGTCCCCTTTTCCCGGTGCGTTTTTCGAGTATGAAGGGGTGAAGTATAAGGTGCTGAAGTCGGAAATCAGTGTGGATAGCCCCCCCTTAATCCCCCCCGCAAGCGGTGGGGAGAGGGAGGCGATGCCCGCAAGCGATGGGGAGATGGAGCTTAGCTCCTCCCTCCGCTTGCGGGGGGAGGTTGGGAGGGGGGCCACATCGCTAAGCGAGAGGGGGGCCACATCGCTAAGCGAGAGGGGGGCCACATCGCTAAGCGATAGGTGGGCAGGTCAGCCAGCTACTCCCGGCACCATCCTGACCGATCAGCTCCATATAGCCTGCGCAGACGGCGCGATCCAGCCGCTTACCATCCAAAAAGCGGGCAAAAAGCCGATGGAGATTACGGATTTCCTGAAAGGAAACAAGTTGCCGGTGGGGGCTACGCTATGTTAGCCACTCTGTCATTCTCATGGAGGCAGCCGACGACTTCGGGATGTTTTACAACCAGATTCCCAGCTCCGCGCAGCATCGCTGAGAATGACGAGGAATAATACCCATGACACGCTATAAACTCACCCTCGAATATGACGGTACAGGCGTTGCCGGCTGGCAGATACAGAAAGATCAGCCCTCCATGCAGGGTTTTCTGGAAAAAGCCATATACCGATTCGCGCAGGAAGAGGTGCAGACCATTGTTGCCGGGCGTACCGATGCGGGTGTGCATGCGCGCGGGCAGGTCGTGCATTTCGATCTTACCAAAGAGCGCACCCCCTACCAGATCATGCATGGTATCAACCACCATTTGCTCGATCAGGAGCGCCCGCTCATCGTGCTGGATGTCGAAGCGGTCCATGCGGATTTTAACGCGCGGTTCGATGCGAAAAGCCGCACCTATTATTTTTTCATCGTTAACCGGCAGGCGCCGCTCACGTTGGATAAGCATCGCGTGTGGAAAATTCATACACCGCTTGACCTGGACGCAATGCGCGAAGCAGCTGGCTATCTGATCGGCAAGCATGATTTCACCAGTTTCCGCTCTATCGAATGCCAATCGAATTCACCGGTCAAAACGCTGGATACGATTGAGATTAAGACCATGGGTTCGCGGATTGGTATCAAGGTGCAGGCCAAATCCTTTCTGCATCACATGGTGCGGAATATCGTCGGCACGCTAAGCCTCGTCGGTGAAGGCAAATGGCAGCCTGAGCAGGTGAGGTATGCGCTCGAGGCGAAAGACCGCAAGCAGGCAGGCCCGACCGCACCCGCCCACGGGCTGTATCTTTGGGAGGTGGAGTATTAACCCCCTCAGCGTCATCCCGGCCTTGTGCCGGGATCCAGGGCAGCGGAATGCTGACGCTTGAGATTGCCGCGCTCCCGATGGTCGCTCGCAATGACGAAGAGCGAAACGTAAATCCCCGTCATCGCGAGCGGAGCGCGGCGATCTTTGGAAGTGTAGTATTAACAATCTAAGTGTCTTCCAGGCCTTATACCGGGATGACACTTATTAGCATACGCGAGGTAAGGCCACCTTACGCCAGGCGCCTGTCAGACCATCAAACCGTAGCAACCAGCCGGACAGGCTTTCGCCGATGCCGGTAATTTCCTTTATGACCTCAAGTGCCATGTAGCTGCCCATAATGCCTGCAACGGGTCCGAGAATCCCCGCCTCCGCGCAGGAGGGCATGGCATCTGACGGTGGCTCCTTGGGGTACAAACAGCGAAGAGAGGGGTGCGGATCACCCAGATAGGGCTTCAACGTCGTCAATTGCCCTTCGAATCGATGAATCGCGCTATAGATCAGTGACTTGGAGAGTTTATTACAGGTATCCGCCACGAGAAACCGGGTGGTGATATTATCCGAGCCATCCGCTACGATATCTGCTTTCCCCAGCATATCCACAGCGTTATCCACACTTAGCTTTTTATCTATCGCATTGATTTTAATTGTATTATTCATATCGTATAATGTTTCGCGTGCTGCGTGCACTTTTTTTTCATCCACATCTGCGGTTTCATAGAGAATCTGCCGATGCAGGTTGTTGAGCGAGACGCGGTCGCTATCTACGATGGTGATTTCACCTACACCGGCAGCCGCGAGATAAAACAGCAAGGGCGAGCCAAGCCCGCCCGCTCCGACAACGAGCACATGCGCCTTGCTTAGTTTCTGCTGCCCATCCTCACCCAGCTCCGGCAATATGATCTGACGGGCGTAGCGTTCTTGCTCGGGAAAGGATAACCTTGTCATCCTGAGCGAGTGAAACGAGTCGAAGGATCTTTGGCAGTCTGCAGCCACACTAAGAGATGCTTCGACTTCAGGCTTTCAGCCCTCCGCTCAGCATGACACACAGCAACTACCCCTCATTAAACAAAGGAGTGGAGAGGTAACGCTCGGCAGTGGAAGCCACAATCACAGCGATGCGCTTGCCTTCCATACCATCGCGTGCAGCAAGCTCAAGCGCCGCTTTGATGGTCGCGCCCGACGAAATCCCTACCGGGATACCGTCAAGCTGCGCTACCTGACGCGCCGTTTCAAAGCTGGTTTCATTGCCGATCGTAATGACTTCATCGATCAGATCCTTTTTCAGCACATCCGGAATAAAACCCGCGCCAATACCCTGAATTTTATGCGGCCCCGGCTGCCCTCCGGAAAGAACCGGGCTGTCTTCCGGTTCCACCGCGACTATCTTGATGTTGGCATCCTTTTCTTTCAGCGCTTCCGCCGTGCCGGTCAATGTGCCACCCGTACCAACGCCGGTGACAAAATAATCCAGCTTGCCTTCGCAATCATTCCAGATTTCCTGCGCGGTCGTATTGCGGTGAATCAAGGGATTAGCCGGGTTTTTGAATTGCTGCGGCATGACCGCATTGTCATGTTCGGCGACAATTTCTTCCGCCTTTTCAATGGCTCCGCGCATACCCTTCGCTGCAGGCGTAAGCTCCAGCTCAGCCCCAAGCAGTTTGAGCATTTTGCGACGCTCGATGGACATACTCTCCGGCATAGTCAAGATCAGGCGGTACCCTTTCGCTGCTGCTATAAACGCAAGCGCAATCCCGGTATTGCCGGAAGTCGGCTCAACGAGGATCGTATCCGGCTTGATTTTACCTTCTGCTTCCATCACCTCGATCATGGATAGGGCGAGCCGGTCTTTCACCGAAGAGAGGGGATTAAAAAATTCCAGCTTGGCATAGACTTCCGCTTTCGCGCCATGCTCTTCCGCAATGCGGTTAAGTTTTACCATCGGCGTATTACCAACGGTTTCAATGATGGAATCATAGAGCCGTCCACGGCCTTCGGTGAAAAAATGCCCTTCGGGCTGATCCTGTTTCACTGCGGGTGCATTCATAGATTGATACCTCGTATATCGCGTTTCCCGCGCACTATAATACCGCCTCACAGCAAACTCAAGCCCTAGCGTAATACAACGTTCTAAATCACAAAGTCGGATTTCTGGTCGATGATAACATCGACATCCCTGGCCCGCGCTTCCTCGACAAGGTCCTGCAGGGTAATCGTATCCAGATGGTTGCGCATACGGGTGACGGACTGCTTGAAGAGTGGTTTTACAATTTTTCCATGTAAATCCGAATGGACCGGATCTTCTTCGTCATACATCTCTTCAATGCAATCGAAAATCTCGCTTAAACGTATGTCCCGCCGGTCCTTAGCGAGCACATAACCGCCTTTTGGGCCGCGAATACCCTTTAATATCTTGCACTTGACGAGCTGTTGCAGAATATGTTCCAAATAACGCAGCGTAACCCCTTGATATTTACAGATATCTTTGCTTCGCATCGGTGTCGCAGAGCTATGACAGGCCACATAGAGCACTGCCTCAATCGCAACAAACACTTTATGGGAAATACCTTGCATAATGCTAGTTATATCCCTGCGTCCAAAACTTGCAAGGCATTTCGCAGTTTTTTGGTGTAATTACCCGTGCGTTCCGGTTGAGCCGAATCCGCCCTCACCGCGCTCGGTCGCGTCCAGATTGGCCACCTCGATAAAACGTCCCTGCGTAACCGGTGCAATGACCATCTGCGCAACGCGCATACCCGGCTCGATGGTGAATGCCTCTTTGCTGAGATTGACCAAAATCACCTTCACCTCGCCGCGATAGTCCGCATCTATCGTGCCCGGCGTATTCAGTACGGTGACGCCGTGCTTGAGCGCGAGGCCGGAGCGAGGCCGCACCTGCGCCTCAAAGCCGGAAGGCAGCGCCATCGCAATCCCGGTCGGCACAAGCGCCCGCTCTCCTGATCCGAGCGTTATGGGCGTCTCCATTGCCGCGTAGAGATCCATCCCCGCACTGTCTCCAGTGGCGTATTTCGGTAAAGGATTCGCTTTACCATGCTCTAATACCTTAACCCCTATATCAACCTGTTCCATGCTCTCTCCTGTTCTGTTGATTGGTAAAAAATCCTTCAATGCGCTCAACCAGACGTTCAGCAACCTCACGCTTACTGATCGCCCCCCATGCCTCATCCTTCGCCTGATCAATCACATGGACATTATTCATATCGCTTTCAAACACCGCGTTATTCTTTACATCGTTAGCGACAATCCAGTCACAACCTTTCTTTTCCAGCTTTACCCGCGCATTTTCCAGCAGATGCTCCGTCTCCGCAGCAAAGCCGATAACAAGCGCCGGACGTTTAGTAGCATGCTTGGCAAGCGAGACCAGGATGTCGGGGTTTTCGGCAAAGGTAAAGGTAAGGTTGTCTTTTTCCCCCTGTTTTTTAATTTTATGACGCGCGACTTTCGCGGTGCGCCAATCCGCCACTGCCGCCGTACAAACCGCAATATCTGAAGGCAACGCTTTATGCACGGCGTCATACATCTCCTGCGCCGACTCTACGTGCACGACATGGACGCCTGCCGGATCCGGCAGGTTGGTCGGCCCGGCAATCAGGGAAACTTCGGCTCCGGCTTCCGCAAGTGCCGCCGCAATCGCATACCCCTGCTTACCGGACGAGCGGTTGGTAATATAACGCACCGGATCAATCGCCTCCCGCGTCGGCCCGGACGTCACGATGGCTTTGCAATGTCGAAGCGTACCGCCATCGTGAACGGAGCGTGGCGATTTCTTAGCACCAGATTGCTTTACCTTTACCTCACAATGACGCAATAGGCATTCCACTACTTCGTCCGGCTCTACCATGCGGCCCCAGCCGGTTTCGCCGCAGGCAAGCTCGCCGGAAGCCGGGCCGATAAAGCTTACTCCGTCCTGCTTCAGTTGCGCCACATTGCGTTGCGTCGCGGGATGCTCCCACATGCGGACATTCATAGCCGGTACCACCACGACCGGCTTATCGGTTGCGAGCAGTAACGTACTCGCAAGATCGTCGCAGAGCCCCTGTGCCATCTTCGCCAGACAGTTCGCCGAAGCCGGCACAACAGCAAGGAGATCATGGCTACGGGAAAGCTGGATATGGCTCATGTCCGCCTCATCTTCCGGCGAGAACAAATCCGTATAGACCGGCTTTCCGGTGAGGCTTGCGAGAGTGAGCGGTGTGATAAATTGTTGCGCTGAGGGTGTCATGACGCAGGTCACTTTCATATGCCGCTCTTTCAGACCACGGATAATCTGCGGCAGCTTCACCGCGGCGATACTGCCGGTGACGATCAATAATATAGATCCATTCTGATTATGCGCTGTCATGTTACGTCGTCCTCTGGCCGTTATGCCTTATCCAAGACCTTGAGACAGTATGGCAAGGCTTTACAGCAAACTCAATAGCCAAAAGGTTAAAGCTGAACTGGCAATCGCGACCATCGCGACTTTCCAGTACACCACCGATTTACGTTCCCTCCCCCGTTGATACTCAACCGCACGGCGAATCGTGGAAGGATGCAACCGCAAACCTTCCGAACTGATGACAGAGGGCAGATTATCGATCATCTGCCCGATATAGTAGAGCCGCCGCGGAGCCTTGAAGCTCTCCCGCGCTGCCTGCCGTATATCGTGCGGAACGCCAAGATGCGTTTTTGCCCAATCTTCCATCAGCGGGCGCGCCAGCTCCCAGAAATTCACATTCGGATTGAGGTTGCGCCCGATGCCTTCGGCGAGCATCATCGTTTTTTGCAACAGAATCAGCTGCGGCTGTGTTTCCATCTCAAAGTCATCGGTGATTTTGAACAGCTGCGCGAGCACACGCGCAATCGAAATTTCCCCAGAGCTCTTGCCAAAAATCGGTTCCCCGATAGAGCGTACGGCCTGTGCAAACAAGGCTTTATCCTGATGGGGCGGAATGTAACCCGCGCGGAAATGCACATCCGAAATCGCGTAATAATCGCGGTTGAGAAAGCCGAACAGCATCTCGGCGAGGAAAATCCGCGTCTGCTCATCCAGCCGACCCATAATACCGAAATCAACCGCGATGATCTCACCGCCTGCTCCGACAAATAAATTACCCGGATGCATGTCTGCGTGGAAGAAGCCGTCGCGATAGACCTGCTTGAAGAAAATATGCGACGCTTTTTCCATCACGGCGTTCACATCGTGCCCGGCCGCCTTGATCGCCTCCACATCGTCAATACTGATACCGCTGATCCGCTCGGTCGTGAGCACACGCTGCGAGGTAAAATCCCAGAAGACTTCCGGAATCTTCAGGATCGGATCACCGGCAAAATTATCCGACAGCTCGGATGCAGCCGCAGCTTCAAAGCGCAAATCCATCTCTATTTTGACCGTATGTTCAAAATCCTCCACCACCTCGATCAGCTTAAGCCGCTTGAGCTTGGGAATGAAGCGGTCGAGAATCTCCGCAATACCGAACAGCAAATCAATCTGTTGATAAAACACCCGTTCAATGCCTGGCCGCATGACTTTAACCGCCACCTTTTCACCCGCTATCGTTTCGGCAAAATGCACCTGCGAGATGGAAGCCGCGGCGACCGGCTCTTCCTCAAACTGCGCGAACATGGCTTCGAGTGGCTGATCCAGCTCCTCTTCTATAATTGCCTTTGCCTCCTCAAACGGAAAAGACGGTAAGTCATCCTGCAGCATAGAGAGGTCTTTGGCAATTTCTTCACCGACCAGATCCGCCCGTGTCGAAAGTGCCTGCCCCAACTTGATGAAGGTCGGCCCAAGCTCCTGCAGCGCGCGGGCAAGCCGTTCCCCTTTTCGCCCGCTCGTATCTTTCACCCGCGCCGTCGACCGGGCAAGTTCAATCACAAACGGCTTTACCGGCATTGCCTCAAGAAAAAACAGCGCGTCATGGCTCGCGAGCACCTTGCTGACCCGGTAGAGATGCTTAAGATGTTTCAGGTGCCGTCTCACCTAGCCTGATTCCTCTTCCATCCCATATGGTTACATACAATACCCGCATTATAGCTGTGATAGTGAACCCCCTCGAACCCGGCATCCTCAATCATCACCTTAAACGCGGCAGGCGCAGGAAACATGCGGATCGACTCCACCAGATATTGATAAGCTGCCCGGTCCTGCGTAATCTTTTCACCAAGAAACGGGATCAGCTTAAACGAATAAAGGTCATAGAGCGGCTTTATTGCGGGAACCGGCTCCGGGCTGAACTCCAGGCATAAAAATTGCCCCGGAGCTTTAAGCACACGGTATATCTCACTGAGCGCCTTAGCTTTATCGGTAACATTCCGAATACCAAACGCCATCGTGCATGCATCAAAGGTTGCCTCTTCAAACGGCAATGCTTCTGCATTTGCCTCTACCCACTCCAGCTCCCCTTGCATGTTCCGGTCGATACTGCGCGCTTCGCCTTCTCGGAGCATGTCCGCATTAATGTCCGAAACCGTCACTTTAACCGCTTTTCCTTCTTTTTCAGCGCGCTTGAGGATCGCAAAGGCGATATCCCCCGTACCCCCTGCAAGGTCGAGAATATGCATGCCGTCCTGCAGTTTTAGCTGCGAGACAAACCGCAACTTCCACAAACGGTGTAGACCGCCGCTCATGACGTCATTCATCACGTCATATTTGGACGCAACATTGGTGAAAATAGTATGCACGAGCCCTTGCTTCGCATCGCGTTCGACCCGCTTATATCCAAAATCAATATCGGAGGCGTCTTTCTCTTGATTCGATGCATTCATAACATGACTTTCGTAGCTGCGCGGCTTATGGTTATAGCGAGAATGTAACAGAAGTGCAATTGCTATGCCGGAGCTTCCCGAAGTTGAAACGGTCCGCCGCGGTTTGTCGGACCACATCATTTCACGAAAAATAGTTATGACAAAGGTAAACCGGTATGACCTGCGCTTTCCGGTACCGCACGACTTGACAGATCAGCTTGCGGAGCAGACCATCACACGCATTGATCGCCGTTCGAAGTATATTTTATTTCGTCTTTCTAACCATAATACATTGGTATCACACCTCGGCATGAGCGGGAAATGGCTTCACCACAAAAATAGGCGGAACAGCGTTCATAAACATGATCATATCGAGGTTGCTTTTGATGATGGAAGTGAGTTAATCTTCAATGATCCCAGGCGCTTTGGTCTTATTGACCTTATCGAAACGTCAAAGCTTTCCTCCCATAAACTTATCCGAGATTTAGGCCCCGAACCATTAGATAAAAACTTCACAGGCGACGTATTATTTTCCAGAATAAATAATCGTACTATCGCAATAAAGCACGCTTTGATGAATAACCGTATCGTCGTTGGCATCGGCAATATTTATGCGAATGAATCGCTCTTTGATGCGGGTATTCACCCGTTCACGCCATGTAATGAAATCGACGTTAACGCTGCAAACAGGCTCGTTATTTCTATTAAAAAAACATTGAACGCCGCCCTTAAATCAGGCGGCTCGACCTTGCGCGACTATGTCCGTTCGTCCGGGGATGTCGGCTATTTCCAGCATCAGTTTAACGTTTATGACAGAGCAGAGCAGCCATGCAAGAGTTGCGGAGAGCGTATTATCCGCGTAAAACAACAGGGGCGGTCAACATTTTACTGCCCCGCCTGCCAACCAGAAATGATTTAAACATATGCCACGAAAACCTCCTCCGAATGAAGCCGGTTCCCCGTTTTTCGGGCTGATTATTGTCGCCGCTACGGTTGGGATAGTTGCCTGGTCCTACCTCTCTAACCGGCCGGATTATGATCAGACATATTATGCCGAAGCGATTTCGCCCGAAATTCCACTCCCGCCCGGTTTTACCTACGATGTCGGCGAAACACAGACTCTGACAACGCTGGAAGAGCAGGTGACCGGCGTTTACAGTGAAGGGTCACTGGCAAAATTTGAAGTGCTGAATTTTTATAATGATACGCTCCCCGCGCTCGGCTGGATATTTCAAAAATATACGGTCTATGTCGACGGGGAGCAAGCGACCTATAAACATGCTAGCGAGCCGCGTACGCTCGATGTTAAAGTGGCGCGCTATCGGGGGGATACGCAGCTCATTTTGACCGAGCGAAAACCTCTTTCGGATTCGTGGGACGTATTGCCCCCCTTCCTCCCCGGCGAAGCTCCAACTGCGGAATAGTTTTACGCGCGCGTCCCACTGGAAAACCCCCGCAAACCGCACTATATCAGCTTTATAGCAGGAGGTACGAAACATGGGACTGATTAAAACCGGTATATATCTCGCGATGTTGACCGCCTTATTTATGGCGGCAGGGTTTGCGATTGGCGGCACGGGCGGCATGGTGATTGCCTTTGGCCTCGCCCTCGCGATGAATGCTTTCGCCTACTGGAACTCGGGTACGATGGCGCTGAAAATATACAAAGCGCGGCCACTCGCGCCGGGCGAACTCACCTGGCTGCAAGACGGAACGCGCGCCATGGTCGAGCGTGCCAATATGCCCATGCCGAGTCTGCATGTTATTGATAGCCCGCAGCCGAACGCCTTTGCCACTGGGCGTAGCCCTGAACATGGCGCGGTTGCCGTAACAACCGGCCTGCTCAATATGTTGAACCGGGAGGAAGCGCTTGGCGTAGTCGCGCATGAGCTTGCGCACATTCAAAACCGCGATACGCTGACCATGACCGTCGCTGCCACCATCGCCGGGGCGATTGGTATGCTTGCTAATATGGCGTTTTTCATGGGCGGTAATCGTAATGGCGGGCTTCTTGCCACGCTAGCTATCATGATCCTTGCGCCAATGGCGGCCGGACTCGTACAGATGGCGATCAGCCGCACGCGCGAGTATGAAGCCGACCGTACGGGTGCTGAAATCTGCGGGAATCCCCTCGCCCTTGCTTCCGCACTGGCAAAAATCTCCGGCGGTGCGGCACGCATCGATAACCAAGCGGCGGAACAGAACCCTGCTACCGCGCACATGTTTATCATCAACCCACTGCACGCGCATAATCATGACCGGCTCTTCTCTACCCACCCGAATACGCAAAACCGGATTGACGCGCTGGAGCAACTCGCCCGCGACATGGGGCAGACGGTTGCCACCCACTACGAAAAACCCTATAAAGGCCCCTGGGGTTAAGGCGAAGACGACCGCTGCATGAAGGCATCAATATCCTGAATCACCTGCTCGCCTTTCGGAAGCGCGCGGGAGAACAGCGCGATCATATCATAATGGCCGAGATCCTCATAAAGCTCTGCTGTAACGGACACGTCATGCGTGCGCAGTTTTTCCGCAAAACTATGCATGTTTTCGGCTACCACCGTACCATCCTGCGCGCCGTGGATCAGCAGCATCGGCGGCTCGTTACCATTTACGAAGTTGTTCAGCTTCATATGCGAGAAATCCGGCCCGCCGCCGAAGACACGCTTGTACCGCGCCTTTTTAGGTGTAAAATTGTAAGGCCCGGAGAGCCCGATAAAGCCATCATAAATATTTGGACTCAGGCCGACTTGCTGCAAAAAGCGGTCGTTCGTGACAAGCATTGCCGCCGTATGCGCTCCCGCTGAATGCCCCATCAGATAGAATCCGTCCGTCTCGCCGCCATCTTCGGCAAGATGCTCACTCAGCCATTTCGTTGCCAGCGCCGCATCCTCCACATAGTCCGGGTAAACGCCTTCGGGGTATTTGGTATAATCCGGGATGACGACGCGATAGCCCAGCCGTGTAAACGCATCGGCCAGGAAGGCATATTGTTCTTTGGTGCCGCTGCGCCAGCCGCCGCCATAGATTAAAACGAGGGTTTTCAATGGAGCTTCGGCGTTTGCTGGTTGGTAGATATCAAGCTGTTGCCAAGGCTGATCGCCGTAAATATGACTTTTTGAAACCTCATAGTCTGCCGCCAGATAGGTCGGAACATTGAGGGAAAATAACCCCGCAGACTGACAGGCGGATAAAATCATAATCATCCCGGCAAGGAGCGTAATTTCACCTAATTTCATCCTATGGGTTATTCGTGAGATCATATAAAAATGATTCGGAAAAAACGAACCCCCGTTACATGCGCGTTCGAGCGCACTGCATGCTTGCCATAGTGATCACGATTGGGTATACGCTTTTACGCTTTATATGTGTCACGGACACGCTTCGCATTCCGGGTAGATATCCGGTTGGACTTGCTGCCTTTGTCTACCAGGCGGTTAAGCTGAATGGCATTTTGGCGTACCTTATGGTACGTGAATGACATGAAGCTTGACTAACAACGCACAAGAAGGCATGAAAGCCAAGAGTGGGGGCATAGCTCAGCGGTTAGAGCAGGGCGCTCATAACGCCTTGGTCGGGGGTTCAAATCCCTCTGCCCCCACCAGTTTAGAAAATCCCTAACGCCCCAGCCTGTCCGCAATCCAGGTTTTAATGATTGCCTGACGGGTGACGCCTATACGTTTCGCTTCACGGTCGAGGGATTCGATCATCCAGATGGGAAAATCGACGTTAACCCGCTTTTGCTCAGCGTTAATGCGCGTTGCCGATGACCAATCCACATATTCAGCAATATCTTCACCCTCCTCAAATTTTTTATCCAGTTCATGCGCTTTCATATGCTTGCCTCTCTTTTTTTCGGCTCCGTCTAACAGAAATAATACGTATGTTGTTAGCCCGGTGTGTAATAATGGCTGTCCAGTGTTTCGTACCAATTTTGCCAATAATTATGCTGCGTTGCTCATCCTCAGTTATCAATGTGAGCTCTAACACATCTTCATCATGCCATAACGCTTGTGCTTCAACAAAATCGATACCGTGCTTTTCCTTATTTATGGCACTTTTCGTTTTATCGTATTCGAATGATACCATAATAACCCCATTTATGGAATAAAAAGGTATAGTTATTATGCTACTTCCCCGCCAGCGCACGCTCCCGGTTGCGTCTGAGCTGGGCGAAGTCGTCTCCGGCGTGGTAGCTGGAGCGGGTGAGCGGGCTGCTTGACACCATAAGAAAGCCTTTCGCATACGCCATTTTTTCGTAGTTTTTGAACTCATCCGGTGTGACATAGCGATCAATCGGCGCGTGGCGCGGGGTGGGCTGCAAATATTGCCCGATCGTCAGAAAATCCACATCGGCCGAGCGGAGATCATCCATCAGTTGATAGACTTCTTCCTTTGTTTCCCCAAGCCCCACCATCAGGCCGGACTTAGTGAACATCGCAGGGTCGAGCTGCTTTACCCGATCAAGCAGGCGTAGTGAATGGTAATAGCGCGCGCCGGGCCGAATACGCGGATAGAGACTCGGCACGGTTTCAATATTGTGGTTAAATACGTCTGGCTTGGCCGCAACGACAATCTCCAGCGCGCCCTCTTTATCTTTAAAGTCAGGCGTAAGAATTTCGACTGTTGTGTGGGGGGTGGTTTGGCGCAGCCGCAAAATACACTCGGCAAAATGCTGCGCGCCGCCATCTTCTAAGTCATCGCGGTCGACCGAGGTAATCACCATGTGGTTAAGGCCAAGTTCTTTCGCGGCATTGGCCAGGTTGGCCGGTTCATGCGGATCGAGCTTGTCGGGGCGGCCGGTCGCAACGTTGCAAAAGGCGCAAGCGCGGGTGCAGGTATCGCCCATGATCATCACAGTGGCGTGCTTCTTTTCCCAGCACTCACCGATATTCGGGCAGGCAGCTTCTTCACAGACCGTGTAAAGGCTGTTGCTACGAATCAGCTCGCGCGTTTCTTTATAACCTTCACTTACCGGCGCTTTTACGCGGATCCAATCCGGCTTAGGCAGCGCCTCGGTAGGGGTGTTCTTGGCTTTCTCCGGGTGACGGAGCTTTTTGGCATCAATATTATATACAGTCATGCGCGTCTATATATCACAAAGGAGAATGGCTGTCATCCGGAACTACTCACTGCATAACATGCTACAAGTATCGTAGCTATCCCCCTGTAATCGACAGGTTTTGAAGCAGTTGTAATTGACGCCATCGAAATTGCGCGACTCACCGCTCATCTGCGCTTTATGGTCTATCTCAACACGTTTGCCAATCGGTTCTATTTCAGAGCTGTTTTGCAAAGAGCGTTCAGCCGCCTCAATGTCCTCCGCGCCCTCTTCTATCAGGCGGGCGCGTTGCGATGCTTCCGTCATGCCGCATTGCTCGTCACATTGCTGATGCAAACCCCCGCGCGACAGGCAGTATTGATAGCAGGAGCGGCCGGATTCCGGCTGTTCGATTTGTGTCTTAAAGCGATAATTCGATATGCCCTGCGCTTCAACGGGAAGCGGCAGGATGAGAAATACAATCAAGGGTATCAATGACCATCTCATAACACCATTATACCGATTTAGTGGAGTTTTTCACGAAAAACTTTGAATTTAGGTAAAAGCTGGATGGCAATTTCCGCGTTTTGCGTTAAGACGCTGATCGAGTGAAAATACTTATGATAGGCCTTAAACAGATCGATATTTTCTTCCAGAAAATCTGCTGCTTCGCCCCAGGTTGGTATGTTGGTGACATAAACCAGCAGATGCGGCCGCAGCGCATAGTTTTTATCGACCTTCCGTTGAATAGCCAGCTTTACACCGCGTATAAACTCATATTCCATCATCTTGCTGAAGTCATTGCCCTGAAAGCCATTGCGCTTGGCTTTGCGGTACATGGCTTCGTTATAGAGCCGTGATTCCCGGGAGGGCGAATTATCGCCACCTTCAAAGGCCTGCGTAATTTCAATGGGTTTAACATAGCCGGATTCGAGTATTTTAATTTCCGCATCAGGAAAGGCGCCTTCAAACAGGCGCACCCGGCAGCGTTCACCGGGAAAAACCAGCCGGGCAAATTGGGAAATAATCCGAGCCTCGAGCGCCGCATCGTTTTGATGCTTGGTAGCAATAACACCGTGATGAATCCGATCCAGCAGGTGATCGGGATAATGCCAGCTATGAAACCCTTCCAAATGCATAATGCCTCTTAGTGAAGATTATAGCATAAAATAGCCGGAAAACTAAGCTTTTCGTTGCTCTTTACTGTGTGGTACAGCATTTTCTGCTTTATGTGCTGCTATGGTTTCAGAAATGATGAGGGCTTGGATGCAACGCCCATTATCTCCTTGAACTTCGGCTCAAAACATGGATTAATCCAGATAAGTTGATTGCCATCAATGGCAGGGGGTAAAATGTGTCTAACGCGCTGATTCATCGTTCGGTGAAACACGGGTCGCTGCTGTTGCTATTATGCGGTCTGGCAGCCATGTTTTATGCGTGTTACACGCTGTGGCTGTTGCCGGATAAAAGTGCCGGAAAAGTGCCGGATTATGTATCGCCGGTGGCTTCGCTTTCGACGGACCTCGCTCGCGAGAGTCTGACATTACTGGAACAGGATTTGCTCTATATCAGCAATCTTCCTCTGACGCGCTCCGCCTTTTTTGAACTGGATAAAGGCTGGAAGGAATTGGATGATGTAGCAAGCTCACGCGTAAAACAGCTTTATGTTACCGATAATCCCTACGGGGAAGAGAAAAAGGAATATTTCGATTTTGCGCCGGACGGTTCTGCCTATAGTGCCATTCATAAAGAGCACCACCCTCGCATGCGGAGTTTGATACAGAGCCGCAACTACGATGATTTGCTCTTCATTACCAATGAGAATGAAATTATCTACTCCGTATTTAAGCCGGCTTATTTCGCAGATGCGTTAGGAAAAGCCGAAGGGCTTGATAAAAATATACAGGCCATTTTGCAGAAACCGCTGGAAACGAACCACCTTATTACCATTTCCCCCGACGATACAGGCAAGGGGACGATTCTCGCCGCCTATCCGATTACATCTCCTTTCGGTGAGTCCCTCGGCAAGCTGGTCATTCTCAGCGATCTTGAGATGCTGCACGATCAGGTGGGAGCGGATCGTCAGATTTACCTCACCGACAGCGACCTTTCTATCCTGCATGTCGTTTCAGGTGATGTTCGTTTTTTTCAGGATTATCTTCTGCCGCTGGTGGATACGTCCTCATTCTCCGCTTCCGCAGTATCGGATCAGGGTAAACAACTTGGCTACGTTATCGCGCGGCCGATTGAGCTGGCCGGTCAACTCTATTACGCGGTCCATTTTTTCCCGCATCAATCCGCAACCGGAGGAGAACAACCGGTAACGGTGAAGCAGGCGGTTCTTTTGGTGCTTGGCATCTTGCTGCTTGTGCTGAGTCATCTCGTGTTACGTATGGCCGGCCT
Source organism: uncultured Rickettsiales bacterium (assembly GCA_964588995.1). Classification (GTDB taxonomy): domain Bacteria; phylum Pseudomonadota; class Alphaproteobacteria; order Rickettsiales; family UBA8987; genus CAZPQM01. The sequence continues at coordinate 122,110 of CAZPQM010000002.1, read as the reverse complement.
GAAGTCCTCGAGGATGCTGAGGGATGCGCTTCAGCGTCTTGCAACGGGCAAAGCAATACGTGGTAATCTTGCATATCTGGATCAGGCGCCCTTTGGCGAAGAAATACGTCGTATTAATAAGCATTTCCGCGAACAAGAAGAAGCCAATCCGCACGAATCGGAAATGCACGCTCTGCAGGATAAATTGGCTTACTTGGAAACGGAGCACGAAGCATTATTACAGAAAAAAGCAATTTCGGAAGAGATAGCGGAGGCCGAGCCTTTGCAGGAAGAAACGAACGCGGGTCATCAGCATGACATTGTGCATGAGGCCATCAGTTTGCTTGATGAAAAAGTAGCTCGTCTGTCCGCTATGCTGGAAGCGTTTCCGGATCAACACACAGACACCGAAATGGCTGATATATTACGCGATCACCGCGTTGATTTGCAAGAATATGACGAGCTGGTGCAGGATGCTGTGTTTCGCGTAGGGCGTCTAGCGGAACAAAGCAAGGAAACGCTTGAATCATGGGAAACCAGCACGGAGCCTGAAATTAGCATCAGCAAAGGGTCCATCAGCTCTGCGCTTGAGGTTGTCGATGATATGGAAGCCAGAATACGTCCTATTATCGAATCCGGAAGGGCTATCGATCCGCACAAACTCGCCGATCATGATATTGCCGGGGTAAAGCAGGAAATAGCAGCTATAAAAGAGCTGATAGTTCGGATTCAGGATACGCTACAAACCGGATAGCTCGAGATAATAATTATCACGCATCTGAATTTTCTGCGGCAAACATTGATTAAGAAGCGCTGTGGATAGATACAATTCACCGTCTCTCCAGAAAAGCTGATCAGACTCGATCTGCACTGACTGCTTATGTCTGGTTATCTGCTTGTTATGAACATCAAGATAAAACGCATGCTGCACATCGCCGGGATGAAAGTGAAAGATATGTTCGGCTTTCTCTATGACGTTTAAATCAAACTGCCGCATCAGGGATGTCAAAGGCAGATAAACATGATACTCATTGTAAAAGGTGGTAACCATCGCCGCCGGCGTATTATAGCGGTAATGCACCATGGTCAGAGACTCGCGCAGATTCCGCCTTACGGGCTGTTGCTCTGGGCTGGCATATAACGGTTTAGTCCGTAAGCGGTTTGGTTCCCGCTTTGCAGTAGCTTTACGATGTTTTTGCGGTTTAGACAGGGGGGTAATACGTGCCGGAGTATTCGGTAAAGCCTGTTGAAATGCCGGCTTATTGGTTGGTACGGCTGACACAGTGGCAGAAGCTGCAATAGTTGCATTTTGTGCTGCTCGTATCTCCGGACCGGAAGGTGGTAACGCCCTTATCCGGCGTGCACGAATAACCTGTTGGAGTGCGGCAGAAGCCTCTGAATCCTCAATTACAATCTCCGTCTCGGCAGGCGTAACTGTTTTGTCCCTGTTGCTATCAGGCAGAGTGATCCGTTTTCCCCTCACATTGACCATAAAATCAAAAGGCAACCAGTTTTCCAAAAACGCCTCATGGAGATACAGCTCGTCCGATGTGGTAATAATATGCACTTGTGGAATCAACTGGCGCGCCTCACCGGTATAAGCGATGTGCCGAGACGTATCGACAGCGTAGCGTATATCCTGATGCCTAAAGCTGTATATGCTCTCATCTCGCAGAATAGACAGGCCGAGCATTTCCGCAAGCTGCGTGTAAGGGAAATAAACGCCTTCAAAGTAGGTATAACCCTCCAGCGATGCCATGTCCTGCGTACCGGATTGTACGGTATAAGGGGTAATAAACTTATCGGAAAGGTAATGCTGGATCATGACTTCATCCGGTATCATGCTATCGGATGATGCCGAAAAGGAAAAGCCCAGTGAAGCTACCGTCGCCAGTAGGATATGTTTCACGTTTCACCCTCCATCATGTGGGGATAAAACACCGAATCCTTTGCGCAGGCGGCAAAATTATAGCCCTTCTGCTTATCGGTTTTAATCGCCTTAAGCATATCCAGAGACGTAATTTTCTGCTGAGTGCCGCTTTCATGCAGATAAAAACAATCCAGCTTTAGTACGTTTATAATGTAATCGGTGACGCGCGAACTTTTGTCCGCACCGTGGTCTTCGTATAAGATTAGCGGCTGTTTTTTTAGCACCTGTTTTGCCCCCTGCAATGCTTGTACCTCTACCCCCTCTACGTCCAATTTTAGCACAATATTCTGAATATGCGGTGCATTTTCTGTAATAATTTTGTCGATAGTAGTTGTGGTAACCGTTTCGGTATGGCGCGCTGCCTCCTCGCTACCGACAAGAGACACACTCGCGTGACCGCCAGTTTGATAGAGCGTCAGTTCCTGATCTGGGGTGTCAGATAGCGCGCGATGCAGTACCGTAAAACGCTTTTCATTGGCCTTACAATGCAGCGTCAATAAATCGACATTATTTTGCAGCGCCTCTACTGCGATGGCCTGCTTTTGATACAGTTTGCTAGTGATATAGCTGGACCAATATCCCATATTGGCGCCCCCATCGATTAAAAGATAATTAATATGATTTATGCGTTTCAGTATGGTATGTATATCCGGCTCGTAGGTGAAATAAGGGGCGATAAGTCGTATCCAATAAGGGTCTCTAACGTCCACACTTAGAACAATATCGTCTTCGCACCGGCACCATATGCGCCGTTTAATGCCAAGCAATCTTGCAATAAGCCGGGTATATCGCCACAAGCCACGAAAGCGGAGCAGGCTAAACCCGTGTGAACCCGCGCGAATCAACCGCAATGCGGCACGTTCACTGACATTCCCGCCCCAGGTGCGACCAGTTCTGACATCAATTCCGGGCTCTTCCACAATGTTCCTTTTACGTGCGCAATGCACTCTGTTATGAATTTGATGTTGTAACGATATTCTTTATCCAACGGCAGTAAAAATGTATTCGACGCGCTATATTCTCACAAGTTTAACGTCAGTGTTTCTTATGCGCGTCAGTGGCATTTTCCTGCAAATGCTGTGGTTTATTCTATTAACCAAAACGCTGCCGATCGCTTTGGTTGGTATTTACAGTATTATCTATGCGGTTCTGTTTCTGGTGCGAGCACTTGGCGCGTTTGGGATGGATCTCGCCTTCGTGAAATATACTCCGACATTATCCATCGGAGAGATCGTAACGCTGCATCGCTATGCCGTACGTTTTTGCCTGAAGGTGCATGCTATATTTTACATTATGCTGCTGCCAGGAGTGCTCTGGCTGTTTTGGCAGGATTGGCAACACCCTCATTTTCATCTGATATTACTGACCCTGCTGATCGCCCCGGCATATATGCTGAACGCGCTGCAATCCGGCAAATTACTAGCCAAAGAAAAACAGGTCCGGGCACATTTTCCGGAATCGATTTTGCTTCCGTCCGGATTGATACTGATTACTCTGACTCTAGTGCTGGTTGACGCTCATTCATTACTTACTATCCTGACTGTCCAGACCATGCTGGTCTGGCTGGTTTTTCTGCTGTATCGCTTTTTCGTGCGGAGCGTATACCCGTATCAGGAGGGCGCAGAGCAGACCGCCTTCCTTAGCGAGTTTCGTCAAACCGCCTTTCGTATGTTCGGTACGCTTGCGCTTAATAACCTGAATTTGCGCCTGCCGATATTAATTACGCCGCTATTATTAGGGGTGACCGCAACCGCGTTTCTGGAAACGGCGACGCGCTTCGGTTCGCTCCTTGGTCTTATGCAATGGTGTATGGCGTTTGTCGTTATGCCGATTATTTCCAAAACGCATCAAGCAGGTAATATTGAAATGCAACAAAAGTTACTGACCATAAGCTGCTGGCTGGTTTTTTTACCTGCGCTCGCTCTGTTTTTGCTATTGTTACTCTACGGCATTCCTCTCATTACGCTGCTGACACAGCCGGAGTACCAAGCGGCTTATTTGCCCATGATCCTTATCGCCGCCGGCTTTTTAATGAATGCCGCATCCGGACCGACGACACACATATATATGCTGACCGGTCAGGAGCGTGTTACACTTCGCATTGCGATAGGTGAGACCGCTCTTACCGTATTCTTAATTCTGGTGCTGGGGTCCTGGCTAGGGTTAATCGGCATCGGCTGGGCCATCTTTTTTGGCCTGTTTGTGCGTAACGTATGGCTAAATGTCCGCTTGCATCAATATACAGGACTCTATCCGGGTATTTGGTCGTGGAAAAGTTATACAAGGCTGTTTCAATACGCTAGGGGTAAGATGAAGCGATGAAGGGGAGTGTCTCAAGCATGCGCTTACAGAAAAAAGATATGCATTATTATGCTGCCCATGCTGTGGAACAATCTCGGCTACATGCGAGTTTGTTCCTGCTGGCGTTCGGTTTATTATTCGCCCCGGCTTATTCTTTTTTTACAGGCTCTCCGCTTCGGTTTATCGTCTATGCCTTACCTATTATTTCTTTTGCGCTGGCATGGATCTTATCTAAAGGAAGCCGCTTCTACTTTAATGGCGCATTTGCCTCGGCGTTAGTATTGTACATTGTAGCAATACTACCGTCTATTTTCCTTCAATATGAGCCTATTGGCTGGATTACCTGGATCAATGCCTTTAAACCAATTTTTTATATCATTGCGTTTATACCGCTAATGCAATTTACCGGTAAATCCGTCGATGGTATGGTCCTTATTTTTGCACTGACTACTGTGTTTCTTTGGGTCTCCGGAGGGGGAACGACACGCGGTGGACTTGACTTTGCTAGCTCGCAAGGGCTGTTGGAAAGCGGGCTTGCTTTTCCTCTTGGTGGTATATTTATCTACTGCCTTATCTTTAAAAAGCGGATCTTGTCCGTCATCACCTTTCTTTTATTTTTTATTGCCTTTAAGCGTATCGCGTTCTCGGCGGTTATTATCGTGTTGTTTTTATACGTGTTAACGCGCGGCATCAGTATGCTGCTTCGCGTACGGGAGCGGGTATTACTCTATATCTTTATTCCAGTCATGATCATCGGCGCAGGGCTTGCGAATATGTACTACTATGACTTCTTTGCTCTGCTATCAGATATACTGGGCTCGGAAGCGACCGTATCAGAATTTACAATGGGACGACTACTGGAGTACCAGATCCTCTCCGCTCAGTATCAGGGCCAGTCGGTGCTGAATATTTTGTTTGGCAATGGGCCTGGAGATTCAACGCGCAAACTGGTTGAGGTAACGATTGATTATCCCCTGCAGGTGCATAATTCTTACCTACTCTATTTTTACGATTACGGAATAGTAGGGTTTGCCATACTGCTATTAGCATTCTTCATGATTTTTAAGCAGAATACATTCGGGCTTTACCTTTTTCTCTATAATTTGCTGGTCATGATTACAGACAATACCTTTATTCACCACTTCCATTTGATCAGTTATTTCATATTGATCAGCGCAGCCGGATATGAATGGCAACATGCATCGGCTTACGCTAAAAGAAGCGAGCAAACAACATTACCCCGTCGCAGATACAGGTATTTCAGAGGCCATTACAGCCGTGCGTAGGATAGCTTTAATATCGTTCATACCCGCTTTCCAGCCAAGCTCTCCGGCGATTTTTGAGCTATCGGCAATCATTACGGCCGGGTCACCTTGACGGCGCGGAGCGTATTCGACCTTAAGCGGAGCTCCAAGCACCTCTTCAGCAGCCGAAACTAATTCCTGTACGGAAATACCGCGTTCCGTTCCGAGGTTATAAATATCACCCGCATGTCCTTCCAGTAACGCAGAAAGCGAGGTAATATGAGCAGCCGCCAGATCGTTTACATGAATATAATCGCGTATGGCCGTACCATCCGGCGTATCGTAGTCCTGTCCGAATATCTGAAAAGTGCGCTGCTCCCGAAAGGCACGCAGCAAAAGCGGAATTACAGCCGTAACAGGTGTTCGCTTGTCCTGCAATTCGCCCTCCGGATCGCATCCAGCGGCATTAAAATACCGAAGAATCATTGGCCGAATACGACCTTCCTGCGTGTAGGTCTGCACCTGCTTTTCCATCTGCAGTTTGGATTCTCCATACGGATTGATGGGCCGCAACGCAGTCTCCTCCCTCACCTGACCGGAAGTTTCCGGCATACCGTAGACTGCACAGGTGCTGGAGAGGACAATGGGCGCTATCTTCATCTCTTCCATAACGGCTAAAAGGGTTGCCGTACCTTCGACATTATTTTCGTTATAAAGGTCTGGCCTTTCAAATGACTCCGGGACCGAGGCGAGGGCGGCGAAATGCATGACGGCTTGTGGCCAATACGTCGTAAAAGCGCGTCTCAACTCTACTGGATCGCGGATGTCACCTTCAACCAACACACCCCAGCGGACTGACTCGCGATAGCCGCGCGATAGATTGTCATACACTACCGGTATATACCCCGTTTCAGCCAGCATTTTGCATACATGGCTTCCTATATAGCCGGCACCACCTGTTACCAAAATATGCATGCGAAAACCTCCGTTTACAGCCTATGGCATTTACAAGCCGAAAGATAGTATTACACTCCTATCAGTTAATCATCGACGGTATGTGATGGCAGGTTGTAGCCGAGAAGATATAGTCCAGATACTTAATACGCTCGAACAGCTGGGTAAAGAGCATGACTACAAGGGATGGGATCCGTTTGACGGCCTGAACAGCAGGCTTTTTCAGATGCTTCAGCTGGACCGCTCGCGGTTTTTACGGCTGGCATGGGTGCAGTTATTTAAACGCTCCCCAGTCAATTTCCGGCCTGTAACGCTGGTGCCCAAAGTGCAGAATGCTAAAGCGATCAGTCTTTATCTGCGCGGGTTTATACGGCAGCAACAATTTGAGGATGCTGATTATTGTTATGACCTGCTTATGCAGCATCGGTGCGGAACAGAGTGGGGAGAGGCCGCCTGGGGCTACCCGTTTGACTGGCAGGCTAAGGCATTTTTCGTAGGAAAAACAACGCCAAATGTGATTACGACTGCTTATGTTATCCGCGCGCTTGATCTATTACACAACGCTGAAATCAGCAAAGTAACGAAAAAAAGCTTTATCGAAGCCGGAAAGTTCGTTGAAACGCATTTATTCCGCAATGTTCAGACCGACCAGCCCTATTTCGCCTATGTTCCAGGTTCCGATACGCTGGTACATAATGCGAATCTGTGGGCGTGTTATGTATGTATCCTCGCGCATGAACATTCCGGTGTTGCACGTTACCGCAAGCTGGCCGAACAGGCAATTGCGACCACGTTAGCAGCACAGCAGGAGAACGGAAGCTGGCGCTATGGCACCGAGCCGCACCACCAATTCATTGACGGCTTTCATACAGGATATAATCTGGAAGCGCTTTATCTCATGAATCAACGGCTCCGGTCTCCTGTTATCAGGCGGGCAATAAAACAGGGCCTTGCATTTTACCGCGAGAATTGTTTTGAACAGGATGGAACGGCGAAATACTACGCGGATAACCGCTATCCGATTGATCCGGAATCGGCGGCGCAATATGTCATATTATCCGATCTGATTAACGACAATCATCCTCTCGTGCACAAGGTTGTCGAGCGGAGCCTGTCTGACCTGTGGGACGAACAAAAACAAGCGTTCATCTATCAACGGCATAAGCGCTATACGAACCGCATCACCTATTTACGCTGGACACAGGCCTGGATGTTCTTGGCACTCTCGCTGTATTTACATGACCCCGTGAAATAATAACGCCGCAGCAGCACAATAGCTTTTTTGAAAGCCAGGGTTATTTTACGTTTGGCACATTATTAAGCAGCAGGGAATTAACCTGATTATCGTCATCGAACTTTTCTAAGTAGAGTTCAAGATCCTGCACGTTTCGGCCATGTTTCACCACATGAAACAGGGTACCCGCCGCATCCAGTAAGTCCGTACGCCCATGTAACTGGCTAAAGGCCGGAAAGTCGATGATCACAATGTCGAAGCTTTTGGATGTTTTTTCAATTAAATCACTAAGGCGGCGTTTATCCATGAGGGGTTGATAATTCATTAATTTTAGCCCGGGTGGTAAGTAGTAAAACTTCTCTTCCGTAATCTCAACCAACGCATCTTCGAAGTTCGTGTTCCCTGTAATAATATCAGAAAGGCCGGGCATACGAGCACACTTTAACACTTTATGAATGCTGGAATGTTTAATATCACAATCGATAAAAAGTGTTTTGCGGCGGCTAGCCGATAAAAGTGCAAGATTGAGTGCCAGAAAACTTTTACCCTGCCCTTCAACATCGCTGGTAAAGGCAACCACATTGTTGTTTGCGCCATGGGTCAGGTAGTGAAACTGGGATTCAATTGTCTTTAGATTGGTAATAGTGGGGCTGCGGCGATTGCTAAATAACACGGAGGTTTGGCCCTTACTGCCCTTTTGTGCCTCGTGTTTATCGTGCGGAACGGTACCAACTACCGGGAACATGGAAATGGATTGCAAGTCATCGATAGTTTCAATACGCTGAACCCGGGCAGTAAGGCGAAGTAAGATCAGGCTTAGCGCAATTAAAATACCCATAATGACAGATAATACGACCACCTGCGCCAGCTGATTACGAAGTGCATCCGGTTTGATTCGTGGCTCGTTAACAATATGAGCCTGACCGGCTGCACTCACCATTTGGGCTTCCAGACGGGCATATCGTTCAATCGCAGCGCTGTATAAGTCGGTTGCGACATCAAGTTCACGCTGTAAGCTAAATAGCCGACTTTGCAAGAGGGGTAAGGATTCGCCGCGACGTTCAATATTTTCTAATCTGGCCCGAAGTCTTATAACGCGGTCTTTCAAAATTTCTAACGATGGATGTTCATTTTGATAGATCAGTTTCGCCTGCGCTAATTCCATCTCCGCTTCAAGTAATTGGTTCTCGAGTGAAAGAATATTATTTAACAAAAGCTTTGTTTCTTCTTGGATATTGATGGTGCCGTTTTCCGCAAAAAAGCGTGTCAGTTCCTTTTCGCGATGTTCTATCTGCTGCTTAAGGTCGGAAATCTCTTCCTGAAAATTTCGGCGTATTTTCTCACTAGACGCATTTTTCTGAGATGCCGTACTGTCAATGTAATAATCGACCAGCGCGCTCAAAAAGCTTCGGGCGAACTGTGGATTATAATGTACAATATCGACATCTATCAGGCTGGAGTTAGGATGGGAGCTCCGTTTCGTGACGTCCATTTTTTGAAGCACATGCGTAATCATGGCATCGGTTGAAAGTGGATTAACGTAAAACAGGCTTCCGATAGGCGCGTTATGATTTTCGATGTGAATAATAAAACTATCGCGGCTGTCGGCGATATTGGCATTCGAATCTGTATAGGTTCGACCGAATTCGCCGGTAAAGACGATGTTATTGTCAGCAGTGGTGAGAATATAGGTGTTAATCGATATGATTTTAAAGATGAGTTGCTGGCCATCCAACACGGTCGGTAAATGCAGGTGCTTAACCTGAATAGAGGGTTTATCGTCCAGCGATTCGGCTCCACCGGGTTGCTCCGAATGAAGCACATTCATAAAATTGGAAAACCAGTTTGGGCGCTTTTCCGATTCTACAACCGCGTAATACTGCATACGGTCCAGCACCTTGCTGACGGTTGTCCAGGAGTTAATCGTGCCAATTTCCGAATCTATATTTAACCCACCGGATTGTATTATGCCGCCTAAGCCGCTTCCCTCCAGCTTTAAGGTTGCCACAGCATGATAAGGTTGAGGACGCAGTGCAAAAAACGCCCCGGCAAGTGCAAATACAAATGCGAATAGAGCCACTGTGAATTTAGACTGGCTCAGCTCATTCAGGTATTTACGCATATCAATGGCATGATAGCCAGCTGACGAAGAAGCCGGCCGTTCAAATTCCGCATACGATCCAAAGGCCTCAGTTCCCTTCATAATTATTCCTATTAACCAGTTGCGATATCGAGCTTGGAATCAATTGATTTATGTAACGGCTCCAGTCCGTAATGGGGCGTGCGCCCACATAGATGACATCGCGCGGCTGCAATAAAAAATTGTCACCTTCGATATAGGCTGAGGGCGAACTGGCATCGAGGTGAAATACCCATGTTTCATCGTGAAGCTCCCGAATTACGTATATTTCAGAAGGCTGGGCCGTGATCGGGTTTATCCCTCTTGCCGCCGATAGGGCACTTGTTAAGGTCATATCACGGTTATTGAGTTGAAGAATCTGGTTGTTGACCACCTCACCGAGCATAAATACTTCATTACCATGGTTGCGCGGAATATGTAGGGTATCTCCGGTTTGAAGAACGGGGTTATAAACCGGTTCACCCCCTAACAAGCTGCTGCGCAAATCTATCGTTTCGGTTTCCCCATCGACACGGGTCAACCTGACTTGACTTAAATCCGCCGCCTGCGAATAGCCGCCTGCCGAGCTTAACGCCTCCATCACCGTCATGGGTTTATCGGTGAGGATAAGCTCCTTCTGCTGCCCCACTTCCCCTGTTATCACTGCACGGCTACTGCTAAAAGTCGATACGCCTACTTTTAACTGCGGCTCCACAAAATAGTTAGATAACGCGTTGTGGAGCTCTTGGTGCAGCGCATTAACGGATTTCCCTGCAGCTTTAATGCGCCCTGCAAAGGGAACGCGAATATAGCCTGTATCATCGACTATGTATTCCGTTTCGCTTGAAATAGGGGCATCCTGCGGAATAATCCGCATTAAGCCTCCATTACCCTCAGGGTTTACGATGTAGAGGATTATTTGAATACGGTCACTTGGGCCGATCAAATAGGTGTATTCCTGAGAGCGCTTGGCGGTGGGCATCTCTTCCGTTGAAGCGGTTGAGTAATGCAAAGGAGGTGATTTAACGGCTTCGCTAATGGGTATTACCGTGTAATCGGCAGTTGTTTGCGTCGACAGGTTTACAGTCTCATAGCCGCAGGAAGCAAGGGTTGCAACCCCGCAGAGTAGTGCCAGATGACGCATCAGTGTTAACTTCCCCATTTTGCTAACATATTTCGACTTGTTTCAAATCGATTAACGATTTGCAAGCAATCCTTCCCTGTTTCATTCTTTCCTGTGATATTCGTATAAGGTTGTGCCTGTAAGTGCACAACTATTAGCGGAATAACGCTGCGAACTGTTTTTATTCACACCGAATCAGACATTTCTGACACGGCAGATCGTGTAATTGGGCATGAGGCTGATGGGTAGAAGCGCTTTTATTGGCAGGCTACTTATGGTTATGGTAGCGTTTTCAAAAATAGCTAAGGTAGTGGCAATTATGTCCGATACAGCAAAACAAATCGCACAGAATTATAAGAGTGGCGCGATCACCTTGGAAGAGGTGGATCCGCCCGCGTTGAAATCAGGCCATGTGCTCGTGCGGAATCATTACAGCGTGATTTCGCTTGGCACCGAGGGGATGAAGCTACGCGAAGGTAAAATGAACCTGCTGCAAAAGGCGAAGGCGCGGCCGGATCAGGTCAAGCAGGTGATCAACACCGCCAAGCAGCAAGGGCTCAAAGCAACCTACCAGAAAGTGATGAATCGCCTCGATTCGCTCACCCCGCTTGGCTATAGCTGTTCCGGTGTCGTGGAAGCGGTGGGGGGCGGTGTGACGGAATATACGGTTGGGCAGAAAGTGGCCTGCGCCGGAGCGGGTGTAGCCAACCACGCCGATTATAATATGGTACCGGTGAATCTGGTCGTGCCCGTGCCGGATACGGTCGATATGCAGAACGCCGCCTTTACTACAATGGGTAGTATTGCAATGCATGGGTTCCGGCAAGGGGAATGCACGCTCGGCGAAACGGTCGTTGTAATCGGCCTCGGTCTGGTCGGGCAGCTATTGACGCAGATCGCGGTTGCAAGCGGTGTAACGGTGATCGGTATTGATTTATCCGAATCGCGCTGTGAGCGTGCGATTGCTTCCGGTGCGTATGCGAGCGGTCGGCCCGATGATGAACGCATAACCGAGCAACTCATGCGCCTGACGCAGTCACACGGTGCCGATTGCGTTTTCCTGACCGTCGGCAGTGATAGCAATGAGCCGCTGGAGCAGGCGCTTGAGCTGGTGCGAGACCGGGGGCGGATTGTCTGTGTCGGCAAAACCCGCATGGATCTGCCCTATAACGAATCTTTCAAGAAAGAGGTGGAGTTCCGCTTTTCGCGCTCTTACGGGCCAGGGCGCTATGATCCGCATTATGAGGATAAGGGGATCGACTATCCCATTGGTTATGTCCGCTGGACGGAGGGGAGAAACCTGCAGGCATTCATGCAACTGCTTGCGCATAATAAACTGAATATGGGCGCCATCATCGATCAGGTCTACCCCTTTGCCGAAGCCGATAGAATTTATGAGAAAATCCATGCCGGAGAGGTTAGCGGGTTAGGGCTACTGTTTGAGTATGATAAGGCGGCATCCCTAAAACATATCAAGCCGAAGCTGACACAGGTCACTGCGCCGCAGGATGCGGTGGCGATTGGCTGTATCGGCGCGGGCAATTATGCCTCTAGTATGTTATTGCCGCACTTGAAACAGCATAAGGATGCTTATCTTGCACATGTGGCTACGGCAACCTCGCTTTCGTGCAAAAATGCGGCAAATAAGTTTAATTTCGCTGCGCATAGTACGGATTATAAACAGATTTTACGTGACGAGCAGATCAATGCGGTGTTGATCGCAACGCGGCATGCAAGCCATGCACGGTTTGCGGCTCAGGCGCTTGAGGCGGGAAAAGCAGTTTTTGTCGAAAAACCGCTTGCGATTGATAATGCCGGGCTGGAGCAGGTTGTACAGGCGGCAGGGTCGAGCGGAAATCATCAGCTGATGGTCGGGTTCAATCGCCGTTTTTCACCTATTATCCAGCAATTGAAAGCCTCACTACCCGACGACTCCCCGCTGACGCTGCAATATCGCGTGCATGCCGGGGCGCTACCGGCCGATGCGTGGATTAACGATAAGGATCAGGGCGGACGGTTTGTTGGCGAGGCCGGGCATTTTCTGGATGTATTTGCGTATTTGACCGGTAGCCGCCCGGTTTCCGTGTATGCCACGGCGATTCGTGCGGAACAAGCCACGCATGATGATGCGGATAATATGAGCGTGATAGTGAATTATGCCGACGGCTCGGTCGCGACACTGCATTACCTGACACAAGGGGGTAGCAAAACGCCGAAAGAGACGCTGGAAGTGATTGGTGGCGGCGTGACCGCACACATGCTGAACTTTGAAACGCTAACCCTCTACCGCGGTGATAAAAAGGCGAAAACGCATGGTGGCTTTAAGAATGATAAAGGGCAGCAGCAGGAAATGCAGGCCTGGGTCGCCAGTATTAAGCAAGGCCAGCCGATGCCGATAGATTTTGACTGCCTCATCGACACCTCACGACTTACCTTACTCGCGGTCGAATCCTTAACACGCGGTGAAAAGGTGACGATGTGACCGTGCTCAATAATCTGCGGAACTGGTATGCCGGTGCATCGCCGAAAACGCAGGCGCAGCTCAGCCCGCTGATTGATCTGCTGCCGCTGAAGCTGAAGTATGGTCGCACATTTTTTGACACAAGGCAGGCTATTCTCACGGCGCAAGCGGACCCGGACTTTACGCGTGAGGCGCGCTTGCAGAAGCTACGAGAGCTGATGTCTTTCGCGGCTAAGACCCCGTATTACCAATCGCTTTTTCACAAAACCTATGGCGGGATACCCGATATTGATCGCTTCACATTTGAGGCGTTGCGTAAGCTGCCGATCCTCACGAAGGAGGATCTTCGCAATGACCCGGAAGCCTTTCTTGCCAAACCGAAAGAGGATACGGATGTCGCCTCAACCAGTGGCAGTTCCGGCCGTCCGCTGCAGTTTTTCCTTGATAAAGACCGTGGTGTAAAAGAGCTTGCCTATGTTACACATTTTTGGTCTCGTATTGGCTTTGAGGCGGGCAAACACACTCGTGCTGTATTTCGTGGCATACACTTTGAAAAAGTTGATGATAAGCCATGGTATTTCGATGCAGCTTTGAAAGAGCTACGCCTATCGCCGTTTCATTTCAAACCTGATAATATGGAGCTTTTCTGCCAGCTTATTGAGGAATATAAGGCAGATTTTATCCACGGCTACCCATCGAGCATTATCGTGTTTGCGCGTTATGTGCTGAATGCCGGTTGGGAAGCGCCCAGACGGCTAAAAGGTATTCTCCCGGTCTCTGAGGCGACACAGCCGCACCAGCTGGAGACCTTTCAGCGCGCCTTTCCGCATGCGAAAATCATGAAGTATTATGGGATGAGCGAGAAGGTGCTCATTGCAGGGCAGGTGGGAGATGATCCGAACCTCTATGATGTTGAGCCGCTCTATGGATACGGCGAACTGGTGGACGAGCAGGGTGATATTATCACCGAAGCCGGGCAAAGCGGGCGCATCATCGGGACCGGGTTTTTGTCGATGGCGATGCCACTGCTCCGCTATGATACAGAAGATATCGCAACGCTTGTCCATCCCGCAGATGAAGTGAATCACTACCGTGCACGCTGGCGTGATATTCAGGGGCGATGGGGCGAGGAATATGCAGTCGGCAAGGGAGGAGAGCTCACTTCCATGTCGGCCATCAATATCCACTCCCCCGTCTATGCAAAGCTGCATGCCTTTCAGCTCTATCAGGATGTGCCTGGCGAGGTGAGTATCCGGGTCGTGCCCCAACCGGGGGTAAGCGAGGCGGAGCTGCGTCCTTTTGTAGAGGAAATTCAGCGTAAAAACGGCGAGTCGATTCGGTTTACGTTACAGATCGTCGACGATATTCCGTTCAACACAGCAAACGGTAAGCGCACCTTTATCAATCAGAAGCTGAATCTGGAGCCATATCGCTGATGCGGATTTATCTGGCAACTCCGGGCAATCGCTATGGCCGTGGCGGTATCGTCAAGCAGATGGTGTATCTGAAAGATTATATTGACCGGTATGTAAAAGAGGTTACATGCACCCAACTGCAGACCCGGGGGAACGGGGGTAAAATGCAAGCGACCCTTGTTTTTTGTTTAGCGTGCTTGCGCATATTCGCTGCCTGCCTACTTAGGCGCGTTGATATTCTGCATCTTAATCTTGCCAGCAAGGGAAGCTTTACACGGAAATATATTTTGTTTCGTATCGCCAGCCTGTTTCGCGTGAAAACGGTTATTCACCTGCATGGCGGCGGGTTTCAGGCGTTTTACCAAACCAGCCCTGCTTCTCGCCAGCGCCGCATTCGTGCCTTATTTCACGGTACAGATCATACCGTAGTCCTTGGCGAGCATTGGAAGCGTTTTCTTAATGAAGAGCTGGACGTTGCGCCGGACCGCATTTCGATTATCTATAATGCCGTACCCGAACCAAAGACGGTAGAGCGCACAGTATCAGACACACCTCACCTGATTTTTGTCGGCCATGTGCTGCCGCGTAAAGGGCTAGAGGAATTGATCGAAGCGCTCGCCGCGCCCGACGTACAGAGGCTGAAATGGAAGCTTACGATTGCCGGGTCGGGCGATATTGCACACTACAGCCAACTAGCAAAAGAGGCGGGTATTGAGGAGCGTGTCACTTTTCCCGGATGGCTGGAACAGGCCGAGCTCGATGCGCTGTTTCACTCAGCGGATATACTGGTCCTGCCGTCGCATGTCGAAAATCAACCGCTTTCGGTTATTGAAGCAATGGCGCACGGGCTCGCTATTGTCGCGACCGAGGTGGGTACGCTGCCGGATATGATCACATCGGGAAAAAATGGCCTGCTCGTTCCAGCAAAAGATGTAGCCGCTTTACAGCAAGCGCTTGAGCAGCTTGTAAGCTCAAAGGATAGACGAAACCGCCTCGGCCGTACGGCGCGTCAGGCTTACCAACAGCATTTTTCACTGCCGCGATACGCGGAGCAAATTACAACTTTATATAATCAACTAGTGCAATAACATCCCGGCGCTAACGCCAGATAATTTCCCGAAGCAGGTAAAACACGTATTTCGTGTTCGTTACCAGATAGCGCTTCCACATCCGCCCTGGCTCCTGCATAATACGGTAGAACCATTCCAGCCCGCATTTCTGCATCCATTTAGGCGCGCGCTTCGTCACGCCTGCGAACACATCGACCGAGCCGCCGACCCCCATCATAAAGGGAATACGCAGCTTGTCTTTATATTGCGTCATGATCCGTTCTTTATGCGGCGACGGCATGGCGATAAAGAGCATATCCGGCTTCGTATCGACAATCTCCTGCATCACGTTCGCCTCTTCTTCCTTATCGAAATACCCGTTGCGATACCCAGCAAATTCGATAGCAGGATAGGTTTTTTTAATATTCTCAACCGCCTTGTAGAGCACCACCTCCGTTGCCCCGAGGATGTAAGGCCGGTAGCCTTTTTCCGCACACAGTGCCATGAGCGCGTCCATCAGGTCAACGCCGGTGACCCGTTCCGGCACTTTATGGCCCATCAAACGCGCACCCCAAACCACGCCCTGCCCATCAATGTTGATGATGTCGCTCTCTGCGACATTATGCTTAAGCTCCTGATCTTTCTGCACATTGACAAGCTTCGCCGTATTCACCACGACATGCTGAACCGCCTGTCCTTTTTCAATGGCTTCGGCAATGATATCCACCGTTTCCTGCATCGTCAGCCCGTCCATGGGGCAGCGGAGAAACACAAAGCGTTTATCTTGATACGCTTCGGGCATTTTGAACGGTTTAAGTTTGGTCTCTTTCATAAGCGTATTAAAGTTACATTCACGAAATAACTAGGTAACTTACTTGTGCAGAAAATACGAGTCCTTTCCGTATTCGGTACGCGTCCGGAGGTCATAAAATTCATTCCTGTGCTGCTGGAGCTTGAGCAGCGCCGGGAAATCGAGTCCATCATCTGCGTAACCGGGCAGCACCGCGAAATGCTCGATCAAATGATGCAGATGGCTGGGCTAAACGCAGATATTGATCTCGATCTGATGCAACCGAATCAAACCCTGCCTGAGCTTACGAGCAGAGCACTTCTTGCTGTGACGGATGTTCTGGAAAAACATAAGCCTGACCGCGTACTCGTGCAGGGTGACACGACCACCGGATTTGCCACGACACTCGCCGCCTTTTATGCCGGGATTGCGGTTGGCCACATTGAAGCGGGGTTGCGGAGCGGCGACTTGTCCGCGCCGTGGCCTGAGGAATTTAATCGCAAGGTTATTTCCATTGCGACCGATCTGCATTTTGCCCCTACGGAATCGGCGGAAAAGGCCTTACTGGCCGAGCATATCCCGGCTGAAAGCATTTACATGACCGGAAATACGGTGATCGATGCGCTGCATTACTTCCTGAAGAAACTGCATGAAGATAAAGCGCAGCTTAGCAGGCTGGAGCAGCAATTCAGCTTTTTAGACAAGCGGAAACAACTGATCCTCGTAACCGCTCACCGGCGCGAAAACCACGATGGCGGCATAGCCTCAATTTGTGAAGCCCTGAAAGCCATTGCGGAAGAGCATCCGTCAGCGGAAATCATCTTCCCCGTCCATCTGAACCCCAAAGTCAAGCAGGTCGCGGATAGTATTCTTGCCGACCAGCCTGCCATTCATCTGACCGCCCCGCAGGATTATTTCGCCTTTATCTACCTGATGAACCGCTGCCATTTCCTGATTTCCGACTCCGGCGGTGTGCAGGAAGAAGCGCCCGGCCTCAAAAAACCGGTGCTGGTAACGCGGAACACGACTGAACGCCCGGAAGGCATAAAAGCCGGGGTAACCAAACTGGTCGGCACCGACCCGGAGAAAATAAAGCACTATGCGGATAAGCTTCTGAAGGATGAAATCTTTTACGCTTCAATGCAAGGCGGTGAAACCCTCTATGGAGACGGACACGCCGCGAAGCGCATTGCCGAGGCGATTATAGAGAAGGATAGAAATTACCTTTCCCAGGGGGAGAGGTTGAAAAAAGCATAAGGAAACAAAACATGCCAGCAAAGCACAAGACTCTCTGCGTTATGGGGCTCGGCTATATCGGCCTGCCCACCTCGACCCTGTTTGCAAGCCGTGGCCTGAAGGTCGCCGGCGTCGATAAAAATCCCGAAGTCGTGAAAACCGTCAATAACGGCAAAATACACATTGTCGAACCGGATCTCGAAGGATTGGTCGCCAAGGTGGTGCAGGATAAGGCGCTTAAGGCAACCGACAAAGCCGTCAAAGCCGATGCCTTTATCATCACCGTCCCGACCCCGATTAAAGCGGATAAAACGCCTGATATGACTTACGTTGAGGCCGCAGCGAAAGAAATCGCCCCGGTGCTGGAGCACGGTAATCTGGTGATTATTGAGTCCACCTCCCCGGTTGGTACTACCGAGCACGTCGCAGGGATTCTGGCGAAAGCGCGGAAAGACCTCTCGTTTCCGCAGGATGTGGGCGATCAAAGCGATATCCGCCTTGCTTACTGCCCGGAGCGCGTGCTGCCCGGCCGCATTATTACCGAGTTGATGGATAATGATCGCATCATCGGCGGCATGACTCCGCGCTGTGCAAGC
Organism: uncultured Rickettsiales bacterium; assembly: GCA_964588995.1. GTDB lineage: Bacteria > Pseudomonadota > Alphaproteobacteria > Rickettsiales > UBA8987 > CAZPQM01. The sequence goes on along the minus strand of CAZPQM010000002.1, from coordinate 103,679 downwards.
GAAGCGGAAGCGCTCTACCGCACCTTCGTGCGCGGCAACTGCTATCAGACCGGCGCCGCTACGGCTGAGCTCGTGAAACTCACTGAAAATGCCTACCGCGATACCAATATCGCCTTTGCTAACGAGCTTTCCCTGATATGCGATAAGCACCGGCTAAACGTGTGGGATGTGATTCGTCTGGCCAACTGTCACCCCCGCGTGAATATCCTCCGCCCCGGCGCCGGTGTCGGCGGGCATTGCATCGCCGTTGATCCGTGGTTTATCGTCAGCGGTGCGCCCAAACAGGCGAAGCTGATCAAGCAATCGCGTCAGATTAACGATAGCAAGCCGGGCAAGGTCGTTGACATGACCAAACGCGCGCTCAAACGGGCAAAAGGCAGCTCGGTTGCGGTGCTCGGCCTCGCCTATAAACCCGATGTGGATGATCTGCGTGAAAGCCCGGCTGTGGAAATCGCCGAAGCGCTCGCAGCCGATAGTACGATACGGCTGAATATCGCCGAGCCGCATATCACCACGCTTCCGAAAAAGCTGGATAAAATGCACACGCAATTAACGGATGGATTAAACGCCATTCTTGAGTCAGATATTATTCTCGTGCTCGTCTCCCACCGCGCCTTCAGCTATCTGAACAAAGAGGCCATGGGCGATAAGACCGTGCTCGATGTCGCAGGACTGTGGGAGCTGTAAAGCGCGATCATCTTCTTATTCCGGCCTATACTTCCCGTTCTCCCACACATGCCATTTTCCCTTAATGCGGGTGCGGAAGCGGTTATCCGGTGGCGTGTCTTTCGTGATGACCCGCTGCTCCGCGCCTACTACAACGCTATGATCCGGCACGTCGGCATGAACGGTCGTATTTGCACCGATCCGCACATGATCGCCGATTCTGATTGCACCGATAAGGGTGGCTCCGGCCCCGATATAGCAATGATCGCCGATCACCGGCGCTCCTTGCCTACTATCAGCCAGCGTATTATTTCCTATCGTTACATTCTGAAAAATGACCGCATCCTTCCCGATTTTCGCTTCACCGCTGATGAAAATACCGTGCATACCGTGCGGAAAGCAGGGCTTTCCGGCAAAGCTTGCATGGGGCTGACATACGAACCGGTAATATATTGCAACACACGGTATACTGCCCGGCTGAGCGGGTTTCGATGGCTTCGTAAAATCCAGTTTAGCGATGTGAGCATAATCACCCCTCCGCTTCTATTCATATCAGAATGGCTTTCATCTTAAAGCATTATCATGCGTATAACACCCATTCCGGTAGCATCGAGCCTCACCGTTGGCAGCTTTGCCATTTTATGTTATCATAGCCGTATGGATTTGATAAAAATCGTTCTGGTCTGGTGCACCTGCCTGATAGTGCTGGCGGGCAATGTCGCTAGCGCTGCGACCGCCTGTTGCTGTTTATCCGGCGATGAGTCAGAAATACATTGGGAGGCAGCGGATACCCAAGCAACCATGCCATGCCATGAGAAAACAGACACTACTCATTCGCAAAGCGATCAAGTCGCCCCATGCGACCAATGCGGTTGTATGCACGGCACCCAAATCAGCATACTTCCTACGATAGAAGAGCCTGTCTATCTTTTCAAAACCGACAAGCCGCCCATCCATCAGCAAGGGCAGCCTTCTAATCTGCACGAGCTGATTTTCCAACCGCCGAAACCCCTCTCCTAACGTTTGATCACACCACGGTTGTGTTTATCGGCTGCGTCCTATGCCGCCGATCATTGTTTCATACAAGGAGAGATTATGCCTTTAATACGACTATTGATCTGCATCATCATGCTGACCCTTTCCGGGCAGGCTGAGGCGCGACCGGTTTCGTACCCCGGCGGGTGGAACGTCATGCAGATGAACGACATGGATGCACACAGCTTCCACCTGCACTACTCGCCAACGGCAAAGCATTCGCTTGGCTACAAGGCGCAGTACTGGCGCGACGAAGACTGGCAATTCCACGGTCTACAGTGGAACTATCTGGTCAAACGCTGGAACGCTCCGGCATCGCAAGCCAATTTTTACCTGAAAAGCGGGGCCGGTCTGGCCTATAGCGACTATCAGTCGTTTGACAGCAAGACCGAACCCGCCGCTTTCACCGGTATCGCGCTTGACTGGGAAGACCGGCGTTATTTCACGTCCTATGAAAATCATCTGCTCTATGCGGGCGATATCGAAAAGCATTTCATCCAGAAAGCGCGAGTCGGCATCGCGCCCTATATCGGGGATTACGGCGATTTGCACAGCTGGCTGATGCTACAGCTCGATCATAACCCGACTGCGGAAGATGAATGGGTGCTCACGCCGCTGGTGCGCCTATTCAAAGACGAGTATCTGGCCGAAGCAGGGATCAGCAATGACGGCGACGTTTTATTCAACTGGATTATTCGATTCTAAATGTAAGAAGGAGAAAAACAATGAAACTGTTATTCATACTATCTGTACTAAGTCTGATGTTATTCATACTATCTGTACTAAGTCTGATGTTATTCACCACATCCGCTAAGGCTGCGGAAACCTGCAACAATGAAATTCGCGTTGAAGTAAACGGACTCGTCTGTGATTTCTGTGCCCGCGCGCTGGAAAAGGTCTTTTATAAACAGGAGAACGTAACAGATATTAACGTCAATCTGGATGACGGGTTGGTTATCGTAGGTATGAAACCGGATACCACATTGGAGGATGAAACTTTGACTAAACTCATAACGGATTCCGGCTATAATGTGCGGAACATTCTGGAAGGCTGCTAATATGAAAAAGAGCAACGGGCATTACAGCGTAAAACAGACGTTTCTGCCGACCCTGAGCCTATTTACCTCAGTCGGTACGTTGGTCTGTTGTGCGCTGCCCGCACTCTTTGTCACACTTGGAGCCGGTGCGGCACTTGCAGGGATTGTAAGTGCCGCGCCGTGGCTGGTGGCGTTATCAAAATATAAAGCGTGGACGTTTGGCATTTCCGGCGTGATGATCATGCTGGCCGGCATTATGCGCTATCGCGCACGAAACGCCCCCTGCCCCATTGACCCCGATCAGGCCAAAGCCTGTACGAGGCTCCGCACAATAAGCGGCTGGATATATTGGGGCTCTGTTGTCATCTGGGCTATCGGCTTTTTCTTCGCTTTTATCGCCGTCCATATTTTTTACTGATGCTATAGCGTTAGCGCGTTAAGCAATCTCGTATACTGCTCGCCATATTGTGCAGCAGATCAAAGTACAAATCCTCTCCATCTGTCAGATGAGCTCCGAGAGGATCGAGAGTTCCACGCTTCGCTTCCGTACCCTCTATCACCCTATCAATCAGTTGATCAGAAAATTGCGGCTCGCGGAATACGCATTTTGCGCCCGTTTCCTTTAACTTTGCCCTCACAGCCTGAATGCGCCTGGGAGAAGCAGATTCATCTGGCTCCAGCGTGATCGAGCCCACACCGCGCAAGCCATACGCCTTCTCGAAATACTGGTAGGCATCGTGAAACACGATATACGCCGCCTCCTTTATGGGCGCCAGCATTGCCTGCAATTCTTCATCGAGTATACGCAAACGTTCCACCATCTGCTCCGCATTCATGCGATAGACCTCCTCATGTTCCGGGTAGACTTCACTCAACACACGCGCAATATCTTTTACCATTGCAGCCGCGTTTTCCGGGTCGAGCCAGATATGCACATCCGGCGTAGCATCGCCCTGCTCCGCTTTCGCATGATGATGATCGTGATGACTGTGATGATCATGTGCGTGATGCGCCTCCCAAGCCCCGCCCTTGCGCTCCGGCAACTGCTTGATGCCTTCTGCTTTCATAAGCGATACAGTGCGAACCTCCTCCGGCAGCGCCTTAAATGTTGTCTGCAGAAAGGTTTCGTATGCCGGATCAATATAAAACACCACTGCGGCGTGCTGTAGTTGCCGCATCTGTGAAGGCTTGAGGTAAACATCATGCGGTGAGTTAATCCCTTTAACGAGCAGAACAGGCTTGCCGGTCTCGCCCATTACCCCACGAACAAGAGAATGCAGCGGCTTAATGCTCGCAACCACATTTTGCTCTTCTCTGGCCTTTAGCCCGCCAATACTATCCAGACTAACAGCGACTACCAATAACAGAGCACCAAATAACTTTGACATATCAGATATTTCTCCTTGTGAACCGCTGTAATGGTATAGTATAACATTAATCAGTCAATTGAATTTATCCGCAACACATGCATTCCGATACGCACCATGAAATTTCCCCCGATGAGGCCTTATCCGTAGCACGTGAGCTATGCGATGAACAGAACCTGCGTTTCACTAAGCTGCGCCGTACAATTTTACGCATGATCTGGCTGAGTCAGGGACCTGCAAAAGCATACGATATTCTCGACCAGTTGAAAGAACAGGGGATTGATGCCAAACCCCCTACCGTGTATCGCACGCTCGATTTCCTGCTCGAGCACGGGCTGATTCACAAACTCAATAGCCAGAATGCCTATGTGGGCTGTTCCCATCCGCAAAAACACGCGGCTTGTTATTTCCTTATCTGCAACCAGTGCGGGGATATTCAGGAATGCTGTAACGCCGAACTGAAACAAGCAATTGCAGCAACGGCAGAGCGTAACCAGTTTTGGGCCAAACGCATTACGCTGGAAATTGAAGGCATCTGCGCACCTTGCGCAGCGAAGCATTAACGTGCTGATCAATGCTGAGAAACTCAACGTCATCCGGCAGGGAAACCATATCCTGAAGGATGTATCGTTGACGATCGACGAGCAGGATTTTATCACTATCATCGGTCCGAACGGTGCCGGGAAGTCCATGCTCCTCAAATGCCTAATGGGGTTTTACTCGCCCGATAGCGGCACGCTAAAACGTAAAGACGGGCTGAAAATCGGCTATGTTCCGCAGCGATTACAAGCCGACCATACCATGCCGATGCCGGTGAAACGTTTTTTGCGGCTGCGAAAACAGGCCAAACCGGATACATTTGCACGCACCATCGAAGAAACCGCCATCGAAGCGTTACTGGAAAAACCACTCTACGTGCTATCCGGCGGTGAACTGCAACGCGCCCTGCTCGCGCGTGCTCTGCTGGATAACCCTGAACTGCTGGTGCTGGACGAACCAGCGCAAAACCTCGACGTGACCGGACAGCTCGGCTTTTATAAATTGCTGGAGCGTATTTATAACGAACGGAAAATGAGCATTCTCATGGTCTCGCACGATTTGCACATGGTGATGGCCTCTACCAAGCAAGTGGTCTGCCTCTATCACCACGTCTGCTGTTCAGGAGAGCCGCAGGTTGTAACAAAGGACCCGGAGTTCGTCTCACTATTTGGGCATGATATGGCAAATATGATGGCCGTCTATCAACACAGCCATAACCATACGCATGAGGAATGCGATGTTTGAACCCTTTATACTGCGCGCATTAGCGGCCGGCATAGGCGTTGCCGTAATCGCCGGGATCATGGGCTGTTTCGTCGTCTGGCGGCGTATGGCTTATTTCGGAGATTCACTCGCCCACAGCGCGCTACTCGGTGTCGCGCTTGGCCTTGCCACTGGCATCAGCACGCATATCGGCACCGTTGTCATCTGCAGCTTATTTGCGCTGCTACTGCTCTGGATGCAACAAAAGAAAGTGCTCGCTACCGATACGCTGCTTGGTATCCTCGCACATGCGGCGCTTTCGGTCGGTATGGTGACAATCAGCCTGCTCGATCAACGGATAGACTTACATGCCTACTTATTCGGCGATATTCTTACCGTAACCATGCAAGATCTCTGGTGGATTTATGCAGGTAGTGCGGTGGTGTTGATTGCGCTACTCTTTAACTGGTCATCGCTTGTGCTGATGACGGTGCATGAAGACCTTGCCCGCGCAGAGAATGTGCGCGTGTTCCTGATGCATCTTTTGCTAATGTTTCTGATGACCATTGTCGTCGCAGTCTCTATCCGCATTGTTGGCATTTTGCTCATCACCTCAATGCTGATCATCCCGGCGGCAACCGCGCGCCAGCTCGTCCGTTCGCCTGAGACAATGGCGATGGTCGCCACCCTGCTTGGCATCATCGCGGTCACGCTCGGCATGTGGGGTTCCGTTGCGCTGGATACGCCCTCCGGCCCGTCCATTGTCGCCGCCTCCGCAGCGCTCTTTTCCATGCTGTTTCCAGTTGCGGGGCTGTTGCAGCGTTCTCGTTTTAAGCGGTAAACACAATACTCGTAACTGATAATACCTTGCAAAAATGCGCTTGACAGGCCTACATAAGCCCTCCTATGTTCCGCCCCTTACATTGCTAAGCTTAATGACACTTTTTAGATAAACTAGGGGTAATTCATGGCCATCGTTCAAAAAAGTCTGGTCGCTTCGACCGTACTAACCGCCGCATCACTGGCCACAGCAGTATATGCAGAGGACACACAAAAAACACCGGCAGATTATGACCGCACCATGATGGAGCGTGTTATGGTTATCGGCAGTGCCGAAAAAGTGGAAGATATTGCTGGTTCCGCTCAGTTTATCGGCGAAGAAACTCTGGAACATTACAAATATACCGACATTAACCGCGTGCTGCGTCAGGTGCCGGGGATTAATCTTCAGGAAGAAGAAGGCTACGGAAACCGGCCGAATATCGGTATCCGCGGTGGCCGCTCCGAGCGTAGCGCTGACATCACCTTGATGGAAGATGGCGTACTGATCGCCCCTGCACCCTACGCAGCCCCCTCCGCTTATTACTTCCCTCGTGTAGCGCGCATGGAAGGGGTGGAAGTGCGGAAAGGCTCCAGCACCATTAAATTCGGCCCGCGCACGACCAGCGGGGCAGTCAACCTGATTTCAAGTTCCATCCCGAGCGAACGGGAATTTGAAGCGCTACTCGGTTATGGTAATTATAACACGCAGCGCGTTGATATTCACCATGGTAACAGTGTGGATAATTTTGGTTTCATATTTGATTTAGGACATGAGCAGACCGATGGCTTTAAGGATATGGATGTGACCGGCGGCGATACCGGCTATTCCATTTAGGACGTAATGGCTAAGTTCCTCGTGAATACCGACGCAAGCGAAGATATCTAACAGTCGCTTGAGTTTAAGTTCGGCTACACGCAGGAGGATTCCGATGAAACCTATCTCGGCCTGACAGAAGCGGATTTCAACGCCGACCCTTACCGCCGTTATGCCGCCTCGCAGTTCGATAATATGGACGCCGATCATCAGCAATACCAACTTCGCCACTATATCGAATTTGAGCGTTTTGACATCACCACAACGCTCTACCGCAATGAATTTGCACGCGACTGGTATAAATCACAAAGCGTTGAAGTTGCCGGCGCAAAAGAAGGTATTGGGGATGCGCTGGAGAGTGCCAGCCATTTAGCCGCACTACGCGGCGAGCTTGATCTCGATGGTAGCGCGGACAACAATATCACCTTACGCACCAATAACCGGGAATATTATTCCACGGGAATTCAATCCGATGTGGCAACGTCTTTCCTGACGGGCGATGTTTCGCATGATCTGGAACTGGGCGCACGCCTGCATTACGATCAGGAAGACCGCTTCCAGCGTGAAGACGCCTATAGCATCACCAACGGTATTATGCAGCTCGCCTCAACTGGCGCACCCGGTTCCAATGCGAACCGCGAAGCTGATGCCCGCGCGATTGCATTTTACGTGCAGGATGAAATCAATTACGATGCATGGACCTTCGTGCCCGGTTTCCGCTATGAGCATATTAAGCTGGAACGGACCGACTTCAACTCCGGCAGCTACCGTGAAAATACCGTAAAGGCCTTTGTACCCGGTCTTGGTATTGGCTATGAGATCAACCCCTCCATCAGCCTCTTTGGTGGCGTGCACAAAGGCTTTGCACCGCCTTCCCCGGGCAGCACCAACGATGATGAGGAAGAGAGCATCAACTACGAGATAGGCACCCGCTACAATCAGGGGCTCTTCAGCGCAGAAGTCGCGGGTTTTTTCCACGATTACTCCAACCTGCTCGGCGAATGCACCTTGTCATCAGGCTGCACAGCTCCGATGGGTACACAGTTTAATGCCGGAGAGGTTGACACCTATGGTATAGAGGCGATGCTTTCCTATAATGCAGCAGAAGCGCTTGGCCTGAAGCATATCTCCGTGCCATTGCACTTCACCTACACCTACACCAATGCGGAGTTCAAAAACAGCTTCGTAAGCGCATTTGACGAATGGGGTAACGTCACCTCCGGCGATGAACTGCCCTACATTCCTGAGCATCAGTTCTATATCGGCGCCGGCTTAGTCGCCGATCAGTGGGAGCTCCATGCAGGTGCGAAATACTTGCTGAAATGCAAAAAATGAAAGTAAATTAGCCTAATAACAGCCCCACATTTTGTCCTTTAGGCCATCTACGAATGTAGATAATAATTAACAGGATTATAGCGTATAATAAGCGAGAATGCAAGGGGAACCTATGTTTGCGCTCGTAGATTGTAATAACTTCTATGCATCCTGTGAGCGGGTGTTTCGGCCGGAGCTGCAACATAAGCCTGTAGTAGTGCTGTCGAATAATTGTATACTATGTCTTAGGAATAAACTGTTACCTATCTAACAAGAATATACCCTTTGTAGGATGGTGTCCCCGGCGGGATTCGAACCCACGGCCCCAGGATTAGGAATCCTGTGCTCTATCCTGCTGAGCTACGGGGACGCTCTGGCCCGTTTTTAGACGATATGAACTGCAATGGCAAATAAGCACCGCCCTGCTTTTATTGAAATTTTATATTTTGCCCTTAACCGGCGCATCGTAAATTTGTATTAATCGGCATAGTAATTAACTCAGACGCAACGAACTGAGGTCCACCATGAACGAAGATAAAATCAAAGGAAACTGGAAACATCTTAAAGGTTCCGCACAAGAGCAGTGGGGCAAGCTCACCAATGACGACCTTGACAAGATTGAGGGCAACCGCAAGCAGCTCGTAGGAAAAATTCAGGAAAACTATGGCATCGCTCGCGATGAAGCGGAAAAGCAGGTTAACGAGTGGGAAAGCCGTCAGGCTGCCTAACGTAGCCTTTTTATAGATACCTACAGGAGCCGCTGAACTTCCTCCTCTCCTCCCCCCCTACCACTCTAGTAAGCGGCTCCGCCTCTTTCTTTCCTTGCTTTCCAATAAAGAGGTGCTGAATCAAGTTCAGAATGACAGGGGCTGTTCTTATCCGTCATTGCGAGGAAGGCTTTGCCTGACGAAGTAATCTCAGGCGGAGTATGCCAAAGCGAGATCACTGCGTCGCTTCGCTCCTCGTGATGACGGGGCGCTACAGCGCCTCGCGCATTGCCTCTAACTCGAGCCAGCGTGTCTCTTTAGCCTCCAGCGCCTCAGTTACCCGCCCCAGCTGGCGGCTGGCCTTATCAAACGTTTCCGGATCAGCCATGTATAAATCCGGCTGGTTCAGCAGGGTCTGAAGTTCCTCTTTTTCCTTTTCAAGCGATGCAATTTCCTCAGGCAATTGATCCAGTTCGCGTTGGTATTTATAGGAGAGTTGCTGCGGCGCTTTTTGGACGATTTTCTCGTCATTCTGCTTGAGCTTAGGCTGCGGCGTTTTTTTCGTCGCTTCTGGCTTTACCCCGCGCGTCGCTGCCAGATAATCGCTATAGCCGCCAATAAACCCCTCCACCTCAGCATTCCCTTCAAACGCGAGAATTTTTGTCACCGTCTGATCCAAAAAATCCCGATCATGGCTCACCACAAACAGCGTACCGTCGTATTTTGACAGCGTTTCTTCCAGCATTTCAAGCGTATCGACATCCAGATCGTTGGTCGGCTCGTCCAGAATAAGAAAATTGCCCGGATTGGCGAGGGTTTTAGCTAGCATAAGCCGGTTTTTCTGTCCACCAGAGAGGGTTTTGACTGGTGTATCCGCCTCTTTCGGATCGAACAGAAAATCTTTTAAATAGCCGCAGACATGGCGCGGCTTACCCATCACATTGACGTAATCGCCGCCATTGGGGCAGAGGTTCTTCCGCATCGATTCATCGAGTTTCAAATCCGCCCGCTTCTGGTCAAAATAGGCGATTTCTGCCGCATCGCTCAGCTTCACCTTGCCGCTATCCGGCTCGAGCTGTTTGATGAGGAGCTTTAAAAATGTCGTCTTGCCCGAGCCGTTTTTGCCGAGAATACCGATCCGGTCGCCGCGCATAATCCGCATATTGAACTTGTCGAGAATCGGCTTGACCTTACCATCACGCTCAAATGATTTACCCACATTGAAAAACTCCGCAACCACCTTACTCGCCTGATCGGATTTGAGCGGCTCCAGCTCCACTTTCCGCACCATTTTGCGGTAGGAGCTTTGGTCGCTTTTAAGCCTATCGCGCGCTTCTTTCATTTGTTCTAGGCGCCGCACATTGCGCTTCCGCCGCGCTTTCACGCCTTTGCTAGCCCACTCCACTTCCTGCGCGACGATTTTCTTACGGTTCTCCAGCTCGCGCCGCTCCTGCTCCAGCAGCTCCTCCGACCATTCATCAAAATATTTAAAGCCCTTTGGCGCCACCCGAATCCGCCCGCGATCCAGCCAGAAGATTTTATTGGTAATGTTGCTTAAGAAGGTTTTATCGTGACTGACGCAAAGTAGCGTGCCGCGGTAATTTGCAAGATATTCCTCGAGCCACTCTATCCCCGCAAGATCGAGATGGTTCGTCGGTTCATCGAGCAGCAGCACATCCGGGTCTTCAACGAGCGACTTCGCCAGTGCTGCCCGCCGCACTTGCCCGCCCGAAAGCTGTGTCATCAGCGCGTTCGGATCCAGCTCAAACGGCTCCATCACCATGTCGATCATATAGCCGTAAAGCTCAATATCTTTATCTTCACCAAGCCCGGTTGCGACAAATTCATACACGCTTTGCCCTGGCTTCGGCGTCACATCCTGCTGCAAATAACCAATCGTGACGCCAGGCATTTCCCAGCGTTTGCCCCCGTCGAGCTCCCGTTCACCGGTGATGGACCGCATCAACGTGGTTTTCCCCGCGCCGTTGCGGCCCACTAGCGCGATGCGGTCGCCTTCATGGATGGTAAAATCCAGCCCTTCAAACAGCGGTTTTCCGCCAAAGGTGACATATCCGTCGGTAATGGAGAGTACGAGTTGCTGCGGCATGAATGCCTTATTCTAAGTCCGTCACATCTATAAAGTCTAGGACATTCTTTTTTCCTTTGTGGAAGCTTCTCTCCTTTAAATAAGGAAGAGTAGTACCAAAATGCGTGTTGAACAATGCCCTGAAGGTATTGATTGGTCCTATATCTTGAGATAGCTCCGAATAATCTTGGTTGTGGAAATAAACCGCATTTAAAATATAAGAGCGTTGCTTTATATATACGGGGTCAAAAGGTCTATTGTTCTTTTTATTGTCTATATGCTCTAGATTCACTTCTGCTTCTGCCCAGCCATGGTCGGCCAAAAGCATAATAATGAATGGACGCGGATGATGTGACTTCAAATAACGTAAAAATTCCAGAAAGCGCGTGTTAAAAAAGCGGACATTATTAACATAACCACGCTTATATAAATCGTAAAAATAGTTATCATCTTTGTCCTGTTCTACGCTTTTCCAGTATCGCATAGAGAATTTGGGGCCATCCAGAAAAATAGGATCAGGTTGAAAGTTCCCTCTATCGTCTACATTCATAGGTTTATGGGGTAACAAGAGGTGCATAAAATAGAATATCGGCTCTTGGGTCGTGCGGCTCAGGCCTTCCAGCCTGCGAACCACGTTCTCAAACAACGTGCTATTAATGCGATAGTTTGAGTTACTTTCTTGCCGCTTGAATTGTGCAGACAAGATGGAAAATGATTTAATATTTTGGACTAGGCCGGAATCCGTTTTCTGATCATCTTTTTTATCATTATCACGATAAGCTTCGGCCAGCTTTTCCACAAAAAACCGATAAAATGACGGAGCTATTAGCATTTTATATCCTAGCTTGTGAAGACTATTCATTACTTTATTACTCGATAAGTAAGGTGCTAAATCCGCCAACTCCTTGGCATTATCGCCCAGACGCTGAACCATTTCGTCTAAATAATCTAGATTTAAGGTGGATGATAATGAGCCATGAGTATTTAAGTAATTAGCGCGACTATCCTCTGCAATATAAAATCCATTTTCTTCAAGTTCTTCCGTAAATTGCGAATTATCAAAGTCATAAAACTGTTTCAGATTTTCGTTATTCGTATACCCATCCGGCACAATATAGAAAATATCGGGCTTAATCGCTTGATCATCATCCAGACCTGCTATTATATTTTTCTGATTTAATGTTATTTCCTGAGAAGTAAAAATTGCGAGGTTCTCAGCCAGCAGAGGCAGCGTGAATATATGCGTAATCATCGTAATGAGTACAATGGAGTGCTTTTCCACTTTCACTAACAGAAACAGAAGCAATAAATAAAGCGTCAGCACGATACCATGCTGCACATAAATATGGATAGTAGCGTTTCCAGCTACGACACTAAGAACTAGCCCCAGGAATTGAAAAAAGAAGTCATAGAGTAATAAAAACAGGATCAGCCAGACGACGATATTCAGTGTCAATAGGTAATTCTGTAATTTCAGGTTCAATAATAAGTGAACAGCCAAGGATACAAAAAACAACACTGCTATCACATCGAGCATAAAAGGCCTGCTCATCCATTCCGCTGATGCATGATAAGCAACGAGCACGACCATAGACGCTGCGAGCAGCAACATATAACATGTAATAGCAATTCTTAGCATTTAACCTCAAAAAGCAGTAATTTCCTGCAAGACCCTTTTATCTCTTGTTGTTTGACCAAATTAAAATATGGCTCCATAGCCGACAAAAAAGAGCGCTCTTTATAATGAGAGAATTGCTCTGCTCTACCGCCGACCAATTTTTGCGTTTGCTCATCTTCAAGAGGCACCCACTCAAGAATGAGATAGCGCTTAACCATCCTCTGATACCATACGGCCAGCTGATCGAATCTAACATGACCTGTAATGCATAAATGATGTATAAGCGCAAGCGAAAGCACGCAATCTACCTCTGCCTCCGACAGTCGATCAATTAAAGTAGATCGTTCCGTGTTATTCCAACCTATAGCGGGAGAGGGTGCGAGTAGATTATTGCAGACCGGCGCAATGTATAATTGCGATGAGGCCGCTTCATTCCATAATTGTGAAACGCAGTTGGGGTCGATGTCACAGGCGATAATTTCTTGTGCATACTCTGCGGCAGCGAATGTGTAATAACCATTATTCGCGCCAAGATCGATAAGGCGGTTCGGTTTGATGTCAACAAGCCATTCCAGAATACTGGTTTTCTTACTTTGCATTGATGCGTCAGTGTAACTTGTAAGTGCCGTGTAGTCTGCCCATTGTGTTGATTCCTTGCGTGGCCTTAGTTTTTTTATCGCGTCGTATAAACTCGATAGTAGTTTATACAGCTTAGATTTACTTAACTGGGCTTTTGTCGTCGCGGCGTCAAACGTGTTTTCATGCTCTTCAACGGAATGACCATGCAGATAAAGATGCAATAGCAAGCCAAGATTACATCTGGCGTAAAAGGGTAACATCTTTTTAGATAATCTGGCCGTAATACCGTCTGGGTATAATTGTAGTAGCTGATTCATTCCTAAGTCTGTGTACTGCATCAACGCCAAGGGATACAAGAAATGCTCGCAAAATTGCATATAAGCGACCCAAGGCGTGTCTTTTTCATATAGCTCAAATGAACCGATATCGATAAAGACCATACCTTGCTGTCCAATCTGAACGTTATAGGCGCTCGCATCTTTCAGGCTCATGCCGTACTCTAATGCGAGCCTTTGAATTTTTAGCGTAAGTAATGCCGCTTCCTGCAATTGGCCAAAACACCACTCATAGGGGTAAGCTAATAAAGGGAAGTTTAGGGTGGGACAGAACCTTCCAAGCCCCTTTATGCTTGAGTGATGTTTCCTCAAACGGCACAATCCAATTTCGATTTATCAATTCATTATACAAGCCTGATTGCAAAAAATGCTCAAAGTCTTTTTGCATTGACAGGTTGATAGTGCGGTAAATTTTTCCGTCTGAAACGTAAACGCCTGAATCCGGGTCTTTAAAAGAGCCAAGGTGAGGCTTTAGCTTACTTGTCGTCATTTATCGTATCTTCGAGGCTATCATCATTGCTTTTAAAGCCCAGAAAGGCCTTAAGCTGCCGCCACTTCTTTTTACAAACGTAAATCACAGTCACGATAAAGGCGATGATCCCCTGGACAATCATACTGCCGGTAAACGAATCCAGATAAGCATAGGCTGGCAGCGGAAATAACAAAACTACAAGAAGAAAAAGTTTCATAAAAGCCAAAAAATGTAATAAACGTTTATAATCTAACAAGTTTACATTACCATTTTATTACAGGCTGCGCTGCAAATGATCATCCAATTCCTTTTTATTTACCTCATTGTTTGGTGGCTGTGCTTTTTTGCGGTGCTACCAATTGGGATGAAGCGCGAGGAAAAGCCAGAAGAAGGGCATGATGCCGGAGCACCTAAACACCCGATGCTCAGGAAAAAAATCCTGCTGACATCAATCGTGACCCTGATTATCACCATCGTGCTAATGTATCTCCTTAGCCTTGGCATCATGGATCAGTTTCGGGTTTGATATAGACAGTTCCTTCAATGACAAGTATTTCTCGTCACCGTGGCCTACCTCGTCCCTTCGAGGAACTCAGCGATTTCCTGATTCAACCCTTCCGCCTGTGCTGACAGGCTTTGCGCGGCTTCTTTCAACTCACTTGCCGATTGATCCGCATGCTGCACATCTGAAGCGATATTAGTCACATTTTCATTGATCGTATTCACCCCGTCACTAGCCACCTGCATATTGTTGGAAATCTCCTCGGCAGCCGAGCTTTGCTCTTCCACGGCAGCAGCGACCGAAGCGGAATATTGATTGACCGTTTCCACCGCCTCGCGGATGCTGGTGAGCGACTCAACCACTTCTTTCGACACGCCTTGGATATTCGCGATGTTACCACTGATTTCCTCCGTCGCCTTATTGGTCTGCCCGGCGAGCTCCTTCACCTCGCTAGCGACTACAGCAAAGCCTTTACCCGCCTCACCGGCGCGCGCCGCCTCAATCGTCGCATTGAGCGCGAGCAGGTTAATCTGCGAGGAAATGTCCTTAATCAACTGCACCACCTTATCAATCGACCCGGCAGCTTCTGCCAACGTACCCGACGCCTTATCCGCCTTGGTGGTAAGGTCAACGGCCTTTTCCACTTCATTGCGCGAGTTTGCCATCTGCTCGGAAATTTCCTGAATGGAGGAGGTCATTTCCTCAATCGCCGAAGCGATGGATGACACATTATTTGAGGTTTTCGTCGACGCTTCGGACACTACTTCCGTGCGCTCGCTCGCATTCTTTGTCATTTGACCCAGATTATCCGCCGTTTGCAACAGCTCGGTGGCCGCAGCAGCAACTGTCCCAGATATAGAGGTGACTTTTTCAGTCAATCTAGACTCATCCGTCATTACCCTCCAGGAGACCATCGGCCCCAGATAGCTACCATCATCATCCACAATGGCTGACACGTTTAGCTCCAATTGCTGATCTCCGAGTTGAATCCGCCCCCGATGCGGCAAATTACTCGGATCTTTGAGGATTTCGCGCTGGTAGGAAGGCTCTTTATGGAACACATCAATGCAGGAACCAAGCACCTCATCAGCTTTAATCGGCAATAAATGCTCAATCTCGCGGAGTGTCTTCAGGCTGGTTTCATTCAAATACACAATGTTAAAATCTACCGGATCGCACATCATCAGATTGATCGGCATTTTATCCGCCATCCGCTTTAAGCGCTCCGTTTCGGTAACCACCTCCCACATGATCATGAGTGTGCCGCCTGAGCCCGGCATGTCAGAAATGCTCAGTTTTAGAAACTCATGCCCCAGCGCTACAATTTTTTCATGAGGGAGCGAAGGCAGATTACTCAATAATTCTTTTGACTGGCCACTCACGCCGCGCAATATATCTGCAGGTTGGCCAACAATGTTATCTCCGGTAACGTTCCTTGGGAGGAGCTTCTGAAGGTGATTTAATGTTTTTTTGGACTGACTGTTCGCAAACGTAATAACATGCGTATTTTTATCACAGGTGATAACATTAACAGGCATTACTTGCAGTAGTTGCTGTGAATTCACTGCGCTTGTCTTCATGGCCATAACCCCCAAAAATGTAAACTAAATTATCGTTCGTCATGGACTATTTTTTGGTTGATCTCAAGGTGAATTAAACGAACAGGAAGAACCTATATGCACTTAATGGTTGTGTGTTACTTAAAAAACCCAACCAGATCCTTCACAGTATCTATCTGCAATCTAGCTAGTTCACGGGCTTTATCAGCGTGCTTACGTAATAATACCTCAATCTGCCCTTTATCCTCAAGATACTCCCGCATAGATTGTGTTACCGGCGTCAGACTCTCTACACAGACTTCCGTTAGCGCCTGCTTGAATTCACTAAAACTTGCAGTTGCGTAGTGATCCGTCACCTGTTCCACGTTCTGATCGGTGAGTGCCGCATAGATAGCAAGCAGGTTGCTTGCTTCCGGTCTCGCCTCCCGATCAAACGTCATTCCTTCGATGGGGTCGGACTTGGCTTTACGGATTTTCTTAGCAATCGTATCCGCATCATCGGTGAGGTTGATGCGCGACATATCGGATGGGTCGGATTTGCTCATCTTTTTCGTGCCATCCCGCAAACTCATTATGCGCGCCGTATCGTCCATAATAATCGGTTCGGGCAGAGGAAAAAACGCCTCCTTGTCGATATTATTATCAAAATGGCGATCATTGAAGCTCGCTGCAATTTCGCGGGTAAGTTCAAGATGCTGCTTCTGGTCTTCCCCCACCGGCACGTGGGTCGCCTTATAAAGCAAAATATCCGCTGCCATCAGTACCGGATACGAAAACAGGCCGAGAAACGCCCTGTCTTTTTGCTTGCCCGCCTTCTCCTTAAACTGTGTCATGCGGTTAAGCTGCCCCATCCGCGTGTAACAGGAAAGGATCCATGCAAGCTCGGTATGTTCCGGTACGCCCGATTGATGAAAAATCAGGTGCTTTTCCGGGTCGATCCCGGCCGCCATATAGGCCGCAGCGGTTTGAATCGTATGCTCCCGAAGGCTGGTAGGATCTTGCGGTACGGTAATCGCGTGATAATCCACAATGCAGAACAGGCACTCATAACGTTCCTGCAACTTCACCCATTGCCGGATGGCGCCGAGGTAATTGCCGAGATGTAAATTGCCCGTTGGCTGCACGCCGGAAAATACGCGTCCCATAGATTTATCCTTTGTAGTTAAACACTTATCGTTTAGCGTATTTTATAAAAGTTGTCATCCCGGATTTATTCCGGGATCCAGAGCGTAATCGCAACAACCTATCGTCTGGCTGAAGATCCAGGCACAGGGCCGGGATGACAATAGGTGTATTTAGCGCTATATTACAAAGATGACCTTAACACCCTACAAACCCACCCTGTTTGAAGCCATTGAAACCGGCGATCAGGACGTTATTGAGCGCTGCCTGAAGGAAATGATTGCAATCGCAGTTAACGATGACTGGGATAAGGAGGATTTGCTGGACCTGCTTGCGGCACATGAAATCCTGCCGGGCAGTAATTGCCGCAACTGGCTGGAAGAAGCCTTTGCGCTTGAACAGATAAAGCAGGAACGAGAGGCTTGCGATTGATGCCGTTTGTGAGTAAAAGAAGGCTGCTTGGCGCCATTACCGGCTTTATTTAGCGATAGATGAAGCAGATTATCGTGCTGACCATAAGGGGGATACATGCCGACAACCAAAAAAACACCTGCCAAAGCGAGCACAAAAAAACCCGCCAAAACTGCGCAGAGTAAAGCTAAAAAACCAACGACTAAAGCGCCCGCCAAAAAACGGAGCAGCAAACCATCGGCCAAAGTCGCCGTGATTACCCGCACCAAGGAGCGTCTTATCCTTCTCAAGCGTGCGATAGAAAGCGTTCTCAACCAGCATTTTGACGATTGGCTGCACGTGATCGTCAATGATGGCGGCGATGCCCGGCCGGTTGATGAGCTGGTAGCGAAATATCAAAAGCGCTATGGCGACCGCGTACTGGTCATACACAATAAAACATCGAAAGGGATGGAAGCGGCCAGCAATGTCGGCGTGAAAGCCTGCACATCGGAATTTATCGTCATCCACGACGATGATGATGCGTGGCATGAGGAGTTTTTGAAAGAAACCGTCACCGCGTTTGAAGAACTCAACCTGCCCAATGTCGGCGCTGTGGTGACGCATTCTCTTTCAGTCAATGAAACCATCGAGGGTGATAGCATTACCGAACATTCGCGTGAACCCTTTAACGACTGGGTGGAGCATGTGACGCTATGGCGCATGGCGGCGGGGAATTTTTTCCCCCCCATTTCGCTACTGATTCACCGCAAAGCGTTTGATGAGGTCGGCGGGTCCTTCCGTGAAGACCTGCCTGTGCAGGGCGATTGGGAGTTTAACCTACGCCTACTGGAAAGCTATGATATCGCGGTGATTCCCAAACTACTCGCCTACTACCATCATCGCATCCATGACAAAACCGGGAATGATGTATATGCCAATACGATCAATTGTAAATGGCATCAGCATCGTTTTTATAATGCGATGATAAAAAACGAATTACTGCGCAAGGATATCGCACGCGGCACCACGGGCATCGGCTTTTTAATCAATATGGCGCCTTCCATGGAAACCATACACTGGCGCGCTGAACAGGCGGCTAACTTCCTCAAGAAAGCACGAAGCCCCTTTAAGCCACTGATACGCTTGAAAAACTGGCTGGCAGGCAAACCATGAACCACCCGCATGATCAGGTCATCCTGCTGACCGATTGCCTAAAGAAAATGGATAAAGCCGAGGCGATATCGTTTGATATCTTCGATACGCTCCTGATACGCCGAGTGGCGAACCCGCACGACCTATTCTGGTTTATTGAGCCAACGGCCCGCGAAGCCTTCAACGATACCATGCTGGATTTTTACACGCTGCGCATGCAGGCCGAACGTGACGCACGCGATGAAGCCTATCGTCAAGGTCGTGAGGAAGTCACGCTTGATGAAATCTACCGCTTCATTCAGCAGGAGCTACACTACGCGGATGCTAAAGCGATTGAACGGGTGAAGCATAAAGAGCTGGAAGTGGAGGAGGCGCACTGCGTGCCGCATCAGGCCATCCATCCGTTGTTTGAATATGCCGTTAAGCAGGATAAGCCGGTGGTCATTGCTTCGGATATGTACCTGCCGGAGCAATTTATTAAACAGCTGTTAGCAAAGCACGAACTGACGGGCTACGATAAATTATTTCTATCGTCTTCAGTAGTTAAAACCAAACACAAGGGGTCGCTTTATCAGGAGATAATCAGTTATTTAGGCGTTAAACCTAATAAAATACTTCACATAGGAGATAATCTCCATGCGGATATTCGTCAGGCGAAGCGCGCCGGGCTTTCCGTCTATCATGTGGCCAAGCCTATCGATAATTTCTTTGATCATGATTATGCCGATACGGTCTGGGATAAAAAGCGTAAGGTCGATTCTCCGGAGCTGTCGATTATTTTAGGGGCCATGGCCGCCAAAAGCGCGCTCAAACGCGCAGAGGATGAGAGCTTTAATCCGCCTACGACCGACTGGGAGCATTTTGGATATTATATCGTTGGCCCGATCTATCTGGGATTCATCACCTGGCTGCTGGAAACCACCAAAGCTGCCGGCATTAAGCAGTTACTTTTCCTCGCACGGGATGGAAAAATCATGAAGCAGCTGTTTGAATTCCTACAGCCTATTTACAATAACCACTGCGAATGCAAGTATTTACTGGTTTCCCGCCGGGCGTTGCAAATCCCCCGCCTGAAAGACGGGCTGGATAATACCGGGCTGGATTATCTCACCATCACCGATCCGAGCCATCCGCAAACGGTCGGGAATTATATGGAACGGAATCAGCTTGGCCTTACTGAAGCGGACTATCTGCCCGTGATTCAGGAACATGGATTTAAGAGCCCTGAAGATATGGTTCGCACCAAGCAGGATGTAAAACGGCTCCGCGCCTGCTTCATCGCCTTGAAAGAACCGATCATGAAGAAAGCGCAGGAAGAATATGACGCATTTCAGGCGCATCTGAAGGAAGAAGGCGTAACCGCGGATGGAACGAAAAAAGCCATTGTCGATGTGGGCTGGCATGGCTCCATGCTGTATGCGCTGCGTGATATGCTCCCCACGGAAGAGCAGCCGCTCTCAGCCTTTTTCTTTGGCACCATGCAGCGTATCAACGATGTACGCCGGGCGGGGTTTCCGGTTTACTCCTATATGGTGGATGGCCACCACCCCTATTATTTTGCCGAAACACTCACCACCTGCATCGAGATTGTCGAGCTGTTATTTACCGCGCCGTGCGGCAGCGTGATCCATCTGGAAAAAACGGAAAACGGCGTCGAGCCGGTCTTAGACAAAACCGAAAACCATCCACGACGCTTGCAGGCGGTACGTGAACTGCAAGAAGGTGCGTTGCAATTTATCAATGATGTCAAACCCATGCTGGAAACGAGACCGCTACACGCCTTCCGTAAGGAGGAAATGATTCTACCGCTGAAAATCCTGCTGGAAAATCCGCTCCCCGAAGAGGCTGCGATGTTTGATGATATTGTGCATATTCAGAATATCGGCAAGCAGGATCTAACCCGTGCGATTGCGCCAAAGCCAAACCTGAAATGGCTCTATTTCAAGCCCAATCAGTTCGCGCAGCAATATAAATCCAGCTATTGGCGGAAGGGGTTTGAAGCGCGGATGGACGGTCTGTCACGACGCTATTTCAAGCTACTTGCTAATACTGCGCTCAGCGCCAAGCGGGTAAAACACACCTTAACCCGCCGAAAAGATTCGGCGTAACCAATGTATAGCTGCTCTAAGCGGCGCAGTAATACGCCAGCTGGTGGAATGCGTTAAAGCATCGATATATTCACTGGTTGATAATTGTTCCTCTCTCAGAGTTTCATTTTTTTTCTCTAATATTATGATTTTTTTATTATTTTCTTCAACCGCATCTTTCAGCCACTCTCCGTAAACACGCACATCATCCTGCCGGTCATGTTGCGTAAACCACGGCACAGCATGCATCGCATCGATCATATAATGCCGCTCTTCCAGCAAGCCTGCCAGCAATTCCTCCGCAAAAGAGGTTTGCTGTAATAGCTCCGCTCTGTTTTTCCAGGATAGTGGCGAGCCCTCATACAGCGCTTTTAGGTCAATCGCAGCAGGTGATGCTTGCTTTTTCAATGTGGGTGAAGCGTCATGCAACGCCCTCCAACTGGCCTGCACATCATCCTGAGAAAACGCCAATTGACCAGTCTGTGTCATCTGCTTAACCGTTTGGTTGATTTTTTGCGCGAGCACCTCCACCTCCGGCGTAAAGAGAATATCCCGGCTTTCCTCTGCCACCAGCTCAGCCGTTCCTCCCGCATCCGACAGCAGGCACGGCACCCCCTCCGCTAAACACTCATACGCAACATAGGGGAGGTTTTCCTGCAGTGAAGCGATGACCGTTAGGCGGCCGGGCTGTTTGACATAATCCAGCGCCTGTTGCTGGTTATGGCCTGTCACTATAGTGACCTTCAGCCCCATATCTTCAGCACGTTGCTTAATATGATCAGATGATAATTCACCTTTTATTTCAGCATCCTTTCCAAGTAATGTAATTTTATACTTATTATGATTTATATTAGCCACTGAATCTAAAAAAAGATCAACGCCTTTACGTATTTCAAGCCGCCCGAACAAAACAATCTCGTTTATCTCCTGTCCGGTAAGCGCTCCGGCCTGTTGTTCCGGCTTATAGAGATTAGGGATCACCTGTCTGGTTTCCGCAAGCTTCCAGCCCTCCTGCTGCAACCAGTCCAGCATATAGCGGCTTGGGCTGATAAGCTGATCCGCCTGCGCAACCGAGTAGCGCTCCATCGCATCAATCTGGACGAGGGCGAGACTATCCATCGCCTCGTGATTGTACCGCCGATGCCAACTCGTCGGGCTATGGGTCTGGACGATCAGCTCCGCCCCCGCAAACGCTTTCTGCTCGCGTTTGCCTTTGATTATAAAATAACCGAAGCCACCCCATTCCGGCATATGAATTGCAGTAAAACCATATTTCTGATGCAGCCTGTAGGCGAGCTCTGCCACCTCCATCGCGGTTTTCGCGTGCCAACAGGTCGACAGTTGCGCTATGTCCCGTGTTCGCTCAGGCAAGGAATGTAGTGTTATATTCTGTTTTTTCAGTGTTTCTTTCCACTCATCGAGTGACGAACCGTCATCCGTCCAGTCGGGCAGGCAGTAGAGCACATGCACATCATAACCTTCATCCCGTAGAAAACAGGCAAGGTAATAAAACGCCGTGCCGATCCCGCCGCCGCGCGTTGGCCCGGCAAAATCCGGTGTAACCAATAATATCGATGATGACTGCTTCGACCCCATAGAAGAGGGTTTAGCGAATTTTCGCGCCTTAGGCTATGGGTTTATCGCCTGTTAATCGCCCGTTGCGCCTCATCCAGTGCCCGCTGCGCTTGATCAACACCTACCGAGCCCATCTGAGAGGGATCCACCTGCTTGATTTGCCCGTAAAGCCGCCGTCCCATCTGCTCCATCTGACGGGTGACGCGTTTTTTCTCTTCTGGCGACAGATTATTCACCTGACTCACCATCTGCATGACCTGCTGCATGACCATATTGCGCGTTTCCGGTGGCATGCTTTGCATCAACTCGTTAGCCACGCGGGAATATTCCTCCACTTCCTGTGGTGTAAATTGCTGCGCCTGCACCTGCGTTGCCGGCAAGCAGAGCAATGCCCCTACCATCACCCATTTCTTCATATCCGCTCCTTCTTGTCCTTGGCTTATTCAGCCGGTTTCTATATGAAGTATAGCATAGAATGAGAGGAATTTCAGCATGAGTGACGAAAAAATCTATGGCGGGCTTGAGCAGCTTGGAGCCAGCGCAAAGCTACCCGCTTCTCCGGAAGAAGCTATTTTGGAGGCCGTACCGAATCCGCACCCGGATGTGGCCTACGCAGTGCGCTTTGTTTGTCCGGAATTTACCTCGCTCTGCCCTGTTACCGGCCAGCCGGATTTCGCCCATCTGGTGATCGACTATGTGCCGGGTAAGCTACTCGTGGAAAGTAAGTCGCTGAAGCTCTATCTCGGTGCGTTCCGCAATCATGCCGGGTTTCATGAGGCCTGTACGGTTGATATTGGCAAAAAGCTCGCCAGTTTGCTCGACCCTGCTTATTTACGCATTGGCGGCTATTGGTACCCGCGTGGCGGGATCCCGATTGATGTCTTTTTCCAGCATGGCGAAAAACCGGACGCTGTCTGGATCGAACCGCAGGGCGTCCCACCCTACCGCGGGCGGGGTTAGGGAGAGGGGATAAAAAGCGCATACTCCCCCGCCTACCCGCGTCATCCTGAGCGGAGCGCGAGCGTAGCCGAAGGATCTCTTGACCCGTCATCGCGAACGCAGTGAAGCGATCTTGGGCTCATATACCCAGCCGCACGAGATTGCTTCGTCGTTTCACTCCTCGCAATGACGAGTAAAAACAGCCCCCGTCATCCTGAGCGTAGCGCGAGCGTAGCCGAAGGATCTTTGGTAGCTGGATAAAAGGAGCAAGCCCGGACAAGACAGCGTCATTCCAGCGAACGCTGGAATCTCAGGATATAGAACGCCTCATGAGATCCTGAATCACGTTCAGGATGACGGGTCACCCTCACCCTAGCCCTCTCCCATAGGGAGAGGGGATTATAGCGCATCCTCCCCTGCCTGCGGGGGAGGCAACGAGGCTTATATCCGTAAGGATATTAGCCGTAGTGGTGGGGGTGTAAGATGGTTAGTGTTTAGTGGTTATAGTTACCCATTATAGCGACTCGTCATACCCCGAATGGCGCAGCAATTATACGGGCATCCAACCCCTCACAACCGTTACAGCTACATGCTAAGCGCGGATATCGAGGCCATTATCGGTAGGGATGTCTCGCGCAGACGTTGTCGGCTCAAACGCTTCTTCAGCGGACACACCGATATTCCGGAAAAATTGCGGCTGTGCAGGGCGCTGGGTCGTATCACCGGATTCATTCAAAATACTTAAATTTGCTATTGCGACCGGGGAAATCGCCTGCAGGCTCTGTGGTGCATTGAGCGCGCTATTGCGCGGCACCGCATTGGACTGTAGCGGCTGTTGCTGCGCTTGCTCCTGCGCGTTTGTCCGCTGCAGATTTTGCGGCGGCGTATTCAGCCCGCGCGCATTAGCGCCATACTGGTACGATGCGATTGTCGTAGCGATATCCATGCACGTTAGTTTAACAAACTCTACCCAACTACTAAAAGCATAGCGCATCGCGTTGGCTGCTCAAAGCAGAAAAAACAGGCAGGCGTGGTAAATTTAATTAGTGGTTCTTTTTACGCAAGATTTTGCAGCTTCGCTTTAGCCGCTTCGTCGTTGGAACAACGACGGCAAATAATTCTATCGCCCTTCGAAAGCCAGCGAATTTCATCCATCAGCACATGGCTTCCGCACACGCTGCAGGCATAATCTGAGGAGGGCTCGAGTTGATCATTCACGGCAATGCGATCGTCGAACACGAAGCAGTCGCCTTGCCACTTACCCGATTTATTTCCCGTATCTTTTAAATATTGCAAAATACCGCCTTCCAGATGATAGACTTCCTCAAATCCTTTCTGCTTCAACAGCGCGGTGGATTTTTCGCAGCGTATGCCGCCGGTGCAGAACATCGCGACTTTTTTATGTTTTTGCGGATCCAGATGCTGATCCACCCATTCGGGCAGTGCACGGAATTCCTGCGTGTGCGGGTTGACGGCTCCTTCAAATGTGCCAAGCCCTACCTCATATTCATTGCGTGTATCAATTACAATCACGTCCGGGTCGCTAATCAAGTCATCCCACTTTTCCGGCTTCACATAGTCCCCGATCTGCGCCATATCCAATTTATCATAGGCCAGCCGGACAATCTCTTTTTTGAGCCGTACTTTCATTTTCTCAAAGGGCTGAAACGCTGCCGTATGCAATTTATGCGGCATGTTCGCCAAACGCTCGTCCTGATCGAGATAAGCAAAAAACGCCTTCATATTCGCTTCGGTTGCTGAGATGGTCGAGTTAATACCTTCTGAAGCGAGCAGGATCGTACCTTTCATGTCGTGCGCCTTGCAAAAAGCGAGCAGCGGCTCTTTTATCGCTTCAAAATCCGCTAGTTCAACAAAGCGGTAAAACGCCGCAATATGGTAGGTCTCGTTTGACATAGCGGCAGAAATTAGCAGAAAATAGCACTATTGGCAAGGAGGAGACCTTCTGGCCAAAACCGCTGGAAGAATGACGCTAACTGACATATAGTAGATTTATGCGTCAAGCGATTTCAGAACGGTTGATTCGTACGCCATGCCTGCTGGGCGTGGTGATGATTGGCATCGCCCTATTTTCCCTTGGCTTTGCCTATATCTCGCAATATGGCTTTGGGCTTTATCCATGCCAGCTCTGCTTGTATCAACGCATCCCCTACTACGCGCTGCTGATTATCGGTATCTTAGTCTTTTTCATGCAATCGAATATCGGTGACGTGATGCGCCTTGGCGCCTTCGGCGTGATTGCCTTGCTTGCCGTCACCGGGCTGGCCTTTTTCCATATGGGCGTGGAATATGGCTGGTGGGAAGGTACCGAAGCCTGTGGCGCACAAGGGATGGTTGCCGAAAGTGTAGAGCAGCTGAAATCCCTCATTATGAATACGCCGGTAGTGAAATGTACTGACCCGGCCTTTGTCTTTCTCGGCTTATCGATGGCGGGCTGGAACATGGTCTGGTCGTTTTTTGCCGCTATCGTACTTGGCTGGCTGACCGTGCAGATGCGCTTCGGCCTACCGCAATATAAACTAAAAGGAGTGAACAATGCCTCAGATTAAACCCGGCGATCCGTCTTATAAAGAGCAGGTGGAACAGATGATCCGTGTCAATCATGCCGGTGAGTATGGTGCAAAGCGCATTTATGAAGGCCAGCTCGCTGTGCTCAAAGGCAAGCCCTGCGCTAAAACCATTGAGCATATGAAAGAGCAGGAGCTGGAGCATCTGGAATATTTCGAACATAAAATTGCGGAACGGCAGGTTCGCCCGACGGCACTGCATCCGCTCTGGCATGCGGCTGGTTTTGCCCTTGGCGCCGGCACCGCATTACTAGGAGAAAAAGCGGCGATGGCTTGCACGATTGCCGTGGAAGAAGTAATCGACGAGCATTATGCGGAGCAGCTGGACACATTACAGGAAGAAGATGAAGAGATGAAAAAGTCGATTACCCGCTTCCGCGAGGAAGAGTTGGAACATCGCGATATTGGCATCGAGCATCAAGGACTGGAAGCGCCCGGCTATGCCGCTCTCTCTACCGTAGTTAAAGGTGCCAGCAAAGTAGCTATCTGGCTGGCTAAGCGGGTTTAGCTCTTATTATATTGGGGTTATTGGCTGTTTGGAATGAAGTGGGCTACCGTAATTCTTAATGCTGAACCCCCAGCATATATGCATTAACCCATTAAAACTTAAACATACTACAGTCATTAGACACTGTTAGCTAATTCTGAAATATTTTGTTGCTGGCCTAAATCGTTGATTCGCAAGACAAAGCGTGCAGTTAATAGTGGTTCTATTGGCAAGCGCTTTAACGCTGCGAGCAGCGATTTAGGCTGCAATTAGCAGAACCATGGCTGATGTTGCCAAATAACGGCGAAAAATCTCTTGGAAATAAGCCCACTATTCCCGGCGATATTTTCCTTGTTCTTTAACAACATCAGTCTCATGGCAAAATACTTCAGAATTAGCTAACAGTGTCTAACCATAAATAGCGGGGTGACTATTGTATTACAGCTTGCACCCACGAAATGGCAACCAAACTATTACCACCTGTTTTATCCGCTGAATTTTCCTGCAACTTCGACCAGCTGCGTCACGACGCCTTCAAGCATTGACCGATCCCGCTCATCCGTCAACTTACCGGATTCATCAAATTTCTGATGCGCCTGTGAAATCGCCACCTGATTCGGTACGACATGCACCTGAATATTCCCGAGCATCATCCGCAGCGGAACGAGCGCTCGCATCGCGCCAAAGGCGCCGAGGGAGGCACCGCTGATCGCCGCAACTTTACCTTTATACGCTTGCAACATCTGCTTATCATTCGGACCATCGGGACGTGAAATCCAGTCGAGCGTGTTCTTCAGAAGCGGTGTAAAGGAGCTGTTATATTCCGGGCTGGCGATAAAAAAGCCGTCGGCGTCTATGAATGTCTGTTTCAACTTCTTTGCAGCTTCTGGCAGCCCGTTTTGTTCTTCCCAATCGCCATTATAGACAGGCATATCGTAGTTCCGTAGATCGACATATTCGGCATCCGCCCCCTGCCCTTTAGCCAGCTAACAAGCGAGTTTCGCCAGCTTTTCGTTTAAGGATCCGGTACGAATACTACCCGAAAGAAAAAGTAGTGTGGTCATAATTTTCTCCAGCCTGCAAATGTAATTGTATATACTGCACCGATTTATCACTTAAAGCTGCGTAGCGCAAATTCCGATCATGGTTTCCAGACGTGCAAGGCGCCGGCGAGTTTACAACCTATAGCAACCTTAGCGCAGCATTTTTTTACTCACCCTCATACTGATAAAAGCTGATGCGGGTTTTATCATGTATCCGGTCGTCCATCAGGCGGAAGCCTTCAATCTCCGGCGCGTCATATTGCTTGCTCGACTCAAGCAAGACCACGGCACCACGCGAAAGCCACCCCTGATCCCGCAATGACTTGATCGCCTTTTTACCCAGCAATTTTTCATACGGCGGATCGACAAAAGCCAGCTGACAGGCGTGCGACGCGGGTGGTAATTGCGTTGAATCGCTTTTGATAAAGCGCGTTTCGGGTCGTACACCAAGGTGATTGGCATTTTCTTTGGCCTGCGCAATCGTCGCGCTGTTCTGATCAACAAAGGTCACATGCTTGGCACCGCGCGAGAGCGCTTCAAAGCCGAGCGCACCGGTTCCGCAGAAAATATCGATTACATGCCGGTCTTCCACCGTACTCGGATTATCGTCTTCAATAAACGCATCATCAAAGAGGAATTTTCCATGCTTCAGAATGTTAAAAATCGTCTCCCGCACCATGGATTTGGTAGGACGAATATTACGATCGCGAACCGCCTCGATATTCTTGCCCTTTAATGCACCCCCAAGAATTTTCATACCTCAACGTAACGCGCAAACTCCGCTTCCGCAAGTTCAATCACTTTACCGCGCGGTATTTTTTCCAGCGTAAATGGACCGTAATGCGTGCGGATTAACCGACTGACCTGCAACCCTAAATGCTGGCAGATACGCCGGATTTCACGGTATTTCCCTTCATAAATCGTCATGCGGAGCCACTGATTTGTACCTTCACCCCGATTCTCAATCGTAGCCTCAATCCGTCCGAAGCGTGTCACGGTTCCATTTTTATTGCTGACTTCCACCCCGTCTTTAAGCGCATCGAGCGCGTCTTGCGTAACCTCACCTTTGACCCGCACCCGGTAGGTCCGCGCCCAGCCCATCGACGGATGCGCGAGCTTCCCGGCAAACGCGCCGTCATTCGTAAGCAGCAGCAGCCCTTCCGTATTTACATCCAGCCGCCCAACGGAGACCACCCGCGGCATATCGTTCGGCAAATGCTTGAAAATCGTCGGTCTTCCGCGCGGATCGCTATGGGTGGTAATCAACCCTTGCGGCTTGTGATACAGCCATAACCGCACGGCATCGATTGACGGAATAGCCTTGCCATCGACGCGCACGTTCTGTTCTGAGTCAACATTCAGCGCCGGAGAATCAATTCGCTTGCCGTCAACCTCCACGCGCCCGTCCCGAATCCACTGCTCGGCCTCACGGCGGGAACACAAGCCACTGCGGGCGATCACCTTAGCTATGCGGTCCGGCACGCTTCTACAAACGCTTTCATAATGGCTTTATCATGCGGGTTCGCCTGATATTCAGGATGCCACTGCACACCTAAGCAGAACGGGTGCGCATCATATTCAATCGCTTCGACGACACCGTCCGAGGTCGTTGCCGTGATTGCGACACCCTCTCCCGGCGCTTTAACCGACTGGTGATGCGACGTGTTCACGCCTACTATTTCCTGATTTATGATGCGATGCAACAAACTCCCTGATGTGATCGTAATATCATGCGCCGGTTTTAACCGGTCCTTCACTTCATGTTCCAGCGCACCCTCAATGTCGGCGGCGATATCCTGCACGAGCGAACCGCCCAGCACAACATTGATCAGCTGCTCTCCGCCACAAATACCGAGGAGCGGCTTGGAACGTTTCAGCGCGGCCTTGGTAATAGCAAACTCAAAAGCAGTGCGCCGATCTTTTGTCGTCACCGTTTCGTGCAGTGTCGCCTCTCCATAATAACGTGGATCAATATCGAATTGACCACCGGTAATAATCAACCCATCGATCATTTGCAGATAGCTCTCGGCGAGCTCGGGGTGTTGCGGCAAGGCAAGCGGTACACCTCCGAAGGACGCCACCGCTTCGAAGTAATTCTGCCGAAGCGCATAATACGGAAAATCGGAATATTCTCCTTGCTCTTCACCGTCCAGTGTGATGCCGATAACCGGTCCCACTTATGAAATCTCCATTAATTGCTGCATGATCTTTTCCGAAAGCTCGGCGAGATAATTAATTCCCTTTTCCGTCGGCATGATAAATACGTTCCGCCGATCCTTCTGATCGACCACACGCTGCGCCATTTTGTAGCGCGAGAGCGAATCCAGCGCCCGGCAGATCGCGGGCTTCGTAATACCGAGAAGCGCAGCCAGCCCCCGTACCGTATGCGGGCCTTTATCCGTTGCAATTGCAAGCAGAATGACCAGTTGACGCGCCGACAGATCCGGGTAATCATCACGTACGGTAGATAAATTCGCTTTGTACCATAGCTGAAGGGCTTCGCGGTTACCCGGCTGATTTATAATTTTGGTGCTGGAAAGCACACGCTCGTCAACCATCCATCACTCCCCATGGCGTAAGGCTGCAATCTAGAAAGGTAGGATGAGCGAGTCAATGGGTAAGAACTATATAACACTGTTTTCCCCGGGCTTGACCCGTGGAGCTTCACTCACTTTGCTCCTCAAGAAGACCCTCGGATCAGTTTCGAAGATAACAAGAAATCAATGCCGGAAATGGCGGATACCGGTCATCACCATCGCGATATAGTGCTTATTGGCCGCTTCAATTACCTCATCATCCCGAATCGAGCCGCCCGGCTGAATGACAGCCGTGACCCCATGCTCGGCAGCGCTCTCAAGCCCATCGGCAAACGGAAAGAACGCATCGGACGCAAGCACCGCCCCCTTCGCACTTTCAACAGAGGTAGCAGTTTCTTTCGCTTTCCACGCACCTATCCGCGCAGAATCGACGCGGCTCATCTGCCCGGCACCAATGCCGACACTTGCACGGTCTTTCGCGTAGACAATCGCATTCGACTTCACATGCTTACACACGGTAAAAGCAAATTTCAGATCCGCCATTTCTTCCTCGGTAGGCGCACGCTCTGTCACCACCTTCAAATCTGCCTCATGCAGCACCATATGATCACGCTCCTGCACCAGATAGCCGCCGCTGATGGATTTGACCGTTTGCCGTTTGGCCGCAGCATCCGGCATGGTGCCTGTTTCCAGCAGACGCAAATTCTTTTTCGCCGATAGGATGGCAAGCGCCTCCTCATCGAACGAAGGTGCAATGATGACCTCAACAAAATGCTTACCTAGCCGCTCTGCCATGGCCCTGGAAAAAACCTGATTATAGGCCAGAATACCGCCATACGCACTCACCGGATCACAGGCAAAGGCGCGCTCATACGCATCGACCTGATCGGAGCCAACCGCAACACCGCACGGATTTGCATGTTTGATAATCGCGCAGGCCGGATCGGTAAATTCACTCACCAGATCAAACGCCGCATCCGTATCCGCAATGTTATTATAGCTAAGCTCTTTCCCCTGTAATTGCCGCGCTGAAGCTACGCCGGCAGGCGGACTATCTTCTACATATAGCTGCGCTGATTGGTGCGGATTTTCTCCGTAGCGCAGTGTTTGCTTAAGGGTGGCATCTATATGCAAATGTTCCTGAGTCTTATCATCGCCTTGCTGGCTGCCCCCCATCCATGCACTAATCGCCGCATCATAAGAAGCCGTTTTGCTGAATGCCTCTAACGCCAGTTGCGCCCGCGTTGCTTCAGATACATTCCCGCTTTCGATAATCTCCTGCTGAATGGAAGAATAGCGCACCGGGTTGGTGACTACGACTACATGCTGATGGTTTTTTGCCGAAGCACGAATCATGGCCGGACCACCTATATCGATATGCTCGATACAACTCTGCCAGTCTGCACCACTCGCAACCGTTTCCTCAAACGGATAGAGATTAATCGCGACCAGATCAATCCCTTCAATGTCATGCGTTTCCATCGCCTCTACGTGATCAGGCTTGTCCCGTTTGGCGAGCAAGCCACCATGTATTTTCGGATGCAGCGTCTTTACACGGCCCTCCATGATTTCCGGAAAACCGGTTACATCAGAAACATCGGTAACGTCCAGCCCGGCATCCCGGAGAGCCTTAGCCGTACCACCGGTAGATAGCAGGGTAACCCCTTGCGCGGCTAAAAACTTTGCAAATTCTACAATACCCGTTTTGTCGGAAACGGAGAGTAACGCGCGTTTTATCGTCATATTATGCTGCAAATTCCTTTTTCATTATATTTCGTCCGTTAACAAATTAGGCGATATGATTGGATTAAACCTTGCACGAAGCTGATTAGTAACGCAAATTATGGTGACCTTTTAGTGGGGACCATCAAAAAAAGCAAGGGGGCGTCATGCGCTATAACGACGATAATATTTTTGCACAAATGCTCACAGGAGAAATTCAGGTCGATCCGGTCTATGAAGATGAATTTATTTTAGCCTTTAATGATATCCATCCGGCAGCGCCTACGCATGTGCTCGTCATCCCGAAAGGAAAATACACCTCCTTCCATGACTTTGCCCAAACGGCAGGGTCTAAAGGTGTCGGTATTTTCTTCGAACGGGTGAATAAAGTAGTCGAAACGCTCGGGCTGGAGCAAGACGGCTTCCGCCTGATTACGAATCACGGCTCCCATGCGCACCAAACCGTGCCGCACTTCCACATCCATATTCTGGGAGGCAAGCCGCTGGGTCCGTTGTTGAGTGGGGATAGTGATTTACGCTAGTGTTTGAAATCGCCTCCATTATCGGCTCAATCGCCTTTGCCCTTTCCGGTTTCATGCTCGGGGTACGTAAAGAGCTGGATGCTATGGGGCTCTTTATCATGGCGATGCTGACCGCGAACGGTGGAGGCGCGTTACGGGATGTGCTCGTCGGAAAAATTCCCGGCGTACTCACGGATCCGTTTTCATTCTATCTAGTTCTTGGCACTTTTATCGCGGCCATTCTGTTTAAGCTGAATCATTACACGCGGATTGAACGTCGCTGGTTTTTTGTTGTGAGTGATTCGATTGGCCTGGTCGCGTTCAGCTTTACCGGCGCGCTGGTCGCGCTGGAATATGACCTCAACATATTCGGCGTTATTCTGCTTGCCTTCCTCACCGCTACCGGTGGCGGGATGATCCGCGATATTTTACTCAACGAGGTGCCGGCATTGCTTTCCAGCGGTTTCTACGGTAGCGTTGCCATCATCATTGCACTCATCATTTTCGCGCTTGATAGTGTAGGTTTGCTGAATAACACGTCACTTACTGTTTTGTTTGTATTGGGATTAACCCTACGGCTTGTCGCCCACGCGAAAGACTGGCACTTGCCACGCATCATCAAAAATAGCGAATAATTGGCAGGTCAAAACAGCTTCCAGTCTTATCATCAGTAACTACATCTAGTTATCCACAGTTATTTTATCCACAAGATATAGTTTTTTCTGGATTTACACTTTTGCTTATGTTAGCGTGCGGATGCAACACGTAATTGGGAGAGAGGTTTAGTGACCACACACCAAATGCGTGAGGTCGTTTGCTGCAAAGCAAATGCGAGATCAGGGGGTCGGCTATCATCGCAACACAACCCGCTCCTCACACACGCCGATGCCGGCTCCCTGTCTCATCACTCTTTGTTGCAGCGCACAGTCATAAGTTGATTTCCCGATTTTACATTGTATGATAGCAGCAAATACGCTGCTGCTAAGGATTTCATTATGGCAAATGTTGCTGCCTCTATTCCCGTTAACAATCGCCCTGATACTCGTGTCTTCCACCGCCATACACACAGCCACTACCCTACTGCAACTCAGGGTGAAGGTGTCTACATTATTGACCAAAATGGCAAATACTACTTAGACGCGTGTTGCGGTGCAGCAGTTTCCTGTCTCGGACATAGTAATGATGAGGTTCGCGACGCTATTCACCAGCAGGTCGATTCGATCGCCTTTGCTCATACAGGCTTCTTCACCAATGAACCGGCGGAACAGCTAGCGGATCATTTAACACGGCTAGCGCCGGAAGGTCTGAATCATGTTTATTTTGTTTCAGGAGGTTCAGAAGCAGTCGAATCGGCCCTCAAGCTGGCACGGCAATATTTTGTAGAGATCGGCAAACCGGAGAAAAGTAAATTTATAGCCCGCTGGCAAAGCTACCACGGTAATACGATCGGCGCCTTATCCGCCGGTGGCAACCGCTGGAGGCGCGCCCAATTTTCTCCGATGCTGGTGGATATGATCCATATCCCGCCTTGCTACCCGTACAGAGACAAGCGTGAGGATGAAACGGAATACGCATACGGGCAGCGCGTAGCGAATCGGCTGGAAGAGACCATCCTGCATGAAGGAGCCAGCAACATTGCCGCCTTCATTTGCGAACCCGTGGTCGGCGCTACCATGGGTGCCGTTCCTGCCGTTGACGGCTATCTGAAGCGCATTCGTGAGATTTGCGATCAATATGATGTCTTGCTGATTCTGGATGAAGTAATGTGCGGTATGGGACGCACCGGTAGCTACTATGCCTGTGAAACGGATGACATTGTACCGGATATGATCACCGTTGCCAAAGGGCTCGGCGGCGGCTATCAACCGATTGGCGCGCTACTCTGTCAGGATAAAATCTTTGATGCTATCTATAACGGCTCCGGCTTTTTCCAGCACGGCCATACCTATCTCGCTCACCCGGTGGCCTGCGCCGCCGCGCTGAAAGTGCAACAGATCATTGAGCGAGATAATCTGGTCGCGCGCGTTCAGGAGCAGGGAAACAAACTAAAGCAAAAATTGATGGATGCTTTTGGCGCACATCCGCATATCGGAGACATACGGGGCAGCGGGCTATTTCTTGGGCTAGAGCTGGTACAGGATCGTGCAACGAAAGATCCGTTCCCGCAGGAGTCGGCCATTCATACTAAAATAAAAAAGACAGCGATGGAGCGTGGCCTGATGATTTATCCGATGGGTGGTACGATCGATGGTAAAAATGGCGCGCATATTCTGATTGCTCCGCCCTTTATCATTGAAGAAAAACACATGGATGAATTGATCACAAAACTGAGTGAGAGTCTTAGTGAGGTACTGGCATGACAGAACTGCTTGAACGCACCGAAACCCGGGTACAACCCGTGAAAGCGAAAGTCCGCAATAAGCGGGATAAAAAAGTCTTATCCAATGCGGCAAAGCGAATTAAAGAAAGCCGCTTTAACCGCTATATCGCGCATGACATTGCGGGCTATGAACGCTATGTCGCTCGCGGTGGCGCTAAACTGTATTCCGATCAGGAGATTGCGGAAATCAAGCAGGCCGGTGTTTCGGATCGCTTGCCTCCCCGTGCGACCAGCTACTATATGGAACTCGCCATGAAGAGTACGGCCATCGCGAACCTAATCAAAGCGAGGCCGGAAGAGATGGACGATTTATCCGGAGAAAAAGACCCGTCCAACCAGCTGAAATACTCCCCCGTACCTGGCCTCTTACATAAATATGAACTCGTGCTGCTTTATGTTGTGCGTGTCTGCTCGTCCTGGTGCCGTTATTGCTACCGCTCGGACTTCCTGACCTCCAAAACGGAAAAAGACATCGCCTCGATCAGCCAGATCGCCAACTATATCCGCGAGCATAACCGCAAAGTGGGTGATTACGGCAATGACAAATCCTACCTTGAAAACGGGGAAGAGATGTTCCCTATCCGCGAGGCCCTGCTTTCGGGCGGGGACCCAATGGTGCTCTCGAATACGAACCTATTCCTCTACCTCGATGGGCTTGCCGATGCCGGGGTGCGCACGATCCGTATCGGTACGAAAGAGCTCGCCTTTTTCCCGGAACGATTTGATGCGAATTTTCTTGAGATGATTGACCTGTTCCATGAGATTCACCCGGAAGTGAACCTCGCCTTCATGACGCATTTTACCCATGCAGACGAGTTGCTCAAGCTGGATGAGAACGGCAACTATATCCCAAAAGAGACCGGACATTTTGAACGACTGCCGCTAACCGAAAAAGCTATCCGGGGCTTACGGTCACGGCCTTTTGTCACGCTTGAAAACCAAACGCCTATCATTGACTCAGTAAACGATTCCGCCGAGGCGCTCCGCAGGCTGCAGGTCGAGTTGAAGCGCATTGGCGTAAATAATCACTATTATTTCCAGTGCCGTGAGATTGAAGGCTACAAAACCTTCGCCGTGCCGGTTGAAACCGCATGGAAAATTCATAAAGACTCGCAAAAGGGCCTCTCCGGCATAGAAAAATCGCGTTACGCGATGTCCACCGAAGACGGCAAAATGGAAGTGGTCAGTGTGATTGATGGCTTTGACCCGACAGCGTTTGGGATTGAAGATCATGCGGTAGCGCAAGCATTTCAGTCCATCCTTGGCGATGGCATCGTGGTGTTGAAGCTGCACCGCACGCCAGATACGTCGCGCCAAGGTGATTTGATCATCGCCAAGCGCAACCCCGAAGCACTGTGGATTTCCGGCTATGAGGACCGCATCATTTATGATGGCCGCAAGTCCGGCCAGCAGAAATACGGCGCGCTGGCAAAGCTGCTTGAGGCGATGGCGTAATTAATCGACGTCATTGCGAGCGCCAGCGAAACAATCTCATGCGGTCAGAGGTTGCGCCAGATTGCTTCGTCGTTTCACTCCTCGCAATGACGAGCTCTATTAAGCCGCCTGACGCCCCTTACCCTGCAACTTGCCAATCGCTGCTTCAATCCGATCAAGCGCCTTCTCTAAA
The DNA here is from genome assembly GCA_964588995.1 of uncultured Rickettsiales bacterium. Classification (GTDB taxonomy): domain Bacteria; phylum Pseudomonadota; class Alphaproteobacteria; order Rickettsiales; family UBA8987; genus CAZPQM01. Next base: position 67,354 of record CAZPQM010000002.1, on the reverse strand, counting down.
TTCTCATCGGACGTTGCATAGGAAATGCGGAAGAATCCTTCCGCGCCAAACGCACTGCCCTGCACGACCGCCACCAGCGCTTCTTCAAGGAAATAGGCGCAGACATCCTGATCGTTTTCAAGCGTTTTGCCCTCCGGCGTCGTCCGGCCAATCAGCCCTTTGCATTCCGGGAACACATAAAATGCCCCTTCAGGCATGTTACAGCTGATGCCATCCAACGCGTTTAGTCGCTCGACCACGAAATCCCGTCGGCGCTTGAACGCATCATTGCGCTCCGTCAGAAAGCTTTGGTCACCATTTAAAGCTTCGGTGGCGGCTTCCTGCGAAATGGAAGATGGGTTCGAAGTCGATTGCGACTGGATTTTTGCCATCGCCTTAATAATTGCCTCCGGCCCACCGGCATAACCGATCCGCCAGCCCGTCATTGCATAGGCTTTGGAAACGCCATTGACCGTTAGTGTGCGATCGTAAAGCTTCGGCTCCACGCTGGCAGGCGTTGCAAACTGGAAGCCATCGTAGACGATATGCTCATACATATCATCACTCATGATATAAATATCCGGATACTCCACCAGCACATCGGTCAACGCTTTGAATTCCTCATGGGTATACCCCGCCCCGGTCGGGTTGCTCGGGCTGTTCAATATAATCCACTTGGTTTTATCGGTAATCGCCGCTTTGAGGTTTTCCGGCTCCAGCTTAAAATTATGCTCTGCTTTGCATTCCACAATTACGGGCTCGCCTTCAGCCAGCAGAACCATATCCGGATAGCTCACCCAGTATGGCGCGGGGATAATCACCTCATCACCCGGGTTTACCGTCGCCATCAGCGCATTATACAGCACCTGCTTACCACCAGTTCCAACGGTGATTTGAGATGGTGCGTATTCCAGATTATTATCACGCTTGAATTTAGCAATAATCGCTGCTTTCAGCTCAGGCGTGCCATCTACGGCGGTGTATTTTGTTTTGCCATCATCCATGGCTTGCTTGGCAGCATCCTTCACAAATTCCGGCGTATCAAAATCCGGCTCACCGGCGCCAAGACCGATCACATCCTTACCCGCCACTTTAAGCTCTTTTGCCTTGGTAGTTACCGCTATCGTTGGAGAGGGTTTAATGCGGGATAAGCGATCGGCGATAATGGACATAGCGGCTTCCTTTGTTGAGTTTGTCGCGCTACTATAGCCGGTAATCTTAGAATTTCAATAGCACGCCTGTTCTGGCAAGAGAATGACCGGGATTGCTAAGCCACCACCAACTCTTCTTCTTCCAACTGGCGTTGCTCGAGATATTGGATCAGTGCGGCAGCAGAGCGAACCGGTGCATAATTCAGATAACAACGATAGGTCGTACCCTCGCGCTTTTTAATAATAAAACCGGCCTTTTCCAGCACTTTGATGTTCTTGGAAATTGCAGCTAGCGACATATCAAACGGCTCCGCGAGTTCGGAAATGGTCGCACTTTCTTCCGAAAGCCGGGCGATAATCTTACGTCGCGCGCTGTTCGCCAACGCGTGAAACACCCTGTCCAGCTCTTTCCCCTGTCGTAACGCCATATATTATGTCATAGCCCTCCCGGTCTTATCCGTCAATGCGTCAAGAGCCAATCACATAAACAATTGTAATTAATACTTATTCTCACCCTTTTCGCTTGATTGACTCTGGAGCAGATGCTAACATCATCGTTCTACAGAAAAGGATAGCGCATGTTAAACGATAAGAAGATGATCAGCCATCTCAATACCATTCTCAAAAATGAGCTCACCTCGATTAACCAATATTTCTTGCATGCAAAAATGTTAAAACATCGGGGATATCACACACTGGGTGATAAGGAATATGAAGAATCCATTGATGAGATGAAGCATGCCGATGAAATAGCACAACGCATTTTGTTTCTAGGTGGATTACCGAATTTTCAGGATTTAGGTAAGTTACATATTGGTGAAACAGTACGCGAAATGTTAGAGGCTGATTTTGAAATGGAAAAAGGAGCCATTGAAGATTTGCGTGCCGCCCTCGCCCATAGCGATACGGTCAACGATAAGGGGACGGAAGATTTACTACAGCAGATTCTTATTTCAGAGGAGTCGCACTATCTGTGGCTGGAACAGCAATTGGGGCTGATTCGGGATCTGGGTGAGCAGAACTACCTGCAATCGCAGGTGTAACTTGCATCGTTAGCGCTGCATCGCTGCCTGAGCGATACGCGCTGCTTGGTTCACAGATTGATGATCTATAGGACTGCCTCCGCCGCCTCCAGCGCTTGGATCGGAGACTTGAATACCATCTGAGCCTGCAAGAATTTCATTACCGGCATTACCAAAAAAACCGGTTTGTTCGTTTAGCCAGCGTTTCTGGGGATTATTTACCCATGCATAAAGCACTTGTAGGTCGCATTTGTACCCGGCGCTGTTAGTGGTCCATGAAATAGCTAAACTTCCCATAATATATGTATTGTACCAAATTTTGACCCGAAAGTCATTGGCTTTCTGCGTATTTAACGCCTTTGTTAACTTTTCGTTAACCAATCGTTACTTCTTGATTTATCATAGCTTTTCTAAGGTTGTATTTTTTATGCGTGAAAAATTGAAAAGAAGCAGAATTGCGCTATACTCCCGTCTATGCAACTCTCTGACATTAATCAGGCACGCTTGAACCGGTTTAAAGCCAATAAACGCGGCTATTACAGCTTCCTGATTTTTATGGTGCTTTTCGTCCTCACACTCTTCGCCGAACTGGTCGCAAATGATAAGCCATTGCTCATCTCTTATCAGGATGAGCTTTATTTTCCCGTTCTGTTTTCCTATCCGGAAACCACCTTCGGCGGGGATTTTGAAACCGAGACAGATTACCGCGACCCCTATATTCAGTCGTTAATTCAGGAGGATGGCTGGACGCTCTGGCCGCCGATTCCCTATTCCTACCAGACGGTAAATTACGATTTGCCCACACCCGCCCCCTCTCCGCCGGATGAGGAAAACTGGCTTGGAACGGACGATCAGGGGCGCGACGTACTCGCCCGGGTGATCTATGGCTTTCGCATTTCCGTCCTGTTCGGCCTTGCGCTCACGATTCTTTCCTCCATCATCGGCGTGATTGCCGGGGCCTTGCAGGGCTATCTCGGCGGCTGGGTCGATTTAGGGCTGCAACGCTTTATCGAAATCTGGAGTAGCCTGCCAACATTGTTCCTGCTCATCATCCTTGCTTCGATCGTTACGCCAACTTTCTGGTGGATCTTATTGATTATGCTTCTCTTCTCGTGGATGTCTTTAGTAGATGGGGTGCGTGCCGAATGCCTCAAGACCCGTAATATGGATTATGTGAAAGCGGCCCGTGCGCTTGGTGTCCGTGAGCGACTTATTCTGTTTCGGCATGTGCTGCCCAACAGCCTTGTCGTCACCGTTACCTTTATGCCCTTTATTCTCAACGGCGCGATTACAACCCTGACCTCCATTGATTTCCTCGGCTTCGGCCTGCCCCCCGGCAGCCCCTCGCTCGGTGAATTACTCGCGCAGGGCAAAGCCAACCTGCAGGCACCGTGGTTGGGCCTGACGGGCTTTATCGTCATTGCGGTGATACTCAGCTTACTGGTATTCATAGGGGAAGCGACACGCGATGCGCTCGACCCCAGAAAGGCAACGTGATGAATAAAGATAACACAACTTCAACTGATGTGATGATTATAGGTGGCGGGCTGGCTGGGCTGACGATGGCTGTTGCCCTCGGTACGCATGGCATCACCACAACGATTATCGAGCGCCAGAACCCCGAGCATTACCGAAAACAAGCCTTTGATGGCCGGGTCAGCGCGATCGCCCATGCATCTAAACAGTTATTACGCGCGATCGGCGTCTGGGAAAAAATGGAACCGCAGGCCGGGCCGATCAATGACATTCGCATCGTCGATCAGGACTCCCCGCTCTGGCTGCATTACGATCACCGCGACGTCGGGCCCGATGCAATGGGTTATATCCTCGAAAACCGCCATATTCGTGGGGCGCTGCTCGACCGGATAGCGGCGCTCGAGACGGTAGTATTGCTGGCCCCTGAAACGATCACCGAGTTGGATATTGAGCGCGCACAGCTTTCCACGGAATCCGGCAGGGAGCTATCAGCCGGGCTAGTCATCGTCGCCGATGGCAAGCGCTCCGCCACTCGCGACATTCTTGGCATCAAACCGATCACCTGGGACTATAAGCAAACAGCGATTGTGTGTACCGTAGAGCATGAGCAGCCGCATGATGGGCTTGCGGTGGAGCGATTTTTGCCGAGCGGCCCATTTGCCATTCTACCTATGCAGAATCCGCATCACTCCTCGCTCGTCTGGACGGAAAAACGTGACGAGGCAGCGCATTATAGTGATGCAAACGATCAGGCGTTTATATCGGCAATCGAAGAGCGCTTCGGTAACTTTCTCGGCGGCTTATCCCTCGTTGGTGAACGCTTCAGCTACCCGCTTACCCTGAGTTTCACCACACGTTATTATCAGGAAAGAGCGGTGTTGATTGGTGATGCCGCTCACGGCATCCACCCGATTGCCGGGCAAGGGTTTAACCTCAGTATGCGCGATATTGCGACGTTAACGGAGCTCGTTGTCGAGCATAAACGGCTTGGCCTCGATGTCGGTAGCGCGCAACTATTGCAGACGTATGAACGTAAGCGCAAGCGTGATAATTACAGCATGATCGCGGTAACGGATGTACTGAACCGCTTATTCTCTAATAATGCCATGCCGCTCGCCCTCTCCCGCAGGCTTGGCTTACGTGCTGTGGAAAACCTTCCGGATGTTAAGCAATTTTTCATGAAGCATGCGATGGGCAAATATGATACAGCTACCTTATTGCAAGGCGAGCTGGTTTAAGCCGCTTTTAAATTCAACAGCCCATTGATCTGATTGAATTTCTCATAACGGTCAGTCAGGCCCATGGTATTTTCCGACGAGCCGAGCATTAGGAAACCATAAGGTTGAAGTTGTCCTGAAAGGCGGTTGAGGACATCACTCTTGGTTTCCTGCCGGAAATAAATCAGTACATTACGACAAAAAATGATATCAAACCTGCCGAGCGACATATAGCTCTCAAGCAGATTCAGCTGCTTGAAGCCAACCATCTTTTTGATATCGTCCTTCAGCTGCCATACATCACCGTAGCTCTCCAACTGCGTAAAATATTTCATTAATAGCTGAATCGGTAATCCCCGCTGCACTTCGAATTGGGTGTATTGCCCCTGCTCCGCTTTATGGAGTGCGGTCGTATCGATGTCAGTGCCGATAATTTCAACCGTACTAAAGCTGCCGAAAAGAGCCGGGTTTTCCTTTATTGTCATAGCAATGGAATAAGGCTCCTGCCCTGTTGAGCAGGCAGCGCACCAGATACGGAGTTTTCCGGATTTGTTATGCTTCTTAATATAGGGCATCATCTCGTTCTTCAGATAATCAAACGGCTTGCTATCACGGAAAAACATCGTTTCATTGGTCGTCATCGCTTCGGTAATTTCCTTTATGAGCGCGGCTTGCATGGCGCCCCCGGCACGCATTTCCCTGATAAGCGCCTGTATCGAATCCAGATTACGCTTGCGCGCCAGCGGCAGCAAACGCGATTCAAGCAAATAGAGCTTATCTTCGGAAATATATATCCCCGTCTTTGCCTGTAAAAAATCCTGAAAATAGCTAAAATCCTGCGGCGCGACGCTCATCGGAACACCCCCGGAATTAACGCCTTCACCTTTGCTCCCATCTCGGGTAGCGGATAAACCCCTTTGCAGAGACCGGCTTTTGCTACCGCGCCGGGCATACCCCATACCACGCTTGTGGCTTTATCCTGCGCAACCACCGTTCCGCCTTTTTCAGTAACGGCTAATGCGCCTTTTAGACCGTCCGCACCCATGCCCGTTAACACCACGAGAAGCACGCCGCTGCCATACAGCTCGGCAAGACTTCGCAACATCGGGTCAGCTGCCGGACGGCAAAAATTTTCCGGTGGATCCTGATTTGTAGCAATACAGATATCCGCTCCCTGCTTTTTCACCTGCATATGGTAATCCCCCGGCGCAAGGTAAATCTTTCCGGCTTTGACAACTTCGCCGTCCTGCCCTTCCTCGCACTCCATTCCGGACGCACTTGCCACCTGCAGAGCCAGCATACGAGTAAAGCTTGCAGGCATGTGCTGCGTAAGAAATAGGGGCACCTGCGCTTTCAGCCCTTTAAAGGCGGTAAAAAATACATTCAGCGCTTCCGGACCACCGGTGGAAGAGGCAATGGCAATGGCACGAACCGGTTGAACTGGCTTGTCCCGCAAGGTGATCGGCTCAGCCTGCTCCGTCCGCTTGCCGGCAAAGGCCGTCGCGCCCGTATTGCGACGCATCCGGTAGACCTGCTTTGCTTTCTGTACGAGTTCATCACCGAATTCACTAAGCGAGGTAATCTCCGCGATGTTATTACTGGGTTTACCAATACAGGACGCCGCACCAAGCGAAATGGCCTTTAATGCCGCTTTCGAGCCTTTTTCCGTTAGAGTGGATACCATGATAACGCCCAGATTCGGCTGCTTTTTGAGCATCAGCGGCAAAGCGGTCAGCCCATCCATCTCCGGCATTTCAACATCCAGCGTCACAACATCGACCGGACTGTGATCCGGGTGAGACGGGTCCAGCATCTCGACCGCTTCCTTACCGTTTTTGGCGACCATGGCGACTTCAATTCCCTCTGCCCGGTCGAAAATCCGTCGCAGAATAATCCGAATCGGTGACGAATCATCAACAATCATCAGGCGAATAGGCGCATCCGCTTTTTCAGGTGTGTTTGCCGTCACCCCTATCCTTCCATCAGCCCGATTTGAATCAGCTTATCTTTGATGATTTGCTCATCATACGGCTTCATAATATATTCATCGGCACCATGCATGATCGCTTCCTGAATCTTGGCGAAGTCATTTTCGGTGGTACAGAATATTACTTTCGTATCTTTGAACTCTTTTAATTGCCTGAACTGTTTCAGAAATTCCATACCGTCCATAACCGGCATATTCCAGTCAAGAAACACCACCGAAGGTGGATGTGCCCTTGCCTGCTCGAGCGCGACTTTACCATCCTCCGCTTCTATGACTTCATATTCCAGCGCTTCCAATATACGACGTGAAACACTACGGACGACCTTGGAGTCATCAACAACCAATGCTACATTCATGCAGGTTTCTCTTCCGTGATAATATTTAACAGGCTCGGAATATTCACAACGACCAGAAGGCGCTTCTCAAGCCTAAAAACCCCCGACGCGATTTGCTTCCACGCCGGGTCCAGGTTCGGCGGACTATTCTCAAAATCTTTCATCGGCAGGTTCAGCACGTCACCCACCGTGTCAACTTCCAGCGCGAATAATTCGCTCTGCCTCTCAATAACGACCATCATCGGCTCGTGATCTGCCCCCATCGGATCCAGACCGAGCCGTTTGCGCATGTCGATGCAGGTCACGATACGCCCGCGCAGATTAATCAATCCTTTGATAACCTCATCCGCATTCGGCACTTTTGTGATACATTGTTGGCGAAGAATATCCTGAACATCCAAAACGGGAAACCCAAATAGCTGGCCCGCAATTTCAACCGTTACGAGCTGTTCCATTTCTTTCGCAGATATCGATACACTCTGCTGAACCGTCGAGCTACGAGCCATGATTTACCTCCTCCAGCGAACTACCGGCAGATATACATTGCTGAATGACATCGGCAACCCTGTCACGCTCCGATTTGCTGACAAAGGCGCTGAATCCGGGATCCTCATGCTGTTGCAATATCTGCTCTTTTCGATGTGAGGTTAACGCGACAATGGGAATATGCTTCAGACTTTCCTGCGATTTGCAATAGCGGGTAAATTCCAGCCCGTCCATATCGGGCATATCGATATCAGACAATATAACCGCAAAGCGTTCTGGCGATTGCTCAAGCAGACGTATTGCATCCTCAGCGCTTTCCACCGAAACGACCTCCAGCTTCTTCGCCGTCAGCACAGGCGTCATAAATTTACGGAAGAAGGGGCTGTCATCCACCAACAACACTTCTTTTCCGGAAGGTTTTGCGGCGGCCTCTCCATCACCCTGCGATTGCTGTTGCGGTTGTGTCAGCCAGTCCGTAAAGGTGTTAGAGAGAAAGTGGCTGATATCAATCAAATCGGTCGTTGCACCCTGCATCACCATACTGCCTAGCAAGCCGGGTTTATCCACTGCCGATTTGATATCCATCGGCTGTTTAACAATATCGGAAATTTCCTCAACAACCAACCCAAGCGTATGACCATCATCACTGAATACGATAACGCTATGTTTTCCGCTCTCCGGCATTGGGGTTGCATCATCGAGCATGATTAGATGCATCAACCCGCCGCGATACTGCACTACCTTGCGCGAGCCGGACCATTCCGCCTTCTCCATCTCCACCTCTTCCAGCCGGTCCACCAGTTCGAGTGGCACGGCATAGGGCGTATGGGTCCAGGCTCTGAAGAACAGGAAGTGCTCGATATTATCCAACTCGGCATCTTTGTCCGCCCGCGACGCATCGTCTTCCAGAGCATTTTCCAACTCCGATGTGCCGTACATATCCAGAATCCCCTTAGGATCGATAATCATAATGACTCCGCCATCGCCCAATATGGTGCAGCCGGAATAAATGGAAAGATCGCTCAACAATGAGGATAAAGGCTTCACTACAATTTCTTCAGTGTGGCATACCCGGTCGACGATAATCCCGAAGCTTTGGGCGCCTACCTCGCAGATAATGATCGAAGATTCTTCCGACAGGGTTGCTTGAGCCTCTGCAGCTTCGTTCGACAGATCCGCTTCGGGCGGCTGGAAAATCTGTGATAGCGATACCAGCGGCAATAACCTGCCGCGCAGGCGTAATACCGGGGCGCCATTGATTGTTTCCACCACATGATCATCATTGTCTTGTTCTTCCTCCGCTGAAGCGGTAAGCGCGCGCACTATTTCCGAAACGCGTATCTGCGGTATGGCAAAAGTTTCCGCTTCACACTCAAAAATCAGCACCTGCATAATCGCGAGCGTCAACGGCAGATGAATTAGAAACTCCGACCCTTTACCCTGCTTGGTATTTACCTCGATATGCCCGCCTATTTTGCTTATATTGCTCATGACCACATCCATACCGACGCCGCGACCCGATACTTCGGTCACCTTATCCGCCGTAGAAAACCCGGCTTTAAAGATAAATTGCGCGATCTGCTTGTCATTAAGCCCTTCGGCGTCTTCAGCGGTAGTCAGCCCGTTTTCTATTGCCTTCTGCTTGATACGCTCCAGATTCAACCCCCGGCCGTCATCACTGATTTTGATCGCGATATGCCCGCCCTCATGATAAGCGCTCAACCTGACTTTACCTGTGGGCTGCTTCCCGGCTGCCTCACGCTCATCAGGCGTTTCAAGGCCGTGATCCACGGAATTGCGTACCATATGGGTCAAGGGATCTTTAATAGCTTCCAGCATCTGCCGGTCAAGCTCCGTATCCTCACCCACCATTTCCAGCTCAATCTTTTTGCCAAGTTCAAGCGATAAATCCCTGATAAGCCTTGGAAATTTATTCCATGCATTACCAATCGGCTGCATACGGGTCTGCACGACGCCTTCCTGTAATTCCGAGGTAATCTGATTGAGCTTTTGCAAGGGCAGATTCAACTCAGGGCCGATCGATTCATCATTGCGCGTTACTTGCATCAGCTGATTGCGTGTCAATACCAGCTCGCCCACCATCTGCATGAGATCCTCAAGCACATCCAGCCCCACCCGGATGGTTTGCGCAGGCGGCTTCTTCGCCCCAGACTCGGCGGTCCGGGCAGCGTTTGCCCCCACATCCGCCACGGCAGCTTCCTGTGATGGTTCTGCTATCGGCTCCGCTTGCCGGGCTTTGGCAGCGGGCGCTTTGACCGGCTCAAAATCAATTTCCTCATCAAGGTCGGGCGTTTTACCCCCTTTCGACATTATATCTTCCCCTACTATTTCCGATGGCTCATTGCCCCGTGCCGAGGGAGCCTTGACAGGTTCAAAATCTATCTCTTCGTCCAGATCCGGCGTTTTCCTTCCTTCGGCCATTTGAACCTCTTCGCCATCAGCACTCGCCTCATCGGCAGCCGTTTGACCCCCCTCACCTGCGGAACCGGTTGCTGCGCATTGGCGCAAGCGCTCAATAAGATCGCTATCATCGCCCTGCGGCTCTTCCCCTTCGGCTTCGAGATGTTGCACCAATTCCTGAATACGATCGGTTGCTTCGAGGATAAGTGATATAATCGGCGGATCGACCTGAAACTCACCGTCACGCACCTTATCCATCACATCTTCAGCGGCATGCGCCACTTGTTCCAGCCGCTCAAGCCCCAAAAAACCACACGTACCTTTGACCGTGTGCATGACGCGGAAAATATTACCGATAATGGACTTATCCTCCGGATTCTGCTCCAGCGCAATAAAATCCGCATCCAGGTTATCGAGGCTTTCATTGGTTTCGTCTAGAAACTCGGCAATCAGATCATCCACAGGACACCCCCAGCAAATTATTACCCATAGTTGTATTAGCTGACTCACTTAAATGCAAGCTACAGTAGCATATTCTATCATATATCGATTCAACTTTGGTAACGAATAGCGACATTCCTACCAGTAGATTATAAAAAGTTCGGCATGTGATGTATTTTCTTTACTAGACCGTCCGTTCGACTCACGCTATAAACGCCTCATGTTTAATAAGATTTTGATAGCTAACCGTGGGGAAATTGCATGCCGGGTAATTAAAACCGCCCGGAAAATGGGTATCAAGACCGTTGCCGTCTACTCCGAAGCCGACACCAACGCGCTTCACGTCAGTCTGGCGGATGAGGCCATTTTTATAGGTCCTAGCCCTGCCGATAAAAGCTATCTGATGGTTGAAAATATTCTCGATGCCATCCGGCAGACCGGAGCGCAAGCAGTACATCCCGGCTATGGCTTTCTTTCTGAAAATACCGAGTTTGCACAGGCGCTGAAGGATGAAGGCGTCATTTTTATCGGTCCGCCCGTTAATGCTATTTCAGCTTTAGGCGATAAGATTGAAGCTAAGCAGCTCGCGGAAAAAGCAGGCGTTAATACCATACCTGGCTATCAGGGCGAAATCCGATCCGCCGAAGAAGCGGAAAAAATCGCAGAAGACATCGGCTTCCCGGTAATGGTGAAAGCGGCCGCCGGCGGAGGTGGTAAAGGCATGCGTGTTGTCCATTCGAGGAAAGAGGTCGCGCAGGCCTTTTCGTCCGCCCGCAACGAAGCGAAGAAGAGCTTTAGCGATGACCGCATTTTTATAGAAAAATTTATTGAAGAACCGCGCCACATCGAAATTCAGATTATTGCCGATAAATACGGTAACACCGTCTGCCTTGGGGAGCGTGAATGTTCGATCCAGCGCCATCACCAAAAGGTCATCGAAGAGGCTCCTTCCCCGTTTCTTGATGAGGAAACGCGCGAAGCAATGTACGCCCAGTCCGTCGCACTCGCAAAGGAAGTCGGCTACCATTCCGCCGGAACGATGGAATTTATCGTTGATCCGCAGAAAAATTTTTACTTCCTCGAAATGAACACCCGCCTGCAGGTCGAACATCCGGTCACGGAGTACGTTACCGGTTACGATCTGGTGCAGCTCATGATTGACATTGCCTATGGCAAGAAACTGCCCTTTAAGCAGAAAGATGTAAAACTTACGGGGTGGGCGATTGAAAGCAGGGTGTATGCGGAAGATCCCACTCGTGGCTTTCTGCCATCGACCGGTCGCATCACTGAATATAAAGAGCCGGATTCGGGGGGTAATGTGCGTGTGGATACCGGTGTTTATGCCGGCGGCGAAGTCAGCATGTTTTACGATGCGATGATTGCCAAGCTGATCACCTATGGCAAAACCCGCGACGAGGCTATTAACACTATGCGTGAATCGCTCAATCAATATGTCATTGAAGGTGTGGCGCATAATATCAGTTTTTTACAGGCTCTGATGGAGCATCCCCGCTTTATCGAAGGCCGCTTATCCACTAATTTCATCGCCGAGGAATATGCAGACGGGTTCACCGGTGCGCATCTCGACGAGCATAAAACCAAGGTCATGCTGGCAACCGCGCTGTTTGTCTATCTTAAAGATGCAGAGCGGGCTGTCACCATCAGCGGCCAAATGCCAGGCCGGCCGCGTTTAATTCCCACACGTTGGTCGGTAACGGTCGATGAGGGTATCTACACGGTCAATGTACGGGAACGTAAAGATGGTTACGATATTCAATATGACAATCATCGCTACGGCGTATACAGCAACTGGGTTTTGGGCTCTCGCCTGTTTCAGGGCACCGTGGACAGTAACAATGTAAATGTCAAAATAGAACCGATTATCGGCGGGTATATGGTGACCTACGCCGGCTCGACGGCGAAGGTCTCTGTGCGTACGCCGCGCGTAGCCGAACTGGCGAAATATATGCCGGAGCCGACGCAATCGGAAGCCAGCCGCGTGCTCTCCGCCCCTATTTCGGGCAATATTGTCAAATTAATGGTGAAAGAAGGCGATCAGGTCGACGCCGGACAGGAGTTAATGGTGCTGGAAGCCATGAAAATGGAAAACATGCTCTATGCCGAAAAAGCGTCGATCATTGAAAAAATCGAGGTGAAAGAAGGTCAGAACGTGCAGGTGAACGAACCGATGATCCTGTTCGCGAAAGTAGAATAATCAATCACTACTTGTATAAGTTTCTCACTTCTGATATACTGCTTTGCGAACTGAATTAGTTATTCAGTTTGGAGCAGATTTTCTATTTGACCATAGGGTATCTTCTCACCATCTCAACGATGTGTATACCTATGCGAATTTCAAGCTGGCTTTCAGCCATTTAAGATTCTTATATGTTACCATTACATTTAACGATTACGGCACGGCTCTGCCTGCCAGAAAGACTATCATGAAACAATTTATTGAAGCCGGACTCCCGGAACCCCTTTTTCATCGCCTGCAGGAAATGGCATTTACCACTCCGACCCCCATTCAGGCCGAATCGATCCCCCATGCGCTTGCTGGCCGGGATATATTGGGCTCAGCTCAAACCGGAACCGGTAAGACCGGCGCGTTCGGTATTCCCCTTGTCGCCCGTTTATTGAATAACCCGCGCGGTGATGCGCTCGTATTACTGCCCACCCGTGAGCTTGCCATGCAGGTAATGACGGAGTTGAAGAAATTCATCGGCTCCAGCAAGATCAAGCATGCTCTGCTGATTGGCGGCGAACCAATGCCCAAGCAGATAAGCCAGCTACGTGCGCGTCCCCGATTGATTATCGGTACGCCGGGGCGGATTAATGACCATTTAGAACGTGGCACACTCATGCTGCACCAGACGCAATTTCTCGTGCTCGATGAAGCTGATCGCATGCTGGATATGGGGTTTGGCAAACAGCTGGATGTGATCGCTAAATATCTGACGGCAAGCCGCCAGACACTGCTTTTTTCTGCAACCATGCCGAAAAACATCAACGCGCTATCCGCGAAGTACCTCACCGATCCGGTGCGGGTTTCCGTTGCGGAAACGCACAAGCCGAACGCGAACGTCTCCGAAGAACGCATCATGCTCGATGCGGATGACAAATATGATTATCTGCTCGGTGAATTAGGTCAACGCGAAGGCTCCATCATTATTTTCATGAAGCAAAAACACGCTGCCGACCGTATGGCTGTCCGCCTGCGCAAAGCCGGGCATCAGGCCGAAGCGATCCATGGAGATTTGCGGCAAAATATACGTACTAAAGTCATTAAGGATTTTCGCGCTTCCAGCTTCCGTATTTTAGTTGCAACTGATGTCGCAGCACGCGGTCTGGATGTGCCGCATGTAGAACACGTCATCAACTACGACATCCCGATGAACCCGGAAGACTATATTCACCGTATCGGCCGCACTGGTCGTGCTGGAGCAAGCGGCGCTGCAATTAGTTTCCTAAGCCCTAACGATGGCGCAAAATGGAATGCAATTCAAAAGCTGGTGAATCCGAAAGCTAAGCCCGAGATGGCGGAAATAGACGATACGCCACAGCGAAAAGCAAAGCACAAGCCCAAACCATGGAAAGGCCGCAAGGCATCACAGCGACGATCCGGCGGTGGTAAACCGCAAAGAAACGCAAAGCCACACGGCAGGCGAAACGGCACGACTGGTTAAAGGAATAAATCGTTATCCCGCGGCCTGATCATGGGATAACGATATCACCTACGTTTACAGGGAAGCAGAATGGCGCGATTACCTCGCGCCATGACGGCTCTCTTTCGTCGTTGTGAGCTCAACAAAATCGACGCTTCGATCTTGCCAACCCGTTATCCCTGTGCTAATTACGGCGTGCCTTTGTAATATGAGTTGGGTCACATGGGAAAACAAAACGAACAAAACCTGTTGAGCATTCGCTACGCGGAAGCATTGTTTGACCTTGCCAAAGACAAGAAAAAGCTCTCCGACGTTCAGAATGATCTGGATGATCTGGCTAAAAGTCTGGATGCATCGGAGGAGATGGAACATATTATCAACAGCCCGAATATTAAGGACGACCAGCTGGTCACGATCGCTGAGCAGATCAGCAAAAAAGCCAAGCTGAATCCACTAACTGCGAATTTTGTCAAGCTCCTCGCCACGAATCGCCGCCTTGCCATTCTGCACTCAGTCAGCCGCGCCTTTAATGAGCTGGTGATGGCCGAGCAGAACGCTTCCCTCGCGCGCGTTACCGTTGCCAGCGCTATGACGAAAACCCAAAAAACCAAGCTGGAGAAAACCCTTTCGGATGCTACGAAGCGAGATATTACTATCGAAGAAATCGTCGACCCGGAGATTCTTGGCGGACTGGTCGTGCGAATTGGTTCGAAAATGGTGGATGCCAGTATTGCCGGCAAACTGGAAAGCCTGCGGTTGGAACTGATTAATCCGCAAGCTGCATAATAAAATAAACATTAGTTAATTAAAGAGGATCGTATCATGGAAATTCGCGCTGCTGAAATTGCAGAAATCTTAAAAACACAAATCGAGGATTTTGAAGGTCAGGCCGAGCTGAAAGAAGTCGGTCAGGTCGTTTCGGTAGGGGATGGGATTGCCACGATCTACGGCCTCGATAATGTACAGGCCGGTGAAATGGTGGAGTTTTCCGCTGGTGTTGTCGGTATGGCACTGAATCTGGAAGAAGACAACGTCGGTGTTGTGATTTTCGGTAACGATTCCGATATTAAAGAAGGTGATACGGTCAAGCGTACCGGACGCATTGTTGAAGTACCGGTCGGCAAAGAGTTGCTTGGTCGCGTGGTCGATGGCCTTGGCAACCCCATTGATGGTAAAGGGCCGATCAAAACAAAAGAAAAATACCTCGTTGAACGTAAAGCACCCGGAATTATTGATCGTAAATCAGTGCACGAGCCGGTGCAAACCGGTATTAAAGCGGTTGACGGCCTGATCCCGATCGGCCGGGGTCAGCGTGAGCTGATCATCGGTGACCGTCAGACGGGTAAAACCGCGGTGGCAATTGACGCGATTCTTAACCAGAAATCGGTCAACGAAACCGATGATGAATCCAAGAAGCTGTATTGTATTTATGTCTGTATCGGGCAAAAACGTTCTACGGTCGCACAGATCGTAAAAAAGCTCGAAGATGAAGGCGCGATGGATTATTCCATTATCGTTGCGGCCACGGCTTCGGATGCGGCTCCGCTGCAATTCCTCGCCGCTTACACCGGCTGTGCGATGGGTGAATATTTCCGCGATAACGGCATGCACGCAATGATCGTTTATGACGATCTTTCCAAACACGCCGTTGCCTATCGTCAGATGTCTCTCCTCCTGCGTCGTCCGCCGGGGCGTGAAGCGTATCCGGGTGATGTCTTCTTCGTGCACTCACGCCTGCTGGAACGGGCGGCTAAAATGTCTGATGAACGCGGAGCCGGCTCACTGACTGCTCTGCCGGTCATTGAAACACAGGCAGGTGATGTATCCGCTTATATTCCGACCAACGTGATTTCAATTACGGACGGACAGATTTTCCTGGAAACAGAGCTTTTCTATAAAGGGATTCGCCCGGCGGTGAATGTTGGTTTGTCCGTATCCCGCGTAGGTTCGGCTGCTCAGGTGAAAGCCATGAAGCAGGTCGCCGGCTCGGTCAAGCTGGAGCTCGCGCAATATCGTGAGATGGAAGCCTTTGCACAATTTGGTTCCGATCTCGATGCTGCAACGCAAAAACTACTGGCGCGTGGGGCGCGTCTGGTCGAGCTGCTCAAGCAGGATCAATACTCTCCGCTTCGCGTTGAGGAGCAGGTTGTGTCACTCTACGCCGGGACGAAAGGCTATCTCGATGATCTGGAAACGGGCGATGTGCAGCGCTTTGAAAAAGAACTTTTAAGTGAGCTACGCGCAAATCATACGGACCTGCTGAAGCAAATCCGTAGTGATGCCAAACTGACCGACGAATCGGAGAAAAAGCTCGTCAAGGCGATTGAGAAATTCAAGAAAGTGTTCGCGAAGAGCTAAAGGAATACAAAAATGCGCGAATCCAGGAATACGGGAAATCTTTTGAAAGCGAATTTCATCAGTGATTTTCGTGATCTGGATGTATATAAAACTGCCTATCAAACTGCGCTAGCAGTTCACAAGCTGGCTATCAACTTTCCTCAACATGAGCAATATGGTGGAATAGCGGATCAATTGCGCCGTTCGAGTAAGTCAATTACTGCAAATGTAGCGGAAGGCTTTGGTAAGCAACGTGATTCTAAAAAAGAATTCAAGCGTTTCCTATCGATGGCGTGCGGTTCATGTTTTGAAGTGCAATCCTGGCTTGAATACGCGGTAGACCTTAGTTACCTAACACAAGCTGAGTACGAAGAATTGTTTGAGGCGTACCGGAATATTGAACGCATGTTATTTAAACTGAAATCTAACATAAGGGAGTAATTCGCGTATTCGTGTTTTCGCACATTCGCACATTCGCGTATTCGTTAAATCATGGCTAACTTAAAAGATCTCAAAAATCGGATTACCAGCGTCAAGTCGACGCAAAAGATTACCAAGGCCATGCAGATGGTCGCGGCGAGTAAATTGCGTAAAGCGCAGGAACGTGCCGAGGAAGCCCGCCCCTATACTGAAAAGATGGAGCGCATGCTCGCCACCCTTGCCGATAATATCCCGCAGGAAAATGCTCCGGGTTTACTGGTCGGTCGCAAAACTGCTGATGGTACGGTGGTGAATGATACGCACCTGATCGTAGTCGTTTCCGCTGATCGTGGTTTGTGCGGCGGCTTTAATTCGTCCATTGCTAAAGCGGTGACGCAACGTGTACGGCAGCTGAAGCAGGATGGGACAAAGGTCAAGCTGCTTACCGTCGGTAAGAAGGCGCGTGATCTGTTGAAATATACCTGCAAGGACAGCCTCTACGAGCATTTTGATACCTCGGAAATCAAGACCATCAGCTATAAAGAAGCCAATGCAGTGACCAGCCGTGTGCTGGAGCTGTTTGATGCCGGTGAAATTGACTCCTGCACAGTCGTGTATAACAAATTTATCAATGCGATCACGCAGAAAGTCACCTTTCAGCATCTTATCCCGATGGAGATGCCAAAAGTGGAAGCGGACGAAGAAGCCGATAAGTTTGAAGGGGTGTATCTCTACGAGCCGGACGAGGAAGCGATTCTGGAAGACCTGCTCCCGCGCAATATTGCCGTGCAAACTTATCATGCGTTTCTGGAAAGCTCTGCTTCGGAACAGGGCGCACGCATGAGCGCGATGGATAATGCGACGCGTAATTCCGGCGAGATGATCAAATCCCTGACCTTGCAATATAATCGTACGCGTCAGGCGGCTATCACTACCGAGCTAACCGAAATCGTTGCCGGTGCGGAAAGCGTGTAGCGCGCAATCACCCAGTATTTATTTTACACTCCTCGTATTGTCTTTTGCTTCCAATAAGCAAAATCCTTACTGCCATTTTATATGCCGTTACCTACAAAAAAACGGTAATCAGACAATGGAGTAAAACGATGAGACAACGCATAATTTTCAGCGCGGCTGCACTTGCCATGAGCACCACCATGGCTGCGCGGGCTCAGAATATGGACTTAAACCCTTCCGCTTTAACCGGACCCTATGTCGGCGTTTATGGCGGATATGACTGGACCGATGTTGATACGGCAAATAACGAATTCCAGCTTGACGACTGGGAAGGCGGTATTTATGCCGGTTATAAGTTGGATCATTTCCTTGGCGAAGGTATGGGTATCGGCGCTAACGCCGCTATTGAAGTGTTTTACGGCGCAGGCAGTGGTGATGATGCCATCAACGGCGTGACAGCAGAAAAAGGGCAGGAATGGGGCGTTTCCCTCCGCCCGGGCATTTCCTTTTTGGAAAATGCGACCGCGGATTTAGGCTGGAACCCTTACGGTATTATCGGTTATCGCCGCACTGATTTTCAAGTATCCGGCCCAGGCGTTGCCACCAGTTCGGAAGAGTTAGACGGTATTGAATTAGGCCTTGGAACCGAACTGGTTGCTTACGGTGATGTGGGTGTGCGGCTTGAATATTCTCACACCTGGTACGATGGTGAGGACGGACTAGACCCGGATTCTGACGCCATTCGCTTAGGAGCAAGCTACCACTTCTAGCCCTATCGCTATTTCTGATACGGCTGTGCCCGGATCAAAGTCGGCGCGGCCGTGTCAGAAGGATTTCATTGCAGCTTTATCGCTTCTATCCTATGGTACTCGTCCGAAGAGGTCAGGATGGAAGAAGCAAATTATAAAAAATTACAGGAAGTTGAACAGCTTCACTGGTGGAATAGTGCACGCCGAAGCATTATAGATTCCTTCATCCGGCGCCTGGCTTTACCCGAAAATACCAACATTCTCGAACTTGGCTGCGGCTCCGGCGGCAACCTTGAAATGCTATCCCAACACGGCACCGTGTATGGCGGCGAGTTTAACAACTACGCCCTCAGCAAAGCAAAAGAGCGCTATGATGCAAGCAAAGTCGCCTTTTGCCAACTGCCCGGAAACATTCCCTTTCAGGAAGAAGAGTTCTCCCTGATTGGTATGTTTGATGTGCTGGAGCATATCGAAGACGATCACGCGACCGTAAAAGCAATTTACGAGCGCCTTCCGGTCGGTGGTCATTATATTGTCACCGTACCCGCCTACCCGTTTTTATGGTCCGAGCATGATGAGCAATGCCATCATTTCCGCCGATATACCAAATCCAGCTTACGTCAGGTGCTGGAAGCTAATGGCCTCAAAGTCACCCGCATCAGCTACTTTAATTTCTGGCTCTTCCCACTCATCGCTCTTGTACGCTTACTCAGTCGCCTTTCGCGCAAAAAAAAGGGGAAAGGTGATTTACAAATGCAGAATAATTCAGTAAATACCATCCTGAAATTTATTTTCGGCAGTGAGCGCTGCCTGTTGCGCTATGTCAATCTGCCATTCGGCGTCTCGCTTATTGCGGTGGCCGAAAAACGCTAACGAATGAAGGACTGAACATGCCTGCAAAAAAATCTGCGAAAAACACCGGTAAAATTGTGCAAGTTATCTCGGCAGTGGTCGATGTTCATTTCGAGGGGGAGCTCCCGGCTATTATGAATGCGCTGGAGACGCAGAACAACGATAAGACACTCGTGCTCGAAGTGGCGCAGCATTTAGGTAATAACACAGTGCGTACCATCGCGATGGACGGGACCGACGGGCTGGTTCGCGGGCAGGAGGTGACCGATACCGGCGCACCGATTTCCGTACCTGTAGGCAAAGACGTGCTCGGACGCATTATGGACGTTACTGGCACCGCGATTGATGAACGTGGCGATGTAAAGGCAAAAGAAAGCTGGCCGATTCACCGCGAAGCACCAGCGTTTGATGAGCAATCGACCGAGACCGAAATTCTTGTCACCGGCATCAAGGTGATCGACTTGCTAGAGCCTTATGTTAAAGGCGGTAAAATTGGTCTGTTCGGCGGCGCCGGTGTGGGCAAAACCGTTCTGATCATGGAGCTGATCAACAATATCGCAAAGGCGCACGGGGGCTACTCCCTATTTGCCGGTGTGGGAGAGCGTACCCGCGAGGGCAACGACCTGTATCACGAGATGATCGAGTCCGGTGTTATCAATCTGGAAGAGCCCGATAAATCAAAATGCGCGCTGGTTTACGGCCAGATGAACGAGCCGCCGGGAGCCCGTGCGCGCGTTGCACTTTCCGCGCTGACACAAGCGGAATATTTCCGGGATGTGGATGGTCAGGACGTGCTGTTCTTTATGGACAACGTATTCCGTTTCACTCAGGCCGGTTCAGAAGTCTCCGCACTGCTCGGCCGTATCCCATCGGCGGTGGGCTATCAGCCAACACTATCGACGGAAATGGGTAAAATGCAGGAGCGTATTACCTCCACGAACAAAGGATCGATCACCTCGGTACAGGCGGTGTACGTACCGGCGGACGATTTGACGGACCCGGCACCTGCGAACACCTTTGCGCACTTGGATGCAACGACCGTACTTAACCGCTCCATCGCAGAGCTAGGCATTTATCCGGCCGTTGACCCGTTGGACTCGACCAGCCGTGCGCTGGATCCAAGAATCATTGGTGATGAGCATTATGAAGTTGCTCGTAATGTGCAAAAAGTGTTGCAAACCTACAAGGGCTTGCAAGATATTATCGCAATTCTGGGTATGGATGAGCTGTCGGAAGAAGATAAGCTAACAGTGGCTCGCGCACGGAAAATTCAGCGCTTCCTGTCGCAGCCCTTCCACGTGGCGGAGGTGTTCACCGGCTCCCCGGGTGTCCTCGTTAGCCTGCAGGACACGATTTCCGGCTTTAAAGGCATTCTCGAAGGCAAGTATGACGAAATGCCCGAATCCGCCTTCTACATGGTCGGTAATATCGAGGAAGCAGAAGAAAAAGCGAAAAAACTAGCAGCCGAAGCGGCTTAGGGACTGTGTAAGTAAACGAAATTGGTTTGGTAACACTGACGCCCTATATTCATGTATTGAACTTTTTGCGTTCGGTCGGTTTTTTTGCCGAGTATATTTCATCAATAAAGTAAATTGGTCTGCGTTTTGTTTCGTAATAAATACGCCACATATACTCACCCATAACGCCTAGTATCAACATATTAATGCCACCGATTAACAGCATTAGCACAACTATACTTGTCCATCCAGGATAAGTCGTGCCGTGAAAAAAGTAATTTACGATGAGTACGCTGGCATAGGCAATACCTGCTAAGAAGCAAATAACTCCCGCCGTGGAGGAAAGTCGAAGTGGCCAAATCGCAGTTGCAAAAATCTGACTAAGCGATACATCCAGACGCTTCATAAAATTATATTGCGACTTGCCATGTTTGCGCGCTTGTTTTGCGTAGGGTATATGCGTCACTTTATAGCCTATCGACAAGAGATCAATCTGGTTCCGACGAACGATATCATCAAAGCTCATAAGCGCTTTAAACGCTTTTTTGTTCACAGCCCAAAAATCAAATCCCATACGAGGATATTCAGGCACAGCAATTCTTACAATACGATAATGTAATTTCGACGTAGCCCTCCTTAACCACGTTTCTTTGACCCTTGTCCGCGTAGCCAGTGCTACATCATTACCATCAGTAATTTTTTCAACTAACTCTTTAATCAACTCCGGCGGATCTTGCAGGTCCGCCGACATGTTAATAACAATATCACCTTTAACATGTTGAAATGCAGCATTATTTGCTGCATGTTGTCCAAAATTCCGTGATAGCTTAATGCCGATTATTTTGGCATCCTTCTTACATAGCTGCTTTATAATATCTGCAGAACCATCATCGCTTCCGTCATCTACGAAGATAATTTCATAATCGGCATCCTTTATGGCAAGCATAGTATCTACTATACGCTTATAGAGCTCTTCTAGAGAGGCGGCATTGCGGTAGACCGGTATGGCAATAGAGATCAACATAAAGGCAGTTTACGTTATGTAGCCATAACGTCTCAAGATTTCTTCTGCTTGCTGTTCAAAACGTTCAATATCTTCATGCGACAGTTGCTGATATTGCCCTATTGCGGAATCATCAATCGGTAAGAACGTCTTATGTTTCCAGTCTGAAAACTCCTCAGGCTCCAACTTTTTGAGTCGATTTTGCTGATGAAACAGAAGCATATCAACATTATAAGAAACATTAAGATGTTCACAAATGCATTCGAGCTCGTATTTCGGTTGCCGGACTAGATCCTCGTAACGCACCGTCATTGAATCAACATGCTTGAGACCGGCTTCAATGGTCTGAATATTTCTGCACCACTCATATGCGATTCGATCTATGTCTATCGGTAAGTCAGGCCGATATGGCGAAGCTGACTTTTTACGATGCAACTTGCGATAAGACACTGCCACATCACGCCCATCACGAATAATGTGGATAAATTTTGCTTCGGGAAATAACAACCTGAGCGTCTCCAAGTGCTCGAGATGAAAATTATTTTTATCACCTATAGCGGCCTCTTCCTTACCGGCCATCTTTGCATGAAAACGATATACTAATTTACATAGCTCTGCATAATCTGAGGGCGATCTTTCTTTAACATAGGAAGCTAATGCATTACGATCTATGTTCCAAAATTCAATTTTCTGCGATCGCAATAGATCATCTAAAAAGCTTTCAAGCCGCGTTTTAGTATCCTCCGCACACCAATCCGCATACGTGTCATACCACCAAAGCATGAAACCACATTCCGGCGGCAGGTGTAATCTGGGGTGCATGGTCAGCATCAAGCGCAGCATACTCGTACCGCTACGTGGATTGCCAATAATAAATATCATAATGATTTCAATGCCTTTATAGCACGTAATATGAGATCAACCTGCTCGAAATCCAACTCGCCATACATTGGTAAGCAGAGTACCTCCTGCTCCATCCGCACGGCATTGGGCAGCATTTCATCTAACGCCGTCGGTTCAGCTTTATAGGTAGGTATGCGCGAGGTCAGCGGTCGGAAATAACGACGGCAATTGATATTTAACGATTGCAAGAAATGATGCAGTTCGTCACGATCAAAACCCGAATCTTGCGGCATAATACGAATCACGAAGTAGGACCAGTTCGGCGTAAAACCTTTACCTGCTGTTACTATTTCAACCCCTTCTACATCCCGCAAACCCTCTATATAGCGGCTAGCTATCTCTCCTCTTTCTTCAATTTCATGATGCACCTCTTCAAATGCTAATAAGCCAAAGGCAGCGTGAAACTCACTCATCTTCATATTTAACCCGGACATAGTCACTTCCGACTCACTTAAGATCCCAAAATTACGCATGCGGTCAATCCGCTCCTTATCAGCCTCGCCAGGCACAAAAACCGCACCACCCTCTACGCTGGAAAATAATTTTGTAGCATGAAAACTTGTCGAAGAAGCGCGGCCATAGGTTAAAAGTGACCTCCCATTATATTCCGCACCAAATGCATGCGCTGCATCGTAGACTACTGGAATACCGAAAGCAGAAAGCGCGTCATCGTCACACGGAGTACCGTAAACATGAACTGCAAGAATTGCCTGCGTATCACCTTCTATACGGTCTTTGACAGATTGCGGACAAATATTGCCCGATACAGGGTCGATATCGGCAAAAATTGGCCGACAACCCAGCCACTCCACTGCATGTGTTGTCGCTGGAAACGTAAAAGGCGTTGTTACTATAGAGGCACCTTTCTCCACTCCAGCCGCTTTGAGCGCCAATAATATTGAGAGCGTCCCATTTGCGACCAGCGTAACTTCGCCGCGATTGACAAACCGTTTGAGCTTTGCCTCCAGCTCCTGGTGGAATGTACCTTTATTGGTTAACCACTTAGACTCCCAGAGCACATCTAATTTTTCGTTATACGCTTCTCTTGAAGGCATGCGCGGACGCGTGACATATATTGGAACATCTAAGGGTTTAAGATGAAATGCTTGGAGCAAGTTATGATATTTAGCATTATTCACGATAAGCGCTCCCCCTTCACTTCACCGGAAGTATAATTTTTCGTTTCATGAAAACTGAAGCTGGCGAAATCTCCGAAGGTTCCCAGATACTTTTATATTGGCTCATAAGAGCTTGCGCTGCGTCTTCGATGAGAATCAATTGGTGTTTTTCCGCAATTTTTTGCACCTTATCCATATCGCATGAAACACCCGCATAATGCATCACCAAAATAGCGCGTGTTTTTTCCGTAACAGCCTCTTCAAGCAAATTCTCGTCGATATTCATGCTATTCGGCTTAATATCAACGAAAACCGGTGTACCACCATGGAGTACAAAAGCATTAGCCGTTGTCACAAAAGTATAAGAAGGCATGATAATTTCATCACCGGGCCGCAAGTCCAGCAAAAGCGCTATAATTTCTAAAGCATGGGTACAACTTCCCGTGAGAAGGACTTGCGCTATATTCAACTTTTTACGAAACCATTCTTCGCATCGTTTAACGAAAACACCGTTGGCCGCTATACCAAAATCAGAATTTATAGCCTCTCTAATATACTCAATTTCCTTGCCAACACAGGCAGGCCTGTTAAATAATATGGTTTGGTCACTTTGGATGATTTCTACCCCGTAAATGTCTAGTTTTTTACCATGCATAAAATATTTATTTCATATTTTGTTTTATGCATTGCTGGCTCTTTTTATCTATCTCAACTTCAGAATCGGCCTTTCTTCTGATAATACGATCTTACTATACAATGCCTATCACTACCTATTTCAAGAAAAAAAGCTCTATGTCGATATATTACAGATCAACCTGCCGTTAATCACGTATCTCTATTTCTTACCTGCCTTTTTGATTGAATAAATGGTTACTTTGAAATGTACATTTTTTCTAACAAATCTCAGCTGCGCGCAGAACTGCCCTAGTAACCTCGGGAACTCTGCGCAACATAAGCGGTAATAAAAAGCAGTTATATTTTTGTTATTGCCATCAACAGCTTTACTATCACAGTGCTCAAATTGTAATATAGTCGAATGAGAACTGCTAAAGAATATATGCAAGAGTATACTGCAGCCACAGTAGGAAGTCTGCTAGTTATAGCATGTTATAATGTTTTTTTGGTCAACCTACTTCAGCCCGTTTATAATTTATCCTTTGAGACGCTTTCCGAAAATAACGGCATCGTATTTATAAACGTAATTATTTCAGCCTTTATTACTCTATTATTTTTTGTCGCAGGTATTGCGCAAGTTATGTTATTTTTGTTAGTTATTAACCGATATTTCTTTCTGATGCTGGTAGGCGTTTTCTGGCTGTGCCTCTCTGGAGGTTTTATGGCATACGCCATTAACGAATTTAATGCAGAAATTAACACCAGCAACCTTTTCAATATATTTAACAGTAACTATTCTGAGACATTCCAATTCATTTCTGCTAGCCTTTACTATTATCTATTTATAAGTCTACTAGTGGCAATAGTGCTTATAGCACTGCTGAGCCAGACAAAAAAAGAGAATAAACCTTTCATACTATGGTTGTTTTTAATTTTAGCGTTCGTCTGCTCTTTTGCCTCATCGCTTTATATTTACGAGACTTTCACCAGCGTAATTATTATTCTATTATTCATTACATTAGCGTATCTTCTAACAAGATACGACCTTTCTCTAAAGGGCATTCTAGGATTTACTATTATAACAGTGTTGATGCTATTTTTGTTCCTGCTAAATAAGTCTATACTACCGCTTAATCTTATTCATGAACTAATCGTATTCGAACATAAAAGAGCCGAGCTGCAAAAATTGTTGAGTTCACCTAAAGAAAATATTGCTGAAATATATCCCAGTGTTTTCAAAAATGAATACGAACCCCTAACAGTCGTTTTAATCGTCGGCGAGTCGGCGAGATCTGATCACATTGGTATTAACGGCTATAGACGTAATACGACACCTAAACTCGCAGAAAGAAGTAATCTACTGTCTTTCTCCAAAGTTTTTTCATGCGGTATTGTGACTCGGACTTCTATCCCTTGTATGTTTACACGGGCCGATAAAGCCGAAGATGCTATAGGTTTTCCGGAAACTACGCTTATATCTTTTTTTAATAAGCACGGATTTCACACAGAATGGATTGATATGCATCCTTTTGCTAACTTTTTCCACGCCCCCATTTCTCCATTAGCTTCAGAAGCAAATGAACAAGTTTTTCTTAATAAAGACATTACAAATAAGCTTACCTCTAATACCTTAAAAAAATCTTCAAATGACTTGGCAATATTGGACTTATTTGAGAAAAGAATTTCAAGCATAAACGGTAATCAGTTATATGTACTTGTTACGCTTGGCAGCCATTGGCAATACGCTCTCCGCTATCCCCATGGCTTTAGTCTATTTACACCTGAGTGCAAAGCCCATACACCGGCAAAATGTAGTAACGAAAGTCTTGTGAATGCTTACGATAACTCCATCCTATTTACTGACTATATTATTGATGAAATAATTTCTCTAGTAGAGGATAGAAATGCTTTAGTGGTATATACTTCTGATCATGGTCAATCTCTTGGAGAGAATGGTAAATATATTCACAATCATCCGAATGAAATTAATAATTATCACGTGCCTTTTATTATTTGGTATTCAAATCTTTTTGGTGCAAACTACCCTGAACTTATCGAGTCGCTTAGATCAAAAACAAACAAGATTGTAACGCATAGACACTATTTTCACTCGATACTTGATTGTACAGGCTTTAAAAGCAATGCCATAAACAAAAATCTTTCAATATGTGATAACAATTTTATCGAAGGAGAAGTTCCCCTTGAAAAGTAGCAACGTCCCCTTTGTATTATCCTTATATCTTTTAATCTCGGGCGGGGTTGCACTCAGTCTTGAGCAAATTTACGAAAAATACCTTTCCACACTGATCGGAACGACTGTTCCAGCTGCTACTATTGTATTAGCAATCTATTTTTCTGGTTTAACTATTGGAGCCTTGTGGGGAAGTATTAAGGACTATAATCCATTTAAGCGCCTGGTATTTCTCGAGTTATTTATATTCGCGTGGGCAATTTTCACTGCTTTATCTTTCTTTGATCTATACGATATTTTTGCAAACATGTTCGCAGGTTTGGGTTTAAATGATACAAGGTTATTTTTAATACGATTATTGGTAGCCTTATTTTGGATATTACCTCCGGCCATCGCAATGGGTGCACAATTTCCAGCTTTTTTAGCCTCACTTGAAAGGGTAAATCTCAGCAACGAGCATACTAGAACAAAAAGCTACATGCTTAATCTGGCTGGCGGAGCTGTATTCACGTTACTATCCGCATATGTGTTTTTTTACAATTTTGGGCTTCAAAACACTTTGTATATTTTTGCAATTTTGCAGTTAATACTAGTGGTAACTCTAATAATTTATTTTAAACCTTTTTTTACAACCGAGATTACGATTAAAGAGAATACACTACAAGTTTCGCAAGGTAATAAAGACTTTTCGTGGATTTATTTCATAGCGTTTTTTAGTGGTTTCATCTTCTTTTCCATGGAAGTCACTTGGCTTCACCTCATTTCCAGTGCTGCTAGCGCAAGTACCTACAGTTTTGCTCTGTTGCTTTTTTTGGTACTCATATCATTAGCTTTAGGGGCAAGAGAAATGAAAAAAGAATCTTTTGAAAATATTTCAATGATTCAGGTCAGCATATTTCAAACTTTGGGAACTATTTTGTTTTTATTTCCCTTTTTACATGCTGCTTGGCCTTATGTTAGCACCTTAGCTACAGCTTTTGCCGGTCTCTTTACATTATTCAATCAAGAACTTAACCGCGACTATGTTAATTTCGCTTTGGGTGAGGCGGCCAAATTATTAGCTTTGGGCATAATTATCGTTCCTCTCGGTAAAGAGCTGGGGAAACTATTCCCGCTAGTTTTTCACTCCCTCGAGAAAGGTGGTTATTCAGCGCACTCTAAAAAAATAGCTCTCGCGATTGCTATCAATACCGTTGGATCGGTAACCGGCGCGCTATTTACGGGTTTTGTTCTTATTGAAAATTTCGGTGCAGAAGCTACGGGTAAAATCATTTGGTTTTTAATAGCTGGTGTTTTTACCTATGTCGCATGGAAGATTTTCGCGAAAAGTCTTGCAGGGCCTGAATTTAAGAAAGAATGTGGAGCAGTTATATTTAGTTTAATAGCTTTACTTGCCTTGCCTGGCTGGAATAAACACTATCTTGCATCCGGAAATGCCGTTTACCTGACTCCCAGCGTAAATAATAACGAATTTGTCTTTTTCGCCGAGGACTACTCAGTTGGTTTTACAACAATTGAGTCGACGAAATCCGACAACCCATTTTTCAATAAAGATACTGTTTTGTCCCTTTACCAGAATGGAAAATTCGATGCAAATGATGCATTTCAGTTAGAGGCACAAGCGGGTGTTGGGCTTATTTCATCGCTATTTTCAGAAGCATTAGATCGCGCATTAATTATTGGCGTTGGCTCTGGGCATTCAGTATTTATACCGCATGCGCTAGGTTTTAAGCATGTAAGCGTAGCTGAACTATCTAAAAGCCATGTAGAAGCCGCTAAAGAGTTTTTTCAGCATACAAATCGCAACGTGCTGAAAGCAAATAATGTAGACGTTTTTATAGAAGATGGTCGTAATTTTCTTCTGCAAAGCCCGTATAAATATGATCTCATAACATCACAAATTACTTCTATATGGTTTGCAGGCGCCACTAATCTATATACGAAAGAGTTTTACGAGCAGGTTCGCAGTAAACTGAATAAAGGAGGTGTATTCCAGCAGTGGATTCAAATTCATCACATTACGGAATCTGAACTATTGTCAGGTATTGCTACTGCAAAAGAAGTTTTTAATTATGTATCTTATTGGCTAGTTGGCGGACAAACTTTTATTCTCGCATCAGACGAACCGTTTGCAATTAATCAGGACGTTTATGATACATTTGTTAAGCACCCAAAATTGGCTTTAGAACGTGACTTGCTAGAAATTAAATCGCAAGCATCTATTTTAAATTATCGCTTGCTGGACAATAGTTCAGTTGAGTTCCTCCTTGCTGAAAACCACCAGAACATTGTCATAAATACTGACAAAAATCGCTGGATCGAGTATAATACACCTAGATACTATTTAAGCAGAGAAGATCATACGAGACTAAATCTCCAATTTATTAGGAGCTATGATCTTTCTAGACAGTAATATTTAGATACAATAATGGAAGATTACTTACGAAACATACTGGGTATTTTTGCTTTTATCTATCTCACAGGCACCTTTTATTTTGCATTTAGCCTCATTTTACGATCAAAAGATGATTTTAATTATAAAAACTTCTCAGTAGCCGATACTCCTAAATTATTGAATAAAGAATTTAAATGTGAGTTCTTTTACCCCTTCATCGAAGCATTCATTACCACCCCTTTAAAGTTAATGATTTTGAGTGCACTATTTATACTTATTGAGCAATACGCAGTATTAAATAGACATATTTTCAACGACATTCTATCCTCTATGCCACTTTTCTTCCAAGTGATTATTGGGCTTTTGATCTTAGATATATCACTTTACATACGCCACTGGTTTGTACATAAATATTTTTGGAATTATCACGCAGTTCATCATTCAGCACAAGAAATTACCTGGTTGACGGCACACAGACTTCATCCGGTTGATGCTATAGTTATGGGCATAATTGATTATAGTATTTTGTATATATTAGGTTTTGATGCTTTAGGCATGGCTATCGCAGTAATAATTAAAAATTACTACAATCATTTCGTTCATAGTAACATTAGACTAGATTATGGAAAGCCTTTTAAATATATCTTTGTAAGTCCCAATATGCATAGGTGGCATCACGATGCCGGAAAAGAAGGGTATAACAAAAACTTTTGTATCATATTTGCTTTTATTGATTTAGCAATGGGAACCTATTACGTCCCTGACAATAGGTTACCTAAGCGTTATGGTTCAAATAATAAAATGCTCGATGATATTGAATTAAAAGGTATAATTAGAGAGCTAATAATTCCATTTCAGCTCAGTAAAAATCTTTTTCTAAAAAAACTTCTTAATATTTTTAATTATCTTCCTTTTAAAAAAGGTATAAAGTAGCTTAAGAATAAAAATTGATTGACTCACTATTTTGAAGTTTTATTATTGCCGAAATTTTGTGGACTTAAACGCTATGCAGTTCGATATCGTTACCCCAGAAAAACTGGTGTCCTCGGAAGAGGTGGAGATGGCCGTGGTGCCGGGTAAAGAGGGTGATTTTGGCGTGCTTTCCGGGCATGCTCCGTTTATCTCCAGCCTGCGGCCCGGGGTGATTCGCATCTTTGAAGGCGACCGGGTGAGAGACCGCGTGCTGGTCACCGGCGGTTTTGCCGAAGTAACGCCCGAGCGCTGCACGATCCTTGCGACCGAATCGTTCGATTTTGATGATAAGTCGAAAGAGGCGATTGATGCGCGGCATGAGGCGATGAAAAAAGCCCATGACAAAGCCCAGAAAGAAGGGGAAAAAGCCACGCTCAAGACCGAGATGGAAGTCATGCAGGCGATTGCCGACGCCTTCGTACAGGAAAAAGACTAGCGGTAAAGCTAGAGCCTTCCCGCGGCGACCATTCTCCCCGCCGGGTACGGTTTTTCATAGGCCATCACGACAAATTGCAGCTCCGGGTCGACTTTTCGGTTAATGCGGAATTTGACCGGCCCGGCTGCGCCGTCCCAGCTATCGGTCACCAGCAAAATATCTTTCACCGGGTTGGCGTAGGTCACGGTCTGACCGCGATTCGCCCCCTGCGTTACCTTAACCTCGCGCGTGGGTAAGTATCCCATCAGCATCACGGCACCGCCTTCATCACTCACCTTGGCCTCGGGTAATTCTATGGTAAAAACGCCCCCCTCCTCGCTCAGGGTTATCGTTTTCAGGGTTGCATCATGCTTTTCCAGCAATTTCTCTATCGCGGATGCATCACTGCCGTGCACGCTCTCCGCGCCATTAACGACAAGCTCAGGCGTAAACATGCGCGGGTTTTGGGTATGCGCGTGAAAAATTTCCTGCTTTTTGGTACAAAACGGGTTGGAATACGTGTCCTTCCAGTTGCCGCGATCCCAATAATCAACATGGCACCCGAGCGCAATAATCTTCGGAGCTTTGGCTAGCTCAACCAGCAGCCGATCTGCCGGCGGGCAATGCGGGCAGCCCTGACTGGTATAGAGCTCCGCAACAATGATGTCAGACTGCGCCTTTGCGGAATAAGGAGAAAAAAACAATGCCAACAGGCTGAGTAATGTAAGAATGCGCATACCACGACCCTGATTTGATTTTAATGATCGTAGCAGACTTAGCGCGCGATTGCATCCTCTTGTGGAAACACAAAGTTAATTGGAGGGCTAGCATAATTATAAGTTACTGTTTCCCCGTGGTTTTGTGCGTATAAAATACGGGTTAATTTATCTGGTATGCGTAACGACCTTAATGCTTCATTGTCATTCAGTGTTTTGATTGCTTCATCGAGAAATGCTTTTGCCTGACTTTTGAACTCCATACACTGACAATCCAGAATACCTTCTTTACATTCAGAGTGTCTTAAATCTTTTAGAAATAATTCCCGCAGTTTTTGGCGTTCGTCGATTAAGGACTGGCGCTCTTCTGTTATAAAATCAAAAGCCGCATTTAGTGCCTCTATTTCTAAACTGTCATAGGCCGTTTGAGCCGCTTCATCCAATACACCAACGACTACGTTTTCAGCTTCAAAGATTTCGAGCTCGCTGCTTTGTAATGCTGCAATCTGATCTGCTGAAAGTATAGTTTCATCCACATCCGCATAGTCCTGCATCATCTGGTCGATCTGAGCTTCGCGCTCGGCAATAATAACTTCCGCATCATCACGATCTAACTGTGCAAACAGTGATTCCACGTTATGTCTATAGCCCATATGGATAGCGCTAACGCTGGCAGCCATCTCCCGCTTGGCATCCCAGTAGGCATCTTCAAATGCATTTAGTTTTTCTGTTTCTTTGCGCACATCTTCCTGACGGACATATAACCGCGCAAGCTCGGCTAACACTGCCATTTTCTCTGAACTGCCTTCCAGCAAATGCCCGGCCTGGGCCGAAAGCAGCGCAATTTCTGCTTCAATATCTCTGAGTTCTTCATGTGACATAGAGCCAGTATAGCAACTAAAAGTTAAGAAAGCGTAAAAGTGGTGAAACTAATGCTGCTGATAACATTCTTCCGGGCTGTAACGGCAGCGTTCCCACTCCTCGCGTTGCTGGCGTTGTTCATAGACCTGCTGCGCTATCAATTCATTTTGCCGCGCCATTTGACGTTCAATACGGCTGTTATGCACCGATTCTTTCATGCATTCGCGAAACGCTTCCGTACCCGGCTTGTAACCAATCAGATAGCAGGTTTGGAATTCCTGCGTGCAGAATAATGGCTCAAGCTCACGCCGCTCCAATTCTGCCATGACCCGCTGTTTCCCGATAAACTGTGTACTCGGCCAGTGGGTTAACCGGCGGGAATAATTACAGAGCTGCTGCTGATTCATTCCGGCCAGATAGGCACGCACTTCGGCTTCCGGCGCGGTAGATAGCCACGCACGCCCGCCGGTGCAGGCGGTCAGTGTTAGCATAAGCAAGCATAAGGCTGGTGAATATGGATATAGTCTCACTGAGTAAACACCATGACGTAGTTAACCGAAACGTCACGTCCGCGTTTCCATTCCTGCTTAAGCGGGTTGAATATCATCCCCGTCAGGTCTTTGCGGGTCAGCCCGTTCGCCTCAGCATAGGCATTCACTTCGCTGGGTTTAAGAAACTTTTTCCATTCATGCGTCCCGCGCGGAAGCCAGCGAAGCACATACTCTGCCCCGACAATCGCAAAGATATAACTCTTCGGCGTGCGGTTGAGCGTTGCGACAAACATCAGCCCGCCTTTCTTGAGCCGCGCTGCCGAGGCCTGCACAAACGCTTCCACATCTGCCACATGCTCAATCACCTCCATATTGAGGATGATGTCAAATTTGCCGCTCATTTCCTCAACCGTGCCGTGTCGGTAGTCAATCGCGAGCCCCTGCTCTTCCGCGTGCAGTTGCGCGATCTTCACGTTCTTTTCACCGGCATCAATACCGGTCACCTTCGCCCCCATACGCGCACACGGCTCGGAAAGCAGCCCGCCACCGCAGCCGATATCCAGCAGCTTCAGCCCCTCCAGCGGTTGCATCGACTTCGGATCACGCCTATAATGCGTGCAGACCTGATCGCGAATATAGCTGAGCCGCGCCGGGTTAAACTGGTGCAACGGCTTGAATTTACCGGTCGGATCCCACCATTCCGCCGCCATGGCGTGGAATTTCTCAATCTCGGCGCTGTCTACGGTGGTGACTGTCATATGATTCAGTACGCTTTCTCGTCGTGTATGGTTACATCGCAAACTTAATGCACTGTGCAGATTCTGTATAGCGCGAAAATCTTAAAGACTATGCGATCACGCGTCATTGCGAAGCACGTAGTGCTGAAGCAATCTTGTGTTACTTTAAACAGATAGCCTCATCGGCTCAAGCTTCCGCGCCATGACGTAAGAGGCTTTTTTTAGCCCGAAACCACAAATTCCGTCACCCAATTTCTAGAGAGACATATTCGCCATGCAAACCTATTTCTGCGATACCCACTCACCCTGACAGAAAGGCGCGGTGTAGAATGCCAACGGCAGACTAAGACGTTTCTTGTCCAGAAAAACCATGCTCAAGGAGATCACGCTGATGCAATTAAATGACATCGAATGGAAACCCAACACCACGCCACGAAAATACCTCGGCTACCAAACACTGCTTGAAGCATGGAAAAAGTAACTGAAATACGCTACAAATACAAAAAGTCGCACTTCGTTCTAAAATGGATCAAGCGTGAAAAAAGCGATGAACATTATCAACGGTCTTACTCCAGATCAAAAAGCCGAGCTTGATCCTTACCGCTAGCGCGCTTTCAACGCATCCAGCCCCTTCCCTTTCGGCTTGATCGTCAGCGGTAAGACGTCCCGCATTTCCGCATCCATCTCCATAATCGCCTGCTCCAAAGCAATGATCCGATCCTGATGCATCGGGTGCGTGCTGATGTAGCGATCCAGCTCCGACTCCTGCCCCCGCGCTTTCAGCTTGTCAAAAAATTCCGCCGCCCCGCCGGCATGGCCGTAATGCGCAACAAGCATCTTCAGCCCGACCACATCCGCCGAGTGCTCCGCCTCGCGCGAATAGTGATTTTCCATCAGCCCTTCCACCTTGGAGCTGAGCGCCCACACCGTATCGCTTAAGCCCATCATCCCGGTAATGATCATCATCGGCAATACGCGCCCGAGTCTGCGCAAATGATCGCGGTTTTCAAAATGCCCAAGCTCATGGCCGATCACAAACACAAGTGCATTCTCGGAAGACAGCAACCGCAACAGCCCGGTCGTCACCGCGATATAGCCGCCGGGCATGGCAAAGGCATTCGGCTGGTGATTCTCAATCAGCAGCAGCCGGTAGTCATAGCCTTTCGGCTTCAGGTGATCCGGCAGGC
Source organism: uncultured Rickettsiales bacterium (assembly GCA_964588995.1). Lineage (GTDB taxonomy): Bacteria > Pseudomonadota > Alphaproteobacteria > Rickettsiales > UBA8987 > CAZPQM01. The sequence goes on along the minus strand of CAZPQM010000002.1, from coordinate 32,801 downwards.
TGTCAAACAGCGCCTGCAATTCCGCCTCAAGCGCTTCATCACCGCGCTTGCCCGCCATATTCTCCGCTTCCAGAAACGAAAACAGCTTCTTCTCATTCTCTACCGACACATAACCGACCGACCAATTGACAATCCAGCCGAGTAGGAGATAAATCAATATCAGGAAGAGCAAGAGACCGACCACCAGCTCGAACAAATCGCGCAAGGGGTGCTTGTTTTCTACATTGACCGAATCATCGAACCGGGTTGGTTTATACCCCATACTACGTATAAATCGCCGTGCCGTAGGCAATGATTTCCAGCGTGTTGCGCTTGATACATGTCGTCTCAACGCGCACGTTCGTGATCGCCGCTGCATCCGTCGCCTTTTCGCGCATACGGATCATCGCCTCGCGCCGCCCGCGGTCCATAATGGAATCATAGGCCGAAACACTGCCGCCGAATATGTTGCGTATCCCAAACAGGAAGGCTTTAAAGAAATCCACCGCGACCACCACCGTACCACCGACCATCTTGCAGTCCTTCGCGTCCTGAATCCACTCCGCCGTATCATTTACGAACGGCACATGCATCAGCATCTCTTCCTTGCAGCGAAGCTGCTTGTAATGCCGTTTTTCGACGATGGAACCGGTGATGAAGGCGACAACGAGCATGCAGAGCAGAATAATAATATCGGCAAATTGCAGCAGCGCTGTAAACGGTGAATCGAAGAACATTTTTTCGAAACGAGCTTCATCCAGCGCCTCTTCAACTGAAAGCCCATCCAAGCTGATATATTCCGGATCCACCTCCGCAACCGACTCGAAATAGCTAATCGCCGCATTTAGATCATATATGCCAAAATCCTGAACCCAGTGCAGCATCCCCAGCGAAAACCGTGCGTCCAGGTTCCCGGCTTGACTGGCCTGCGCCAGATAGGTAACACCGAGATCGACCTGATCATTATAAATCAGAAACAAACCATATAGACGCTGAAACACCGGTTTATCGGCATCCGCCTCTGTTTGGAGCCAGCTTAGCACTTGCGGCATGTCTACCTGCTCCCTGTCCATATTTTTATCGACCACCATACGGCCTATCCACTCGCGTGAAGCCTCGTGACCATTTTCAGCATGGGGGAGAATCGCGTTGTAAACTGTAACGTAATCTTGATTACTCCACGCCTCACGGACGGTTTCATCCCACGATGCATCCTGCGCGTTCACGCCCGGCAGCGCAAAACAGATCATTAAAAGGATGAAAAAAAACCGCATCAGTCCGACTTTGGTTGAGATGGCTCGTCTTGTTGTGCTTTTGCTTCCGGTGTAGGCTTTGGCTCCTGCTGAGGCGTACTCACCGCTTTTTGCTTTAATCTGACTGCCGTTCCATACACATAGACTTCCGAAGCGCCGCGTGCAATCGTTGAGGTGGCAAATCGAATATTGATAATAGCATCGGCACCGGCTGACTGCGCCTGCTGCTGCATACGCTCCAACGCCTGTTTACGCGTCCGGTTCATCAACTTGGTATATTGGGTCAGTTCCCCGCCGAAAAAATTCTTGATGCCGGCGAGCAAATCGCTACCAAAGAACTTGGCACGCACCGCACTCCCGGCGACCAGCCCGTAATGCTCGATAATCTCATGCCCGGGCACATTTTCCAGATTGGTAAAAATCATACTCCCTCGCTCTCACATCATAGACATAGTGTAGCGCGGAAAGCATGAAGAAAACGTGAAGCCAGACTGGAAAATACTAACTAAGATGCAGTATCGCAGCCGGAGTGTGACCCAGAGGTTACAATGCTAAACGCTAAATATCAGCGAAGGCCTGTATTTCCGTCTTCCCGCCACCGTGCGTTACCGCCCCTTTTTCTGCAGATCCAACGGTTTGCGCATATTTCCACAGCGCGCCGGATTGATAGTCATGCTCGCGAGGCTGCCAGTGCTTGCGGCGCGCCTCCAGCTCTTCATCACTGAGATCAACCGAGATTTCACCTTTTTCCGCATCAATGATGATTCTATCACCGTCCTTTAACAAGCCAATCGGTCCGCCGACTGCCGCTTCCGGCCCGACATGGCCGATGCAGAAGCCGCGCGTACCGCCGGAAAAACGTCCATCCGTAATCAGGGCGACCTTTTCCCCAGCGCCCTGCCCGTATAAAGCCGCCGTGGTAGACAGCATTTCGCGCATACCCGGCCCGCCTTTCGGCCCTTCATAGCGAATCACAATGACATCACCTTCCTGATAATCCCGCTTTTCGACTGCGGCAAAGGCATCCTCCTCACAATCGAATACGCGCGCCGGCCCCTCATGGCGCAAGCGCTTCATCCCCGCGATTTTAACAATACAGCCTTCTGGTGCGAGATTACCCGTTAGGGTGACCACGCCACCTGTTTTCGAGAGTGGATTTTTAACTCGATAGACGACATCCTGATCATCCGGAAACTCGACACTTTCCAGATTTTCCGCGATGGTTTTCCCGGTGACGGTCAGACAATCACCGTGCAAATAGCCATTATCCAAGAGTTCCTTCATGACGATTTGCACGCCGCCCACTTCCCACATATCTTTAGCGACGTATTTTCCGCCCGGCTTGAGGTCCGCGATATAAGGCGTCTCACGGAAAATCCTGCCCACATCATGCAGGTCAAAATCAATCCCGGCCTCGTGCGCAATCGCGGGGAGGTGCAGTGCAGCATTTGTTGAGCCGCCTGTGGCTGAAACAATGCGCGCTGCATTTTCAAGGGCTTTACGCGTTACAATATCCCGCGGCCTGATGTTGCGCCGCAGCAATTCCATGACCGTTTTACCTGAGTCGAACGCGAATTGGTCTCGCGATTCATACGGTGCCGGTGCTCCAGCAGATCCCGGGATCGCAAGTCCCATCGCCTCGCTGACACAGGCCATCGTATTCGCCGTAAACTGTCCACCACAGCTGCCGGAAGAAGGGCACGCCACCATCTCCAGATGCTCCAGATCTTCCATACTCATCGTGCCGGACGCATTGCTGCCGACGCCTTCAAATACATCGATTACGGTCACATCCTTGCCTTTGAAGCAACCCGGCATGATAGACCCACCATACATAAACACACTCGGCACGTTTAGGCGCACCATCGCCATCATCAGACCCGGTAAGGATTTATCGCACCCGGCAAAGCCAACAATCGCGTCATAACAATGGCCGCGCATGGTCAGCTCAACCGAGTCCGTAATGACCTCGCGACTCACCAGCGAGGCCTTCATACCCTGATGACCCATTGCAATGCCATCGGTCACGGTAATCGTCGTAAATTCGCGCGGGGTGCCGCCGGCAGCGCTAACACCTTTTTTCGCTACCTGCGCCTGCCGTGCAAGACTGATATTACAAGGTGCCGCTTCATTCCACGTCGTCACAACCCCCACGAGTGGTTGCTCAATCTGCTTTTTCGTCAGCCCCATCGCGTACAGATAGGAACGGTGCGGCGCACGGCTTGGCCCTACGGTAGTATGCCGTGACGGTAATTTGGACTTATCAATCTTGCTCATTTATATTCTCCGAAATGTTGCGCTCAGTTTTAGCAAGTAAGGCGTAGCATGCCAACTAAAAAGCGTTACGAAGCAACGTGTACTAAGCGGTCAGCCCTTTGATCCATTCGGTGATAAACTGGAAAAACTCGATGCCAAACACCAACCCAAGCACCGCGACCGTACAGCCAAGCAAGCCAACCACCATACCCCCGAGCATAATCAGCCCGTCCCGCTCCAATAGCCCGAGCGCCATAATGGCAATCCCAGCCGAAGGAATCGTATTCGTTAGCGGCAAGGGCAACAGCACTGAAAGCGAACAGATCACACACACCAGCCCGAACAGCCTCTGACCGATTCCCCGGCTCAGCACCAGTAGCCGTGGCCTGATGATATGCTCGAATTTCTCCATAATCGGCTGAATGTAGCGGATCGCTTTACGGATAATCGACATGCTGATGCGCTTACTCGCAATCCAGCCCGGCAGCCATAGCGTGTTGCGACCCATTAACAGCTGCACGCTTGCAAACAAGACCGGCCAGCCAAGCACCGTGCCAATTCCCGTCGCCGGGATCGGCAAACCCGGGGGCAACGCAAACAGGAACATGAGCACGGCAAGGCTCCCCTCCTCCAGCTCACGGGCAATACGGCCTACGCTAATGTGCTTACTTTCATGCGATGCAATATGCTCTAAATGATCGGAAAGCGTCTTAGCAGGTTTCACCATGGCTATTGCTTATAGAAAATTTATACGCGTGTCGAAAGAATAATGCATATGGAGGATATCTTATGAGTATGAATACCTTACGCTACAGCGCAAATGACCCGAAAGACACGGCCGTTACCGAGCTGGATCATGTGCTGGTCGAGCATGAAAGCGACTTGAAAGCCGCGAATGCCGAGCCGAAGATGCAGGCAATCCGAAAAAAACTGGAAGATGCAGCCAAAGATGAAACCTTTAATCGCAAAGAACAGGCAGCGTTTTTACGTTCGCGACTGGAGGAAATCCGCAGAAAAGTGGAAGAGCGGCTGGACGATGAAATCCGCATGCTAAATGAAAGCCCTGCCATTTCCGAGCAGAATCAGGCTACGCCGGATGATTTTCAGGAGCTGCTCGCTAAGCTGAACAAGGTGATGGACGCGTTTCGGCAAACGGAGCAGGAAACAATCTGATCTACATCATGCCGGTTTCGGCTTCTTCATCGGTTAATATGGGGTACTCGCGGGAATTGAACAACTGGTAGTGCCACCACTCATTGATAAAATGATCCCACCCGGCCGTGGTCATAATGCCCATGAGCAGGTACCGATTTGCCATCGCCTGTTCCGATACCTCGCTCGAGCCATGAAACGATGCCGGGGTAAAGGTATCAAAGCCGGTGCCCATCTCCAGCTCTTCGCGTCGATTATTCACTAAAGTCAAATCCACCGCTGCGCCACGGCAATGCGGACGCGAGCCCGTTTCCGGGTGCGATAAAAACTGTTCATCCGGTGTATGATGCCACAGCGCCCACTGCGCCTCTAAGGGGCGAAACGCATCAAAAATTTTGATACGCAGCCCAAGCCTATCCGCCAGTTCAACCGCACGCAGCAACTTATCCGATGCTTCCGGATGCAAGTAGCAAAGCGGCGCCTGATATATCGGCGCACCGGTGAGATTATTCGGCGATGCATAACGGATATCGAGCACCACACTATGCGACGCCTCCGTTACCGGTACTACCCCTTTCGCCATTAGGATGTCAGCTCGTCAATCTTGGCGGCCAGGATAAAGTCATTTTCGTGCAAGCCGCCGATCGCGTGCGTTTGAATTTCGATCTCAGCATAGCCCCAGCCAAAGTGAATATCCGGGTGATGCTGCTCGGCTTCGGCCACGTCACCCACCTGATTCACAAAAGCCTGCGCCTGCTTGAAATTATTGAAGGTAAATTTGCGATAGAGCTTCTTTCCGCCCTCCACCAACCGCCAGTTCTGAACCCGATCCAGCATCGCCTTCGCGTCTTGTATTTCCATCGGGTCGATACCGCCCTGACACGGGGTGCATTCTTTTTGTGCAAGTGCTGTCATGCCTTATTCTCCTCTTTTTTAATCTCATTACAAACAACCCAACCCCCTTCAAATTTCCAATAGGTTTACGCTATTTTTTAACCGAATTCCACCATAATTTTCGGTAAATGCGGGAATAGAAAAATAATAACCATTTTTTTCGCAAGCGCGGTAAGTTTCTGATTTTTAATTCTTCCTACTGTTTCGAAACAGGATGATTTTTCGCGAGAATTAGCGACTTTTTAACCTTTTTATGGTATAATAGCAGATAGGAGAGTTACTTATGTGCGATAAAGCAAACCTGCGCTGGTTAGTATGTATACCGCTCGTTTTTTGCCTGAGCGCATGCGGCAAGGTGGAGTATATGGATACAGCCCACCTGATGCAGAGTGACTTTGTATCCAGCGAACAGAAATACCACCTCTCGCAGACCAAAGGCTGGTTGAAAGATTTTGGCGCCGTAGTCGTAGGGGGTGAAGCGAAAACCCCACCGGCAGATATTGAGGCAGCCATCGCTCATGAACCTGAGAAGCCACGTGTCTTCCACCTTAAACGTCATAAAGAGCATGTGATGGCGGAAACCATGCTGTTTGATAACCGCGATACCCATAATGCCACGTTTAAGGAATCGTACCTTTCTGTAGGTGCCGACCGTGATAAACGCATGGTAGGTCTACAGCTGCGCTTCGTGCTGAACTAGAAATGCGCAAAACCTGCATTCCGGGGCGTAATGATCTTGCCCTCACGTCGTAACACCACCTCACTTCCATCGACACAACGCCCGATGCAGCTTATCGGTACTCCGGTTACGTCCGCCAACGCAGCGAGCGCACCGGAAGCCGTCTCAGGGGCAGTAAACAACAATTCATAATCATCACCACTGCAGACTGCCTGCAATTGCTCCTCAAGCGAAAGCACCCGAATCGCCTCACAGATCGGCAGCGCGTCGAAATCGATTTCCATAGCTAGCCCGCTCGCTTTCGCGATATGCGACGCATCCGCCAGCAACCCGTCCGAGATATCGATGGCCGCATGCGCACCAGCCTGACATAATCCTGCTCCCACCTGCATCCGCGGTACCGGCGTCAGATGATAATCCACCACCTCCCCGACATCTCCTGACCGTGCCGCCTGAAGACCCGCATAGCCTTTACCCAGCGCGCCGGTCATATAGACCCGCTCACCCGGCTGCGCGGCACTGCGCCTGAGCGCATTCCCCCGTTGGACGCGCCCGAGCATCGTGACCGAAAAGGCTAGCGGTCCGTCCGTCCTTACCGTATCTCCTCCGAGCAACGAAAAGCCATAGCGCGTCTGCATGGCCTGTAGCCCGCCCGCAAAGGCCTCCAACCAGTTTTCTTCCGGTGTGTGCGGAAACATAATCGTCAGAAAGTATCCTTCCGGCGTCGCCCCCATTGCGGCAAGGTCCGAGAGGTTTACGGCGAGGATTTTTCGGGCAAGCTGCTGCGGTTCCGTTTGTGCCAGAAAATGCCGCCCTTCAACCAGCGCGTCGACGGTGATCACCGTCTCCCGCTTCGCCCCTTCCGGCAGCACAGCAGCATCATCTTCTAATTGCAACGCATGAGGAGATTGCGCGAGCGGCTTTAAATAACGATGGATAAAATCAAATTCGTTCATGACGCATTCGTCATCCCCTCACCTGCTTCGCGAGCTTGTCCAATACGCCGTTTATCAGCCGGACCTCCTGCTCATCAACCAGCAGATCCGCGATGCGGATATAATCGCTAAGAATTGTTTTGATGGGAACTTTCGGCTCGGCGTAGCATTCATACAGGCTCGCACGCAGAATGGTTAAGACAAGCGGATTAAGCCGGTTAAAAGATAATTTCTCCGATAGCTGCCCTTCAATTTTATGATCAATCATCTCCGATGTATTCGCAAGCCCTGCCATAATGCGCTTGAAATGGCGTTTATCCACCAGACCAAGCCGCGGTTTAGCCACAAGCTGATCCTCATCCGATAGGCCGTGCGCCGTTTGAGTAAAATACTCGATCGTCTCTTTTGGAATATCCTCCACCTCTTCCGGCAACGGCGTATCATGATCCATCGCGTGTGCATAAAGTGCCTGCACAGCCATTAAGCGCGCAAGCGTTTTCCGAAAACCGAGTTCCTGCGGGGAAGGTGGCATTATGGCAACTTCCCACTATATTGCTGCTTTAGCGCCACCATCTCTAAACAGGCTTTTGCTGCGCCGCCGCCTTTATTTTTCTGCTCACGGCTCGCCCGGGCCCATGCCTGCTCTTTATTTTCCACGGTGAGAATGCCATTGCCAATCGCCGCTTTTTTCTGAATGGCAAGATCCATCAAGCCGCGCGTACTTTCGACGCAGACATAATCATAATGCGTCGTCTCTCCGCGGATGACGCAACCAAGTGCAACATACCCCGCATATTTATGCTTACTTTTCATGGCAAAGCGGATCGCAGCCGGAATTTCAAACGCGCCCGGCACTTCTATCACGTGCGCTTTCGCCCCTTCGGCTTCGAGCACTTCCTTCGCACCCGCGATCAACTCATCGGCAATGTCTTCATAAAACCGCGCAGCAACAATGAGGATGTTCATTTCAAACCGGCTTTCTGTAATCCACGATATGCAAATCATACCCTTCCAGACCGACGACCGGCTTGGGGTTATGCGTGAGCAGCGTCATATCACGTACGCCCAGATCCCGCAAGATCTGCGCACCGATACCATAATCCCGCAATTCCTCATCCCGGCGCGGTACGTCTTCGCCCATCCGCCGGCGCACACGATCCGAAAGGCTCGTTGGCGAGGGCTCGCGCAGCAGGACCAACACGCCGCCTTCTTCCGCAATCATTTCCATCGAGCGCTGCTTGGTGCGGCCTTTGCTTTTATCCGCGAGCACATCCGTCAACACGTCCAGCGCATGCATCCGTACAAGCGTCGGCTTTTCCGGATTAATCTCTCCTTTTATTAACGCAATATGTTCCGCATATTGGGTTTTGGAGCGATAAATAATCATCTTAAACTCACCGCCCCAATAGCTGTCGAAGGTTGTCTCAAGCACACGCTCAATAAGCGATTCATGCTGCTTACGGTACGCAATCAAATCTGCGATGCTACCGACATGCAGCCCATGCTTTTCTGCAAATTCCAGCAAGTCCGGTAGCCTTGCCATGGTACCATCTTTTTTCATGATCTCACAGATCACACCGCTTGGGTTTTTGCCCGCCAGTTTCGCAATATCCACCGAGGCTTCCGTATGCCCGCTCCGTACCAGTACGCCGCCGTCACGCGCAATCAGCGGAAAGATATGCCCCGGCGTGACTATGGCCTCTTTGCCGTTTTTTGCGTCAATCGCCGCTTGAATAGTCGTCGCCCGATCCGCTGCGGATATACCGGTCGTTACGCCTTCCGCCGCTTCAATCGAAACGGTAAAGGCCGTTTGCAGGCGGCTTTGGTTGCGTGGCGGCATAAGCTCCAGCCCAAGCGCATCGGTACGGTCTTTCGTCAGCGCGAGGCAGATCAATCCACGCCCGTGCGTTGCCATAAAATTAATCGCCTCCGCATCGGCATGCTCTGCCGGAATGACCAGATCGCCCTCATTTTCCCGGTCCTCGTCATCAACAAGGATAAACATCTTCCCGGCTTTGGCGTCTTCAATAATCTGTTGTGTGGTCGCAAGTTGGCTCATGGTTCAGAAGCGTTGTTTTTTTGTTAGCATTGCATAACGGAAACAGATTTAAATTACTATCTTTTTCCCAGTTTTCCCAGTTGCAACATTATCTCCTCCTGCATGATGCGATGAAGACTAGACCAACTGGGCTTTCCCGTTTATAAGGCGTTGCATCATGGATAAAATACTCATTCTCGATTTTGGTTCGCAGGTCACGCAGCTTATTGCGCGGCGCGTGCGCGAAGCGAATGTCTATTGCGAGATTCACCCTTACACCTATTCAATTGAAGACATTAAAGCCTTTGTAGCGAAAGGCATTATCCTCTCCGGCGGCCCCTCTTCCGTCTCAACCGAAAACTCACCCACCATCGATAAAACACTGTTTAAGCTAGGTATTCCCGTACTCGGAATTTGCTATGGGCAGCAGTTAATGTGCAACCTCCTGGGCGGAGAGGTTATCCCCTCTGACCACCGCGAGTTTGGCCGCGCTACCGTCACCGTGAAGCAGGACTGCACGCTCTTCAATCGCATCTGGACCGAAGGCAGCGAACATACAGTCTGGATGAGTCACGGCGACCGGGTCGAGTCGTTACCGGAGGGCTTCAACGTTTATGCCACCTCAGCCGGTGCGCCAAACGCCGTTATTGCGGATGAGTCTCGCCAGTTTTACGGGTTACAATTCCATCCGGAGGTTGTTCATACACCGGATGGCTTCGCGCTTATCAAGCAATTTGTGCACAGCATTTGCGGCTGCGACGAGCAGTGGAGTATGCATAATTTCCTTGAGATGAAGATTGAAGAAATTCGTGAAACCGTGGGGGATCAGAACGTGATCTGCGGCGTGAGCGGTGGGGTAGATTCCACCGTCGTTGCCACGCTGCTTCATGAGGCGATTGGCGATCAACTCACCTGTATTTTTGTTGACCACGGCCTCTTGCGTAAGGATGAAGCCAAGCAGGTGCAGGAACTTTTTCACGACTACCACATCCCGCTCCATGCCGTTGATGCAAGCGAAACATTTCTGAATGCGCTTGAAGGCGTATCCGACCCGGAAATCAAACGTAAAACTATCGGAAAATTGTTTATTGATGTGTTTCAGGAAGAAGCGAATAAGCTCGCACGCGACCTATCCTCACCCCGTTTACGGGGGGAGTTAGAGGGGGGCAAAGCGATACCCCCAGAACCTGAAAAAGCCTCCACCCCAGCCCTACCCCGCGAGCGGGAGAGGGGGCAAGCAGCCACCTTCCTCGCACAAGGTACGCTTTACCCGGATGTGATCGAGTCCGTGTCCGTGCATGGCGATGCGGCTGTCACCATCAAATCGCATCACAATGTAGGCGGGCTACCCGAAAAGATGAACCTGAAGTTAATTGAACCGGTGCGGGAACTGTTCAAGGATGAGGTGCGTAAGCTGGGCATCGAGCTTGGCCTGAAGCCGGATATGGTGAAGCGTCACCCCTTCCCCGGCCCCGGCCTGGCAATCCGTATTCCCGGTGCGATAACCGCTGAAAAAATAAGAATATTGCAGGAGGCCGATGCCATTTATATACAGGCAATCCGTGACGCCGGTCTATATGATGACATCTGGCAGGCCTTTGCCGTGTTGCTACCCGTGCAAACGGTAGGCGTCATGGGCGATGCCAGAACCTACGATTACGTATGCGCCTTACGCGCTGTGACCTCAACCGATGGAATGACGGCTGACTTTTATCACTTTGACCATGATTTTCTCGGGAATGTTGCCACTCTGATCATCAACCGCGTTAAGGGTATTAACCGGGTAGTCTATGATGTCACCAGCAAGCCGCCCGGTACAATTGAGTGGGAATAAAGTCACAGTAAACACGTGATTATTGAACAGTTTTTTTTACTCCCGAGGCACGTTTCATTTTCACCCGATTAGTGCTATCATGGACCTAGGGTGATCTTAGCTAGGGGCATACGTGATTGACGAACAAACACCACAGCAGGCGCTGCAGGCAAAACCGGGCAATTCGACCGGAACACCCTCCGCTGCGCAAAATCAACCTCCTAATAACGCCTCTATGCAATACAACCAGCCTTCTGAACGAAGCAATCAGTCTCCATCTGTAGGCAACCAGCCGCAAACACAGCGTCAGCCTGCACCCGCACAGGGCGCTCAAGCTAAGCCGCAAAATCTGCCACCATCTTCAGACCAGGCCCCTTATCAGGCTGTCCCGCAAAATCAAGAGGCAACACAAGAAAAACGACCGCCTCTTCAGCCTACACAAGCTCCACAGCAGAATCAGCCCTCGCCTCCCCCCGCTGCGCATGGTAAACAGCAGCAGCCATCTACTGCACCGCCATCACGACAAACCGGGCATTCCTCACCTCCCCCGTCACAAACCCCGCAACAGCCCCATACTACTCCACAAGCGCAACCCGTAACTGCTAGCCAAGCTGAGCATGCAGCAGGTCGAGGCTCTGTGGGGCATACGCCTAACCCCCCGGCTCCTGAACAACCCAAAGCCCAACAACCGGCAGCTACACCGGATGCTTCCCGCCCGGATAATCCTGCAGAAACTAGCGGAGCGACTCCAGCCCCCCCCAATCGTGAAGGCGGCATGTTCTCTCAAGGGCCGCAAGCGCCTGAGCAACGGGCAAGCGGCGCATCTCGTATCTCTTCGGAAGGCAAAGAGGTTTCTGGCTCGGGCAACGAGCTTGTCGTTCAGGATTTTTCAACGGATATTACCCAACGGCAAGCAAGCGACCTAGAGCACCGAAAATCAAATGATATTCAGCAAGGGCGTTCTGGCGAAGTTAAAGAAAAAGAGGGCACTGATGTTGGCGACGCAAAAAAATCAAAAGCGCGTATGCCACTTGGAGAAAGGCTTATCTCTAAAGGGTTAGTCTCACGAGACCAACTGGAAGTCGCACTTAAAGTGCAACAGGAAAGCGAAGATAAGCCCATGATTGGGCAGATTCTGGTGCAGTTAGGATTTATTACCGAGAGCGCACTGGGAGAATTACTAACTGAACATAGCGATATTGAACGGTTTGATCCGAAAAGCACAATTATTGACCCCAATCTAATCAAGCAGGTGCCGAAAGATATAGCAGAACGGTATAAAGCCGCACCCATCCTGCTAAGCGGCGAAAAGGTCTACGTGGCTATCCACGATATATATAACGTTATCGCCATAGACCGCATCCAGCGCTACTTCCCTAAGCGTTTCAAAATGGTGCCTGTGCATTGTAGTGAAAGTGACTTATTAGAAATCATTGATAACTACTATGATTATGAGCTCTCCATTGATGGCATTTTACGGGAAATGGAAGCGCTACGTAACGACGAAGAAGAGCTAACTAAGCTTAATGATCAGGATAACTACACTAATCCAACGGTAAGACTGATTGACTCTTTGCTGGTTGACGCTATCCGTGCCGGAGCTTCCGATATTCATTTTGAGCCTGAGGGATCTTTTGTTCGTCTGCGGTATCGTATTGATGGCACACTTCGCCTTATCAGGAGCTTTCACAAGGACTATTGGAGCGCTATCGTTGTCCGAGTCAAAATCATGTCGGACATGAATATCACGGAAAGCCGCCTACCGCAGGACGGACGCATTACCCTGCATGTGCTGGGACGCGAAATATCTTTCCGTGTAGCAACCCAACCTACCATTCACGGCGAAAACTTGGTCCTCCGTATCCTTGACAAGAAAAAAGCACTGCTGCCCATGAATGTTCTCGGATATTCTGAGGAAAACCTGCGTTTACTCGAAATTGCGCTGAAGCGCCCGGAAGGCGTTATCATTGTAACCGGCCCGACAGGTTCGGGTAAATCCACGACGCTCTATTCGATCCTGCAATATATTAACAAACCCGAGGTCAATATCATGACTTTGGAAGATCCGGTCGAATACGAGCTTCCCATGATACGTCAATCCAATATTCGCGAGGGCACGGGTATGGACTTTGTCAGCGGGATTAAATCGCTGATGCGTCAGGATCCAGATATTATCTTTGTCGGTGAGGTTCGCGATATTGATACGGCTACTATGGCCATGCGAGCGGCCATGACAGGTCACCAGGTGTACACATCACTTCATACAAATGATGCCCTTGGCGCCCTTCCACGGCTGATCGATATTGGGGTAAAACCGGAAATGCTGGCAAGTAATATTATTTGCTCAATCGCACAGCGGCTAGCCCGAAAGCTCTGCAACGAATGTAAAGAGGAATATACACCGGACGAAGAAGAGCGCTCCATACTTGGGTTGGAAAAAGACGATACCAGTACAAAGCTCTATCGTCATGTGGGTTGTGATCGCTGTGATTATACCGGCTATAAGGGACGTATCGCCGTTTCCGAGGTAATTCTTGTGGATGCAGGCCTCGATGAAATGATTTTCCGTAAAGCACCAAAATCAGAAATGCTATCTCATATTAAAACAAAAGGTTTTATTCCCATGGCGGAGGATGGCATTCGAAAGGTACTGAAGGGCTTGATTGACCTTGATGAGCTAGCCCGCACTATTGATATCACAGACAGGTTATAATTTATGCCAACTTATCTCTATAGAGCAGCCAATAGTCAGGGATCCAGTGTCAAAGGTAAAATTAATGCACCTAACGAACTTGAGCTTGAAGAACGCTTAGCTGGGATGGATCTCGTTGTAATAGATTACAAAATACAACGGGAAAGAAAATTTGGGCTTTTGGGCGGCAAAATTAGCCAGCGCGACCTAGTTATGTTCTGTGTGCATATGGAACAAATGGATCGGGCTGGTGTGCCACTTCTGGAAGCCCTGGAAGATGTGCGTGATTCTATAGATTCACAACGATTTAAGGAAATAATGGCTGAAGTGTATGAAGCGGTTAAAGGGGGAGAGGTCTTATCTGCAGCATTAACTAAACATCCAGGTGTTTTCGGCGATGTTTTTGTTGGTTTGATAGTGGCCGGTGAACAAACTGGCAACTTGTCCGAATCTTTTGGTCAGCTTGCTCACCATCTGAAATGGCAAGATGAATTTAAACGTAAGATTAAAAAAGCAAGCCGTTACCCCGTTGCGCTGCTTCTCATTATGGTAGGGGTTATTTCCATGATGATGTTATTCGTAGTCCCACAACTGGTTGATTTCTTAAGCTCTCAGGGCTTCGAGTTACCGATACATACCCGCGCCTTAATCGCGACATCTGAAGCTTTTGTAAATTACTGGTATCTGATTTTTGGCATCCCATTGTTTAGCATCATTACTATAATTCTGCTCTACAAACAAGTGTACAGCATACGACATACTATGGACAATTGGTTCTTAAAACTGCCAGTGCTGGGCCCTGTAATCCTGAAACTTAATTTATCACGCTTTTCCCACTTTTTTGCCATTACATTTACGAGCGGAATTGGGGTTTTGGAATCATTGGAAACTGCAAAAAAAGTAGTTGGAAATTTAATAGTACGAGATGCCGTAGAAAATATTATACAAAATGTCTCTGAGGGAAATTCAATTACACGATCGATTAGTTTAACTGAGAAATTTCCAAACCTGGTTGTTCGGATGTTTAAGGTAGGCGAAGAAAGTGGCAATATGGATGAGGCACTACATAACATCAATTTCTTCTATGATCGTGAAGTAAAAGACTCTATTGATAATATGGTAGGAATGATCCAGCCTATATTAACTGTTGTAATGGGTATTTTGATGTTTTGGGTGATTTCGTCGATCTTTGGCCCTCTATACCAAAGCTTTGAAAATATTGACTTCTAGCTTGAAACAGAAAGATAAAGGGTATGGTGGAGAAAAAGAAGCAATCTAAACATATAGCGTATGTTCTTTCCATAGGTGATGAAGGCGCCATTCTTATTACTGTGGAAAAGAGGAAGCTTATTAAACGGATCTTTATTCCCAACCCTTCACAACCTGATCTGAAAGAAGAGTTGGCTAAATATCCGAATGCGCCTGTCTACATTTTTATCGACGTCGTGGATCAATCCTATATCCGCCATACTATGCCTCCCGTCAACAAGTCGAATGTGAAAAAATTGGCCAAACGCAAACTGGAAAAGGACTTTGGCGAGGACGACCTAAAGACTGCTATTCC
The DNA here is from genome assembly GCA_964588995.1 of uncultured Rickettsiales bacterium. Lineage (GTDB taxonomy): Bacteria > Pseudomonadota > Alphaproteobacteria > Rickettsiales > UBA8987 > CAZPQM01. The sequence continues at coordinate 17,546 of CAZPQM010000002.1, read as the reverse complement.
ACTAGGACGCGAAAGCGAGGGGAAAAAAGAATGGAATTATCTTTTCATTTCCGCTCGATATATTTCACCATTATCGGATTGGGTAGAACAGGTAGCTGAACTCCCTAATCCGCTCAAAGGCGTTTATTTATTGCCTGTAGAGTGCATGAACCACCTGAAAGATTATAGAAAAATTGTTGCTAAAGATCGCAGTTCTGAACCGGGTGAATGGCAAATTATAGTTAGTCATAACCGTGTGGGCGGATTTAGGCAAATGGTTTTTCATAAAGAAAAAATTATTTTCACGCGCATTATTCAACCTGTAGGCGGAAAAGAACCTGAAGTTATTGCTGGGCACATTGAACAGGAAACCGAGAACACTCTAGAGTATATTCGTCGGCTCGGCTTCAGCGAAGAAAAAGGCCTAGACCTATTCGTTATCACGTCTACAGGCGTTCGGGAAGAGCTTAGTAAAAATAAGTTTATGTTTGGTAGCCGCTTTATTTTTACACCATTTGAGCTATCCGAATCTTTAAACATTCAGGCTGCAGAAGAAAAAGACCGGTATGCGGATGTTATCCTAGCTGCTCAATTTTTAACACATACAAAACCATTATTACGTTTAGAAACCCCTTATTTAAAGCGCCTGAACAAATTAGCTGGAAATATAAAATTTGCCAAACTTGCAATGATTGTAGCTATCGTTGCTGCTTTAGTAGCAAGTAGTAAAATGATAACAGACGGCTTGGCGGTGCAAGGTAGTCTGAATACCATGGAGTCACGAAAAAATGCTGTTGAGCAGAGGTTAAGCCGTTATAAAGTATTTAACGAAGAGTTTGGCGAGGAAGCACAAAAAATTCAGGATTTAATTGCTAAGCATGATGAACTAGCACAAGGGATTTACGATTTATTTGATATATTAGAGCGTTTTATGGCCATTGACGGCTTTAATATTGCTGTGCGGGAATTTAGATTTGAGAATCAAGCAGTAGATGGCGCTAATATTGCAGACCAACGCTCCAGAAATACACTTAATCGGAGACAGCCTGAGGCTCCTTATCTAACCTCTTTAATTATTGAGTTTACTAATGAAGCCAATCGCAGCCTGGATAAACTGCTTGAAGATATCGACCTGTTTACCAATGAAATAAGACGGGAATTTGTAGGCTATCAAGTGAACTTTGAAGGTTTGCCAAGCCAGAATCAGCTGGCTATAGACTTTCAGGATTCGAATGAACAAAATCAAAACCAGAACAATATGATGGTTTTTCGGATGCAAATTGAAGGGCCAATCGCTGAAGACGAGACAACTAACCAAAGCAATATGTCACGATTTTAAATGAAACTTATCGAACTAAAGAAACAGTTGAAAAAACAATTGCTGGTAACAGGTACGGTATTAGTCGTAGCTGGTACAGTAACTTTCGGTGCATACTGGTGGAGCAGTTCACTTATTAATGAAGAAAAATCTCTTAAGCTTAATGTAAATCAAATAACCGGTCAGATCTCTCAATCAGAGAGCGAATATGGGGATCTGATTAGCTCGATTGATCAATATAGAAATTTCGATGAGAAATATAAGCCTACTGCCGAAGGGTTTGATAAACCTTCTTCCAGAATACGTGCTGCGCGCCCAATTATAGAGGCATTAAAAAATAAATATCGCTTTGGTGATATGGACGTGGTCTTTAGTAACCCACAAGTCATTGCGCCACCTGCTAATGAACCCAACTTATATACCGAAGTCGTCAACGAAATTGAAATCAAATTTAGAGCTTTAAGCGACGAACTTGTTTTTGCGTTTATCCATGACCTAATCAGCAATTTTACAGGGTATATATCACTTAATATGCTCGAAATACGCCGCATCAGAACACCAAATGCATCCGTATTTAGTGTCCTTGAACAGAGCAATGAGTTTATTCCTCTTGTTAAAGGAAAAATGCAAATCAAATGGACAACATTAAAAGGGCAACCAGTTGCTATAAAAGTTGAGGAGATTGAACTTTTGAACAATCAGTCAGGAGACGCACCATGATAAAACTGGTGCTGCCTGTCTTATGCGGTTGCGTGATACTCTCACATGGCGCTAATGCACAGCAACCTATTCCTTTTCAGGAGGACTTACCTGCCGAGCTTTCCGATTCGACTGGTGAAGCTACTAATGTAGATACTAATGTAGATACACAAAGAGCTTCAGTCGATCCCCCTGTGGCTAGTCTGGCCGATGGCTTGTACAAAAATATTTCTTGGCGCGGATCACTGATGTTTGAACGTAATGACCTCAACCGTATTTATGCCATCATTAATGACATAAATATTTCCGAGCAGCTGCCTGAATTAGTCGGAGAAGAGAGCGCTGCAGCCATTGATCTAGGGCAGGGAATATCCGTTTTTGTACCAGCCTACCATCTTCAAAGTATTCTTTATTATGCAACGGAAAACTGGACTGTCTGGCTGAACGGTCAACGCAACCGTGTAAATAAACCCCGCAACGACAGGCTTAAGATCAATTACGTTTCTTCCGACCATGTAGTCATGACCTATAGCGAACCGAACATTAACGATATCGTTCCCGGCTGGAGAGAGCGCTTTTTAGAATACGAAACTAATCACCACCTGGCAACAGTCCCAACCGAAAGTGATCGCTTTTTTTGGGAATATATTTCTCCCGAAGGAAACATCTTAATTGACCCTGCACAAGGCGGAATCCGCTTTAGTTTACAACCTACTCAAAGCTTTGTAGTACATGAATTAAGTGTCGTAGAAGGAAAGGCCCTAGGTAAATCAATTACCTTTAAACCGGGGCAGGGCCGCATATCTGAGTCTGTAACCACGGAATTAGGTGCTAGTACGACTGGCGCAGCTAATGCTAGCACCCCCGATCAGACAAACACCACTTTATCCCCATCCCAGGACTTAATGAATCAAGTGTTTAATCCTATTAACCAACAATGAGGCGATCATGACCAAGCCGCTTGCTATTCAACATATTCATAAGTCGTTTGGGAACAATAAGGTGTTAGATAACATCTCGCTTGAGGTCAACAAAGGGGAAGTCTTTGGCCTGATAGGACTTAACGGCGCTGGCAAAACAACGCTAATTAAAATTATCCTCGGCCTGTTAAACGCAGATGATGGCTCAATTCGGATTAATGATAAGGAGGCTTCCGATCTCACAACTCGTAGGCATTACGCATATCTGCCGGAGAAATTTCATCCGTCCGCTTATTTAAAAGGGCAGGAATTCCTCTCACTCACACTATCCTATTACCAAAAGAAATATGATGATGCAAAAGCCCGCGAACTTATGGAAGAGCTTTCACTTGACCCTGATGTAATTCCGCAAAAAATGACCAAATACTCCAAGGGAATGGGTCAGAAAATTGGGCTTGGATCAGCATTTCTAACTGAAGTTCCTCTGCTTATTCTGGACGAGCCGATGAGTGGACTTGACCCGCAGGCACGTATTGCCCTGAAACTGGCGATCAAAAAATATGTGAAACAAAAGCGAACTGTCTTCTTCAGTTCGCATATCCTATCTGATATCGATGAAATCTGCGATCGAATCGCCATCATTCACGATAGCAAATTGTTATTCGTTGGAACACCGACTGATTTCAAAAAGGAACAGAAAAAGCGTAAGCTGGAAGACGCCTTTTTGAAATCGATCGCAGCATAACTGTCAATTGCTAATCGATCTCCAGTTCATTGAACTTAACAGCAGCTTCACTCTGACTGATGCGTAATCGGAGGTTACTAGGGCTATCAGCTTCCTGCAACGCCACTTTAGCCGTTATTTCACCCCGCTTGACTAGGTCAAGTAAGCATTTATCAAAGGTGATCATGCCCCGATCCTCATTTCTCTTCATGACTTCCTTCAGCTCGTTAATCTTATTCTCTTCAATCAAAGATTTAATAAGCCCCTCATTTATCATGATTTCATAAGCAAGAACCCGCCCGCCCTTTTTTCCTTCCACAAGACGCTGCGATACAATACTTCTAATGTTCTGCGAAAGCGTCAATAAAATCTGGTGATGCATTTCTTCCGGAAAAAGGTTGATAATACGCTCAATCGCCTGATTAGCATTGCTGGCATGCAAGGTAGCTACAACCAAATGACCTGTTTCACAGAACAGGATCGCGTTTTCAATCGTTTCCCGGTCTCGGATCTCACCAATCACCATCACATCGGGACTCTGCCGCAAGGCATTCTTCAGCGCAATACCGTAAGAATACGTATCCATACCGATTTCCCGCTGCGTAAAAATACATTGATTGTGATGATGAACATATTCTATCGGGTCTTCGATGGTTACAACATGCCCGCTTCCATGCTGATTGCGATGTTCCAGCATAACAGCTAGTGATGTCGATTTTCCTGACCCGGTCGAGCCTACCATCAGCACAAGACCGCGCTTTGCCATAATGAAATCCTTATAGATTTCTGGTAGATTAAGCTCTTCAAAGGTGGGAATTTGAGATTTAATACTGCGAATCACCATGCCGGTTTCCTGCATTTGACGAAAAACGTTCACCCTGAACCGGTTCCCATCCTGCGAAGCCAATGCCATATTCAGTTCAAGCGTAGACTCAAATTCATCATACTGCTCATCGTTGAGTGTATCCTCCAATAAGGCATCCATATCTTCGGGTAATAAAGCAGGCGCTTCCAGTTTAACGATCTCACCATTTACCCGCAAACTGGGTGGGTAACCAATAGTGAGATACAGATCGGAAGCCCCCTGCATAATCATAGCATTCAGATAAGGGTGTATAAGCTGCATAACTAAAAGTCTTCATCCCCGGTATTAAATTGTGATTGCGTAAGTCTGCTTTCTGATAGTTTTTGCGCAGCTTTTGCACTATCAGATTTCTTATTAAGCTCGTCCACGGCGTTATTTTCTTCATCGGATGAGGTTTCGTTAAGTGCCGCCCGTGCCGCTTCCATCGTGATTATTCCCTGATCAAATAGCCCATACACACTGTCTTTCATTGTTCGCATGCCCTGTTTCGATCCAACCTGCATCAGCGAATAAATCTGCGGTAGTTTATTCTCGCGGATCAGGTTGCGTACTGCCGGAGTGCCAAGCAGAATTTCAAGAACGGCTACCCTCCCCTTACCGTCTTTACGTTTAATCAGCGTTTGGGAAACCACAGCTTCCAGGGAAGTCGAAAGCATCGACATCACGAGACCCTTGTCCTCTGCCGGGAACACATCTACAATCCGGTCGACTGTTTTAGCTGCAGAGCTGGTATGTAGCGTCCCCATCACCAGGTGGCCAGTTTCCGCTGCCGACAAGGCTAGCTCAATCGTTTCCAAATCACGCAACTCCCCGACCAGAATCACATCCGGATCCTGACGCAAAGCACTTTTCAGCGCCTTCGCAAAGGAGAGTGTGCTCGTGGAAAGCTCACGCTGATTGATAATGCATTTTTTAGGTTCATGCACAAATTCAATCGGGTCTTCAATCGTAATAATATGCTTATGCATATGCGCATTGATATAATCAATAATAGCTGCCAGAGTCGTGGATTTACCTGAACCGGTAGGACCGGTTACCAACACCAGTCCTTTGCGAAGCTGTGCCATCCGCTTCATAATCGACGGCATATTCAATTCCTCGAGCGACAGAATTTTGGTTGGAACCACTCGAAAAGCAGCAGACGGACCACGAAGCGTGTTATACGCATTTACCCGGAAACGTAAATTATCGCCAAATTGAATGGCAAAATCGGTTTCCAGATCACGCTCATAATCTGCACGTTGCGCATCCGTCATAATGGAATAAAGCATTTCTTTAGCAGCCTCAGGCGTAAGAGGTTCCATACGCAGCGTTATCACTTCGCCGTTGATCCGCATAGCAGGGGCAAGCCCAGAACAGATATGCAGATCAGAAGCACCATTCTTTTTCGTGTGAAATAATAGTTCAGTGATTTCCATTCTTCCCCCTCAAATAAGTTTTTTACCGCCTGATCGACGATAACTTACCCATTTCCTCCGTCAGCACCGCCATTTCAACTGGTAAGGCAACTCCATGCTGACGATGCATGGTCAACATTTGTTGATAGAGTTTTGAAGCGGTCTCCTTGTAACCGAGCTCTGTCATCAGAATCGCGAGGTAATATCGATAGCGTAAATCTCTTGGTTCAAGGATTGCCGCGCGACTCATATATTTCGCCGCATTCTGATAGTCCCCCTGCTCAATATAAAGCGACGCCAGTTGCGCAGGAATTGCCGCATATTCCGGGTTCGACTTTGCCAGTCGTTTCAATTGCCTGATCGCTGCTTCCGGGTGCGTTTCACCCAACAGAATCAGGAAATTATTGAGCGCCGGCAAGTGGCTCTGCTCGCGGTTTAGCAGCTCGATATAATGCGCCTTTGCCTGCTCAAACTGCCCGCTTTGCTGATAGGCCGTAGCCAGCCCGAACAGCGCCTCAATATTATCCGGGTTTTCTTCCAGCAACTTACGGTAAAACATGACCGCACTTTCATACTGCCCCACGGCATAGGCATCATAGGCAGAGCTCATGATTTCAGCAGGCGCAAGCTGCTCCGGCATATCCTCCATATCGAGCGAGGTTTCCAGCAGCGGCTCCTGTAGCACGCCATCTTCATATTGCTCGGTTACAGTAATATCAAACGGGTTTGCCGTCCCGCCGCGCTCAATCTCGACTGCTTCTCCCATTTCGATAACAATCGGCTCCGGTTCCTCATCAAGGCTTCCCGCAGTGATACGGTTTAAGAGTTCCGCCGTTTGGGGGTCAAAATCGCTCCCTGCGGTTACGTCCGGCGTGACATCCAGAATAAACTCTTCCGGTGTTTGCAAAAGCGCATCCGGAATTCCCTCTTCCGTATAGCGGGAACGCGGCGCACCATATTGTGGGCTGCGCAAGCTCGCCATTTCCGTCGGATCCTTCAGCCCTTCATCCGGCAGGGCCTGCCCGAACTGATCTTCAAATATGGCATCTTCATTCTGGCTATCACTACGACGCGGTTGCACGGCAAATTCCGGCGGCACTTCAGGGTCCACGCTAGGACCACGTAAAATCTGTTCCTGAATTTGCCGCGTCATACCGGGCAGCGAGGTCACAAATTCATCCGCGGCATAATGCTCATCCACCGTAAGTGCGCCCGCATAGGTATTTAAATCCAGCTGCTTGATATAACGCTCTAGCTCGTCGAGCGATAGCAGGCTCATGTCCTGCACCGGTGCAACGGCCGTCGAGCTCCTGAAAGCGGGCATACGGGCATTTAACTCCGGTAGCTCGCCAAACTCGTAGCCGGGCTGATAGGTTTTATGCACCTCCAACTCCTGCAACACTTTACGTTTATAGGCGGATTGGCTGCCCTGTTTACTCGGCGCAGGCAACGGCTTGCGCTGTGGCGGTGGAGGCGGCTCCACTCCGTCCGGCATCGGCGGCATCGGCAGCTGGGATTGCACAGCATTTTCCGGGCTGATACGCACGTTATCGGCCCCGGCAGCCCGGGCATTGAGGACGTTTTGCTGCATTTCCTGTTGTTCGCGTAGCTGCTCCATCACATCGGCAGGCTGCGCATGCGACGTACCGGCCAGCAGCGCCCATGTAACGGCAGTGAATGCGTATTTATTTACCACCCTGTTTCCCTAATACGAACTTTGTCTACTGATAGCATAAAATGTTTTACCTCGCATTTCCAGATGAAACCATGCGAATAACCCGCTATAACCTGTTTTTATGCGCTACTACTCACATTTACGTCCGCTATTCTTTTCCCTACAACCGGAAACGGCCCATAATCTCGCCATACGTGGCCTGAAATATAACCTCTTGCCGAAACAGCCGGTCATGGCTTCGCCGCGGCTGGCGCAGCAGCTCTTCGGCCTCACCTTCCCGAATCCGGTCGGCCTGGCTCCGGGCTTTGATAAAAATGCGGAAGCATTAAATGGGCTGATGCATCAGGGCTTTGGCTTTGTCGAAATCGGCACGGTGACGCCGAAGCCGCAAAGTGGTAACCCTAAGCCGCGCCTGTTTCGCCTGAAAGAAGACGAAGCCGTGATCAACCGTATGGGCTTTAATAATGACGGCATGGAGCAAGTAGCCGAGCGTTTACAGCGCTTCAAACGCCGGCATCCAAACTTCATCGTTGGCGCAAATATCGGCAAAAACAAGGAAAGTCCGAACGACGCAAGCGATTACATCACAGGATTACGCGGCTTCTACCCTTACTGCGACTATATTACGGTCAATATTTCTTCGCCAAATACCCCGAATCTGCGCGATATGCAGCATAAGGAAGCCCTTAGCGCCTTGCTTTCCACCGTTATGGATGCACGGAATAGTATGGATAGGAAAAAACCAATCCTGCTCAAAATCGCGCCGGATATGGGAGACGAACAGCTGGATGATGTCTTGCTGACCGCCGGACAGTATAAGGTGGACGGCATCATCATCAGTAATACGACGCTTTCGCGGGAAGGACTGACCTCATCGCAGTCACGTGAGTCCGGCGGGTTGAGCGGCAAACCGTTGATGCCACTTTCCACCGCCATGCTCAGGCGTGCCTATAAAATTACAAACGGACAGATCCCGCTGATCGGAGTTGGCGGCATCGCATCGGCAGAAGACGCTTACCGCAAAATCCGCAATGGCGCGAGCCTCCTCCAGCTCTACTCTGCTTTGGTATATCAAGGGTTTGACTTGGTAACAGAGATAAAAAAAGGGCTGGAAGAACGGTTACAGCAGGATGGCTTTAGCTCTATCCGTGATGCTGTCGGTATCGACGCAATCTAGCTATAAAGGCCTTGACAACGGCCGCTTTTTCGCGATATACATGCGCTCCTTTTACGAAATAAATATAGTTTGCAGGTTAGTATTATGTCCAGACAATGCGCCCTTACTCAGAAAAAACACCAGACGGGGAATAAAGTCTCGCACGCGCAAAATAAAAGCAAGCGCCGCTTCAAAGTTAACCTGCAAAACGTAACACTGCGTAGTCAGGCACTTGGCCTCAGTTTCCAGCTGCGTATAGCGGTCAGCACCCTGCGTTCGATTGATCATAACGGCGGTCTCGATGCGTATTTGCTGAAAACCTCCAACCTGAAGCTGTCACCTGAAGCGATCAAAATCAAAAAGCAGGTGCAGAAAGCCCAGGGATCGGACAAAGCGGCGGCTTAGTTAGTAAGACTCCTGTTTTACGGTTATAGTCGGGCTGGACCTGAATCTTAACGGCTTGCGTATAGTACAGTCATTTGTAGCGCTGAGTGCAGTAATCTACACATTAAACTTGAAGTGAAATACATCACCGTCCTGCGTGATGTACTCCTTGCCCTCATGCAACATTTTACCGGCTTCTTTGGCACCGTTTTCGCCCTGATGCGCGATGTAATCCTCGTACTTGATTGTCTCGGCTTTGATAAACCCACGCTCGAAATCGGTATGAATCACCCCGGCAGCCTGCGGCGCCTTCGCACCGCGCGCCACCGTCCAGGCGCGTGCTTCTTTCGGCCCGGCGGTAAAGAAGGTGATCTGATCCAGCAATTGGTAACCTTCACGAATAATCTGACTTAGGCCGGTTTCCTCCAAGCCGATCGTTTCCAGAAACTCGGCCTTTTCCTCAGCCGTATCCAGCCCGGCTATTTCCTCCTCAATCCGTGCGGAAATCCGCGTGACCGAAGCATTCTGCTCTTTCGCATACGCCTCAACCTGCCTGCTGTAGGCATTACCCGTCGTAACTTCCTCCTCGCTCATATTGCAGACATACATCACCGGCTTGGAAGTCAACAATTGCAGGCGGATCACCGCCCTGTCCTTCACATCCACCGGCGCGAGTCGTGCGGGCTTGCCTGCCTCCAATGTGGGCAGAATCTGCTCAATCAGCGCAAGTTCCTCCTTAATTTCCTTATCACCACTGCGCGCTTTTTTCTGCAGGTTCGGGATGCGCTTCTGCAAACTTTCCAGATCGGCCAGAATCAGCTCCGTCTCGATAATTTCGGCGTCGCGTATCGGGTCAACACTACCCTCCACATGCGTAATATCCCCGTCCTCAAAACAGCGTAGCACGTAGACGATCACATCCACTTCGCGTATATGGCCAAGAAACTGATTGCCCAGCCCCTCACCCTGACTTGCTCCTTTGACCAACCCGGCAATATCGACAAACTCAATCTGCGTCGGGATCACCTTCTCCGATTTTGCAATCGCCGCCAGCTTGTCCAGCCGTTCGTCTGGTACGGCTACGCGGCCCACATTCGGCTCAATCGTACAGAACGGATAATTCGCAGCCTCTGCTGCAGCTGTTTGCGTTAACGCATTGAATAATGTTGACTTTCCGACATTTGGTAAACCGACGATACCGCACCTGAATCCCATGCTTTTTCCTTTCTGAAGCGTATATAATGCTTCCTTTTAAGGAAGCCCCTATTTATTTACCCAACTCCAACGCTACCTTCGTTAAAAACGTTTCCCGCCCGTCGGAAATAAACGCTTCTATCTGCTTCGCCACCGCTTCCGCCACTGCATCAATCACTGGCTGCTGTTGCGTGGAAAAAGGTTTGAGCACATAGCCATGCACCTGATCTTTATGACCCGGATGGTCAATACCAATGCGGATACGGTGATACTCCTTTCCGCACGCCCGGTCAATATCGCGAATACCATTATGCCCACCGGCGCCGCCACCCAGCTTAGCTTTCACCTTCCCCACTGCCACATCCAGCTCGTCATGAATCACGACCACTTGCTCTAGCGGCACTTTATAAAACGCCATCGCCGCCTGAACGGATTGTCCGGAATGGTTCATAAAGGTTTGCGGTTTCAGCGCGTAAACTTTCTGCCCAGCGATCTCGCCTTCAAAGAGCGCTGCGTTGAATTTCGTTTTCGGCCCGGTCAGGCCATAACGCGCTGCCACCCGATCGACGACATCAAACCCAACATTGTGCCGGGTGCCCGCATATTTCTTTCCGGGATTGCCAAGGCCGACAAGGAGGATAGAACTAGATGACATCATAACAACCCATAGCCATCCCGGATCTATTCCGGGACCCAGAGCCGCATAAACCAAGCCGCTAAGATCCCGGCACAAGGCCGGGATGACAGCTATTAATTACTCTTCAGCGCCCTCTTCGTCTTCTTCAACCTCTTCAGCGCCTTCAATTGCTACAGCCTCTTCCACCTGCTCTTCTTTCTTAATCCGACCAGCAATCGTCGCAATCGTAAAGTCACGATCGGTAATCGTCGGGACGCACCCTTCAGGAATTTCAATCTGGCTGTAGTGAATACTATCGCGGATTTTCAGGCCTGAAAGATCAGCCACTACCCCTTCCGGAATCACATCCGGCGGGCAGATCAGTTCAATATCACGACGGACTTTGTTCAATACGCCGCCACGCTTGATACCGGGAGATTTTTCACGGTTGATGAATTTCACCGGCACCTGCACGACTACTTTATCAACGCCTTCCAGCCGCAGAAAATCAACGTGTAGTGGTAAATCCGTAATCGGGTCCAGTTGTATATCGCGCGCAATCACGCGCTCTTTTTTCCCGTCAATCTCCAAATCAACAATGCGCGAGGTGAAATGCCCCTTGTAATATTCGGAAATTACCTCATTTTCATTGAGAACAATCTGGACATTGTCCTTCTTGCCACCGTAGACAATCGCCGGAGTCTTCCCTTCACGGCGGCTTGCGCGTGCAGCACCGGTGCCGGATGCAGGTCGGGTTTCTGCCTGTAATGTCGTTGTTTCAGTCATCTGTTTTCTCCTTATTAATTGCTCCTTGCTTCGCCTACTGGCTGTGCAAATGAACCTAACGCGCTTTCGCGCGACTAAAGAGCTCGCCTACTGGCTCACCTTGGTTATGTGTTATTCCCTGAATTGACACCGTCAATTCTAGGGGAATCTTTTTTAACCTCTCTCACCAAACCGAGAGAAAGATCGCCCTGAAATCGCATAGCGATTCAGGCGACGCCATTGCATTACTTACCCGACCGCAGCCTCGTCAAACAGGCTGGATACGGACGTTTCTTCCGAAATGCGGCGCATCGCTTCCGCGATCAAGGGCGCCACCGTCACGGTGCGGATTTTGCTTTCATTCTCCGCCTCATCATTCAGCGGAATCGAATCCGTTACGGAAAGCGAGGTCAGCGCCGATTTATTAATCCGATCCACCGCCGGCCCGGAAAGCACGCCATGCGTCACATAAGCCGAAACCGACTTCGCACCCTGTTCCATAATCGCGTTTGCGGCATTACACATCGTGCCTGCCGAATCGATAATATCATCCACAATCACGCAATCGCGCCCTTTAATATCCCCGATAATGTTCATCACCTCGGAAATACCGGCACGCTCCCGCCGCTTATCCACAATCGCAAGGTCCGCGTCAATCTTTTTCGCAAGCGCTCGCGCACGCACCACACCGCCGACATCTGGCGAAATCACAGTCACATTATCCGTATCGTAATTCTTGCGGATATCCTTAACCAACACAGGCGAAGCATAGAGGTTGTCCAGCGGAATATCGAAAAATCCCTGAATTTGCCCGGCATGTAAGTCCATCGTCAGCACCCGGCTCGCCCCTGCCGTCGTAATCAGGTTCGCAACCAGCTTGGCGGAAATAGGCGTTCTTGGCCCCGGCTTCCGGTCCTGCCGTGCATAGCCGAAATACGGGACGACCGCCGTAATCCGACGCGCTGAAGCCCGCCGCAACGCATCCAAACAGACCAGCAGCTCCATAATATGGTCATTCGCCGGATAGGAGGTCGATTGAATCAAAAACACGTCTTCACCGCGGACATTCTCATTCACCTCGACAAACACTTCCTGATCGGCAAAACGGCGCACGGATGCATCCATCAGCGGCACTTTCAAATACCGCGAGATGTCCTGAGCCAGCGCTTGGTTACTATTTCCGGCGAGAATTTTCATGGCCGCAAACCTGGAATTCCTATCATTAGCTATCGGTAAAGACGCACGGATATAGCAAAAAAGAAGCGCTATGTAAACCTATTTTAGGGCGTTACGCGCTTTCTGCCCATTCTACCCGAAGCCATAGAGGTGCAACACCCAAAACCTAACACCCCAGCCCGTCATTGCGAGGAGTGAAACGACGAAGCCATCCCGGGCTGCAGCTTGAGATCACCACGTCGGGCTAACGCCCTCCTCGTGATGACGGGGTAAAAGATCCTTCGACTCCGCTCAGGATGACGATCCGAACTGTCACTCCTCCCCCCGCTTGCGGCACTTTTCTACTCCCCCCCTGCTTGCGGGGGGAGGTTGGGAGGGGGGCATTAATACTAACCTAACCACCTGACACCCCCACCCGTCATTCTGAGCGAAGCGAAGAATCTAATTGCGCCTCAGTATTAAGATCCTTCGGCTACGCTACCGCTCCGCTCAGGATGACATATTCCCTAAAACCTCAAACCTCAAACCTCAAACCTCAAACCTAACACCCATCACCCCTTCCCTCTGGACTCCGCCCCTGAACCACGATAGGGTAGAGCCATGGCAACACTGATCTACACGACGTTCGGCACATCGCAGGATGCGGAAGCCATCCCACTCACCCTGTTGGACGAGCGCTTAATCGCCTGCGCGAACCGCCTGCCGGACATCACCTCCTGCTATCGCTGGGAAGGCAAGGCGCAGCAGAGCACGGAATACCCGGTGCTGCTGAAAACCAGTGAGGCCGCGAGCGAGCGCCTGATCGCCCGGCTGAACGAGCTGCACCCCTATGATACGCCCTGCATCCTGAAGCTGCCCGTGACCGGCGGCCATCCGGGCTTTTTGCAATGGATCGAAGCAGAAACCCGGTAAAGAAAGCCTCTTGCACTCTTGCTGCGGATTGGCTATATAAACCTCTCATTTTCTATACTGGGGTGTAGCCAAGCGGTAAGGCAGCGGTTTTTGGTATCGCCATGCGCAGGTTCGAATCCTGCCACCCCAGCCATCTCCCTATTTCATACAGCACCATCAGATTCCAATTTACCTTACTCATCAAAGAAAGCAGCTTTTTTCTCTACTCAGGGCGTTTCATAATAGTTCTTCCCATCTCATGTAATTGGGGGTATAAATTGGGGTATATGTGATACCCCCATTTGTGAGATACCCCCAAATGCCTCTTACCAACACAGAATGCAAACATTTCAAGCCTAGGGAAAAACGTTACAAAAAAGGTGATGGTGGCGGCCTCTACATGGATGTTATGCCCAATGGCAGTAAGTATTGGCGCTTGAAGTACCGTTTAAACGGCAAAGAAAAACTATTAGCGCTGGGTGTATATCCAACCATATCATTAGCCGATGCACGTGAACGGAGAGATCAGGCCAAGAAACTTCTAGCGAACGGACAAGACCCTTCTGTTGTAAAGCAAGAAACAAAACGTCTTGATGCTATCAACGCCATTAATACGTTTGAAGCTATAGCACGTGAATGGTTTGATAAGCAGAAACCGCGTTGGACTGAGCGTTATGCCGATTATATGCTCAAACGGCTGGAAAACGATATATTCCCAAATATTGGCAACCGTCCTATCAAAGATATCACTCCTCCCATATTACTCGATACACTTCGCAAGATTGAAAAGCGTGGCGCGCATGAATTAGCAAGGCGTATGATGCAAGTATCCGGACAAGTATTTCGCTATGCTATCGTTACCGGGCGAGCTGAACGTGATCCCACCGCAGACCTCAAAGGCGCACTGGAAGCCTATAAAAAGGCGCATTACGCCGCGATTGACGTAGGCGAACTACCTGCCTTTATTGAAACATTAGAACGTAATGATGCGCGGCTCTATATACAAACCCGTTTAGCTATCAAATTTCTTATGCTCACCTTCGTTCGTACCAGCGAGATGATTAATGCTCGCTGGGATGAAATTGACTTCAAAGCCAAGCAGTGGGTGATTCCTGCAGAACGGATGAAAATGCGTCGTTCACACATTGTCCCACTATCGAATCAAGCAATAACAATCTTGGAGCAACTAAAACCTATCAGTGGCACACGAGAGCATATTTTCCCCAGTCAGTTTAAGCCCAGAATCTCTATGAGTAATAATACGGTTCTTAAAGCTATTGAGCGCCTTGGATATAAAGGCCGGATGACAGGCCATGGATTCAGAGCCTTAGCCATGAGCAGCATTAAAGAAAAACTCGGCTACCGCCACGAAGTAATCGACCTGCAACTCGCTCACGCCAAGCGCAGCAAAATAGATGCCGCTTATGACCGAGCCGAGTTTTTAGACGAACGCCGCAAAATGATGCAGGAATGGGCGGATTATGTGGATGGGTTGGCAATACCTTTCGCCAGTGCTAAAACAAAGTAGAGGCGGCTAGGCTCGCTACCGAACGCGGGAACACTCTACACTCGCTGCCGCCTCATTTCTTCACATGTAGAGCAACGCAAGTAGAGGCGTTTTATGCTAGAGAATATTCGTAGTATTGATAAAGATGATTTAACCGTGCCTCAAGCTGAGCATTTAATATTAGGCAAAATGCTAAGTGCTGATATTAGTTTTCCAGAATACGAGAAACTACGAGTCGAACGGAACCAGTCTTACTATGACGCCAGAGAAATACTGGCCAAAATTTTAAGCCGTGGCTGGATTAGAGGTTATTTTATTCTACTTACTGACGGTGAAAATTATACAATCAAACCCAGCCTATGGTTAACAAATTGGCTACCTATTGCAGCTGAAGTAAAAGAATTAAGCAATAACCCCTATAAAGACACTTATATCTGGATTAATGCCACTAACCTTGATGATAAAACAATAATCCCCAAGGACAGTGAAAGATGCCATGGCACTCTGTATTTCAAGCGCGACGAGTTAAAATACGTACTAGAAAATGATGAGCGTTATCCTTACGAGGATGATTGCGCAGAAAAAATACAAGATGAACGCAGACGGCCGGGAAGACCAGCTAGTGCGAAAACCATATTCTATATGTATTTGGAAAAATTCCATAAAAGAAACTTGCTGGATGATTATCAGAAAGAAATAGACGAATTATTTTCTGATTATCGCGTTGAACATCCCCAGGGCAAAGAACCTCAAAAGGCAAGCGTAAGGCGCTACATTACGAAGGAGATGTATCAGGCAGATGTAGCCCTCCTCAGGTTAGAAAAAAAACGCGATAAATAACTCTCCTAATATTTATATTAACTATATTAAATCGCATCTGTATATCAGTAGGTTAGGTCTGCGTTAAAATAATTTATCGCACTTTATTTCGCATTTCAGGGTGCGATGATTGTCAGGATTAGTAATGAACAAGAGAGGCATCTTATGACTGACAATGAAAACTTAAAACCGAAACTCGAACCTATAATAAGAAAAGCTCAAGTTTGCGAGATTTTCGGAATTTCTCCTGCAACGCTTTACCGCAAAATACAGGCGGGTGAGTTCCCTCCCCCGATCGAGCTTGGAGCAAACTCTAAAGGCTGGTTTGAGGGCGACCTATTGCAAGCGCAAGCTAAAATGCGTGAGGCCCGTGATGGGGAATAGTTTTAACGATCACCGAGATGGCATGCATTCGATGGGCGTATACTCGTAAACGAGTTTGCAAATGTACACAGCATTTCTTGAAAACGGTTTATGCGTTATCCCATTAAAGCAAGGCGTGCCGGTTGTTAAGTGGAGTGATTACTTTTATGAGTTACCCGCTAAACAGGTAGTATCTGGCTGGTCAGGCAATGAATACGGGTTAGTGTGCGGCACGTCCAGCAACGTGATTGCATTGGATATTGATACGGATGAGCCCATCGGTCAATCGGTCTATGCGCTTGCAGGTGAAACGCCTGTACGTAAGGTTGGATCTAAGGGATTTACGGCGTTTTATCGGTATGATGGCGAGGCTTCCAACTGCTGGAAAAGCAACGGCAAGGCCATCATTGAGTTGCTATCAGACAAGCGCATTACCACCATACCACCCAGCCCGCACCGCAAGACAGGCAAGCCCTACACCTGGTCAGCAGATGACATCATTGGCGCGGAATTGCCGTGTATTAATTCGGATGTATTTACGTTTCTGGATGCCAGGTTTCCAAAGCCCAGGTATCATGTGCCAGACTATCAGCCTCGTGATTTTGATGATGTATCACTGTCACAGGCTGCGGAGATGCTGGATTATATATCATCCGATTGTCCACGTGATGACTGGTTGAAAATTGGCATGGCGTTACGCGATGAGTTTGGCGATGCGGCATGTACGTTGTTTCACCAGTGGAGCGCAAAGGCGGGTAAGCGTTACAATCAAAGCGACTGTCAGGCGGTTTGGCGCAGCTTTACCAGGGAGGGTGTGACTATTGGAACGCTGGTCTATTTAGCGCAGCAGAACGGCTGGAATCCTAACGTGCCTGAAGTGGATAGTTTCAGCTATGGCAATCCCGACAAGGTGTTACCGCCACCACCAACACCACCAGAGATTGAACGCCCACCGGGTGTGCTTGGTGATATGATGGACTACATACTTGAAACGGCGTTATACCCAAGGCCGCAGCTTGCTTTGGCCAGCAGCATTGCCACTTTAGACACTGTTAGCTAATTCTGAGTTTAAGCAGGGTTTTGATTGCCGCAAGTGCA
>CAZPQM010000001.1:0-270631 GCA_964588995.1 uncultured Rickettsiales bacterium | reverse complement strand
CAATCGTTCCAATATTGCAATGCGGCTTATTCCGCTCAAACTTCTCTTTGGACATAATATCAACCCCTTATTGTTAATTATAAATGTTAAACTCTAAGCTACCTTCGCGCGAATCTCTTCCGCGACATTATTCGGCACTTGTGCATAATGTGCAAATTGCATGGTAAATTGCGCACGCCCCTGACTCATGGAGCGCAGCGTGCTGACATAACCAAACATATTGGCAAGCGGAACATGCGCACTGATCACGCGGGCGTTGGCACGCTGTTCCATCTCGTTGACCTGACCACGGCGGGAATTCAGGTCGCCAATAATATCACCCATATATTCTTCCGGTGTTACCACCTCTACATCCATCATCGGTTCAAGCAATGCCGGGCTGGCTTTTGGAATGGCTTCACGGAAGGCGGTACGGGCCGCAAGCTCAAACGCCATCGAACTGGAATCTACGTCATGATAAGCGCCGTCATACAGAGTTGCTTTGAAATCGATCGTTGGATAGCCCGCAATCACGCCGTTGAGCGCTGCTTCCTCTATGCCTTTTTGTACCGCGGGAATATATTCCTTCGGCACATTACCACCGACCACGGTGTTTTCGAAGGTGAAGCCTTCACCCGGCTCGGCGGGCTCAAACTTAATATCGACTTTCGCGAATTGTCCGGCACCACCGGATTGCTTCTTGTGCGTGTAGCTGTAATCAATCGGCGCGGTAAAGGTTTCGCGGTAGGCAACCTGTGGCGCACCGATATTCGCTTCTACATTGAACTCACGCTTCATACGGTCGACAATAATATCGAGATGCAGCTCACCCATCCCTTTCAATACAGTTTGTCCTGTCTCCTCATCGGATGACACTTGCAGGGAAGGATCTTCCGCCACCAAGCGGCCAATCGCAATCGACATTTTTTCCTGGTCGCCCTTGGTTTTCGGCTCGACGGCGATTTCAATCACCGGCTCAGGGAACTCCATACGCTCCAGAATCACCGCATTATTCGGGTCACACAATGTATCACCGGTCGTGGTAGCCTTCAGGCCAGCGACAGCAACGATATCCCCTGCATAGGCCTCCTTAATATCTTCACGATTGTTTGCGTGCATGGCAAGCATACGGCCAATACGTTCTTTTTTGTCTTTCGTTGAGTTTTCAACCGTTTCACCGGATTTCAGTACACCGGAATAGACACGCACGAAGGTCAGTGAACCAACAAACGGGTCAGTCATGACCTTAAAGGCGAGTGCGCCTAAGGGCTCGTTATCATCTGATTTCCGCTTGATTTCTTCTTCCGCCCCTTTTTTGACGCCGCGAATGGCCGCAACATCGGTTGGTGCGGGTAGAAAGTCAATTACTGCATCAAGTAATGGTTGCACCCCTTTGTTTTTAAAGGCAGTTCCGGTAAGTATGGGGACGAAATTGCCTTCAATGGTGCCTTTACGTATGCACGAACGCAGTGTTTCCTCGGAGGGTTCCTCACCATTCAGGTAGGATTCCATCGCATCATCATCCACCTCGACCGCCGTTTCGATCAGTTTTTCACGGTACTCAGCGGCTTTATCCGCGAGTTCTGCGCGAATATCACGATCTTCGTAATTCGCGCCGAGTTGCTCACCGGTCCAGATCACTTCTTTCATGCGGATCAGGTCGATAATGCCCTCAAACTGGTCTTCAGAGCCAATGGGCAGCTGTAGAACCAGCGGGTTAGCGCCGAGGCGGTCCTCTACCATATCGACGCAGCGGTAAAAGTCCGCACCGGTGCGATCCATCTTATTCACAAAGCACATACGGGGAACACCGTACTTATCAGCCTGACGCCAGACCGTTTCCGATTGTGGCTCCACACCGGCCACCCCGTCAAATACGGTAATGGCGCCATCAAGTACACGCAACGAGCGTTCGACTTCAATAGTGAAGTCTACGTGCCCTGGCGTGTCAATGATGTTAATGCGATACTGCTTCCCATCACGACCCGGCCAGAAACAGGTGGTAGCTGCAGAGGTGATAGTAATGCCTCGCTCCTGCTCCTGCTCCATCCAGTCCATCGTTGCGCCGCCTTCGTGCACTTCGCCGATCTTGTGCGATTTGCCTGTATAGTAAAGAATACGCTCGGTCGTCGTCGTTTTTCCGGCGTCAATATGCGCCATGATGCCGATATTACGATACAAGTTAATTGGTGTTTGACGTGCCATAATTGCTATATCTTTCTAAATTAAATTTACCCCAAAAAATTACCAGCGGAAATGCGAGAACGCCTTATTCGCTTCCGCCATTTTGTGCGTATCTTCACGTTTTTTCACCGAGTTACCGCGGTTGTTGAATGCGTCGATCAACTCGCCAGAGAGCCGCTGAGACATCGTATTCTCATTGCGCTTACGAGCGGCGGAGATGATCCAGCGCAGCGACAAGGCCAACGCACGGTTGGAACGCACTTCCACGGGGACCTGATAGGTCGCACCGCCCACACGGCGGGAACGGACTTCAACCGCGGGCTTGACGTTATCCAAAGCTTGCTGAAAAACTTCCAGCGGATCCTGCTTCAGCTTTGCCTGAATATCATCCAGCGCGCCGTATACAATCTTCTCCGCAGCCGATTTTTTACCCGAAACCATCAGGTAATTCATAAATTTGGCAAGCGTTTCATTACCATATATAGCATCAGGAATGATTTCGCGTTTTTCTGCTCTGTGACGTCTGGACATATCTAGTCTCTGTTGATTTGATTAGTAAAATTATTATTTAGGGCGCTTAGCACCATATTTCGAACGGTTTTGCATCCGGTCTTTTACGCCCTGTGTATCCAGCGTTCCGCGGATGATATGGTAGCGAACACCCGGCAGGTCTTTCACACGACCGCCGCGGATCATCACAATGGAGTGCTCCTGTAGATTGTGACCTTCGCCGGGAATGTAACCGGTTACTTCATAGCCGTTGGATAAACGAATACGTGCCACTTTTCGCAGCGCCGAGTTCGGCTTTTTTGGTGTTGTGGTATAGACACGAGTGCAAACGCCACGCTTCTGAGGGCAGGCCTCCAGCGCGGGCACTTTATTTTTCTTTACTTGTGGCTGGCGTGGTTTGCGCACCAGCTGATTAATGGTAGGCATGTATAGCTCCGCTCTAAATAATGACAATAAGCGCTTAAAGTTGAACGCTTTATGTATCCTAGCTCCCACGTATATTATGTTTTCCGTGCCGTGGTCATCACGAAAAGAGCGCGAAATATAGGGAAAGGTGGCGCTTAAGTCAAGGAGAAATATAGCGGTGCTTTGGCTTTTGGCGGTGGGTGTATTTACAGGCGGTTATACTAATGGCGGCGTTGTTAAGGAAAACGGATTGGCAACACTTTAATCAAGTAAGGTGGAATGGGGGTCGATCCAGAGCTTAGCGCTTGAAAGCGTTTTGTTTCTATGAAAACGTAGTAGGGATGGAATCCAAGCGGGGGGGCTTTATGCGCTTAGCAGTCTTTGTAATAGGTTTATTATTGTTTTCGCCGGAGGTGATGGCGCAGCAGGTAGACGATCCCGTCGTTACTTCCTACATCATCAAAGGGGCTGAGCAGGGGCTTACGGCGATGGTTGACTGGCTGGGTGCGATCTTATTTTATAAGCTGTTTGGTATTCCGTTTCTGGTGTTCTGGCTGATTCTGGGCGGATTATATTTTACGCTTCGGCTCGGTTTTATCAATATACGCATGTTCGGACATGCGATTCAGGTTGTGCGTGGAAAATATACACCGTCTGATGCGCCGGGTGAGGTCACACATTTTCAGGCGCTGGCAACCGCCGTTTCGGCAACGGTCGGGCTTGGTAATATTGCCGGGGTGGCCGTAGCGGTGACGGTTGGCGGCCCGGGGGCGGTGATCTGGATGATGGTATTCGGTTTTTTTGCCATGTCGATGAAATGTGCTGAGGTAACGCTCGGGCAGAAATACCGGCATATCGACGAAAACGGCAAGGTTTCAGGTGGTGCGTTTCATTATTTACGTGATGGGCTGAAAGAAAAGGGGCTTGAGGGGCTGGGGCGTGTACTCGCCGTACTCTTCGCGATATTGTGTATTGGCGGATCGCTTGGCGGTGGGAATATGTTTCAGTCGAATCAGGCGGTGTCGATTCTTACCGATACGTTCAAGCCGATTTCTAATCTGGACTGGGCGATTGCGTTGGTGCTCGCGATCTCGGTCGGGCTGGTGCTGATTGGCGGCATTAAACGAATTGCTAAAGTAGCTTCCAGCATTGTTCCGCTGATGGCGATAATTTACATATTAGCGGCCTTAACGGTTCTGACCGTCAATGCACAGCTGATTCCGGAAGCCTTTACGATTATGCTCCAAAGCGCCCTTGGCGGCGCGGCGGCGGTTGGGGGGCTGATCGGCGTCATCATAGCCGGAGCCCAACGGGCAGCCTTTTCCAATGAATCAGGACTTGGCTCTGCGCCGATTGCGCACTCCGCGGCGAAAACGGATGATCCGGTGAAGGAAGGTATGGTCGCGTTATTGGAGCCGTTCATTGATACGATGGTGATCTGCCTGATGACAGGCCTCGTGATTACGGTGACGGGTGTCTATAATGAAGATACGGGGGATGGGGTCTTGCTGACCTCAGCAGCCTTCGCCACAGTGATGGACTGGTTCCCCATGGTGCTGTCGTTCTGTATTGCGTTGTTCGCCTTCTCCACCATGATTTCCTGGAGTTATTATGGTGAGCGAGCGTGGCAGTATCTATTCGGTAAGAAATTGTCGGTACTACGGATTTACCATATAGTGTTTATTACATTTGTTTTTATCGGTGGTGTGGTGAATTTACAGCTGGTCGTGAATTTCTCGGATCTTCTGCTACTCTCCATGTCGATTCCGAACCTGATTGGGGTGTATATTTTGAGTAGCGATGTGAAGCATGATATTAAAGATTATATCGCACGCCTGAAACGCGGTGAGATTCCAAAAGATCCCGGCTAGCGGTCACTAGATGAGCCACCCATCATCGTCTTTGGTAAGCTGTTTGGGCTTATCGCGCTTAAGCAGGTAATGCAGTTTTTTAATGGCGAGCTCCTGTAAATGATTGCGGCCCACCTTGGGATCGCCGACAATGGTCGCCTCCGTACCGGTGCGTTCATCGATCGCAGAGACCTTAACGCTGTTGCCAACGCGATGCATCTCGATGATAATGTGGTTGCGATCAACCATGGTAGTCTATGACCCGTCGAACTAAATGGATACTCATTGCCCTTATTATAGGGCTAATTGCGTTGTTGTTCAAAATGAAAGCGACCTTGCCGGCTACGCTTATCAGCGGGGTGATGGGGCTTGCGGTCGTTCTGCAGCGTATTCTCTATGTAATGAATCTGCATCGCAGCTTTAAGGCGTTTAAGCAGCAAAAGCAGCGACCCGGCGGTTCAGACGTAATGACGCCGGATCGGGCGCGGGAAATTCTCGGAGTGGAGAAGGGGGCGAGTAAGCGCGAAATCAACGCAGCGTATAAAAAACTGATGCAGATCAACCATCCGGACAAAGGTGGTAGTGATGCCATCGCTTCTATGTTAAACGAGGCGAGACATGTGTTAATTGATGAACTTAAATAGGTTTTAGGTCTCAGGTTTCAGCTAATAGCAGTCCTGAAACCTGACACCTAAGACCTGAAACCTGAAAGCTAATTATAATGAACCAACCCGCTATGGCCACCAATGCCCACCAATTCGACCCCACTATTTTGCGTGCTTATGATATTCGCGGTGAGGTAGGTAAAACCCTTTCTGAAGATGATGCTTATGCCATCGGTCAGGCGTTCGCGACCATGGTAATTCGTAAATATACTAAAAAACAGCCAGTGCTTGCAGTCGCGTATGATGGGCGGCATTCGTCGCCGCATTTTGAAGAAGCGGTTTCCAGCGGTATGGCTTCAACCGGCGCGATCGTCAAACGGGTAGGGCTCGGGCCAACGCCGATGCTATATTTTGCCGTCCGCGATTTTGAGCTTGATGGCGGCATCATGATTACCGGTTCGCATAATCCGCCGAGCTATAACGGCTTTAAGATTATGTACGCGAGGGAAGCGCTCTTTGGTGAGGAAATCCAACGTTTAGGTGATATTGCTGAGGCCGGGGATTTTGAAAGCGGTGAGGGGGTGCGCGAAGTTCAGCCGATGGACGAGCAGTATCTGGAGGCTCTGCTTGATGCCTATGACAAGAACAAGGCGAAGCGTGAGCTGAAAGTGGTGTGGGATAATGGTAATGGTGCTGCAGGGGAGATACTAGAAGCGTTGGTCCATGAGCTGCCGGGAGAGCACCACCTGCTTTACGGCGAAGTGGACGGTGACTTTCCGAATCATCACCCCGACCCTTCGGATGAAAAGAACTTGCAAGACCTGATAAAAGCGGTGAGGGAGCAAGGCAGCGATCTCGGGCTTGCTTTTGACGGCGATGCGGACCGGCTGGGTGTGGTGGATTCGCAGGGCCGGATTTTGTGGGGCGATCAGATTATGCAGCTGCTGGCGGAGGATGTCCTCAAAGCGAACCCGGGTGCGACTGTGATTGCCGATGTAAAGGCGAGCCAGAGCCTGTTTAACAAAATAGAAGCGCTTGGGGGTAAGCCGCTGATCTGGAAGACCGGGCATAGCTTCATCAAGGCCAAAATGGCGGAAGAGGGGGCGAAGCTCGCCGGTGAGATGAGCGGGCATATCTTTTTTGCGGATAAGTATTATGGCTTTGATGATGGGCTTTATGCAGCAGTTCGGTTGTTGAACTATTTGGCGGGTTATGATGCCGCTGCCCCCCTCCTAGCTAATAATGAGAAGGCACCCCTCCCAACCTCCCCCCGCAAGCGGGGGGAGGAGCTAAAAAATATCTCCCCCCCGTTTACGGAGGGGATTAAGGGGGGGCAAAAGCTGCTTGATTCACTCCTCGATGCGATGGAAAAACCGTGTAACACCCCCGAAATTCGCTTTGAAGTCCCGGAGGAACGAAAGTTTAAGATCGTTGAAGAAATTGCCGCCCGGCTAAAGGCGGATAATGTGCCGTTTTCCGATATAGATGGGGTGCGCGTGATGAAGGATTTCGGCTGGTGGCTACTACGGGCATCCAATACACAGCCTGCCTTAGTGGCGCGGTGTGAAGCGAAGAATGAGGCGCTACTGGAAGATATGAAGTCGCACCTTAAGCGTCAGCTCGCGTTGAGCGATATAGCGTTGGAGATTTAACACTGCACCGTATAGCGCATTATTAGACTATAAAAAAATGTAGAATAATACAATTTACATTTCCTCTTGATATATTTGCAATAATCATTATATAATTTTGTACTTTACGCGTAGGAGAACACCATGTCTGCAGAGGCAAAATTAACCGCTCAGGAACAGATGAAAATCGACAGTCAGTATCTCAGGGGGAATATCCTTGAAGAGCTTGAAGATCTGTCGAAGGGGGATGTTTCCGATTACACCTATGAGCTCTTGAAGTTTCACGGCACCTATTACGGGCATAACCGCGATACGGCAACTGAGCGTAAAAAGGCCGGGCTGGAGAAAGAGCATGAGTTCATGGTGCGTCTCCGCCTGCCTGCCGGGCTGATTGAAGCTGAGCAGTATCTCCGGCTGGAAGAGCTGGCTGGTAATTATGCAAACGGCACATTGCGGGCAACCACACGGCAGAGCTTTCAGTTTCACGTGGTGCTGAAAGAGAATCTGAAAACCTTTATCCATGAAATCAATGAGGCCGCGCTATCGACCGTTTCCGCCTGTGGGGATGTTCCGCGGAATGTCACCACGACGCCTGCGCCAATTGATGATCCGGTGCATAATCGTCTGCGTGAGGATGCGCTCAAGATTGCTGCTTTCGTCAAGCCGAGGAGCACCGGCTATGATGAGGTGTGGAACGACCAGGAGCTGTCTAACCGCGATCAGGATACGGTTGAGCCGCTTTATGGTCCGACATATCTGCCGCGTAAGTTTAAGATTGGCATTATCGTGCCGGAAGATAACTCGATTGACGTATTTACGCACGATCTTGGGGTGGTGGCGATTTTCGATTATCATTGTCATCCTGAGCAGAGCGAAGGATCTAAAGATTCTTCGGCTACGCCTCAGAATGACATTGAACCTAAGCTCCTGGGCTATAACATTTTGCTTGGTGGCGGCATGGGCATGAGCCATGAAGGAAAGCTCGCCTGGAAAGATAAAAAAACCTATCCGCGGCTTGCGAACCCGATTGCGTTCGTCGAGCCCGATGATTTGCTCAATGCGATCGAAGCGGTGATTAAGCTGCAGCGTGATCATGGTGACCGTACCGACCGGAAGCATGCGCGGCTGAAATATGTCGTTGAAGAGCAAGGGCTCGAATGGACGCGGAACAGCTTTGAGGCGTATTTTGCGAAAACCAACCCGAGCGGTGCGGTTAAAGACCCGGTTGAGGTGAAGGAATATAAAACGCCTGACCATCTCGGCTGGCATGAGCAGAAGGATGGCAGATGGTTCCTCGGCGTGCCGGTGCCGAGTGGACGGATCGTGGATTACGGCGCGGGTGAGCACCCTTCAGGTTATGATGCCTCGAATGATCCGATGTATGCCAAAGCTAATTACCGTGCTGCATTCCGTGAACTGTGCGAGCGGTTTGGCAAGCGGCTGGTGGTCATGCCGGATGCGAATATGATCGTTTGCGATGTTGAGGAGCGTGAGAAGCCGGAGATAGAGGCGCTGTTCGCCGGGCACCACGTGCCGCTTCGCGAAGAACATACAAATGTGCAGCGCTATTTCCATACATGCGTTGCCCTGCCGACCTGCGCCAAAGCTTTGGCGGAGTCCGAGCGGGTGCAGTTCCAGATGATGCAGGATGTGCAGGCTGTACTCGATAAGTATGATTTGCACGATGAGCCGCTGCATGTGCGCGTTGCGGGCTGTCCGAATGGGTGCTCTCGCCCCTATGTCGGGGATATTGGCATCGTCGGCCGGATGCCGGGGCATTACGTGCTATTTGTTGGTGGCGATTTTGCCGGAACGCGCTTAAGCCATCGCGTGCTCGATAAAATTCCGCTGAATGACTTGCCAAAGGCGATTGACCCGATGGTCGCGCTTTTCAAAGATCATCGTGAGCCGGGCGAGCATTTTGGGGATTTCTGCGAGCGCTATGGGATTGATAAAATCACGGATGCCGCAATCGCGGCCAATGAAGGTGCGAAATGGGCGGTGAGGGTGGATTGATGGCAGGTTTCAGGTTTCAGGTTTTAGGTTTTAGCAACTCCCCCCTTGCGGGGGAGTCTGAGAATGCGAATGCATTGTCAGTTGGGGGGTACACATGCGATGCGCTTGCCCCCCCACCTGAATCAGAGATTCAGACTCCCCCGCAAGGGGGGAGTTTTGTTTTGGTGTAATCATCATGATCCCGTTAATCGTAAAAAATGAGAATGTAACCTTTATGATAGTAGGCGATGGCCCTGCTACTAAAAGCCGCATTGAGCTTCTAAAAGAATCGCACGTCTCATACGATTACTATGCTACGCAAGCAGACTTTTTAAACCTGAAACCTGAAACCCGATACCTACGACCTATTATCTTCATAGCCGACTTCGACAACGAAGTAAGTAAAGAGCTTTACGATCATGCAAAGTCATTTGGCGCGTTGGTGAATGTGGAAGATAAAGCGCATTTATGTGACTTTAATGTGCCTGCGCGTGTGCGACGGGGTGACTTGCTGCTGACCGTCTCTACTTCTGGCGCTAGCCCACGTGTAGCGCGGCGGCTTCGGACGATGCTGGAGCAGCTTTTTCCGGATAAATGGGCAAGTGTTCTGGCGGATATTAAGGTGAAGCGCACCCAATGGAAAGCCGCTGGTGATTCGTTTGATGAGGTAGGCGTAAAGACGGACGCATTGCTCGAAGAGGCTGGACTAATGGAAGCAGAATGTGCGTGTTTGAGAGCATGGAAAGAGGCGGCGTGATGTCAGGTTTGAGGTTACAGGTTTTGGGTTGCGACAACTCCTCCCTTGCGGGGGAGTCTGAATCTTTGATTCAGGTGGGGGGTGAGTGTCATGGCGGGTTGTCGTCCCCCCACCTGATAATGCATACGCATTCTCAGACTCCCCTGCAAGGGGGGAGTTGTCGGGGTAGCAGAAAATGACCCACTCCCTTTCCCGTCTCATGGCGTTTTATGGCGATTATGGTGCGCAGAATTTGCTGCGCGCGATGATTACCAACGAGTTTAAGGGTAAGATTGCACTGATATCATCATTCGGGGCGGATTCGGCGCTGCTCATCAGGCTGGTGGCCGATGTGGATCCAGCCACGCCTATCCTTTTCCTGGATACTGAGAAGCACTTTCCAGAAACGCTGGATTATGTCGACCAGCTTGAGCGGGAGTTCGGCCTGACTAATGTACGCCGACTCAAGCCTCGTGAGGATTTGGTACAGAACATTGATCCAAACGGTGAGCTCTGGAAAACGCAGGTGAACCGCTGTTGCTGGATGCGCAAAGTGGAGCCGCTGAAACGCGTGCTGGAGTCGGGCGAGTATGAGGCGGTGATTACCGGACGTAAACGCTATCAGACCTCCGACCGCGCTGATATTGATAATGTCGAGCTGTTTGATGATGGTGTGTTCCGTATCAACCCGCTCTGCACGTGGACGAAAGATGACATACGCGCAGAATTTGAGAAGCGCGATCTGCCGCAACATCCGCTAGTGGCAGAGGGCTATCCGTCTATAGGCTGCGCGCCTTGTACAAAGCAAGTCCAGCCAGGGGAAGATGAACGCTCCGGCCGTTGGGCGCATACGATTGATATGGGCGGTAGCCAAAAACAGGAATGTGGCATTCATACGGGCGGCGACGGTGCAAATTGGATGGTGTAAGGGAGTGCGTGCTATAAACATGATGAAGCAATTTGCGGTCTATATAATAACGAACAAAACCGCTGGAACGCTATATGTAGGGGTGACCTCGAATTTGGTACAAAGAATATATGAACATAAAATGGGTATAATTGATGGATTTAGTAAGCGTTACAATTTACATAGACTTGTGTATTACGAGTCTCATGATGATGCGGAGTCTGCAATTCTTTATGAGAAGAAACTTAAAAATCGACCGAAAGCGTTTAAGGTTAAGTTAATTGAAGCATGCAATCCTGAATGGAAGGATTTATACGAAAAGATTTGTTGCTAATGTCATCCTGCTGAATGCAAAGCATTCGAGCAGGATCTATTTAGTTGGGGAAAAGATTCTGCTCGATTTCTTGTGAAATCAGAAGAATGACAAAATAAAGGAATATTATGACAACCAACCACAGACCACAGACTACAGACCACTTGTCCAAACTCGAAGCCGAGTCCATTTATATTTTCCGCGAGGCGTTCAATAAGATTGATAATGTTGCCATGCTCTGGAGTTTCGGGAAGGACTCTAATGTCATGGCGTATTTGATGCGGAAGGCATTTTTCGGCAAGATGCCCGTTCCGCTGATTCATGTCGATACGGAGCTTGAGTTCGATGAAGTCTATGAATTTCGTGATCGCTATGTGAAAGAGTGGGGCGTGAATTTCATTGGCCCGACTGCTCCGCCGATTGAGGAGACCGATGCGAGCCTGCCGTGGGCAGCGCGGGTAGCAGCGCGGAAGACACTAGGCTTAAAAGCAGTTCTGAAGAAGCATCAGTTTAATGGCATCATCACCGGCATAAGGCGCGATGAAGAAGGCACGCGGGCGAAGGAGCGGTATTTCTCCCCGCGCGATAATGACGGGCAATGGGATGTGAAGGATCAACCGCCGGAATTCTGGAATCAATATATGACGGATTTTCCGCCCGGTACACATGTGCGGATTCATCCGCTGCTGCATTGGACAGAGCTGGATGTCTGGCTCTATATTAAGCGCGAAAATATCCCGATTGTGCCGCTCTATTTTGCACGGAAGTATGATGAGCTGGAGGGTAAGGACTTTGGCGGGCAGATGATGCGTTTCCGCTCACTCGGTGAGAAAGGCATCACATGGCCATTGCCTTCTGAGGCGGATACGATTGATAAAATTATCGACGAGCTTCGCACGACGAAAACCTCCGAACGCTCCGGCCGCCCGATGGGTAAGGACGAAGATGAGGCCGCGTTTGAGAAGCTGCGGCAAGATGGGTATATGTGATGGAAAATTTTTGTCATCCTGAGCGACCAGCGGGAGTCGAAGGATCTAGCCATTATGAGAGGATTTCTGGATCCTTCGGTTCGCTACACTCTCTCAGGATGACGGCTAACAAAATATAGAAAAATAAATGGAATATCTCTACATCATAGGCGGTTTAGCCATAGCGCTGTTTATCCTCAACTTTATTGTCGACATTGCGGTGAGTATCATTCTATCTGCGTTGATTATTGGCGTTGCTTCCATGGTGGTATTTAGCGAGTATGGCATGGCGGTGATGAGCGGTGAAGCCAGCCTTGCCGAGAAGCCCTTGCTTGCCGTGAGTCTTGGCGTCTCTGCGATTGCGCTAGTGCTTCTGTGGTTTTTTGAGGGGCTGAACCTCCTCGTTTTGCTGCTGGTTTGGGCGGTTGCGAACATACCGGCCTATCAGCATATTAAGGAACATAACGCGTTTATTCGTGATTTACTCAACGAAGAAAAGGAAGAAAGCCGTGAACCAGCCCCAATTAGCTCTTAAGCCAGATACCGAAGCGAGCCATAGCCGCGAGCAGATGAAAATCGTGATTGTGGGTCACGTGGATCATGGCAAGTCGACGCTGATTGGGCGTTTGTTTCACGATACGGATAGCCTGCCCGATGGTAAGGTCGATGAAATTAAGGCGCTTTCCGAAAAACGTGGTATGCCGTTTGAATATTCATTCCTACTGGATGCGCTGCAAGCCGAGCGCGATCAGGGCATCACGATTGATACCACACAAATCTGGTTTAAAACCAATAAGCGCGATTATGTCATTATCGACGCGCCGGGTCATAAGGAATTTCTCAAAAACATGGTGAGTGGTGCTGCAAATTCTGAGGCGGCCGTGCTGGTGATTGATGCAGCAGAGGGGGTGCAGGAGCAATCGAAACGCCATGGCTATTTGCTCTCGCTGCTAGGCGTGAAACAAATTGCAGTGGCCGTTAATAAAATGGATCTGGTGGATTACTCGGAAGAAAAATTTAAGCAAATTGAGAAGGAATACCGAGAATATTTATTGGGTGTTGGTGTCGAGCCGACCTATGTTATTCCGATTTCGGCACGGGAAGGAGATAATATCGTCACGTCGTCACATGCGCGTCATCCTGAGCGAGCGCAGCGAGTCGAAGGATCTCATGAGAAGCAGAATAAACTTGAGGGAGCTTCCCCTAGAATCGGCAGAGCCGATTCAGGGAATGACGAAGGTAGTAATATGCCTTGGTATACTGGCCCCTCGATTTTAGAGGCGCTGGATCATTTTCAGCTCAAGCCCGCTGACACGGAGCTGCCGCTTCGTTTTCCGGTGCAGGATGTATATAAGTTCGACAAGCGGCGTATTATCGCCGGGCGGATTGAATCAGGCACACTTCGGGTGGGCGATGAAATCATGTTCTCGCCGATCAATAAGGTGGTGACTGTGAATTCGATTGAGAATTTCAACGGCCCGGAGCTTACCGAAGTGTCGGCCGGTATGTCGGTCGGCATTACGCTTTCGGAGCAGATTTTTGCCGAGCGCGGCAATATGATCAGCCATCTCGAGCAGATGCCCGTCCTCACCAATGTGTTTAAAACCAAGCTGTTCTGGCTTGGCGATAGTGAGCTGAAAGAGGGCAATCGCTACCTGCTGAAAATCGGTACGGCGGAATACCGGGCGGAGGTGAAATCGATCGACCATGTGGTAGATACTGATGACCTCAAGGTGGAAGGTGAAAAAGGCTCGCTAAAGAAAAATAATGTAGCGGAAGTCACCTTCCGCGTGAAGGGGCTCGCCTCGCTTGATAACCATGCGGACAATGAAATTACCGGACGCTTCGTGCTGGTGGATCATTACCGTATTGTCGGCGGTGGTATCATTGATGTCAGTGATGCGGATAATAAGCGCAGCAACGTCGCGACCATTAAAGCGCGCAACCTGACGCCGAGTACAGGAGAAATTTCTCCGATGGAACGCTGGCTGACCAATGGGCATAAGGGCGGCGTAATGTGGTTTTCCGGCCTTTCCGGTGCAGGTAAAACCACGCTTGCGCGTGCGCTGGAAGCGCGACTGCATGCAAAAGGCTATCTGGCTTATGTGCTGGATGGGGATAACATCCGTTCCGGTTTGTGCTCTGATTTAAGCTTCAGCGATGCGGATCGCTCGGAGAATATCCGTCGGATTGGTGAGGTGGCAGCTTTATTTGCTGATGCGGGGGTTATTGTGATTACCGCGTTTATTTCTCCGTTTAAGAAGGATCGCGATGATGCAAGGATTGCAGCCAAGGGGGAATATCACAGCGTGTATATCAAGGCGGATGTGGAAACGTGCGCCAAGCGCGATCCGAAAGGGCTGTATGAAAAGGCTAAGAAGGGCGAGATTAAAGATTTTACCGGCGTATCCTCCCCGTTTGAAGAGCCGGATAATGCTGACCTCGTGATTGATACGACGGAGAAAAATATCGATGAGTCAGTCGAGGAGCTGGTCGCCTATGTGGAGCGCAATCTGGTGGAGCCGGTGAGGGAGCTGGGTAAAGAACAGACGCAGTATGTAGGGGGTGATATTTAATGCAGGTTGTGGGTGCCAGATGTCAGGTGTTAGATAGTTGCAGTGCTAGAGAACCGGCATAGTAATGCTGGCTCTTTAGTCATGAACGCGTTAGGGTCACTCGAAGTGATCGCAATTACTTCAAGGAGCAATTAAATATTTCATGCAACATTCCTTACATATAGCAATGGCGCAGCTTAATCTGACGGTGGGGGCGCTTGAAGAGAACAGCCGGAAAATTCTGGAAGCGCATGCGCGGGCCGAAGCAGAAGGTGCGGATCTCGTCATGTTCACAGAACTGGCTATATGCGGCTATCCGCCGGAAGATTTAGTATTGGCGCCTGCTTTTCAGCGTGCCTCCGAAGCCGCTGTGGAAGACATTGCCATAAAAACGCAGGAGTCGGATACGGCCCTTCTGCTCGGTGCGCCGGTCTCTATGGGTGGTAAGCTGTATAATGCCGTGCATTTAATTGATAAGGGGGAGGTGCTTTATACGCAAATGAAGTACGATCTTCCGAATTATGGCGTGTTCGATGAGAAACGTATTTTTCATCCCGGCCCGCTGCCAAGCCCTTATACCTGGCGGGGAATCAAGCTCGGGCTGATTATCTGCGAGGATATGTGGTCGGATGATGTGCCGGGTGCGATGGCGGATGCGGACATACTTCTTTCCATAAATGCATCGCCCTTTGAAACCGGTAAACATGCCATGCGTCTGGCGCGGGCGCGTCATGCGGTAGGCGTGACAGGAAAGCCGGTGATCTATATGAACCAGATTTGCGGGCAGGATGATCTGGTGTTTGATGGTGATAGTTTTGTCATGTCGCGCGATCAAAAGCTGCAATGGCGGCTTTCGCGGACGGAGGAAGATTTTGCCGTGATCAATATATTGAAGGAGGACGGGCATTGGCACGTCACGCCGGGTAGAATCGAAGCGTATGAGTCCAATGAAGAAGTGATGTATCTCGCGATGATGCTGGGGTTGCGAGATTATGTAACAAAGAACGGCTTTTCGAGTCTTGTTATCGGAATGAGCGGCGGGATTGACTCCGCCTTAACGGCAGCGGTTGCCGTTGATGCGCTGGGTTCGGAGCGCGTGCATCTGATCATGATGCCATCACGATACACATCGGATGACAGTCTACATCATGCGGAAGAATGCTCGAAACGACTCGGTGTAATTATGGAAACCGTGCCGATTGAAGCCATTATTGAAAGTTGTCATAACGTACTAAAGCCGCATTTTGCCAATAAACCGGTTGATCTTACCGAAGAGAATTTACAATCACGTATCCGTGGCACGCTACTTATGGCACTTTCCAATAAACATGGCCATTTGGTCATTGCGACCGGAAATAAATCGGAAATGTCGGTAGGGTATGCCACGCTCTACGGAGATATGAACGGTAGTTACTCCGTGTTGAAAGATGCCTACAAGACGCAGGTATACGCACTGGCACGGTGGAGAAATACGCACAGGCCGCACGGCGGACATGGAGCGAAGGGCGAAGTGATACCGGAAGCGATCATCACGAAAGCGCCAACGGCGGAACTACGCGAGAACCAAAAGGATGAGGATAGTTTACCGCCTTATGAGATGTTGGATCAGATTTTGCATTACATGGTGGAGGAGCAGTATGGTATTCGCCGGACCGAGGAGGCAACAGGCTTTGACCGCGAAATGGTGAGTGATGTGTATAAGCTCTTGCATGGCGCTGAATATAAGCGTAGACAATCACCTCCGGGCGTAAAGCTCTCCAAACGGCCTTTTGGACGCGATCGCCGCTACCCAATAACAAACCATTTTAATGGAATGTAATGAAAACACGATTTGCACCCAGTCCGACCGGTTATCTCCATCTTGGGAATATTCGCACCGCCTTACTCTGTTTTCTGTATGCGCGCAAAGAAGGGGGAGAATTCATTCTGCGGTTGGATGACACGGATACCGAGCGCAGTACCAGCGAATATGCCGAAGCGATTAAAGAAGATCTGGAGTGGCTTGGCATAACACCCGACAGGGTCGTCAAACAATCTGAAAGGTTCTCGAAATATGATGCAGCGGTTGAAAGGCTGAAAGAGGCGGGCAAGTTATACCCCTGCTTTGAAACCCAGGAAGAGCTTGAAATTAAGCGTAAAATGCAGCTGGGGCGGGGTCAGCCCCCTATTTATGACCGAGCTGCGCTGAAGCTCGGCGAAGAGCAGATTGCGGAAAAAATTCAAGCTGGGCAGCAACCGCACTGGCGTTTTAAGCTGGATCAGGAAGCGGTGGTTGAATGGAACGATGAAGTACGCGGAGCGCAGCGCTTTGAGATGAAGCATATGAGTGACCCAATCCTCGTGCGCGAAAATGGGATGTATACCTATATGCTCCCCTCTACGGTCGATGACATTGATATGGATATTACCCATGTATTGCGCGGCGAAGACCATGTGAGTAACACGGCGATTCAGCTGCAGCTCTTTGACGCGCTTGGGGGAAATCGACCTGTATTTGCCCATAATGCGCTGCTAAAAAGTAAAGAGGGGAAGCTTTCGAAGCGCTCCGGCAGTCTTAGCGTTCAGGAGTTACGGAAACAAGGGCTGGAGCCCATTACTTTAACCAGTTTTTTAGCCAGAATCGGTACATACCATAATGTCGAGCTTGCCGAAAACCTTCAGACGTTGGTTGAAGAGTTTGATATAACTGCTTATTCTAAAGCGCAAACTTCGTATTCTAAGGAGGATATCTTCCGGCTGAATACCAAGCTATTACATCAGATGCCGTATGCGGAGATCAAGCCGCATCTGGACGAGCTCGGCTACGGTGATGTTGATGAAGCGTTCTGGAATGTCGCGCGGCGCAATATTGAGAATCTTGAGGATTTACGGCTATGGCTTGAAATTTGTCATAACGAGATAGAGCCGGAGATAGAAGATGAAGCCTATGCGCAGCAACTTGCGGAAACGCTGCCGGAAGGGGCATTAGATGAAACGACATGGGATCGATGGGTTACTGCGGTGAAGGGCGTGTCAGGCCGCAAAGGCAAAGCGCTTTTCATGCCGATTCGTAAGGCGCTAACCGGTATGGAGCACGGCCCGGAGCTCAAAGATTTGCTTCCCTTGATCGGGCGTGAGAAAATCATTGCCAGATTGCAGGGAAAAACGGCATAATAGCGCCTTATGGCTGAGCGTATCTATATTTATGATTCCATGCTGCGCGATGGCGTGCAGACACAGGGCGTTGATGTTTCGGCGCATGATAAATCCGAAATTGCGGCGATGCTCGACCGTGAGCTGCAGATTGATTATATCGAAGGTGGCTGGCCGGGCGCAAATCCGACGGATGATGAGTTTTTCGCTAACTTACCCAAGACGAAGCATAGTAAGCTCGTAGCCTTTGGCATGACACGGCGAGCCCATAAAAGCGCGAAGAATGATCCGGGCTTAAATGCGTTGGTTAATACCGGGGTACAGGCGGTTTGTATCGTTGGAAAGACGTGGGATTTTCAGGTCACAGAGGCATTAGGCATTGGACTGAATGAGAATATCGCCATGATTTCCGATAGTATTGCCTATCTGGCATCTAAAAATATTGAAGTAATGTTTGATGCGGAGCATTTCTTTGATGGTTATAAGGCGAATCCGGATTATGCAAAACAAGCGGCGAAGGCAGCGTATGAGAGTGGTGCGCGCTGGGTGGTGCTCTGTGATACGAATGGCGGAACGTTGCCGGATGAAGTCGAAGTTATTGTTAAGGATGTTACGGAAACGATTCCGGGCGATCATCTGGGAATTCATTGCCATAATGATACGGAAAATGCCGTCGCAAACAGCCTTGCGGCAGTGCGAGCAGGTGTGCGACAGGTGCAGGGCACGATCAATGGCTGGGGTGAGCGGTGCGGGAATGCGAACCTCACCAGCCTGATCCCTACGTTAAAGTTAAAGATGGGGTATGATGTTGGGGTAAGTGATGAGGCGTTAACGCATTTATGCGATGTGTCCCATGCGCTGGAAGACAGATTAAACGTGCCGCGCTACAAGCATGCGGCCTATGTGGGCGCTTCGGCCTTCGCACATAAAGGCGGGTTGCACGTTTCAGCCGTGGTAAAAAACCCGTCTTCCTATGAGCATATTGAACCGGAAAAGGTCGGTAATGAGCGGGTCATTCTCGTTTCGGATCAGGCCGGACGTTCGAATATTATCAATCGTGTAAAGAAAATAGGCATTGATCTTGACCTTAATGACGCCAAAACGAACGAGCGAATTGAACGGCTGGTTGATGATGTGAAGCGCCGGGAACAGGCAGGCTATTCCTATGACAGTGCAGATGCAAGCTTCGAATTGCTGGCGCGTGAGCATTTGCGCGAAGTGCCGACCTATTATGACGTTAAAAACTTTAGGGTGCTGGATGAGCGCCGCTGGAATGCGTTGAACGAACTGGTGACGTTCTCCGAAGCAAAGGTAGAGCTAAAAATCGGCAAGAAGCGTATGCTGGAGGTAGAAGAAGGAAACGGGCCGGTTAATGCGCTATACCGTGCGATGATCAAAGGACTGAAAAAACATTACCCGATGGTTAAGGAAGTTATTCTAACCGACTATAAGGTAAGGATACTAACGCCTGAAAAAGCGACAGAGGCTATTACAAGGGTGCAAATTGAAAGCGGCGACGAAGCGGGGGATCGCTGGACTACGATCGGTGTTTCGGGCAACATCATCGATGCATCATTTAACGCGCTGAACGACTCCTTTATTTATTATCTGTTGCACCACCCCAGTGAAGCGTAATGGACACTACGTCATCCATTATACTGGTTGAGCCGCAACTCGGCGAGAATATTGGGGCGGCAGCGCGTGTTATGGCAAATTTTGGACTGGAGGATTTGCGGATTGTCAATCCCAGAGACGGCTGGCCCAACCTCAAAGCGGAAGAAATGGCCGCGCATGGGGCATACGTTATCGAAACGGCGCGCATCTACGATGGTCTAGAAGCGGCGCTAAGCGATAAACATCATGCGTTTGCCATAACGGCTCGTATGCGTGATATGGAAAAGCCGGTCTATGAGCCTCAGCAACTTTCTGGCAATGACGCTATGAATACTGCGCTGGTGTTCGGCGCCGAGCGTTCCGGACTCACCAATGACCAAGTGGCGCTCTGTGATGCGATTCTCACGATTCCGGTGAATCCTGCCTGTCCGTCCCTCAATCTCGCGCAGGCCGTCGGGGTCGTTTGTTATGCTTGGTTTCAGTCGTCCTACAATGAGCAAATAGAGGAGTCTGTCAACCCTGACGTGAAAGCCCTTGCTCAGGATGAGAGGCAACTAGCTCCAAAAGCCGAGCTTTTCAACTGGTTTGAACGACTGGAAACGGCGCTTGATGAATCGGCGTTTTACCGCGTGGAAGAGAAGCGCGATCATATGGTGCGGCAAGTGCGTAATATTTTTCATAAAGCGCAGCTGACAGAGCAGGAAATTCGTATACTGCACGGCATCCTGAATGCGCTAAAAAAGCGCCAAAGTAATTGACGTTAAGCGTTTTGCGCGTTATAAACCACACTTCTCCAGACCAAGCCTAGTCTTGGAACGTTCGTCGGTATGGTAATCCTGCCACTAAATCCGCCCATAACGTTTAGCCAATAAAGGCGCTGCGAGCAACGAAAGGACTAAGATTATGACAAAACGTCATGCCGCAAAGTATAAGATTAGCCGCCGCTACGGTGTCAATCTGTGGGGTCGCGATAAGGACCCGTATAACACAAAAAACTACGTCCCAGGTCAGCACGGACCTACCGGGAGACGTCGTATGCCATCGGACTTTGGTACGCAGCTGCGTGCTAAGCAGTTGCTCAAAGGATATTATGGTAATATCTCCGAAAAGCAATTCCGCCGTATCTTTAAAGAAGCAGCCAACATGAAAGGCGATACCGGGGAGAATCTGATTGGTTTACTCGAACGTCGTTTGGATATCGTATGTTACCGGGCCAATTTTGTTGCCACCGTGTTTGCCGCGCGCCAGCTCGTCGGTCACAAACATGTGAAGGTAAATGGCAAAACAGTAAATATTCCGAGTTACCGCCTGAAAGATGGAGATGTTGTGGAAATACGTGAAAAGTCCCGTGCCATACCGCAGATTATTGAAGCCTTGGATAAAATGGAGCGCGATGTTCCGGAATATCTCGACCTCTCCAAAAAGGATTTCAAGGTAACCTATAATCGGGTGCCGGCTTCGGATGAAGTGCCTTATCCGATTGAAATGGAAACCAACCTCGTGATCGAATATTACTCACGCTAGAAGCTGAAAAGATAGTCGATGTTAAAAAGGCCCGCTATAGTAATATGGCGGGTTTTTTTTATGCCTGATGTTCAGAATGGTTGTAAGCGTTCGCCAATCATTGCATATTACTCATTATGCAGCAATTTCCCATTACACGTTTTCGTCGTAACCGTCAGGCCGCCTGGATCCGTGATCTGGTAGCAGAACATCAACTTTCCGTGAATGATCTAATATTGCCGGTCTTTCTGCAGGATGGAGAGACGGAACAGGAGGCAATTACGAGCCTGCCGGGAATTTATCGCTATTCAATTGCAGGAGCGATACGGCACATTCAGGAGGCGAAGGAGCTTGGCATCAAAGCAGTGATGCTGTTTCCCCGCACACCAGAGGACAAAAAGGATGAAATGGGAAGTGAAGCGCTGAATGCCGATAATCTGATGTGCCGAGCGATTAGGGCGATAAAATCCGAAATTTCGGGTATTGGTATCATGTGCGATGTTGCGCTCGACCCCTATACGAGCCACGGGCATGACGGGGTGCTGATAGACGGCAAAGTGGCCAACGATGAAACGGTATCTTATTTAGGGCAGAAGGCCGTGCTGCTTGCGGAAGCGGGTGCGGATTATGTTGCCCCATCCGATATGATGGATGGTCGGGTCGCGGCAATACGTTATTCGCTTGATCAACGAAAGCTGCAGGATGTGGGCATTATAGCGTATGCGGCCAAATATGCTTCGCATTTTTATGGCCCATTCCGGGAAGCCGTCGGGTCAAAAGGTAACCTGCAGGGAGCCAGCAAGGCCACATACCAGATGGATATTCGTAACGGCGGGGAGGCACTCGCCGAGATGGAGCTCGATATTCAGGAAGGTGCCGATATGCTGATCGTCAAACCGGGGATAGCGTATCTGGATATTATTCATCAGGCCGCAAGCCGCTTTCAAACGCCGGTAATCGGCTACCAGGTCAGCGGTGAATATGCAATGCTAATGGCCGCACATGAAAAAGGCTGGCTGGACTATATGCCGGCTATGCTGGAGACGCTTATCGCTTGTAAACGCGCGGGTGCTAGGGCTATAATAACCTATGGTGCGAAAGAGGTGGGGGCATATTTGCGTGAAACTGCGAGTTAGTTTATTCGTTGCGTTATGTTATGCGATTATGCCAATTAATGCATACGCGCAAGCGGATGGTTTTGGTTTTTTGCCAACCGATAAGCTGATTCAGGAAGATTTATACTCTTTTGAGCCCTATCCTTTATCGGAGCTTCAAGATCGTATTCAATATGCTCTAGAAGAAAACGAACCGGAGGCGCAATACCGGTTGGGCCGTATGTATGAAGAGGGTATAGGCGTCAATATCGACTATCAAATAGCACGGCAGTGGTATGAAGCGTCAGCCGCTAATGGGTTTGTTCCCGCCATGGTGTCACTGGCTAATATGTTTTTGTATGGTGCGGAAGGAGTCGATCCTGATCCAACCTTAGCGCTTTCTTATCTCCGAGAGGCCGAGAAATCGGAGAATCCGCTCGTGTTTTATGAGCTCGGGCTCTATTTCGAGAATGTGGGCGGAACCGCGCAGAATTATGCAAAAGCATTTGAATATTACCAAAAGGCGGCACGGGAAGGGGTGCTTAATGCGCATGTAAAGTTGGCAATTTTTTACCAGTACGGCCTTGGTGTTGAGCCGGATATTACCCTAGCCATCCGGCATTATCGTTTATTAGAAGAGCTGGCGGAAGATGACAATGTATCACAATACGTCTCTGCTATGCTGGGGAGTATCTATCTGGAGTATGGTATTGTAGAAACGGATATGGAAAAGCGGTTTCGTTGGCTCCGTGCAGCAGCGCAGGAAGGTAATGTCGAAGCAATGTTCTTTCTGGGGGATGCATATTACACCGGAAGGGGTATAGAGAGAGACTATGCAAAATCAGCCGGGTGGTATCTCGCCGCGGCTCGTCAGGACCATGCCCAAGCAATGACCAATCTGGCTTATCTCTACTTAAACGGATATGGGGTAAAAAAAGATTATGAAAAGGCATTTAACTGGTTCAAGTCAGCAGCCGAGCTTGGTAATGCCGAAGGGGCTTGGAACGTTGGAAATATTTATTATTATGGATATGGAAAAGATCAGGATTTGGCGCAAGCTAGGGAGTGGTTTAGCCGCTCGGCCAAACTACAGCGAAGACAACGTTAATATTTGTGACAAGGTGATTTCGTGCTGGATTTTCGCTATGAAATGGCAATTGCAGAGCAAGTTGTTGGCGTAGACGAAGTTGGGCGTGGTCCATTGGCTGGGCCCGTTGTTGCGGCGGCAGTATATATTCCTCAAGGCTGTTGGTATTCGTGCCCTTCTCTAAATGACTCAAAACGACTGACCTCGGCGCAGCGCGAACGCTTTTCCGAGTGGTTGCAGGAAAATGTCAGCTATAACATAGCGTCAGCGGAAGTCGAAGAAATTGATAGTATCAATATTTTACAAGCGACCAAACGAGCGATGGCTAAAGCCGTTGACGGTTTGAATATTCCAGAGGCATTTGTACTGGTAGATGGAAATCAGTCATTAGACGTTTCTCATAAACAACAAACCCTTACAGGCGGAGACGGCCTGTGTATGTCCATTGCGGCAGCGTCCATTTTAGCTAAGGTTTGGCGGGATCGTCTAATGCTGCAACACCATGAAGAGTTTCCATATTATGGTTGGGATACGAATGCAGGCTATGGGACCAAAGCGCATTTGGCGGGCATAAAACAATATGGCGTCTGTAAGCATCATCGGCGTTCATTTGCACCCGTGAAAGCCGCATTGGCAAAGAGAGAAGCGTTGTGCGTGTAAACCGGGGATATATAGCTATTGAAAGTTGCCTGAAGCCTTTGGTGCAAAAAACCCTCTCACGTCAGGATAAACTGCTTGCTGAGGTAGTTAGTATCTGGGATCGCGTTATGGCGGATTTTCACTTCGATGCGGTTCCCATCAGGATATTATCGAATCGTCAGCAAGGTAATATCCTCTTACTGCAATGTTCCTCGGCAAATGCTATGAAGCTATCTTACCAACAAGGTGTATTATTGGAAAAGTTAGGTTTTTATTTAGGGCGGCAGCCGTTTAGTTCGATTCAAATTCGCCAATATGATGAAGTGGCACCAATTTCTGCACGCCCGTCACCTGCGATCAAAACAACACGGAACCAAAATGTTATAAGTAACGAATTGATTGATTTGATAGAG
The DNA here is from genome assembly GCA_964588995.1 of uncultured Rickettsiales bacterium. Taxonomy (GTDB): domain Bacteria; phylum Pseudomonadota; class Alphaproteobacteria; order Rickettsiales; family UBA8987; genus CAZPQM01. The sequence goes on along the minus strand of CAZPQM010000001.1, from coordinate 246,511 downwards.
GATGATAGTCTGCAGGCTGCTTTGAAACGATTACAACAGAATTTATAGAGTCAGGGGTGTCATGATACGGATTTTATTACTAAGTGTATTTTTACTGATCGCGGCTATGCCCATTATGGCAGCAGATGAGAATGCTTCATCTAAAGGTGAAGAGCAAAATACTGAAGTAGAAACTGTAGCTAATGGAGAGGGCACTGCGGATGGGAACCTACTAAACCGTAATCTTGAGTTAGATATTGTATATGGTGAAGAAGGTGCGCCCATTCGTATCGTCGAGTATGCTTCGCTTTCGTGCCCGGCATGCCGTAATTTTTATATGAAAGTGCATAAAGGGGTATTAGAAGATTATATTGAAGCAGGTGATGTCCAGTTTGTTTATCGCCATTTTCCGCTGAACGCCCCGGCCTTCCGCGCGGCGTTATTGGTTGAATGCGTAGAGAATCCTGACCGAAAGAAGCTGTTTCTAGGTGCTTTATTCAAATCTCAGGGCGAGTGGGCTAATGAGCAAAGCGAACAAGGCTTTAATAACAAAATTAAAACGATAGCTCGTATAGGTGGCATATCCGATGAAAATTATGATTTGTGTATCACTGACAAAGCGGTTGAAGATAAGATCCTTGCTATGCAATTGCTTGCTGTTAAGGAGTTGAATGTTAAAGGAACACCGGCCATATTTATTAATGAACAACTGGTTCCATACTCAGCCGATATTGATGAGGTAATGAAGCGCAAAGTTGAAGCGCTGCTTGCCAATGCCAGCCAATCATCCGAAGATTAGTCTTTTCGCATGCTTACGCGGTGTATTGCATTTTCTCTAATCGTGTTGCTGGCTCTTGGCGTGAAGGCAAAAGCTTCGAATAGCTCGATCAATATAACCTTGGGTGAAGATGATGCGATTGTTAAGCTTACGGAGTATGTATCGTTTACCTGCGAAGGCTGTGCTGAATTTCACAACAAAATTTTCCCCGGCTTGAAGGCCTATTATATTGATAAAGGTGTGATGCAGTACACAATGAAGCCGTACCCCACGAGTAAGCGTGATATTGCTGCAGCAATGTTAGTAAGTTGTGTTGAGGACAGTTCCGACAAGTTGGCGTTGGTAAATGATCTACTTAATCAAAAAAAGCAATGGGCGCCTGATTCCCTCCGAGTTGAGCACGTTCAGCCTTTGATGATGGAGAATAATCAGGCGGAAATTGAGCGCTTAAAGGCACTGCAAGAACAGGCGAACGATGTTTTGATGGAGATAGCTGCCGATCATGGGGTCGACGATGAATTATTTACGATTTGTATTCAAAACAAGGATGCGCAAGCGGAAATTCGTGAGCAGGTATCTGATGCGGTGAATAATAAGCAGATCACTGCGGTACCCAGTTTTTTCATTAATGATGAAGCCATCCCTTTCGGTCCTTCTATCGGTAATGACATTGTTGAACGCGTTAAGGCCATACGAGACGGCGATGCCCGAGGAGAATGACCCGTCGTTTGAGGATGAGCTTAAAAAGCTAAAAACTCGCATCGACACAGCGCATGAAAAACAGCATCCGGAACTGCAGGAGGTGCCGCTTGATGCTACGCGTATGAGTATCGAGATGGTAGTTGGCACGCTGGTAGGTGCCTTTATCGGCTACCATATTGATGGTTGGCTGGGCACTATGCCGTTATTTTTTATCCTTTGTTTATTTTTAGGGCTTGCAGCGGGCGTGTATAATATTTATAAAGCAGCCACGAAATTTGACGAAGCTCCACCGAAGGATAGTGACGAATAATGGCTGAAAATCCGTTGACCCAATTTCAGGTAAAGCCGATTATCCCCTTTACACCGGGCGGACTTGATCTCAGCTTCACTAATGCATCGCTATTTATGTTGTTTGCTATTTTGGGAGTGACGGCGTTCATGGTGTTAGGTGCGCGCAAGCATGCTTTAGTACCCGGGCGTTTTCAGTCGATGGTGGAATTATCCTATGAGTTTATTGCGAGTACCGTACGTGACACGGTCGGGGCAGACGGACGTAAGTATTTTCCGTTCATCTTTACGTTATTCATGTTTGTCTTGTTTGCCAACCTGATCGGTATGGTGCCTTATAGTTTCACTGTGACCAGCCATATTGTGGTGACGTTTGCAATTGCACTCTTTATCTTTCTCGGAGTGACGGCTATCGGTTTCATGAAGCATGGGTTGCATTTTCTGCACTTTTTCGTGCCGCAGGGGCTGTCAAAAGGCGCCATGTATTCCGTAGGCTGGCTGATTGTGCTGATTGAAATCTTCTCCTATCTAACCCGGCCAGCTACGCTCTCGATTCGTCTGGCTGCCAATATGACCGCAGGGCACGTCCTCATTAAAGTGATGGCAGGGTTTGTCGGCACGATGAGTATTTTCGGTGTCTTGCCGCTCGCGTTTATGACGCTGCTCGTCGGGTTTGAGATTTTCGTTGCTATTTTGCAGGCGTATATTTTCACGATTCTTACTTGCGTGTATCTGAATGATGCACTGCACATGCATTAATTGATTATCTATTAACCATATAACTAAAGGGGAAATCATATGGAACTTGAAGTCTTAAAATTTATCGGAGCCGGTATCGCCTGTTTTGGTATGATCGGAGCGGCTATCGGAGTAGGCAATATCTTTGCTGCGCTGGTAAGTGGTGTCGCGCGTAATCCGTCTGTTGAGCCGAAACTGTTTAAGAACGCGATTATCGGTGCCGCTATGGCCGAAGCGCTGGGGATTTTCTCTTTCGTGGTCGCTATCCTGTTAATGTACGCCGTATAGAAGCTTTAGCAGGTAGGTATGCCTCAGTTAGATCCCAGCAGTTTTGCGTCGCAGATATTCTGGCTTTCTGTCTTTTTTATACTGCTTTATTTGCTGATGTCGCGACTTGCTTTGCCGCGTGTGGCCGGTATTTTGCAGAATCGTAAGGAGAAGATCAGTAACGACCTTGACGAAGCGGATCGGTTAACTCAGGAAGTGGAAGATATCGAAAAAGCCTATGAGGCTTCGATGCGAGAGGCACGTGAGGAAGCTAATAGTCTTATTAATAAAGCGTTGGCTGATTCTGAAGCACAGACTGAAGCGCGACGTAAGGATCTGGATGCTAAAATTGCCAAGCAGTTAGCGGATGCAGATAAGAAAATGCAAGGCGCTAAAGAAGAGGCTGCGCAGAAGGTGGAAGAGCTTTCCATTGAACTATCTCAGCTGATTGTGAAGCGAGTTGCCGGCATAGAGGTGAGCGAGACGGAGTCCAAACGGAAAGTGAAAGGTAATTTGTCGCGTAAAGTGGCGTAAGTAGGTAGCTATGGAATTCGGACCGAAATTTTGGATACTTGTTTCCACCGTAATTTTTGTGGCACTTATTGCCAAGCCTTTAGGGCGCGTATTGGGTGCTTCCTTGGATAAGCGTGCGCAGCGTATTCAACAAGAGCTGGATGAAGCGGTTCAACTGAGGGAAGAAGCCCAGGCGATGCTGGCGTCTTATCAGCGTAAGCAAAAGCAGGCGCTAGAAGAATCAGAGCAGATGATAGAGCATGCAAAGTCCGAATCAGATCGCATTATCCGCGCTGCGCGGCGTCAAATGGAGGAGGATTTCCACCGCCGCACCGACTTGGCTTTACAAAAGATAGAACAGGCGGAGGCGCGTGCCAGTCAGGATATCCGCGAGAATGCTGTAGAGGTTACGATGAAAACTGCTCGTGAGCTAATTCTTGATCATCTGCATAAAAAGCGTGCAGATGCTATTTTGGAAGATGCGATCAACGAGGCCGGTACAAAATTTCACTAGGCTACTACTCTTTCTATTTCGAACGCATTAGGCGCTTAATTTTTGTGCGTTTTCGTTTATCGTCTATGCTACCTCAAAGTGGTGGAGGGCCCTTGAAACCTGCTATACTGTTATTACTCGGAGTTATCTACTTATTAGGCCCTTTGCAGGCTAAGTCAGCTGCCTGGCTTCAGGAAGCGGGTAAAACGCAGGTCATACACAACCTGTTTTATTATACCACTTCAGAGTTCTTTGATGAGACAGGGGAGCGCCGTCCTCAGGAAGATTTTGGTAAGCTAGAGTATAATCCCTTTATTCAGTATGGCCTTAATTCCAGTTGGACCATTGGTGCCAGCCTGCGTTTTCAACATTTGCGTCAGGAGAATAATGGCAACGCGAACGTCACCAATGCATTGGCCGATCATGAGTGGTTTGCACGCTATGCGCTATGGCGCGGTGATAACGGTATTTTATCCGTTCAGCCGATGATTAAGTTGCCGGGACTGTACGATGTAGATGATCAGCCGAATGCAGGGAATGCTCAGATTGATTATGAGCTTAGGCTGCTTTACGGTCATAGTTTTTCGTGGCTGGAGCGTTACCATTATGTCAATATTGAACAGGCCTACCGGGTTCGCACGGAAGCTCCTGCTGATGAATGGCGTTTGGATGCTGCCGTGGGCATACGACCATATCCGGGGTGGTTGGTGCTGACGGAGTGGCAGTCCGTACGAGCAATAGATGGAGGTGGCACATCCAGCCTGCAACTTGTCAATTCAACCGATTTTGATCTGGACAAAATATCGCTCTCAATGGTACGTACACTAAACGATCGTTATTCCCTGCAGGCAGGAGGTTTTGTGCATATCAACGGTGAAAACACAGGTGCCGGCGGTGGGTTTCAGTTGGCTGTCTGGACGCATTTCTGATCAATGCCTATCAAAGTACGCAAAACAAAACCGCTAAAAGATAACATGCTTCCTTTGGGGGAGCTACTGGTTGCAGCCAATTTTGTTACGCAGCGTCAGGTCGAGAAAGCCCTTCAGATTCAACAGGAATCCGGTGGGAAGCTCGGTGAAATTCTGATTAGTGAAGGCTATATACGACTTATTGACTGTTATAAAGCATTGGCAGAACAGCAAAAACTCCCTTTTATTGATCTGATCCATAATCCGCCGGACCGAGCAGTGCTAGAGGCTTCGGATGCCCGTTCCTACGGTAAATATCAGGCGGTACCTGTGCAGATGGAAGCGGGAACGATAGTAATTGCTACCACAGATATAACGCCTGAGCTGACTAAATGGGTGGCTGAACGTTATGAAGATTACCGGTTTGTGATTACCTCGCCGTTTGATATCATGCATACGCTACGCAGCACATTCGATGATTACTATACGAACGCGGCTTGTCTTGATTTATGGCGTCATGCGCCGCATTTTTCAGCGCGAGAAATTCGGGTTCAGCCGTCACGCCATTTCATGCCGGTTGTGGCGTTGATACTAACCGTATTGGTTATCTGGTCCTTTACTTCGCTGGTGTCGCTGCTTGCGCTCATCAACGGTTTGTTTTTGCTTACGCTATTGTTTAAGTGTTTGTTTTTTAGTGTCGGATTGAAGCAGCGGCGTGCAATCGACCATCAAGCCGGTGAACGTGAGTTCATGACAGCAAAAGATTTGCCTGTCTACACGCTTCTGGTGCCTCTCTATAAGGAAAAGCAGGTAACTATCCGCCATTTGATTCGCTCTATGCGAATGTTAGATTATCCCAAAGCCAATCTTGACATAAAACTGATTGTTGAGGCGGATGATGAAAAAACGCAGGAATATATTCTGGCAGAAAAGCCGGAGCGCTATTTTGATATTGTTAGTGTACCTGCGTCTGAACCACGTACAAAGCCCAAGGCCTGCAATTATGCACTGCAATTTGCATTAGGTGATTACATTACGATTTACGATGCGGAAGATCGTCCCGACCCGCTCCAGTTGAAGAAAGTTATACATGCCTTCGAACAGGCCCCTGATAAGGTGGTTTGCATTCAGTCCAAGCTAAATTATTATAATTACAATGAAAATATCTTAACGCGTATGTTTGCGCTCGAATATGCCAGTTGGTTTAACTTCCTTTTAATCGGGCTGGAGCGTCTTCATATGCCTATACCGCTGGGAGGAACGAGTAACCACTTTAAACGCCGTATTCTGGGTGAACTCCGTGCCTGGGATCCGTTTAACGTTACGGAGGATGCAGATCTTGGCTTGCGCTTAGCATTAAAAGGTTATCAAACACGGATTATAGATTCGACAACCCTGGAAGAAGCACCCATTACACTGAAGAATTGGATAAATCAGCGTTCGCGTTGGATTAAAGGCTACATGCAAACCTGCCTTGTGCATTTGCGTAGCACCAGAAAAATGATGGAAACGCTAAGATTGCATGGTGTAATTGGTTTTCTCTTTTTCATTGCTGCGCCAACGCTGGTATATATCAGTAAGCCGTTCATCCTTCTGATTTCTGCCGCGCTGTTTTTCTATGCACCTGATTTGCCGGACTGGTTCTGGTGGTTGACGTTAGGTGGCTTATTTGGAGGGATAATCTTGCATATTGCGATTGGTATTATAGTGGCGGTTGTGCTGCGCTGGTGGTCGATGCTACCCTTTACCTTGCTGTTCCCATTTTATTGGGTGCTGCATTCAATTGCGAGTTTCAAAGCGATATGGGACTTTTTTAGGCGGCCACACCATTGGGAAAAAACCGAGCATGGCCAAAGCGAAGCGTTTGAATAGCACACCCGCTTCGATTCGTGGGTTGACATAGTGGGCGCCGTCACTTATAAGTGTCTCTTCAATTTTATAAGGAATAGAACGATGAAAGTTCTCAGCTCTCTGAAGTCGTTTAAGAAGCGCGATAAAAATTGCCGCGTAGTTCGCCGTAAAGGTCGCGTTTACGTGATCAATAAAACCAACCCGCGGTTTAAAGCCCGTCAGGGTTAATCAGTCCTTATTTGTGATATTCAGGAATGCGTTATATTGCAATCGATAACGCAGCTTCTACTTACAGAATCTTCATAGAAGATACTGATATACCTGAGTGCGCTGATCATGATGTGTTGATCCAGATAGCGTATGCCGGTGTGAATCGCGCTGATCTGTATCAGGCTGAAGGCAGCTATGGTAAAGACAGTGAGCGTCTTGGCCTGGAAGTTAGCGGAACCATCGTGAAAATGGGCAAGGAAGTTCGGTCACACGCTGTGGGTGATAAGGTTTGTGCGCTTTTGCAAGGTGGTGGCTATGCGGAATATGTCGCTGTGGCTGAGTGGCGTGCGCTGCCCATACCGAAAGGGGTGCAGCTAAAGGAAGCGGCTGCGCTTATGGAAGCAAGCTGTACGGCCTATCGCACCGTGGCTGAACTGGGAGAGCTTTCGCCAGGAGAAGTGTTTCTTGTGCATGGCGGGACAAGTGCGATTGGTATGATGGCGATTCAGCTTGCGAAAACGCTCGGCGCTACGGTCATCACTACGGCCGGTAGTGCGGAAAAATGTAAGCTTTGCGAAGAGCTTGGTGCAGATTTAGCGATTCCTTATAAAGAGGAGGCCTTTGAACAGGTGATTGAAACGCACTATGGTGAGGTCGATCTCATACTGGATATGGTCGGCGGCAATTACATAAAGAAGCACCTTAAGCTGCTGCGTTATGGTGGCCGTATCGTGCAGATTGCCTTTCTGGAAGGCGCAAAGGTGGAAGTCAATCTGGGACGCTTATTGATGAAGAATATAAGCTGGCAGGGGTTTACTTTACGCAGCCAACCTGAAGAGCTGATCTATCAGTTGGCTCAGTCCGTGCGATCTATTCTATGGCCATGCATTGAGGCGGGTGATATTAGGCTGGTAGTAGATTCGGTCTATCCCTTAGAGAACGCGCAGGAAGCCCATGAGCGCATGCGGCATTTTAAACATGCAGGTAAAATCGTGCTGAAGGTCGGCGGTGACGAGGCGTAAAGCTTATTGAAGCTCTTCCTGTAACTGCTGCAATTTACGCAAGGTTTCTTCAAGCTCCTGTCGTCGATCTACATTGTCCACTGGAGCGGTTTCAATCGCTTGCTTCATAATATCCTCAAGCGGAATCGATAAGTTGCTTTTTAGCTTATCTTCCATGCTCTCCTTACTTGGTCTTTCAAACAATTCAGGATATTGATCGCGCATGCCTTCCAGCAAATCCTGCAATTCACCGGATGCTTTAGGTGTTACGGCAGGGCGAACCGATTCACCCAGCATATAGTGAATACCGGCGAGCGGGTCGTCCGTTCCTTCTAGCCCTAAATGGCCGGCAATTAAATTCTGTGTCGGTTTTTCCGCATCGCACATGGCAGCAAAATGCTGCGCAAAGGACTGCCCCTTATGGCTGTAGCGCCAGTCCCGGTCCACCGTTTTTGAAAAATAACCATAGTTGCTGGAAGGATCATGAAAGACAACGCAGTAAAAATCCGGACGGGAAAGGTAAAAATTACCCTTACCGCCGAAAAGTATCTCGTCATGACGGGCTAAAAGCCGAGGGAGTGTATCTTTTTCGATAATTTCAGCGATACTCATCGGGTATTCAGCATGTTGCTTGCGGTACTCCTCCAACTTTGGTGATAAGCCTTCGAGGTAGGCCTGCGCAGCACTAATATCACGTTGATGTAAAGCGGATCCAAGCGGCAGAGATAGCAGGCTGGAAGCAAGTAGAAGAGAGAACAGTATAAATACAAACAAGGGGTGTTTGAGGGGTGCCTGCCAGAAGCCGGTTTTCACCCAGCTAATCACGCCGTGCAGTAAGTAGTAGACCGTCGCTATTGCCAGGAACACCAGACCGAGTTGTACTAAAGTGTTATGCTGCCAGAGTAACAGGTTATCAACGGGCAAGCCGAGTAGCAGGCTGTAATGCCAGGTGGTTCCACGACCGGTAAGAGCGGCAGCTATTATGAAACAAACCGCAGCAACAGCTGACAATATAATCAGTAATCGCCGTTTGCCTATAAAAAGCAGGCTTGCGGTGAATAGCAGGATCAGCAGCGGAAGATAATATGAGGCCAGCGCAAAAAAAGGCTCGTAGCTATAGATACGTACATCACTGATATATGCGCTGAAGTTGGTTAGTCCGGCATAAAAACTCATGGCTCCCAGTAATGATAGCGTCAGCCATTTCCACATCGAAAAACGCAGTGCGATAGCAACAGGAAACATGAGGAAGCTGAGTGTAATCAGTGTATAAAATACGATATGTGTATTGCGCCCAAAGTGGCACAGCTCAAGATCAGCGGCCTGCTCACAGCTCCCCCAAAGGGTCTGTAAGAGTAGCAAATAAAACAGTATGATTGGAATTGCTAGAAGCAGAGCAAGCGCGTAACGAAGTGCTGTTTTCATTAGCTGTTTTTAGTCGTAAATTTGCGAATCACCGGCAGGATGTTATTGCGGAAGCGCCGGCCGTTGAACAGGCCGTAATGCCCGACATCCTTTGCGAAAAGATGCTGTTTCTTACTTGCAGGCAAGTTTTTTAACAGATGTATGGCCGCTTCGGTCTGACCACGCCCGGAGATGTCATCGCGCTCCCCTTCAATGGTCAGGCAGGCCGTCTGCGTGATGTCTTCCGGCTTGACCGGCCGGCCTCGCGAGACCATTTTGCCTTTCGGGAGCAAGTGCTCCTGAAAAACGGTGCGGATCGTTTGCAGATAGAACTCGGCAGGAATATCCATCACTGAGAGGTACTCATTATAGAATTTGCGATGCGCAGCAGCACTTTCGCCATCACCCTCAACCAGATGATCAAATAAATCCCGGTAGGCCTGAATATGCCGATCGAGATTCATCGTCATAAAACCGGTCAGCTGGACAAAGCCGGGATAGACCTTACGCGTGTAGCCGAGATAGTTGATCGGAACCGAGGTAATCACCTGATTCTCAAACCATTCATAAGGCTTTTCTTCAGCGAGTTTATTGACCTCGGTTGGATTTTTCCGAGTATCGATCGGTCCACCGATCAATATCATGGATTTCGGGGCGTGCTTGTTCTTTTCGGAATTCATGATCGCAGCAGCGGCGAATACCGGAACTGCGGGCTGGCATACGGCCAGCACATGCAAATCGCCCTGATTGATTTCTTCAGTAAACTCGATCACATAGTCGATATAATCATCGAGATCGAAATTACCTTCGGAAATAGGCACATCGCTCGCATTGATCCAATCGGTAATATAAACATCGTAATAGGGCAGTAGCGCCTCAACCGTACCGCGGCAGAGCGTTGCATAGTGTCCGGACATGGGGGCCACGACCAGCATTTTGGGTTGCTTATGTTTGCCTGCTTTTTTGAAGTGAATCAGGTCGCAAAAGGTTTTTTCCAGAATGATTTTTTCATAAACACGGGTTTTTTTATCCTCGCCGTCTACTGTGGTCGAGGTAATGCCAAATTCGGGCTTACCGAATTTTCGTGTCATCCGCTCGATCAGCTCAAACCCGGCAGCTGCTGTGCGCCCAAGCTGGGTATAGGCCAGCGGGTTGAAATTATGCGTAAAGAAATGTTTACCGGCTTCTGCGCTGATATTAACCGGTGATAGCGCAAGCCGTTGCAACTCATGCAGCGTATAGATATGGTTTTCAAAATAGTTAATATTCAGCAAACTGGTGTTGCTTGGGAAATAAAACTCATCATTTGTATCTAGTAAATTCATACTATCACTTTTGTACCGCTTCTAATAGCATGTCAATCGCCGCTTCGGCAGATTGGGTGCGAATGGCCCCTCTATTTCCGTCGAAGTGGTATTTTTGGGCTACGACATCCAGCAATGAGTCTCGCTGATACGCCGTTGCGATAAACACGGTTCCGACGGGTTTGGCCGCAGTGCCGCCATCAGGGCCTGCAATCCCGGTAATACTCACGGCTATGTCGGCTTCTGCGTGTTTCAATGCCCTGGAAGCCATTTCGCGGGCCACCTCTTCACTGACCGCGCCGTAACGCTCTAGCACGTTTTTACCTACCCCTAATAGTTGATTCTTTGAGGCGTTGGAGTAGGTTACAAAGCCGCGCTCAAACACGGCGGACGTACCGGGTAGGTCAGTAATTAGTTTGGCAAGCAGTCCGCCGGTGCAGGATTCGGCGGTGCAGAGCATGAGCCCGCGTTGCTTTAACTGTTCAATCAGTGTATTAAGATGCTGCATTGGTGCGTATCGCCCCCTGATCCATCCAGTCAGGGTAATAGCTTTCGAAAATGGCATGAAACACACCGGTAAAGTAGATCAGCAAAAACAACAGGAAGAATGTGATCGCCGCATATATGCCGGCGACGACATCATCCAGAATCACGCCGTGGGCATCTTTCACGTTGCGGTCAATCCAGCCTATATGCCAGACTTTGCTCGCATCATAGATGCGAAATAAGAGAAAGAGTACCGGTATAAAAAACGGGGTAAGGGCTAGTATAAAGAAGAATTCCCGATTACCGGTGAGTAGAAGCAAGGAATAGAGCGCGATACAGCATAGCGCGCTGAAGAAGAGGCCAATTACCTCATCTATCACGACTTCTTTTGGGTCGCTCCGTCCGGTTATTTCCATATAGTGCTTCGTAGCCCATACGCCGAGGAAGTAAAGTACAATGGTTGCGCTAAGGGTCAGGCTAATCATTACTTCAGGAGACATATTATATTTTCGAGGTGCAAGCGCTATAAGCAGCAGTAAATACAGCCCAAACAGGCTTCCCCACGTACCGGGGGCAGGTTTCAGCCGTCCGATATTGAAGCAGGTGGCAATCAGTGAGGCCGGGTGAAAGGGAGAGATGCCAAAATGTTTTTTACGTACCTGACAATAGATCAGGGAAAGCAACAATAACGGCGCAATAAACCACTCGAAAGGAATAAGGTATTGTCCAATTGTAATATCTATCATGTAAATACCCGTATGGTTGCGATAGCCTGTGCGGCAATACCTTCCTTACGGCCGGTAAAGCCCAGTTCTTCGGTAGTGGTTGCTTTAATATTGATGCAGCTTTCGTTTACTTTACATAACGATGCGATAGTGCTTTTAATCGCAGCTTTATAGTGTTTAAGCTTAGGGGCTTCGCAAATGACCGTGATGTCGGCATTCATCAACGTTGCGTTCTGTTCTTCCATGAGGTTGATGGCGTGCCTGACGAAAAGGTGAGAATCAGCCCCTTTCCACTGCGGATCACTTGGAGGGAAATGCTCGCCAATATCGCCTAAGCCGAGTGCGCCGAGGATCGCATCAACAAGCGCGTGTAACGCGACATCCGCATCGGAATGACCAATCAGCGCGTGCGGGTGAGGGATATCCACCCCGCCGAGGCGGATGAGGTTACCCTCGCTGATATCTTCCGAAAAGCGGTGCACGTCAAAGCCCGTTCCGGTACGGGTGGTATAGCGTCCCTGTAGCATTTGTTCGGCCAGCATTACATCGTCCGGTGCGGTTATTTTGATATTGCGTTGATCGCCGGGCACCGGAGCAATCGCGATTCCCGCCGTTTCACAAAGCGCAATATCATCAGTAACATCATTATGCGGGCGGTGGTGCAAGTCAAGAATCGTTTGAAAGCGAAAAGCCTGCGGCGTTTGCGCGCGGTAAATATGTTGCCGGTTCAGCGTGGCTTTTATTTCGCCGGATTCAAGCTCGCGGACCGTATCGGAAATTGGGATGATGGGTAGGGCAGCATCAGCATTTTCCAGGGCTGCTAATAAATTATCGATGAGCTTTCCCGGCACAAACGGACGCGCGGCATCATGGATCAGCACGTTTTCAGGGGTGTGATGGGCTATCCCATCGAGCCCATTACGGACTGAATCCTCCCGGCGTGCGCCACCATGAAGGGGGGGTAGTATTAGTGATGAACCATACTCTTGCCGTACCGCCTGATAAAGGGCCTCATCGTCCGGATGAATCACGCAGGCGATAGCATCTATGGAAGGGTGCTCCAAAGCTTCCAGCGTATGCGCCAGCAGCGGTTTGCCGCAGATCGGAATATATGCTTTCGGAGGCGAACCGGTATCCTGCCGGAGGCGCGTACCTCTGCCGGCTGCTACCACAAGTGCAATAGTCGTATATTTTTCCGCGCTCATATGCTATAGATTTGGTTGAAAAACATCATGTTATCGCTATAACCCCAGAATAGTTACAACGGTACTATAGTCATGACCATCCGCATTGGAAACATCGAACTGGAAAATAATGTCATTCTTGCTCCTATGAGCGGCGTGACCGATCCGCCGTTTCGTAAGCTGGTGAAAGGGTTTGGTGCGGCGCTGGTCGTTTCGGAAATGATCGCCAGCAAGGAAATGATCTACCGGGCGAAAGAATCGCTCAAAAAAGCGGGGCATGCGCTTGATGATGCGACGCCTAAGGCCGTGCAGCTTGCCGGGTGTGAGCCGGATTTAGTGGCGGAAGCCGCGCGCATGAATGAAGATAATGGCGCGCAAATTATTGATATTAATTATGGCTGTCCGGTCAAAAAAGTAACGAACGGACAGCAGGCAGGCTCCGCGATGATGCGCGATGAAAAGCTCGCGCGAGAGGTGCTGGAAGCAACGGTTGCTGCGGTTAATGTGCCGGTGACGCTCAAAATGCGCATGGGGTGGGATCATTCCAGCCTGAATGCGCCGACGCTTGCGAGGATGGCAGAAGAGGTTGGTATCCGGATGATTACGGTGCATGGGCGCACCCGCTGTCAGTTTTATAAAGGGGAGGCGGATTGGGATTTTATTCGCTCGGTGAAAGAGGCTGTTTCTATTCCGGTGGTCGTGAACGGGGATATCACCTCGGAAGAAAAGGCGGTAAAAGCGCTTGATGCGTCCGGTGCGGATGGGGTGATGATCGGCCGGGGAACATACGGCAAGCCATGGTTTATCCGTCAGGCTGCGCACTTTTTAGAAACCGGGGATACGCTCGAGGAACCCGAATTGACCGAACAGCTACACACGATTGAACGGCATTATGAGGATATGATGTCCTATTATGGCCGGGAGGCGGGTGTGCGGATTGCTCGTAAGCATGTGAGCTGGTACAGCGCGGGTAAGGAGGGGTCGGCGGAGTTTCGTAATCAGGTGAATCGCCTGGGCGATCCCGATGAGGTGATGCAGATGACGCGCGATTACTATCACGGCCTGATGGAGCAGGAGGCGTTAGCCGCCTGATGCGCCTTATCCTATTATTATTGCTATGCTTTCTTCCCTCATCCGCCTGGGCGCAAAGCCCACTCTTTGATGCGATAGCCAAGGAAGATGCGCGTAAGGTCAAGCGGTTACTGGAGCGCAAGGCCGACTATACAATTACGGATGAATATGGCCGTACTCCGCTGCATAATGCTGTTGAAACCGGGCAGGCGGAGCTGGTTGAAATGCTCTTAAAGGCAGGGGCAGATATCGAGGCGATAGATTTCCGCATGATGACCCCGCTGCATCTGATGGGGTGGCATGAATTTCCGGAAATAACACGGCTATTACTGAAGCATAACGCCGATATTGAGGCGCGGGATGTGGTCGGACGAACCCCGCTGCATATCGCTGCGAGCAGCAATAATATCAAAATTGTTCGGACGTTGCACCAGCTCGGAGCGGATGTCTGGGCGCAGGATGATGATGGTAATACGATGCTGCACAGCCAGACGACGGCGGGTAAAGAATTTGACTATATGGAGCAGGTAGTGGCATTTTTTGTTGAAGCCGGGCTGGACCCGAACGCGAGTAATTATCTGGGGTATACGCCTTTAATGGTAGCGGCTTCTGCGAATCAGGTCGAACGGGCGAAATTATTACTTGAGCTGGGTGCCTCTACCAATATGGTCGATTGGCGGGGCAAGCGCGCCTATGATTACGCGCTCGAGCACGGGCATAAAAAACTCGCGCGGCTGCTTATTCCGCGCTAAGGCTTGCGACTTTAAGCTGCTTCAGCTTTACCATCAGGAAAATCACACTCGCGAAGAGGATGAGCGCACTCGCCTGATGAATTGAGCCGAGGGCAATCGGTACGCCGAGTATGAGCGTTTTTATACCCAGCAGTACTTGCAAGAACAGGAGCACCAGAAACGCAATCGCGCCTTTGCGAATGGTGGCGTGCGGCACCTGCCGGTAAAGGTTGATAAAATAGATCAGCCCGAAGGCGAATAAAAGATAGGCCATATTGCGGTGAATAAACTGCACCATGGCGGCGTTTTCAAATAAGTTAAGGTACCAGGGTGATAAAAACCAGATTTCGCTCGGTACGAGGCGGTCGCCCATGAGCGGCCATGTATTATAGATTTTTCCGGCATCCAACCCAGCTACAAATCCGCCGATAACAATTTGCAACAGGAGCAAACCGGCGAAGATATGCGTCCATTTTTTCAAGCGGGATAGGGGGTCTGGGTCCTTTACTGCCGCAGGGCGCGATGGCCACCATTTGAGCGCGGAGGCAAAAAACAGCGTAAAAATAATAAAGGCAACGGTGAGGTGCGTTGCAAGGCGGTACTGGCTGACATCGGGATTATCTTTCATGCCGCTTTGCACCATGAGCCAGCCAATGACCGCCTGCACGCCGATTAAGCCACCCATAAGGAAAAAACGGATAAACCAGCCCCGATCTAAGTAACCGCGTAGTGTAAAATAGATTAATGGAACCAGCACCACCAGCCCCGTAATTCGCCCGGCGATACGGTGGATCCATTCAACATAAAAAATTTGCTTAAAGGCATCCAGCGACATCCCTTTATTGATCTTCTGATACTCCGGATACTGGCGATAAGCATCAAACTCTTCCTGCCATTCTTCGGCGTTCATGGGCGGTATAATGCCATGGATCGGTTGCCAGTCAGTCATAGAAAGGCCGGAATGCGTAAGGCGGGTCAGGCCGCCGATCACCACCATGCAGAAAATCATGAAACATACGGCAAACAGCCAATAGGCAATGGTTTTGCGCTTCCGCTCATCCAACGTATCGTAGTAAGGTCTTGCTTTTGCTTGTGCCATAGGGAATACCAATGCTAGATAGTGCGCAACATATTACGGGTTGGTTACATGAACGCAAGTGCGAAACTGCTTTTTTCGCCGAATGACGAAAAGGAATGGGTTATTCGCGGCTGGCTGTTGCTCGGCCTTTCGGCGCTCGCGCTGGCCGGGCTTTATGCCGTATTGCTCGTTATGGCGCGGATCCCGGCAACGGCAGAATATATTCCGTTTGAAGACTTTTTTGAGACCGCACTGGTTATTCACGTCAATCTATCCGTTCTGATCTGGCTGCTATCGTTCACGGCAGCGATGATAACGGCCTATAAGCCGGGTAAGCTCGCAATTGGCGACTTTATCGCCCTTATGGCCGGGTTAGCCGGAGCGATCATGCTGGCGGGGTCGCCGTTTATGGAGGCAGAAGGCACGCCCTATCTCAATAATTACGTACCGGTTTATGATAATTACAGCTTCTGGTTAGGGCTGAGTCTGTTTCTCGTCGCTGTCTTCCTTGTGGCGTTTTATGTACTAAAAGATCATTGCGTTGAGTGGATGCGGGATAAACCGCAGCATTATGATGGTGTACTGGTCTCCATGTGGGTGATTGCTGTGACGTATCTTGCGGCGATTGCCGCCTTTATCTGGTCGGTACAGGCGCTAAAACCCTATCTGATTCTTTATCCCATCGGTAAGCAGGAGCAGTTTGAAATCATGTTCTGGGGTGGGGGGCATCTCTTGCAATTTACCTATGCCTTTATGATGACGCTCTGCTGGATCTGGCTGGCTAATTTATCAGGTAATACATTAAAAATATCGAATAAGATACTAATTACATTATATATAATTAATCTGACTCTGGTTTTGGCATTCCCCTATGCCTATACGGCCTATGAGATAACCTCGCAGGAACATATGCAGTGGTTTACGCAGCAAATGCGCTATGCTGGCGCTTTGCTTCCGTTTGTAGTTGGGCTGTACTTAGTGCGCGGCTGGTGGCGGTCGCGTAGCGCAATTAACCGATCGGTTGAAAAGCAGGCGCTCTACTGGTCTATCCTGCTTTTCGCAGCCGGTGGCATTATCAGCCTGTTTATTTCGGGCAGCAATACGATTATTCCCGCGCATTACCATGGCTCTATCGTCGGCGTCTCCCTCGCCTTCATGGGCATTACCTATACGGTGATTGACCGCTACGGCTATGCAACGGCAGGCTGGATGAAAAAACTGCGCTATGTGCAGCCGGGTTTTTACGGGCTGGGGCAGCTGATGCATATCATCGCGCTGGCGGTGATGGGCGGCTACGGCGCGATGCGTAAAACACCTGGGGTGGTGCCTTCCGCGGAAGTGGAGGCTGCAACGCATATGCTGCGACTGGGCGGTATGATTGCGGTGCTAGGTGGTGTTTTTTTCATTATTTGTGCGGGGTGGCCATTATTAAAAGGGCGTAAAAATCCTTTAACGGATTAGCACAATCTGTATAGTAAGGCAGCATTTGAAGGAGGAATTATGCGAACTTTATTATTAGCGGCAGTAATGCTTATTGTAACGAAAGGAACGGCGATGGCGGCAGATTTGGAAAATACTCTCTATATGGATTTGGAAGATGGCCGCGTTGTCATTGAACTAAAGCCTGAGTTGGCGCCCAATCATGTGGCGCGGATTAAAGAGCTGACGCGCGAAGGGTTTTACGATGGTGTCGTGTTTCACCGTGTGATTGATGGGTTTATGGCGCAAACGGGTGACCCAACCGGCACTGGCACGGGCGGCTCGGGCAAGAATCTGGATGCGGAATTTTCTGACGCGAAGCATATGCGCGGTACGGTTTCGATGGCGCGTGCGATGGATGTAAACAGCGCGGATAGCCAGTTTTTCATCGTGTTCGAAGATGCGCCGCATCTGGACGGGCAATATACCGTATTCGGCGAAGTCGTTGAAGGTATGGAGCATGTGGATGCGATAAAGAAGGGTGACGCGTTCTCCGGTAAGGTGACCGATCCGGATCAGCTGATTAAGCTGCAAGTGGCGGCGGATGCGGAAGAGGCTTCCGAAGATGCAAATGCGGCGGCGAATTAAGTAAACTTATTTTTTAAGGTCATTCTGAGCGGATTATTCGAACCAAAGCGGACGATGCCTCTTTTTTTCTTGCAGTAAATCCTTCGGCTCCCCTCGCTAAACTCCGGTTCGCTCAGGATGACATACCTGCATGAAACTCGCTGACTTTGACTTTGAACTACCGGAAGAGCTGATCGCCACGCACCCCAAAGCGGAGCGGGAGACGGCTCGGCTCCTGCACGTGCGGCAGGATGGGGTGGATGATTACCATGTATCGGATTTGCCAGGTCTCTTGCAGCCGGGCGATGTATTGGTGCTAAACGATACCAAGGTGATTCCGGCTCGGCTTTATGGCACGGTTGACGGGAAAGCAGCTGAAATTACGCTGCACCAGCCACAAGGGGATGGTAGCTGGTCCGCCTTTGCTAAACCCGCGAAACGCTTCGCTCTGGGTGCGGAACTGCATGTAGCGGATGGCTTCACGCTCACCGTGACGCAAAAAGGTGAGGGGGGCGAGGTGTTCGTCACCTCCGATCTTGACGAGACGGGCTTTCAGGCAGCGCTCGCCGTGCATGGCGTGATGCCCTTACCTCCCTATATCGCTAAGCGGC
This sequence comes from uncultured Rickettsiales bacterium, assembly GCA_964588995.1. Lineage (GTDB taxonomy): Bacteria > Pseudomonadota > Alphaproteobacteria > Rickettsiales > UBA8987 > CAZPQM01. The sequence continues at coordinate 228,143 of CAZPQM010000001.1, read as the reverse complement.
GCAAAGAGGAGAAGGCGGACGAGCAGGATTATCAAACGGTATATGCAAAACATAGCGGTGCGGTGGCCGCGCCTACGGCCGGGCTGCATTTTACGGATGCATTGCTGGTGGAATTAGAGGCACAGGGAGTTCGCATAGCCTATGTGACGCTGCATGTGGGGGCGGGGACGTTCCTACCGGTTAAAGTGGATAATGTCGAAGAGCATAAAATGCATAGCGAGCGGTTTATCCTGCGTGAGGAAGATGTGGCTATTATTAACCAGTCGCGCGAGCAGGGCGGTAAGGTCGTTTCGATCGGTACGACCAGCATGCGGGTGCTGGAAACGGTGGCGGATGATGCGGGATGGGTCAGCCCAACCCAAGGGGCAACCGATATTTTCATCACGCCGGGTTATAAATTCAAATGTGTGGATCGCTTATTCACGAACTTTCATACGCCGCGGTCAACCTTATTTATGCTCGTGTCTGCGTTTTCCGGGCTTGAGACGATGCGCGAGGCCTATCAGCATGCGCTTGATCAGCGCTATCGCTTTTATTCCTACGGGGATGCGTGTTTGCTGGAGCGGCAAACATAGCCATGACACTTTCATTTACTATCAACGCAAAAGACAACAATGCCCGCACTGGTGTGCTTACAACGAAACACGGCGATATACGCACCCCTGCCTTTATGCCCGTGGGTACGGTGGGCAGCGTTAAGGCGCTCATGACGGATCAGGTTCGACAGGCCGGTGCAGACATTATTCTGGGTAATACCTACCATTTAATGCTCAGGCCGACAGCAGAGCGTGTCGCGAAGCTCGGTGGATTACGGGCTTTTATGAATTGGGATGGGCCAATCCTGACCGATTCCGGCGGCTTTCAGGTGATGAGCCTTGCGCAACTGCGCAAATTAAGCGAAGAGGGGGTGGAGTTTCAGTCGCATATTGACGGCTCGAAACACATGCTCTCGCCCGAACGCTCGATGGAGATTCAGCATTTGCTTGATGCGACGATTACCATGATATTCGATGAATGCCCCGCCTATCCGATTTCCTATGAAGGCGCGAAGGAATCGATGGAACTCTCACTTCGCTGGGCGGAGCGCAGTAAACAAGCCTATCAGGCGCGTGAGGGCTACGGCCTGTTTGGTATTGTACAGGGGAGCATTTTTGCTGATTTGCGTGAAGTATCTGCGAAAGCCCTGATGGATATTGGTTTTGATGGCTACGCCGTCGGTGGGCTTGCTGTTGGAGAGGGGCAGCAGCTGATGTTTGATACGCTGGATGTCACCTGCCCGCATCTGCCGGAGGATAGACCGCGTTATCTGATGGGTGTCGGCAGGCCGGACGATATTATTGGCGCGGTGATGCGCGGCATCGATATGTTTGATTGCGTGATGCCCACCCGTTCTGGTCGTAACGGTCAGGCCTTTACAAGCTATGGTGTGGTGAATATTCGCAATAGCCGTTTTGCGGATGATCCCGAGCCGTTAGACCCGAAGGTGGATTGCCCGGCCAGCCGCGATTACTCCAGGGCCTATCTGCATCACTTGTTTAAGGCGAAGGAAATGCTCGGCCCGATGCTGCTTTCATGGCATAATGTTAGCTATTACCAGCATTTAATGCAGGAAATTCGTGAGGCGATTTCCGGCGGAACGCTAGACGAATATGCAAAACACGTGCAGACATATTATGCCAAAGGATGAAGACGAGCTGTGGAGTCAGGCAACCGAGGGAGTCAGGCCGGTTAAGGGTAAGGAGCGCGTGCTTACGAGCCATACTGAGAGCAGAGAAAAGCAGCCGCCGGAGTCAGACCATGTTTCGTCGTCAAATGTAAAACACGATCATCCGACTTCGTTTCACGATTCTAGAGCTGGCAACATAGTATCGCTCGGTGATACCAGCCGGGTGGATCGCAAGCTGGCGGATACAGTTCGTAAAGGGAAGTACCCTATCGATATACGGCTGGATTTGCATGGTAAAACCCGCGAGCAGGCGGAGAATTTAGTGATTGCGACCCTCGAGCGCGCTTATATGCAGGGTCGGCGTTGTGTCCTGATTATTACCGGGAAGGGCGGAGTGCTTCAAGGCGGGGTGTTGCAAAACGAAGTACCGCGCTGGCTTTCCGAATCGCGCATTGCGCCGCTCGTATTGTTTTATGATTACGCGCAGCCGAAAGATGGCGGTAAGGGCGCGCTTTACGTGCTATTGCGGCGTAATGACCGCTGACCCGTTAATAGAGAACGATATCTCCCTCTGTGAGGCCGCTGATGCCGGTTAAAGTGACCGTGACTTCGTCATGATAGGCCAATTCGAGGTCGTCTCCATTCCCTGATATACGCGCTATGACATCTGCTGCATTTGTAATCCCGCTATGTTGCTCAAGATAGAGAATATCTTCGCCGGAAACGAACCCTTCAATAACGCTATCGACGCTATCTCCGTCAAACCTGAACAGGTCGGCGGAATCGGTGCCAATATAGGTGGGTGTTCCTTCGAGCGCGGTGGATATCTCGACGAGTCCATTGCCAAATGCTCCGCCGCTCACGAGAATATCATTGGATCCGTCGCCGTCAATATCGGCGATATGGACCTTATCGGCGTCGCGGCTATCCAGCCGGGTCATGCTACCATCCAGTTCGTAAAGGATGATGCCGCCGATTGCCGTACCATTGGCATAGCTGTTGTCGAGCGCGACGATTTCCATTTCACCATCATTATCCGCATCACCGATTGCATAATTATTTACCTCGTTGGTCGTGACTCGAATCAGCGTTTCGCCGTCGAGGTAATGCAGGCCGCTAATCTCAGTACCATTACTATAGGTGCTTGCACGGCTGAACACTTCCATCGCATCATCACTATCGACATTAGCGAGCGTCATGCTTTGTGGTTCAATAAAATTAAATCGTACCATAGATCCGTCTACATTGTAGAAAACGGTACCATTGATGGCATCCCCATTACCGTACGTGGTATCGGTGGTCAGAATCTCGAGTGCTGCGTCACTGTCCATGTCAGCCAGATGGAACTGGTTCACGTCGTTAGAGGAAATTCGCGTCATGCTGCCGTCGAGTGTATATTGCATCAGCCCGCTTATAGCCGTACCATTCTGGAAGCTACCACCGGCACTGACTATGTCTAGCTGACCGTCATTGTCGATATCAGCCACATCAAACACACCTACCTCGTTAAAGGTAACTCGATTCAGCGTGCCATCTGCGCCGTCTACCCATGTAAGGCCACCGCGTGAAGTGGTAAAGACATCCAGCGTACCGTCCCCATTGGCATCAGCCAGCCTGTAATCCCCGACATCCTCATAGCTGATGCGGTTGAAAGTACCGGAGGCGCCGTCCAACATCACCAAGCCTGCGCCAAAGGCGCCATTTGCGCTTAAGACATCAACCGTACCATCGCCGTTCACATCGGCGAGTTGATATTCGCCAAACGCGTTTCCGTAAACACGTTCGGCCTGATAGGTTACCTCATTCGACGGGGAAACCACGTTATAATCTGCCATAGCAAACGAAGTATCGCTCGTATCGCCTTCACCAAAGATAAAATTGCTATCCTCCAGCTGGCGCTTACCTTTAAGCACGAGGTAAAAATCAGAATTCTGATCCGCTATGTGCGTTTCGCGATCTATTATAGAAATCGTTAATTGCTCCATAGAGGCAACACCGATAGCCGAAAGATCAATCACATCCTCTTCGCCGAACCCTGTAATGGTATCGGCTGTTGACAGCGTAGAGTCAGAAACTTGTTCGTAAACAAACGTATCACTACCCTGATTACCGACCAGGTAATCGGCACCTGCGCCGCCAATCAACGTATCATTACCCTGACGGCCATATAAGGCATCATCGCCATCGCCGCCGACGAGTAGATCATCGCCATGTCCACCATATAGTGAATCCATACCCGAATGCCCGTATAGCTGGTCATTATCCTTGCCGCCGCGGAGCTCATCGTCTCCGTCATTGCCGTATAGCAGATCTTCACCGTTGTTACCGTGGAGCGTATCATCGCCGATACCTCCCGTTACGGTATCATTATCACTACCGGCACGGACGAAATCGTCTCCCTCTTCACCGTCGATAAGGTCATTACCATGGTGTCCGCGGATATCGTCATTACCTTCACCGCCGAATATCAGATCATCTCCCTGACCGCCATACAGAAAATCAGTACCTACATGGCCATAAAGTTCATCATTATCCTTTCCGCCGTGGAGGGTATCGTCTCCATCATGTCCTTCCAGCGTATCATTGCCCCGGTTGCCCCGGAGGTCATCATTTCCTATGCCGCCGTAAAGTTCGTCATCACCATTGCCTGCGCGTATATCATCATCGCCTGCATCACCGAAGAGAATATCGGCATCGTGACCGCCGCGGATTTCGTCATTACCATCGCCCCCGAGTATCCGGTCTAAACCGTGATGGCCTTTCAGCGTATCGTCGCCTTCATTTCCATTGATGGTATCGTTATCACGCCCACCATAAAGCACGTCATCCTGAGCATTTCCGAAAAACAGGTCATTTCCCTGATTTCCGTAGACCGTGTCGCTACCGCCATAACTATAGATTACGTCATCTCCATCACGTGCGCGGATTAAATCATTTTCACCTGTTCCAAATAATACGTCGGAAAATTTCGTTCCTTTAATAACGTTAGTCATGCTCTTTCTCCTCGTCCTACCAATTCCAGTTTACCATAATATATTTAAGATTTTAACTAAATATTAATGTAAGGTGCATTTTTTTAGCATTGTGCTAAATTGAAGCATGTCGACTTTTTATAAGAATAGGGGTAACCATAGAACTTGACATGGAGAACCATTAGATATGTTTTTAGGTACAGTTTATATTATTTCCGCGATCACCTTTCTGGTGCTGGATGCACTGTGGTTGGGGCTGATTGCCAAACCCCTTTATACAACTGAGATGGGCGGGCTAATGGCGGATGATCCCAATATGATCGCCGCCGCTGTGTTTTATGTACTCTATATTTTTGGCGTGTTGTATTTCGCCATTATGCCGCATATGTCCGGCGGTTCATTAACGCAGGTTGCAATAAGCGGGGCATTGTTCGGGTTAATTGCCTACGCGACCTATGATCTGACCGGGCTTGCAGTGATCCAGAACTGGTCTACCAAGCTCGCAATTATCGATATTATCTGGGGTGCTGTCGTCACTTGCCTATCTGCCGTTACCGGATATTGGGCGGCGGTTAAATTCGTAGCGCCTTAAGCATATATAGATAAGGATGCTGGTCGTCGGTAGCAGACTAAGTTCGAACTCTTCTGACAGCTTTCTTGAGGAGTTTCAAGCCTGTAATGATCTCTTCGAACATCAGGTGAAAAAAGTTCAGGGATAATCCTTTAAAAAAATATTTTTTTTAAAAATGAATTTTATTCTCCAATAGGTGAAGATGATGAAGATTTTGTAATGGATTTCGTTTTATATTATGCTAGATTTTTTATATCTTAACGGTACGCAATAAATTAATTCTTACGATATTGCTGCTCTTTAACAACATTTAACTCTTTTCGTGAAAAAATTTGGGATTTATAGCCGCTGACGCTAAGCGCAAAAAAAGCCCAACAGGGCTAGAGAAGAAGTGTTTTTCAACACAGGCTCTTATTTCATTTTCTCCCTATAACCTAGCGGTCAAGGAGCTAATTGAGCTATTCTTCTCTAGCCTGTTGGGCTAGCGGCTATTTCTTCTGTTTCGTAACTTTACGATACAGCCCGCACTTCTTGCAGCGCAGTTTCATCCGCCACGCCGGCACCCGGCGCTGGGTTCTCTTAATCCACAGTGTTGTGGACTTTTTTTCGACCACTTCAAATACGTGGTCGCAGGGCACCTGTGCTGGCCCTCTTTTTTCAAATTTCATTTTAAAGCTGGGCGCCTTACCCCTTTGTTAACAAAGGTCTCAACCCCCAGTATTTTTAAAAAAAATTAGAAAATCCCCTGAGTTTTCGAAGCATAGCTCCGTAGGTGAGGGGTTACACCTATATCTTTAAACCAATAAGCTATAACGCGCAGCTCTACAGCCGTTCGTCCACTAACTATTTTAGTGAGATACATAATAAAATGTATCTATAACTTATGGTTTTTAACTCATAAGTAATTTGAATTTTTAATTTTAGCAGAAACTGTTTTTTTTCAAGTATTTACCTAAATATTTAATAAATTAAGGTGGCTGACACCTGACATGTAAAATGTTAGGAAGTTATTTATGTATGTAACGCATTGTAAGTTAAAGAGAAATAAGCAGTTGGAGTTAATGAAATACGTTGTTGTAGGGTGGCAAGGCCAGAACGGCGGCAGAATGAGCAGGCAATTGCGCTAGTTGAGGGCTTTTTAGCTGCGTATCTTTTTGCCGATAAAGCGTATGATACCAATGTGTTAATCGATTATGCAGCCGAGCATGGCATCGAGCTGGTTGTGCCACCAAAAAAGAATCGCATCGATCCGCGTGAGTATGATGAATATTTGTATCGGTTGAGGCATTTGGTAGAAAACGCTTTCTTGCACCTCAAGCGCTGGCGGGGAATCGCAACGCGTTATACAAAAAATATCAAATCCTTCGCTGCAGGAGTGCAAATCAGCATCATCAACCTTTGGGCAAAAATCTCGTGACTACACTATCTAGAAAATCAATGATTCCATTTTAAAGCTGGTCAAGCAGGGAAAAATCTTGAACCTACAAAATGGGGCCAGGTTAGAACTGGCGGCGGCCTTCAAAAACATGGTCGGAGTGGAGGGATTTGAACCCCCGACCCTCTGGTCCCAAACCAGATGCGCTACCAGGCTGCGCTACACTCCGACAGAGGCCTGAATATGGCCATGACAAATCGAGAACAAACAGTATAATGCAAAGCACCACCTAAAATCAAGCGTCGATCTCCCTTGCATTTGCGATTTATCTATGGTCTTTTGCACGATTATTTTTTCATAAAACAGGGTAACGCAGGGGTGAATGCAGAATCAGCTGTAAATAGCAAAAAAGTTCCTATTGTAATTTTCGCCTTCGCCCTGCTGTTCGGTATCCTCGCGCTACCCGCACCTGAGGCGATCGGCGAAAGCGGCATGCGCGTAATGGCCGTTGCCGCCTTTATGCTAACCCTCTGGATTACCGAGGCGATTCCTATCCCCGTCACCGCCATTTCACCCATTGTGCTGTTCCCCCTGCTGGACGTAATGAACATCAAGGAAGCGACAGCGGGCTATTCGCACCCGATTGTGTTTCTCTTCATGGGTGGCTTTGTGATTGCGCTCGCGATGGAGAAATGGAAGCTGCATTTACGGATTGCGCTGAGTATTTTGCGTCTTACCGGTACACATCCGAACGGGATTATTGCAGGCTTTATGCTTGCAACCGCCTTTCTGTCCATGTGGATGAGCAATACAGCAACGACCGTGATGATGCTGCCGATTGCGCTTTCCGTACTCGATTTAACCTTACGCAAAGACATGACCTCTATCGGCCTCTCCTCGGGCCAGCAATATTTTGCGATCGCGCTGATGATTGGTATTGCCTATGCGGCCAATATAGGGGGTACGGCTACGTTGATAGGCACACCGCCGAACGCTATTCTCGCTGGCTATATGCAGGATACCTACAATTTTACGATTGAATTTATCGACTGGTTCAAGCTGGGCTTTCCGTTTGCGGTGGTGATGCTCGCCATCTGCTGGGCGGTGCTGGTCTTTATTGTGTTCCCTAACCGGCTGGGGCATATCCGCAATGCCGATGACATTCTCGAATCGCAATACAAGGATCTCGGCAACATCAAGCGTGAAGAGGTGTTGGTGCTAGCGGTATTGGTTACGACCGCCTCTTTGTGGATGTTTAAAAATAAGCTAATCGCATTCCTTGCCTCCCTCGGCTGGGAACTTAATAATCTTACCGATACGGGCATTGCGGTAGCGGCTGCGGTAGCGCTGTTTATTATCCCGACTGACCGTAAAAAAGGAGAATTTATCCTCCATTGGCGCGATATGGAGAAACTGCCGTGGGGTATCCTGCTGCTATTCGGTGGCGGACTGACATTGGCCGGTGCGATGCAATCCAGCGGATTGATTGAACTGGTAGGCGATCAGCTTTCCGGTATTTCCACGATGGGGCTGGTGATTCTGGTATTATCTGCGGCGTTGATTGTGCTGATTATGACGGAATTTATGAGCAATCTCGCGCTGATAACGATTTTCCTGCCAGTGTTAAGCGGAGTCGCGGCTCAATTAGGCCAGAATCCGCTGCTCTTTGCGATTCCGGCAACCCTCGCCTCCTCGTGCGCCTTTATGCTTCCGATGGCAACCCCGCCCAATGCGATTGTGTTTGCGAGCGGTTATATCCGCGTATTCCAGATGACCAAGGCGGGAATATTGATGAATATCCTCGCTATCAGCCTGATCACCGTGCTGGCGTTTACCCTGCTGCGCTTTGCGTTTGATGTGAAGCGGGATGAAATACCAGACTGGGCTGCACAAAAAGCACAAAGCACCAGTCTGGAATCCATTGTCAGTGAGAAATAACGAAAGCTTTCGCTGTTAAGCAGCGACCTCTTCTTCAACGCGAGCAGGCTGCACTTCCGTTGCTTGCTCTGCGCTGGAATCATCACGCTCAAAATCCGGGATCATACCCAGCGCCGCCTTATACGTATCGAGTACATACTCCTCTTCTTCGCGATCGCTCTGATCCATCTTACGCAGCTTGATGATCTGCCGCATCGCTTTTACATCATATCCGTTCGCTTTCGCCTCGGAAAACACATCCTTCGTATGATCGGCCAGGGCCTTTTTCTCTTCTTCCAGCCGCTCAATCCGCTCAATATATTGCCGCAGTTGCTCTGCGGAAACGCCGCCAAAACGTGTCATAGTCTACTCCTCATGTTGATACGGCGCCTAGTCTTAGCCATAGAATGATTCGGGTCAATCATTTTTCCAAAATATCGGTTGCGTTTATTGAATCAATTCTTTAAACGCTTTTGCAAATTTAGAATTGCAGTTGTGGGGATAGAATTTATGGGGGTTTATGGTAACTGGCTTGTCGCCATTGCTTTAATAATATCATGTACAACAACCTTGTCCGCCTGCGAAGGGAAAGTATATCGAGATCCTTCCGAATGCCATAGCGGACAATGCTTACAGGAAGATGCCAACTGGTCACAGTGCTATAAGGAATGCACCTGCGGTTGCTGGAAAACCGATTCGCAAGGCGTCTACCCGGATGCCGTTATTGCTACCGGCCAGCCTACTACGCCGCCTGAGCCCACCAACCGGCCACTTTTAGCCCCTCTAACGAAGCCTAGCGCGCCCGGCTACGCACGGACGCCGAATGGTTTTCAGATTTTTGTGCCCAAGAACCAATCCTAAGGTTTTACATCGCTGTAATACCTGCTAAAGAAGAGCGACATCACAGCGCAGGGGTATTCAGCATGATTGAAAATAAAGAGCAACTACAACGCTTTCTTGACGAACATCATAACGCACAGCCTGAATTCCATCAGGCCGTATTATTATGGTATGAAAATATCGAGGATACATTTCAATCTAATAAAGAATATGTAAAGCAGAATGTGCTTGAACGAATGATCGAAGCGGACAGGTTGCTCCGCTTCCGTGTCACGTGGGAAGATGATGACGGTAACAAGCGCGTTAATCGGGCATGGCGTGTCCAGCATAGTAATGCGCTAGGCCCCTATAAAGGCGGGCTGCGATTCCACCCGACCGTTAATCCGAGCATACTGAAATTCCTCGCCTTTGAGCAGGCGTCGAAAAATGCCCTGACCGGCCTGCCGATGGGCGGGGGTAAAGGGGGCGCGGATATCAACCCCAAGCAAATGTCAGATGCCGAGCTACACCGCTTTTGTAAAGCCTTTATGGATAAGCTGTATCGCCATATCGGTGAGCATATGGACGTTCCTGCGGGCGATATCGGCGTGGGCGGACGTGAAGTTGGCTATATGTTCGGTCAATATGTCAGACTAACGGGTCGTTTTGAAGGCAGCATTACTGGTAAAGGCCCGTCCTTCGGTGGCAGTTGCGGGCGCGAAGAGGCAACGGGGTATGGCTGCGTCTATTTCCTCCGGCATATGTTGAACGAACACGATCTCAAGTTGAAGAAAAGCACGGTTTGCGTCTCCGGCGCGGGCAATGTCGCCTTATTCGCCGCTGAAAAATGCCTCTCGCTCGGTGCGAAAGTGCTGACCGTTTCGGATTCCAAGGGTACCCTCTATTTTAAAGACGGAATCGAGCAGGAGCAGCTTGAGACAATCAAACATCTAAAATTTAAAGAACGTGGGCGTTTAAGTGATTATGAAGGCAAACATGCCGAATATCGCGACGGGAAAGAGCCATGGGATATTCCCTGCGATATTGCACTCCCCTGCGCTACGGAGAATGAGGTCGATGAAAAAGAAGCCGAGTTACTCATTAAGAACGGCGTGAAGGCGATTTCCGAAGGTGCTAATATGCCATTGACCGAGGCAGCCACCAAAAAATGCCTGCAAAACGGTGTGATTATCGGGCCAGCCAAAGCCGCCAATGCGGGGGGTGTCGCCGTTTCCGGGTTTGAGCGTACGCAAAACGCATTACATCTCAGCTGGACGCTGGAAAAAGTGGATAAAAAGCTACAGGAAGTAATGGAGCGGATTCATCAGCGCTGCATTGCCCATATAGAGAAAGAGGATGGCTACTACGATTATACCAAAGGGGCGGATATCGCCGCGTTCCATAAATGGTCGGAAGCAATCATTGCTCTCGGCTGATGCTTGAACCACACTATGAGCTCGCCATCATCGGCGGTGGCATCAACGGCAGCGCAGTTGCGCGTGATGCGGCAGGCCGGGGCATCAAAACGATCCTGCTGGAAAAGGACGATCTTGCTTCCGGCACTTCATCTGCGAGCACCAAGCTGATCCATGGCGGCCTGCGCTATCTGGAACATTATGAATTTGGCATGGTGCGTAAAGCGCTGCAGGAGCGGGCCGTTCTTCTGAAGACTGCACCGCATATCATCTGGCCGATGCGCTTTATTCTACCACATAACAAGCATTTACGACCCTATTGGTTGATTCGGTCCGGTTTATTTCTCTACGACCACCTTGCAACTCGCGGCATGCTCGGCGCATCACGGGGCGTGGATCTGCGGGTGAATAAAGACCTTCAGGCGCAATTCACCAAAGGTTTTGAATATGCCGATTGCTGGGTGCAAGATAGCAGGCTGGTCGTTCTCAACTGCATGGCTGCAAAGGAGCGAGGGGCGGATATTCTCACCCGCGCCGAAGTGACAGAGATTAAAAAGCAGGGCAAGCTATGGGAGGTAAGCTACCAGCAGCGCAATAAAGTGCGGACGATTACGGCCAATACCATTGTGAATGCCGCCGGGCCATGGGCTTCTAAACTACTGGATGAGACGAGCACACTCAGAGAACATAAACCATTACGACTCGTTAAAGGCAGTCATATTGTGGTGAAACAGCTATTTCCGCACCAAAATGCCTATATCTTTCAACATACGGATAGTCGGGTAATTTTCGCGATTCCCTATGAACAGAAGTATACGCTGATCGGCACGACCGACATAGATGTGAGTAAACCCGAAGACGCCGTCTGTAGCGATGAGGAGAAGCGCTATCTTTGTGACGCCGTTAATCACTATTTCAGGCAACAAATCAGCTTATCTGATATTATTTGGGATTTTTCGGGCGTACGACCGCTCGTGGATGATGAGGCCGAAGACGCGATGCAGGTCTCGCGCGATTATCAGTTGCAGCTGTTGGGATCCGCTGAAACCGGGCGGCTGCTTACGATCTATGGCGGCAAAATCACCACCAGCCGCACGCTCGCGGAAAGCGTACTGAAAACGCTCTACCCTGCAAGCAAAGCATGGACCGCTGAAGCTGCGCTGCCGGGAGGTGACTTTGCAGGTTTTGACAGTCTCTGCGCGGAGCTACGCCGAGCATATCCCTGGCTACCCGCACATCTGCTGACGCGCTACGCCCGCAACTACGGAACTTCAACTAGAACATTAATCTCTGATGCTAAGAATCTGAAAGATATGGGTAAGCAGGTCAAAGAAAGTTTGTACGAGCGAGAGGTTGAGTATCTCAAGCAATACGAATTCGCCCGCACTATGGACGATATCCTCTGGCGCCGCACCAAGCTGGGGTTGCATCTACTAACGGCGGGGAAATGAATGGTGCCGGCTGTGGGACTCGAACTCACGACCTGATGATTACAAATCAACTGCTCTACCAACTGAGCTAAGCCGGCACACGACTTTTAAGCGCATAGTTATAACGCATACAGGACCAATAAATCAAGCTCTATTGAGGGATCAGTCGCAATTACGTTTTCGTGGCAAGCTGATACAGAGCAATGGCCGCTGCGTTCGATGCATTCAGGCTTTCCACTTCGGGTGCGATCGGGATGGAAGCGACAAAATCACATTGCTTCTTCACATTGTCTCGAATGCCTTTTCCTTCCGATCCCAGCACCAGCACCCATTTGTGCATCTTCTCCAATGCAGGAAGCGGTACCGTACCGTCACCATCGAGCCCGACCACCCAAAACCCGTCTTTCTGAAATAATTTCAGCGTCTGAGCAAGGTTGGTCACGGAGACGAGCGGCATGGCTTCGAGCGTACCCACGGCCGCTTTCGCGATACCCGCATTTTCTTCCGGCGCCTGCTGTTTGTGTTGAAGCACGGCATCAACACTAAACGCGGCAGAGGTTCGGACGATGGCGCCGATATTCTGCGAGTCGGTCAGCTGATCCAGCATAACAAGCCGCGTTGCCAGATTAATATCTTCCAACGTTGGCTGCTGAAGCCGCTTTACCCGCAGCGCGACCTGTTGGTGCGCGCTTACCTGACCGACCAGATCAGCAAATGCCTGCGCCGAAAGCGCTTTGGTCGCTACTCCGCGTTCTTTCGCCTGATTCAGCAACGCATTATCCGGCCGCTCCGTATGATAGAATGTATCGATTTGCCGATCAGGGTTGGCTAATGCTGCCTTAACCGCGTGCGTACCATACATGATATAGCGGTCGTTGGCTGAAGCCCGACCTTGTTTTCCTTTACCGCTTTTTCGCAATCCCATACCCCTCGGTAATTGACAATCACTAATGCTTATATTACAAGCATGCCTCATCCATACACTTGGGTCAAGTAAGGTGGGGTGGCTGAGCGGTCAAAAGCAGCGGACTGTAAATCCGCCGACATTGTCTACGCAGGTTCGAATCCTGCCCCCACCACCAAGACACACCATTTTGTTAACGGATGGTCGATAGGTTCCAAGCCACTACTGGTTTAATTAAAGCATCCAGAGTCCTATTTCATGAAGGATACAAGCCAGATGCGTATTGGTGCTTTGGATGGTCATCGTATTTAGTACATTCTCCGGCCGGTTGGAAAGTTCGAGCAGTATCCTTGGCGCTGCTGGCAGGGAAATCGCACCAGAACTGGCAGCAGCATTTGCACCTACTGCGATATTGTATGAGGGTTTTGCTCGTATTTTAATCTGTCTATTCCTTTATTCCCTTGCAATTTTGAGTATAACGTGCGACTGTCTTTTGTAAGAGTTAGTAAGAATAAGCAGTGCGTGCGCTGTGAATACCAAGACCAAGTTGCCGTGAATTGATTTACGACTGCTCGATCCGGGTAAAATTTTTAGGCTCGAGTACCCGTAAGGGATGTAAATGTTGTTAATAAGGAGAAAAACATGGCAACAGGAACAGTAAAATGGTTCAATGGAACCAAAGGATATGGATTTATTGAACCTGCTGATGGTGGTAACGATGTGTTCGTGCATATCAGCGCGGTTGAAGCGTCAGGCCTACGCGGTCTGGACGACGGCCAGCAGGTCGAATATGAGCTGGTAGAAAGCCGCGGTAAAACTGCTGCCGGCGATCTTAAAGTCGCAAGCTAGCTCTTACTAGTTTTAACTACGAAAAGCCCGGCGCCATTGTGCCGGGTTTTTTTGTGCCTGGCACTTAACGAATTCTTAAATATTTTCTGCTATTCTTTTTCCATAAGGGGAGTGGAATATGCGGTTTTTAACAGGGTTCTTGTGTAGCGTGTTTTGTATATGTGCGGCGAGTGTGCAGGCGTTTGACAGATCGAAGATGGCTGATTTTTCGGGTTGGGAGGAGTTAGTACATTCTGAGATTGCTTCCGTTGTTTCGAATAAGTCGGTGCGCTATGATCAAGTTCATAATGGTGCAGCATCTCAAGATTTTTCGGTGCCTCCCGCTGCGCAACTATTCAGCATCGGAGCGTATAACCAGAATTCGGGTGATAATGCCAATGTTAGCAGCTCCATTTCCGTGATGATCAACGGGATGGATATTGTTTATAGCGGGTATGGTAGAAATTAAGCCGTTTGACTTGGCGATTCGGATTCTTGCGTATTATTCTCGTATTTTTCGATCAAGCGGTGCAGCTCTTCAACAATTTCCTTGCCTACACCTTCTGGTTTTTTAAGATTGGATGCAAGAATGACTTTAATTGAATCGATATGTTTTCGCACCAAGCTAACATGTTCACGTTCGCGAGGTGTGAAGCTGGAGGTCAGGAATAAGTAAAGGTGGCGGGTAATCTCTGAAATAATCTGATAGCCAAACGTACCGGCGCGGGATTTAATAGATAATGCTCGTTCCTTGAGTATGTCATGGGCGAGAATCGGCTCATTAGTAGATTTTAAAACGGCTTCCTGCATGGCATCGAGGTCATCTTTGATCCATTTGATACCTTCACCGCTCATGGAATCAATCGTCTGCTGCGCTTTAGCAAGCACGGCCGGCGTGATGATGGTGGAAAGCGGTCCCTTAATGCCAATAGTTTTTTTCAGCGCATGATCCGGTAGAACCATGTAGGGGCCGGCCTCCGCTGTGATATCTATATCGGTTTCTGACTTTGCAACCGTGGGCGGCGTTTTGCGTCTATCATTTTCAAGCTGTTCTGGGGGGTACTTTCTTCTACGATCTGGCCCTACATAGCTTTTGCTGAAAACAAGTGGCCGTGGGTTGTCCACCAGCTGTTCAATACGCGCATATAGAGTTTTACTGGTGAACGGCTTTATCACATACTCAGTAATTCCAACGTCACGAGCTATAAGCACGTCCGGCTTCTCACCTTTGCCAGTGAGCATAATGATAGGAACCGTTCGTGTTCTGAAATTGGTTTTTCTACGTATAAATTCTGTCAAGTGGATGCCGTCCATTTTGGGTAGCGTCCATTCAGTTTTGAGAATATCCACCGGACCTTCATTTAAATGTTCTATGGCGAGTTCTGCAGTACGAACATGTTTAATGTTTTTGAAGCCCATAGCGCGCAGATTCTGACGAGTTACTGAGGCAATATGCGTATCATTGTCAGCTAATAATATCTTGATTTTATCCAGATGGTTTTTTTTCATACCCCTCAAATCCCGCGTTTTAGTTTATTCTACCTTGATCTACGATACACTAAGTTACATAGAAATGACAAATAATTATGGTAATCTAGTATTTGCTAATGGTTATACTGTACCATTCTGAAACCTCTATTTTGGTGTAATTTCGCCCTTTATAACGTAATAATGGGTATAATGACAGTCTTTATGGCTTTAATGCAGCTGAAAACTGGGGCGAGTGACCGGATTTGAACCGGCGACATCCAGTACCACAAACTGGCGCTCTAACCAACTGAGCTACACCCGCCACGATATTGAAGAGATACGCTATTTAGCAAATAGGTCTATCTTAGTCTAGCGAATAGTTGTTAAGCAAATTGAATCTGCCGCAGCGCTTCATAAGCCGCGGCAGTCGCGGTATTGGCGAGGTTGAGTGAACGGATTTTGTCCGAAAGCTGGGGTAAAGCGACGAACTGGGGTTTGTAGGCTTTATGAATCTTCTGTGGTAATCCGGCGGTTTCGGAGCCGAAGATCAGAAAGCAGCCTTCGGTAAAACCAGCATCATAGTAGGTTTTTTCGGCCTTGGCGCTGAAAAACCACATCTGCTCTTCCTCCGGCTGGTAGGCTTCAAGGAATGCTTCCCAGGAGGGTTGAACATCCAGGTCGACATGTTGCCAGTAGTCCATCCCGGCGCGCTTTACCTGCTTATCGTCCAGCGAGAAGCCAAGCGGTTCAATCAAAATTAGCTTTGCGCTGAGCGCCACGGAGGTGCGGCCGATCGCTCCGGTATTCCAGTGAATATCGGGTGAATAGAGTACGAAGTGAAAAAGGGGAGGGGGCGACATGGTCAAGCGGTTTACATGTTACTTTATGATAGGCTATATGGAAGTATAACGTTATAACGAATTTAACAAGTTAACCAACAACCAATTTAGCGAGTATATGATTATGGCGAACATTGAAGTATACACTACGAATTATTGCCCCTTTTGCACGCGCGCGAAGGATTTACTCAAGCGCAAGGGCGCGGAATTTCAGGAAATTGATGTCACTGGCGACGATGAAGCGCGTGTGAAGCTGGTCGAGCGGGCTAACGGAATGCGTACCGTGCCGCAGATTTTCATCAATGACGAGCATATTGGCGGATATGATGACCTTGCTGCATTAGAAAAAGCCGGGGATTTAGATCCGAAGCTTGCGGCTTAACACGGAGAAAGCCAATGAATAATGCATTACGGGCACTTGCGCAAAGAGTGGTTGATGCGAATAATAACGATGAGATTGAGGCCTTGCTGGAGGATGCTTATCACAACGAATGTATTTCCATTGAAGCCGCTGCGTTCGGGGAGGGGATGCCGCGCGAGATAAAAGGGTTGGATGCCATCCGGCAAAAGCATGCGATGTGGGAATCGATGATGGAAATGCACTCCAGCTCTGCTGACGGCCCGTATCTACACGGTGACGACCAGTTCGCTATCATCTACGAAGCAGACATGACCAACAAAATGACCGGAGAGCGTGAGCAGATGAAAGAAGTCGCGCTTTACACGGTGGAGAACGGTAAAATCGTTAAAGAACAGTTCTATTACACGTAGAAACTAGAACGGAATCTCGTCGTCCAGCGATTCATCGGCGAAGTTGCTCGCCCCGCCGGAGGAGGCTGCCGCGGGCTGGGCGTCCTGATGGTAGCCGCCATTATCATTGCCGCCTGCGCGGTCGAGCATGGTGAGCGTCCCATTATAGCCTTGGAGGACCACCTCTGTGGTGTACCGCTCCTGACCGCCTTGATCCGTCCATTTACGAGTTTGCAGGCTTCCTTCAATATAAATCTTAGAGCCTTTCTTCAAATAGTTTTTTACAACGCGTACGAGACCCTCACTAAAAATAACAATGCGATGCCACTCCGTTTTTTCGCGGCGCTCGCCGGTATTTTTGTCTTTCCAGCTCTCAGAGGTGGCAATAGCGAGATTAGCAATTTCGCGACCGTCCTGTGTTGTGCGAATTTCAGGGTCACGGCCTAGATTGCCGATGAGTGTGACTTTATTGAGCGAGCCGGACATATGAGAACCTTTCATTTTGGCCTGCAGATTGCAGCTGACAACGGGCAGAAAGAAGCTGATACTTTCTTCACACTGTAAGCAGCACACTGCAGACTATACAATTATCTTCCTTGCATCATCAGGCAAACTTGCCTAAAACTAGATGCCTTACCTAAGCAGGTATAAACCATAAAAGAACCGAAAGCCAAGAGTAAACTCGATGGAAGAAGTAATCAGCGTTCGCGGCGCCAAAGAACACAATCTCAAAAATGTAAATATCGATATTCCCCGTAATCAATTTGTTGTGATCACCGGGCTTTCCGGTTCGGGAAAATCGAGCCTCGCCTTTGATACGATTTATGCCGAAGGCCAGCGGCGCTATGTGGAAAGCCTGTCGGCTTATGCGCGGCAATTCCTCGAGATGCAGAATAAGCCGGATGTGGAGTCCATAACGGGGCTATCGCCCGCGATTGCGATCGACCAGAAAACGACCTCGCGCAACCCACGCTCTACGGTCGCAACGGTAACAGAGATTTATGACTACCTGCGTCTCTTGTTCGCGCGGATCGGTATTCCTTATTCGCCTGTTACCGGCCTGCCGATTGAGAAGCAATCCGTCAGCCAGATGGTTGACCGGATTATGGCGCTACCTGAGAAAACCAAGCTGTATCTGCTCGCGCCGATCGTACGTGGAGCAAAAGGTGAGCATCGTAAAGAGTTGCTTCAGCTTAAGAAGTCCGGATTTAGCCGGGTGAAGATAGACGGTAATCTCTATGAGCTTGATGACCTGCCGGAGCTGGATAAGAACCTTAAGCATAATATGGAAGTGGTGGTGGACCGCATTGCGGTGTCCGAGGAGCTGGGTAATCGCCTGCCGGATTCGATTGAAACGGCGCTCCGTCTCAGCAACGGGCTGCTTTATGTGGAAGTCGTCAAGCTGGGTAATGGAGATGATGAGGTTGAGGTGCAGGTAAGTGAAGCCCGCACGGAAACCATCAAGAACGGTGATATTATTACTTTATCCGAACGTTTTTCCTGCCCCGAATCCGGTTTTCAGTTGGAGGAGATTGAGCCACGCATTTTCTCCTTTAACAGCCCGTACGGTGCATGTCCGGAATGCGATGGTCTCGGCACGGAGATGTATTTTGATGACAGCCTTGTAGTGCCGCAACCGGAAAAGTCGATCAATGAAGGTGCCGTTTCACCGTGGGCGCATGCGCAAACGAAATATTACGAGCAGACCTTTAAAGGGCTCGCGAAGCATTATGGGTTTGATCTCGATACGCCCTGGAAAGATCTGGATGAAACCATCCAGCAGGTAATTCTGCACGGCTCCGGCGAGGAAGAGGTTGAGATTGAATATGAGGATGGCTTCCGTACCTATCAGGTGAAGAAGCCATTTGAGGGTGTTGTGCCGAGCATTGAGCGCCGTTGGCGCGAAACGGATAGTATCCGGCTTCGCGAAGAATTAGAGAAATATCAGGGGGTTACTAATTGCCGCGCCTGTGATGGTTACCGCCTGCGGAAAGAGTCACTAGCAGTGAAGGTGGACAATAAACATATCGGCCAAATCAGCGAGCTGACGATTGAGGAGGCCTATCAATGGATCAACTCGTTGCCGGAGCGGCTATCGGAGACACATAACAAGATTGCCGAACGTATTTTGCTTGAGCTGAAGCGCCGTATCGGGTTTTTGTTTAATGTCGGGCTGGATTACCTCGCACTTAGTCGGCGGTCAGGTACGCTTTCGGGCGGAGAGTCGCAGCGTATACGCCTTGCATCACAGATAGGCGCAGGACTATCGGGCGTGCTTTATGTGCTGGATGAGCCTTCGATTGGTTTGCATCAGTGCGATAATGATAAATTACTGACAACGCTCAAATCGCTCAAGGATATCGGTAATACAGTGATTGTTGTTGAACATGACGAAGATACCATGCGCATGGCGGATTATCTCGTTGATATTGGTCCAGGCGCCGGAGTGCATGGCGGACAGATCGTATCCCACGGCACGCCGCAGGAGGTGATGGCGGATAAAAATAGTATTACCGGGCAGTATCTGAACGGTACAAAGTTTATTCCATTGCCTAAGCGGCGTGATGTTGCGGGAAACCGCAGTATAAAAATTCGCGGTGCGCGTGCAAATAACCTTAAGAACGTGGATGTTGATCTGCCGCTGAAAAGCTTTACCGCGATTACGGGCGTCTCCGGCGGCGGAAAGTCGAGCCTGATTATCCATACGCTCTACAAGGCAGTTGCGAAGGCCCTTAATGGCTCGAAAAAAACACCCGGGGCGCATGATAAGATTGAGGGGCTGGAATATATTGATAAGATTATTCAGATCGATCAATCTCCGATTGGGCGGACACCGCGCTCGAATCCTGCGACTTATGTCGGCGCGTTTTCACCCATCCGGGATTTATTTGTCAGTTTGCCAGAATCTAAGGCGCGTGGCTATAAGCCGGGCCGGTTTTCCTTTAATGTGAAGGGCGGTCGCTGTGAAACCTGTCAGGGTGACGGCATGATCAAAATCGAGATGCATTTTCTGCCGGATGTTTATGTGCTTTGCGATGCGTGTCAGGGCAAACGCTATAACCGCGAAACGCTGGAAGTGAAGTATAAAGGTAAATCGATTTCCGATATTCTGGAGATGACGGTCGAAGAGGGGGCGAAATTTTTCGCGAAGATTCCGACGATCGCCGAAAAGCTCAATGCGCTGAATGAAGTAGGCGTGGGCTATATCAAACTGGGTCAGTCTGCAACCACGCTCTCCGGTGGTGAAGCGCAGCGGATTAAGCTGGCCAAAGAGCTATCGAAACGCTCGACAGGGCGTACGCTGTATATTCTGGATGAGCCGACTACGGGTTTGCATACCGATGATATTTCGAAGCTGTTGAAGGTTTTACATAAGCTGGTGGATGGCGGCAATACGGTGCTTGTGATTGAGCATAATCTGGATGTGATCAAAACGGCAGACTGGATTATCGATATTGGGCCGCACGGTGGAGCCAAGGGCGGTCAGATCGTAGCGGAAGGCACGCCGGAAACCGTCGCGGCCAAGGAAGCCAGTATCACCGGACAGTATCTGGCGCGTTTATTGGATAAAAAACAGGCCGCATAATCATGGCTGATGCACCCGCGCGCAACATATTTTATGTGCCGCCGGGCGTTCCGTTTCTTCCCGCTCTGATCCAGGGGCTGCACGAGCGTTTTCCAGAATATCATGACGCCATGGATCAGATAACAGTCTGGCTGCCCAATAAGAAGTTATGTAAAGAGTTTGTCGGTTCATTCTCGGATTTTACCGGCAATGAGGTCGATATTCTCCCTAATATACAGGCGTTAGGGGATCTTAATATTGAGCACTTAACTGATATCGCCTCAGATGATTTTATACCAGATTTGGCTGGTAAGCCTTTGTCTCAGGATGATCGTCTTTTACATCTAATATCGCTTATTAGAATGGCCGATAATCTACCGGCTGCATGGCAACATTTGCAGTATCTTTCATTTGCTCAGCTGGCGTCATTTGCTCAGCATATATTGCAATTTTACGACGAAATGATCCGGGAGGATATTCCTCCAGACTGTTTTGCGCATGTTGTGCCTTCGGAGGTTGCCGATCATTTCCATAACTCAATAGCGTTTTTTAAGTGGCTTTATTCTTGCTGGCCTAAATATTTAGCGGAAAATGGTTATAGGGATCTTTTGTGTTACCGTAACACTATTCTGCATAATATGGTAAATGTTATGGAGTGTGAATTGTTGTCAGACCCTTTGGTCATTGCAGGCAGTACGGGTACTAATGCGGCTGTACGTACGTTATTATCCGCTGTAGCTGAGCAGGATAAAGGAGCTGTAGTTTTGCCCGCCTTTCAACCTTATGAAGGTGAACGGCTAAGAGAAACTCATCCATATTATCAATATGAAAAACTGTTTGAGCAGAACGGCCTTGCCGGAATCCAAGAAGCTTCTTTATGGGCAAGAGAGACTAATAAAAGAGCGTGTTCAGATATTAGCTTGTTATGGCTTAATCTGCATGCTCCTCATAAAGATGGTTTACAAAAAGAATATACCGATGATATCACCGTAGTTGCGGCTGCTCACGAAGTGGAGGAAGCTAAGGTAATAGCCCTTTTATTACGTGAAGCGTATGAAAAAAAGGTGCATACAGCGCTTTGTATAGAGGATAGAACGCTTTTGCGCTATGTTCTAGCCGAACTTCAATCATACAATATCAGGCCCTCCATTCAACTGGCGCTAGATTTATGTGATCATCCGCGTTTTCTATTATGGAATGAGTTAATTCGGTATCTTTTCGCCTCTGAAAAAGGATCACTGTGGCGTATGATGCAAATGCTCATTAGGGCAAGCAGGAACGATGAATTACAAATCGCATTTAACCGTTTAGCGTCAATCATTACAAAAGAGGAGTTATGGAATAATGAGGAGGGGTGGCTGGCCATCTGTGTTGACTATGACATTCCTTTACAACCGTTAATTTCCTGCCTCATAATGGCTAGAAAAGGTATCAAGGCTAGAGACTCCTATGATAACTATCTACGCACGATAATAGAGAGTTTGGAGGCTTTGGGTAACATTCTCTCTCTGAATACTGATGCAGAAACACTTTCTATAATTATGGAATGTTCGGATAGGGATGATATACTGTTAGAAAAGGCGAGCACATTCGAATGGTTAAGCTATTTACTAGAGCATAAGCAGTTTTTACCCGAAGATGCTAATGTTAACTTTATGGAAATAGTTTCGCCATTAGAAGCTAGATTAGTGGAATATGATCAGGTGATTTTTGCTGCGTGTAATGAGGGGTGCTGGCCATCCTATCAGCAAGATAGCTTCTTTAATGATGCTATGCGGAAGGTTGTCGGCTTACCTGCCAAGGGAGCCGCTACGGGTAAATCTGCCTTTGATGTCTTAAGTTTATTAACAACTAAAAAAGTAGTTTTTACCTATGCGCATAAACGAAACGGTGTGGCCGTTCTTCCCAGCCCTTGGCTGTTGACGATGGCAGGCTTATTAAGTTGCGATCAGCAATACCAGCAGTTTCTTTCTTCGGGTAACAACTGGCTTTCATTGGTACGGCAAAGGGAACGAGTCGCCAAGTCAAGAATTTACCATAATGAATTGAAGGTAAAAAGGCAGGAAGGCTTAACTTTTCCAAAAACGCTTTCAATCAGTGCGATAGAATTAATGTCTAAAAATCCATATGGATTTTATAGTAAATACATTTTGGGGTTGAAACCTCGTGAGCATGATAAGAAAAACTACAGGCAAACAAAGGGTCTTTTGTTTCATAAGGCATTGGAATTATGGTTTATGCAACATGAGTCAGACACTGCATCGCCTGAGGCAAGTTTTATCTCCTTATTTGATGATTTTTTAGCAGATTGTGATTTACCTTTAGTCGAGAAAACTTCTTTAAGCTATGAAGCAGAATGGCTTGAGGGTTGGCTAGAAAACTATTTTAAACAGGAAATTTTACCCAGTCGAATTGTTATCGAAGCGTCATTAAGCGCATCTTTCCGTAATAGCCGTTATAAGCTATACGGCCGTTTGGATCGTCTGGATTTTTACGATGAAGGTAGGTCAGTTGTCGTATTGGATTATAAAACGGGGCAAAGGCCAGCGAAAAAAGCAGTTTATTTTGGGCTTGCTCCCCAATTGCCATTGCAGGCCTTATTATGTCGATCTAATTATAAGGTCGCATTGAAAGATCTTGTATATTGGGATCTTACAGGTAAAAAACAAGCCGTTAAATCAGTAAAATTTGCCTCTAAAAGGGTGAATATTGAAGAATTAATCGACTACGCTGAAGAAGGCCTTGTTGCACTATTGAGATATTATGAAAAGGATTCTGCGGTGTTTCTGTCTTGCCCGCACCCTCATTATAAGGGTTATAACCCCTACGAGGATTTATCACGCGATAAGGAGTGGCGTTATGGATAACAAGAACCCGATCATCGCTGCGATTGACGTACCAACTATTGCTAATGCGGAGAAGCTATTGCAGGCAGTCTCGCCTCATATTGGCATGGCGAAGCTGGGGCTGGAGTTTTTTATGGCACATGGTGCGGCAGGCGTTATGGATGTTATGAAAAGCTATGATCTACCTTTATTTCTGGATGTAAAGCTGCATGATATTCCCAATACGGTCGGCAAGGCGGTACGTTCTACGCAGGCTATGAAGCCGGCTATGTTGACGGTGCATACGCTGGGCGGTGAGGCGATGCTGCAGGCGGCGCTGCATGAGGCACCGCCCGATTGCCTGATACTCGGCGTAACGGTGCTCACCAGCATGGATGCGGCCAGTCTGGCATCAATCGGTGTCAACGACAGGTCCGACGAAGCGGTATTACGTCTGGTTGAGCTTGGAATGAGGGCCGGTCTGAGTGGCTTTGTGTGTTCGGCGAAAGAGATAACCCCGATCCGGCAGCGTTTCGGGAGAGATGTGACGCTGGTTACGCCGGGAATTCGCCCGCACGGTAGCGATAGCGGCGATCAAAAGCGGGTCATGACGCCTGAAGAAGCGATAGCATGCGGTACAGATTATGTAGTGATCGGGCGACCGATCACGCAGCATCCTGATCCGGCGGATGCGGCCAGGCGCATAGCGGAAACGCTCAGCCGGATGTAAGAAAACGGCTGCCCGGCTTCTCGACTGGCGACTCTCTAAGATGATCAGGCAATTCATCCTCTGTATACGAAGCAATTTCCAGTTCCAGTAATGAGGTCAGAGGTACGGGTGCGACAGGGTTGGTACCTTTATTACGATTGATTAGGCTAGCTTCGGCAAGGACTTCAGCACCATAAGCGCGGATGCAATCAAAGGTTTCCTGCGAGGATTTGCCGGTCGTTACCACGTCTTCAACGACGAGTACTTTCTCATTCGGTTGCAATGTGAATCCACGCCGCAAGGTGAAGGTGCCATTCACACGTTCGCAAAACATGCTTGGCTTATTCAGTTGGCGTGCAAGCTCATAGCCAACAATCAGACCTCCCATAGCAGGAGCGACAATGGCATCCAGTGTATTGATATCGACCGCAGCTTTCAGCTTGCTTGCGAGCGCTTCGCAGAGGCGTTCTGCGCGCTTGGGGTCTATTAAGGCGCGTGCGCACTGGATGTAGGTGTCGCTGTGTAATCCGGAGGAAAGGACAAAATGCCCGGATAGTAAGGCGTCGGCCTCTTTGAATTCATGTAAAAGCGAGTCGTCGTTCATCGTAAATAATCAAAAAAAGAGGGCAATCAGCGTTGCCCTCTTTGTAAATCAACTATACGCCCTTATGCGGCGATTTCTTCGTCCAGCAGAAATTCTTCTTCCTGCTCCTTGATGGTTTTCTTTTTCGGTTGATTGTCGTTGATGGTTTTAACCAGAGAGGCTTGCGCTTCCTTGAATTCAATTTTACGCACCGCACAGATTTCTCCGGCCAAACGATCCAGCGCATTTTCATAGATGACACGCTCGCTGTAAGAACGGTCTGGATCATCCACATTTTTATGCAGATCGCGAACCACTTCGGCGAGAGAAACAATGCTTCCGGAGTTGATCTTCGCTTCATATTCTTTCGCGCGACGGCTCCACATACCGCGTCCAGCCTTGGCACGGCTTTTAAGCGTTTTATTGACTTTCTGAATTTCACCCTCATCGGACAGGCATCGTAAGCCGGATTTAGCTGCCCGGTTGACCGGGATACGCAACGTCATCTTATCGCGTTCAAAGCCTACCACGTAGGTCGTTATTTCCTGCCCGCCAATAGTTTGTGTTTCAATGCCGGTAATTTCACCAACACCATGAGCGGGATACACAACTTTATGTCCAGCTTTGAAAGGTAAATTTGACATATGCAATTACTCCGTGGTTGATTTACGAAAAAGCTGAAAAGTCAGCTGATTAAACATAGTTAATGATGGGAATAGGCTGGCTATAACAAGTAGCATGGTACAGTTAGACAGCGCTTAAACATGATGTTCTTATACCACAAAAAGCGTGTAAAATAAATGGAAAATATTACGTTTTGTTAATAAATTCGCACAAAACGCACAAAAACATTAATTTTTGCAGGTTTATCGTTAATGGTTTCTATGCGCCTTCACCAGGCTTGTCGGAAAAATACTTTTCGAATTTGTTTTCTACACCGTCCATTTCTTCGGCTTCCGGCATAGAGCCTATATTCTGCGTAATATTCGGCCACTTTTCCGAATATTCCCGGTTTATCTCCAACCATTTGACATTTTCTTCGGACTCGACTTCAATGGCTTCTGCCGGGCATTCCGGCTCGCACACACCGCAATCGATACATTCATCCGGATTGATCACAAGCATATTTTCGCCTTCGTAAAAGCAGTCGACCGGGCATACCTCCACACAGTCGGTATATTTACAGCGAATACAATTATCGGTGACGACGTAGGCCATGGAAGCGCTCCTTTCGCTTTACGGGGATGTAATATACACGGAAATCAGCTTCCTTGTAAAGTATTTTGCTGATGCAAACCGCTCGCATTGCGTAGATGACGGAACCGCACACGTTGTAATTTCTTGTTAATACGACTGCGTTCTCCCAGCGTGAGCGTGATCCAGAGGGTCAACAGCGCATAGGCGAGCAGCATGGAAAAGAGCGGAAGTTGCATAGACGGATGTATGGCAATGCCTTCGGTTCGTAAGATGCTCGCCGGTTGGTGCAGTGTGTTCCACCATTCGACGGAAAATTTAATGATGGGCAGGTTGATCGCCCCGGCAATCGCCAGAACAGAGCGCGCGGTCGCGTTGCGTTCATCGGAACTAAAAGCGCCTTCCAGCAAAATATAGCCGAGATACATAATAAAGAGCACGAGCATCGACGTCAGCCGTGCATCCCAGACCCACCAGGTACCCCAGATGGGTTTTCCCCACAGGCTACCGGTTATCAGGCAGGTCAGGGTAAAAAGAGCGCCTACCGGCGCAATGGCATGAGCAAGCGTATCGGAGAGCGGGTTTTTCCAGATGAGATAGGAGACGCCGCTGAGCGCGAGAAAGCTATAGATTCCCAGCGCCATCCAGGCTGCGGGCACGTGAATATACATGATGCGTACCGTTTCGCCCTGCTGATAGTCCGGCGGTGAGGTAAGCAGCCCGGTATAGAGGCCGAGCGCGAGCGCAAACATACCAAGCCAGAAGCAGGGAGTGAGCAGATAACGAACGCACCATTTAAACCGCTTGGGAGTCAGGATATTCATAAATTATCATGAAACTTTGTAAATGATGCCTCGCTTATAGCGGTACTAACGAATTTAAGCAAAAACTTTAGGTAGCGTTTTTATGTTCAAGCAGAGGCACCTGTTGGGCGGCCGCAAGCACACCTGCCTGCAGTTTTTCGAGAGCGCGTGCTTCAATCTGACGGATACGCTCGCGTGAAACGCCATATTCCTGACTGAGAACCTCCAGTGTGTCCGGCGTATCGGTCAGTTTCCTACGCTGAATAATGTCCTGTTCACGCGTATTCAGCTCCTGCATGGCATCCTGTAGCATGGCCCGGCGATATTCCAGATCAGCACGTTCAGTGATCCAGTCCTCCTGCGTGCCGGCATCATCATCGGAGAGAAAGTCAATAAATTCGGACTCGCTATCGCTATCGCTGGTCATCTGACGGTTGAGCGAAGCATCATGGGCGTGCAGGCGCTCATCCATCTCCAGCACTTCCTGCTTGCTGACATCCAGCTCATCGGCAATATCCTGCGCTTCATTGTAGGATAGCATACGATCGCTCGCGGCTATTTTATTCTTCAGCCGTTTAAGGTTATAGAACAGCTTCTTCTGCGCCGCCGTTGTCCCCATTTTGACAAGCGACCAGGAGCGGAGAATATATTCATTAATCGCTGCCTTGATCCACCACATGGCGTAAGTGGATAAACGGAAGCCCTTATCCGGATCGAATTTTTTTACCGCCTGCATCAACCCGACATTGCCCTCGGCGATAATATCGTTAATCGGCAGTCCATAACCACGGAAATTATTTGCCATTTTGACCACCAGTCGTAAATGGCTCGTTACCAACGTATGAGCGGCCTGGAGATCGTTTTCTTCAATATAGCGCTTGGCTTGTTCATATTCCTCCTCGGCGGTGAGCACGGGGAATTTGTTTACCTCCGCGATGTAATGCGCGAGGTTATTTTCAGCCAAAGCCGGTAATTGTGTACGTGTCTGCGTCATAATCAATAAACCGCTATATTATATATATGTTTTTAGTCAGATTTCAACAATTTTAGATGGGTAAATAGTTTATTAATATCTTCTGCGTAGCCTTGCTGGAAGTTACAGTTCCATTCCATCCACTGTTTGCTGTGCGGATGGTGCAATGTAAGCTCAGCCGCATGGAGCGCCTGCCGGGGAAAATTTTTAACTATACCGGCAATCTCCGGCACCTCCAGCAGCGATTTCGGCAGATTACGCCGCCCACCATAGATGGCATCCCCGATCAGCGGATGCCCGATATGCTGCATATGCACTCGTATTTGATGGGTTCTGCCGGTTTCGAGTTGGCATTCCACCAGCGCCGCGACATTGTTTCCGAAGCGTTCAATGACCCGGTAGTGCGTGCGTGCTTCACGGGCATCTTTGGCACGGGATACGGCGCGCTTGGTGCGGTCGGTGCGGTGACGTCCCAGCGGAGCATCGATTATCCCGGCGGAAGGTATAGGCGCGCCCCAGCAGATGGCCTGATAGGTGCGTTTTATGCTGCGCTCTTTCAGTTGCTCGCTTAATATGCGGTGCGCCTGATCGTGTTTGGCAACTACCATCAGCCCGGAGGTCTGTTTGTCGAGCCGGTGGACAATGCCGGGCCTGTCCGATCCGGCTACTTGCGAGAGCTCCTGATAGTGATGCAGCAGCGCATTAACTAATGTGCCGTTTTTCTGCCCGGCTCCTGGATGAACTGTCAGACCTGCCTGTTTGTTGAGTATAATGATGTCCTCATCCTCGTATATGATATCCAGTGTTATGGCTTCTGCGGTCAGCGTGGAAGGGGCTTGTGGAGGAATGTTGAGCGTAATCGTTTCATGGCCCTTGCATTTATACGAAGCGGGCAGGGGTTTATCTCCAAGGCGTGCGGCATCATGCTTTAGCATATGCTGAAGCTGACTACGGGAAAAATCCGGCAGATGAAGCGCAAGCGCTTTATCCAGCCTGATACCACGTTCTGCCGCTGTTAATTGTATGTGGATGTTCTGCTCGCTCATCGTTGCCATCGTGCCGAATACGGCAGTTTACCGGTTTTGCGCAGAACTACAATAATTACTGTTGACAGTGGGCAAAAAACTGAGATAATCCGCCCTCTCTTATGAATTAGATTGAGTATATCATGAAAACGTATACGGCGAAGCCTGCTGACATTAAAAAAGAATGGTTTGTAGTGGATGCAACCGACCTTGTATTGGGGCGTATGGCGTCTGAAATTGCAAAAATTCTGCGCGGAAAGCATAAGCCTACCTACACGCCACATATGGACTGCGGTGATAATGTGATTGTTATTAATGCCGATAAAGTGCATCTGACCGGTAACAAGCGTAAGGATAAAACCTATTATCGTCATACCGGTTATCCGGGTGGTATCCGCCAGATCACGGCAGAAAAGCAACTGGAAGGCCAGTTTCCGGAGCGTGTTATCACGAAAGCGGTTCAGCGTATGATCTCGCGTAACCCGCTCGGACGTGAGCAGATGCGGCATTTATTTGTCTATGCCGGTGCTGAGCATCCGCATGAAGCGCAACAGCCGAAAGCGCTTGATCTCGCAAAACAGAATTCCAAAAATACCCGGTTACGCGCCGCACAAGCCACTTAAGGATTTAACGATTATGATTGATTTACCCAGCAAAGCGACCAATGTCATTAAAGCGGATGATACGCCGCCTGCAGAGAATATCGCTAAAGAAAATGAACCACGCAAGGCGAAAATTGACGATCAGGGGCGTGCTTATGGTACCGGTCGTCGTAAGGACGCGTCAGCGCGCGTGTGGATCAAACCGGGTAAAGGTGATGTGATCGTCAATGGCAAGAAAGTGGATGAATATTTTGGTCGTCCCGTACTGCGTATGATCATCAACCAGCCTTTTGTTGCAACTAATAGCGATAAAAAGTTTGATGTGTTTTGTACGGTAATCGGAGGCGGTCTCTCCGGTCAGGCCGGTGCGATTCGTCATGGTATCAGCCGTGCCCTCGATAATTTCAACCCGGATAATCATACGGTGTTACGACGCGGCGGCTACCTGACGCGCGACAGCCGTGTGGTTGAGCGTAAGAAGTACGGTAAGCGGAAGGCGCGCCGAAGCTTCCAGTTCTCCAAACGTTAGCATTCTACGATTGATGAACATAATAAAAGGCGGCTCGAATGGGTCGCCTTTTTTAGTAAAAGGAACAGGTTATGACAAAACGTATTAAGGCGATGGTAATCGGGGCAAGCGGCTATACAGGTGCGGAATTGGTGCGACTGCTGCATGCGCACCCGCAGGTCGATATTGTTGCGCTCACCGGTGAATCCAATGCCGGGGCGTGGATGAGTGAGCTATACCCGCATTTTCAAGGCGCTGGGCTGCCGCAGCTTGTCCATCTGGACGAGGTGGACTATGAGAGTGACTATGCCGATATTGATGTTGCCTTCTGCTGTTTGCCGCATGCGACCAGTCAGGAGGTCATTAAATCGATCCCCGACGCTATACGCGTAATTGACCTTTCGGCTGATTTTCGTATACGCGACCCCAAGCTATATGAAACCTGGTACGGCGAGCATCTTGCGCCCGAGCTTCAGCCTAGCGCGGTATACGGTTTAAGCGAGCGGTACCGTGAGCAGATTCACGAAGCGCGGTTGGTAGCTTGTCCGGGCTGCTATCCGACCTCCATATTATTGCCCTTAATGCCCTTACTGGAGGAAAGCGTGATAACGCCCGCGAATATCATTGCCGATTCTAAGAGCGGCATTTCCGGTGCGGGTCGAGCGGGGCGCGTAGCCAATCTGTTTGCAGAGGTGAGTGAATCGGTGCGGCCTTATGGCGTTTCGGGGCATCGCCATGTAGCCGAAATCGAGCAGGAGCTCAGTGTTATCGAAGGTAAAGAGGTAATCATTAACTTCACGCCGCAGGTGGTGCCGATGGCGCGGGGGATACTATCCTGCATTTATGTTGAGCTAGGCAAGGGCAAAACAGTAGAAAGCGCCAAAACCGCGCTACAGGAAGCCTATGCGAATGCGCCGTTTGTGCATATTGCAGAAGGCGAGCATATGCCCGCGACGAAAGAGGTACGCGGAAGTAATGCGTGTAAAATCAATGTGTTCGAAGACCGGCTCCCGAACCGTATAATCATCCTTTCCGTAATCGATAACCTGCTCAAGGGAGCTTCCGGGCAGTCCGTGCAGAATATGAACATCATGTTCGGGCTTGAGGAGACGACCGGCTTGACGGCGCTACCTGTTTATCCCTAAACTGTCCTCTATGAGCAAACCGGTTATTTTACCGTATCAGGGCGTTATGCCTACTATCGCGGACGACGCCTTTATTGCGCCCGGTGCGGTTGTAATTGGCGATGTGCATATCGGTAGCCGGAGTAACATCTGGTTTGGGTGTGTGATTCGCGGCGATGTGAACCATATCCGCATCGGCGAGTGCACCAATATTCAGGATGGTGCCATCGTGCATGTAACGCGCAAAACCGGTCCGACCATCATCGGCTCCGGTATTACGATCGGCCACTCCGTTTTGCTGCATGCCTGTACGCTGGAGGATGATTGTTTTATTGGCATGTCCGCAACCGTGATGGATGATGCCTTGGTGGAGTCGGGTGCGATGGTTGCTGCGGGGGCGCTCGTAACGCCGCGTAAGCGAGTAGAAGCCGGGCAAATCTGGGGCGGTAATCCTGCTAAATACTTACGCGATATGAAGCAGGAGGAGAAGGAGTTTATCCCGGTTTCAGCGGATAATTATGTCAGGCTGGCGGAGGAGTACCGGTAGCAAATAACTTGCCTCTCCCAGAGGGGAGGCGTATGACTTTTACACTTCATCCAGCAGGTTTAGGCACCAGAGCATGACCGCTTTTTGTACGTGCAAGCGGTTTTCGGCCTCATCAAACACTCGGGAACGCGGGCCGTCAATGACGGAGGCTGTGACTTCCTCTCCGCGATGGGCAGGCAGGCAATGCATAAAAATAGCGCCCGAAGCCGCCTGATCCATCAGTTCATCATTCACCTGAAACGGCGCTAATACGCCGCGCTTATAATCGGCATCCTGATCCCCCATCGACACCCAGGTATCCGTCAGCACACAGGACGCTTCTGCAACGGCCTCCTGCGGGTCATTGGTGACACTGACCTGTTCTCCCAGGTCGGCGAGCGGTGCGAATTCTTCAGGGCAGGCGATGTTAAATTGGAATCCGAGCTGATTGGCGGCATGAACCCAGCTGGTGGCAACATTATTATAATCGCCGCACCATGCAATCGTTTTCCCCTCAATCGAACCTATATGTTCTTCAAAGGTAAGGATATCCGCAAGCACCTGACAGGGGTGGCTATAATCCGTGAGCCCGTTAATAACCGGGATGGTCGCATGTTCGGCGAGCTCTTTCAGCGTTTCGTGTTTATAGGTTCGAATCATAATAACATCGACATAGCGTGATAGCACCTGCGCCGTATCCGCAACTGTTTCGCCACGCCCTAACTGCGATTGATCGCTCGAAAGCATGAGCGCATTGCCGCCAAGGTGATTGATCGCCACTTCAAAGGAAACCCGTGTTCGTGTCGAGGCTTTTTCGAAGATCATTGCGAGCTGTTTGCCGCGCATCAATTCGCGATGTTTGCCGGAAAGGTGCTCTTCCTCTAATGTACGTGCAGCGGTCAGGATAGCACGAATGTCGGTTTTATCAATGAGGTCTAAGTCAATAAAATCTTTATGGTTCTTAGTTGCTTCCATGTAATTCTTCGAGTTGTGTTTTAAGAATAGCGATTGCTTCGTCTACATGCGTTTCGGTAATGATTAGCGGAGGCAACAACCTCACTACATTATCACCTGCCGGAACGGAGAGGAAGCGTTTTTCACGAAGGCTTTGGACGACCTCGCGTGCATCGTGGGCTTCATTCAGTTTGACGCCCTGCATCAGCCCAACGCCGCGAATAGTTTCCACTACATCATGGAAGTCGTTTTTGAGTTTTTCCAACTCGTTCCGTAGATAATCGCCGATAGCTGCAACACCTTCTAAAAAGCCATCCGCAAGCATAATATCCATCACCGCGTTGGAAACGGCGACGCCAAGTGGGTTATTGCCATAGGTCGAACCGTGCGTGCCAAACGTCATATGCTTTGCAGCGCGGTCGGTTGCAAGGCATGCGCCGAAGGGAAAGCCGGTGGCGATACCCTTAGCGGAAGAGGTGATGTCCGGGTATACATCGCACCATTCATGGCTGAAAAACTTCCCGGTGCGCCCCATGCCGCATTGAATGCCGTCGAACATCAGCAGCAGGCCGTGCTTATCGCATAAATCGCGCAGGCCTTGTAAGAACGCTTTAGAAGCCGGGCGGATACCGCCTTCGCCCTGAACTGGTTCAATGAGGATGCCAGCGGTTTGCTCCGTAATCAGCGCTTCGGTTGCGGCTAAATCCTCAAAGGGTGCTTGGTCAAATCCGTCCATCGCGGGCTCGTAGCCTTCCATCACTTTCGGTTTTTTGGCTGCTGAAATGGTCGCGAGTGTGCGCCCGTGAAAACAGCCCTCAAACGTGATGACGCGGTAGCGGTTCGGATTGCCTTCTCCCCAGTGATAGCGGCGTATCATCTTAAGTCCGCATTCAACGGCTTCCGCGCCCGAGTTACAGAAGAAGGCCTTATCGGCAAATTTACTTGCTTTACATATGCGTTCGGCCAGCTCTTCCAGCCCTTCGACCTGATACATATTAGAAACATGCCATAGTTTCTCACCCTGTGTTTTAAGCGCCTTTACCACATGCGGATGACAATGCCCCAGCGAGTTGACGGCAATCCCGGCGGCAAAATCGAGATAGCGCGTACCGTTCTTAGTGTAAAGATACACCCCTTTGCCACGGTCGAACATTAAATCAGTACGGTTATAGACGGGTAATACGTAGGTCATATCTGTGTGATAATCCTTTCAATAGTGGTGTATTATGCCAATCAGTGTAATCAAAATCTACGTTTTTATCCGATAACCGCGTTCTATCATCTGATAGACGATGATCAGCAGGATGATATTGGCGAAGATCAGGTAGCTTAGGCCGAAGGTAAGGTCACCGTCGTGATAGCCGGTCAGGCTATAGCGGAACCCGTCTACCATGTAGAAAAACGGGTTGGCAAGGTTCACCTGCTGCCAGAAATCCGGCAATTGCTGTATGGAATAAAACGTGCCGGAGAGGAAGGAGAGGGGGGTGATCACGTAGCTCGTAATCGCGCTCATCTGGTCGAACGAGTCGGCAAGAATACCGCCCATCATGCCGAGCAACGCCATCGCCATGCAGGCCAGCACGGCATAACATACCAGCAGCCAGATATTGTGAATTCCGAAGGGAACAAACAAGGAGATGCCGAGCGCGACCAAAAGACCGGTAGCCAGCCCGCGCATAATGCCCGCACCGACCATAGCAATCGTGATTTCGACCGCATTGAGCGGCGGCATCAGCAGGTCAATGATCGAACCGAGCACCTTACCCATAATTAGCGAGGAGGAGCTGTTAGCAAACGCGTTCTGGATCATGGTCATCATGATCAGGCCGGGCACCATAAAGTGCGAAAACGG
Source organism: uncultured Rickettsiales bacterium (assembly GCA_964588995.1). Lineage (GTDB taxonomy): Bacteria > Pseudomonadota > Alphaproteobacteria > Rickettsiales > UBA8987 > CAZPQM01. The sequence goes on along the minus strand of CAZPQM010000001.1, from coordinate 193,944 downwards.
CACACCCTGAATCGTATCCACCCGGTCGCTGAGCGCGAGGTTGAAAATCGCCAGAAACAACAGCGCATTGACCATGGGCGCAAAAAGCGTTTGGTTATACACCTTCATGAAGCGGTGTACTTCTTTGCTGAAAAGCGCTCTGAGTCCGTACCAATTGATCGATTGCATAAGCGGTCCTTTGTATTAACGGCAAGGACTATACGTTTCGTATGTAGAAAGGTAAAGGTTATTACACGGATAAATCGTAGGGGCTGTAAATTCGGGATGATGGATCAGTCGAAGAAGCGCTGTCCTCTGCGATTGCACTCAGGGAGGCGGAAAAAGCGAAATCTGCCGCTTCCTGATACAGTGCGGCGGCACGTTGTAGTTGCTTGTTAGCCACAGCAATATCCTGCGTGGAGGCGTCTGCTGGCGCTTGTGCGGCGAGGGCGAAGCTGGTGGCATCGCGTGCGGCCTGCTTTGGATCGTTTGTAGCGCTGGTTTGTACACTTACACCACCACCTACCGCATAGAATTTACCGTCCGGGCCTTGGGCGTAAACATATTGAATATCGCCCGATGCCAGCCCGCCGGCGAGGCGGAAATGCTGTGCTTCATGAATACGCACCTGTAAATCGCGCGCCTGTAGGCGGCGCACCACTTCGCGTTCGGCTGCGTTGAGGCCATTTTCACTTTCACGGATGGCATCGCTGATCCGACCGACGGCTTCTTCACCCTGAATGGGCCGATTGGCAGTCTGCTCTGCTTCCTGCGAAATAGTGACCTCGACAGCCGGGCTTGAAGGGGCTGGGTTGCGTTCCGCTTTGGCCACCGTAACCGTAGCGGCCACAGGCACGATATTGCCATTCGCGTCCGTGCTGTATTGGTAATCGACATTGACCGGGATGCCGGGCACGGCATCGCGGGCGATACGCTGAATATCGCCCTGCAGCGATGTCGCATCTGGTTTGGACGGCATGGTTGCCGTGCTCAATGCTGAATTGATACCTACCATATCTACCCCAACGCCTTACGGCACTGAGATCAGTATAGCAGACAGGGTGAAGTTTGTCACCGCGAGCGAAGAACCCCGGTCTCAATTTGAGACCAGAGGATCTTCACTGCGTTCAGAATGATATCAGGTAACTAGCTCGCTTTTTTGCGGCGAGGGCGATCTTCTTTCGGTGGGAACTGGTCGGAAATATCCTCCCCGGTTTCCTGATCGACCATGCGCATGGAGAGTTTGACACGGCCCTGTTTATCAATCGCATGTAGTTTGACTTTGACTTTGTCTCCTTCCTGCACGACATCGGTGACCTTGTCCACACGCTCAGGGGTAAGTTCGGAGATATGCACTAGCCCCTGATTCTTGCCCATGAACTGCACAAAGGCACCGAAATCCATAATTTTAACGACTTCACAGTCCTCATAGATCGCGCCCACTTCTGGCTCAGCGACAATATCGTTGATCATGTCGATCGCTTTTTGCGCATCATTACCGTTAACGGCTGCGATACGGATTGTACCATCGTCCTCGATATCAACCTTAGCGCCGCTCTCTTCGACAATTTCGCGGATAACTTTACCGCCTGAGCCGATAACTTCACGGATTTTATCCGGATCAATCTTGATAGCGGTGATTTTCGGCGCGGACTCGTTCACATCCTCACGCGGTTTATCAAGCGCCTTCTCCATTTCTTTCAGGATGTGCAAGCGACCCTCATTGGCTTGTTGTAAGGCGATATCCATGATTTCCGTGGTAATACCTTCTACTTTGATGTCCATCTGCAGGCTGGTTATGCCTTCTTCGGTACCGGCAACTTTAAAATCCATATCACCAAGATGGTCCTCGTCGCCCATTATGTCAGAGAGCACGACAAAGCGATCTTCTTCCAGCACAAGCCCCATAGCGATTCCGGAACACGGACGTTTCAGTGGCACCCCGGCATCCATCATGGCAAGGCTGGAACCACATACGGTCGCCATAGAAGAGGAGCCGTTCGATTCGGTAATTTCCGATACAATACGGATGGTGTAGGGAAAATCATCTTTACTGGGCAGCAAGGCATGCAGTGCACGCCAGGCGAGCTTGCCATGACCAATTTCACGGCGACCCGGACCACGGAGCATTTGCGCTTCACCGACGGAATAGGGCGGGAAGTTGTAATGCAGCATGAAATGCTCATCGCGTTTGCCTTCCAATGCGTCAATCATTTGTTCATCTTCGCCGGTGCCGAGGGTGGTTACCACCAGCGCCTGCGTTTCGCCACGGGTAAAGAGAGCGGAGCCGTGTGTTTGCGGCAGAAAGCCCACTTCGGATTCGATCTGACGCACGTCAGCCGGTTCCCGACCATCGATGCGTTTGCCGTTTTCCAGCAGATCGCCTCGAACGATTTCTTTCTCCAGCTTCTTTAGCAGGCCAGAGGTCAGGTTGCTATCAAACGCCTCACCGTGCTTTTCCTCCAGCTTTGCAATGGTGTCCGCTTTGGTTTCACTGATCGCATTCGAGCGGTTTTGTTTAACCATATGGCCATAGGCTTTCCGCAATCCGGCTTCTGCAAGTTCTTTTACTTCTGCGTAAGCTTCACTGTGGTCGGGTTTTTCTACTTTGAAGCGCTCCTTACCACATTCTTCGGCGAGTTCGTTAATTGCCTTGATAACCGGCTGCATTTGTTCGTGGGCAAATTTCACCGCACCGAGCATAATCTCTTCGCTAAGCTCTTTTGCTTCTGACTCCACCATCATGACAGAGCTCTCGGTTCCGGCCACGATTAAGTCGAGGTCGGATTCTTCTTCAAAGCCCATGAATGGGTTGAGGTCGTATTCACCGTTGATATAGGCTATGCGAGCGGCAGCAATCGGCCCGTTAAAGGGGGCGCCGGAAATGGCAAGGGCAGCCGATGCGCCGACCATTGAGACAATATCCGGGTCATTTTCACCGTCAAACTGAATGACGGTACAGATGATTTGCGTTTCATTGGCAAAGCCGTCTTCAAATAAGGGGCGGATAGGGCGGTCAATCAGCCGTGAAGTTAGTGTTTCCTTTTCGGAGGGGCGGCCTTCGCGTTTAAAAAAGCCACCGGGGATTTTACCGGCAGCGAAGGTTTTCTCCTGATAAACGCAGGTGAGGGGGAAAAAGTCGATGCCTGGCTTGGGATCTTTTTGAAACACGACGGTGCAGAGCACTTTGGTGCTACCCATCGTAGCAATGACGGCACCATCGGCCTGACGAGCGACTTTCCCCGTCTCAAGTGTTAGGGTTTTGTCTCCCCACTGCAATTCTTTTTTTATAATATTAAACATATAGTTACCTTTCTTTCTTCAAGTTATTTATTAACTTTCCGAATTCCAGTATGATAACCTATGAATGCATGGAATTATGAACGCACGGTGAGGCCGTATTTTCATAAGTACATGGATTCATAAGTTGACTTCATACAATGCTTCGGAAAAACAAAAAGCGCCCGGAACCGGGCGCTTTTGATCAGAGACTACTTACGCAGACCTAATTTCTTAATCAGCGCTTCATAGCGGGCGCTATCTTTACGCTTGAGATAATCGAGTAGATGACGACGACGCCCTACCATTTTCAGCAGGCCGCGGCGTGAGTGATGATCTTTCTTATTTATTTTCAAATGTTCGGTGAGGTTATTGATCCGTTCGGTCAGCACGGCAACCTGCACTTCCGGCGAACCGGTGTCATTACTGGCGGTGGCAAAATCTTTAATGACCGATTGTTTCTTTTCTGCTGTTATCGACATCATATACTCCTTCTATTCTAAATTAAACACTCGCTTGGGACGCAACAAGTGGTTTTCATATTCGCCAAGCGCAATCAGCTTACCGTTCGCTATCGCCTTACACAGTCCATCTTTAAACGATGTGTTGGTCGTTACCTCGATCGCTCTGCCATGTTGCAGGTCCTGAGCGTGAGCTTGCGATAGCTGCAGCACCGGGATGTCGTCTAGCACTGCATCGACGGGCAAAAGCCAATCTTCTTTATGATGCGATGTATAGCGCTTCTTTTCTAAATTAGCAAGTGTTATTGACTGATCAAGGCCGAATTGCCCGACCCGGGTTCGGCGCAGCATGGTGATATGCCCGCAAGAACCGAGCGCCTTCGCAATGTCGCGACCAAGTGCGCGAATATAGGTGCCTTTAGAGCAATGCACCTCCAGTGTTGCGCTGTTATGCGTAGTTTCAATAAGCGATAGCGCATGGATTGTGATTTCGGAAGGGGGTAAGCTAACCGCTTTGCCTTCTCGCGCGAGAGAGTAGCTACGTTTTCCGTCTATCTTTTTTGCGGAGTAGGCAGGGGGAACCTGTAGCTGCTTACCAGAAAAATCCGGGATGATGCGTTCGATCGCTTCATAGGTGGGGAGGCGATCGGAGGTTTCGGTTACTTCGCCTTCTGCATCGTCCGTCGTCGTTGCTTCCCCGAATTGAATCGTGAAACGGTAATGCTTTTCCGTCGCTACCAGATATTGCATAGTTTTTAAGGCTTCACCCAGTGCGATTGGCAACGCGCCGCTTGCAAGCGGATCGAGCGTGCCGCCGTGTCCTGCTTTCTTGGCGCCTGTTAAGCGTTTGACGATGGCTACCGTCTTAGCCGAACTGGTGCCGACCGGCTTATCGACTATCAGCCACCCATGCATTATGAGGATGAGGACGATGAGGGGTTTAGGTCCTGTTTTACGTGCGGGTTGTTCAACAGATCTTCCAATCGGCTCGCATTATCGAACGACGTATCCAGCCGGAACTGCAGCTCAGGCAGGTATTTCAGATGAATTTTTTTAGCAAGCATATGGCGAATTTTGGGCGCGATCGCGTTAAGCAGGGTTTCCGTTGCCTCCTTATCCTTACCGCCGAGCGGCATCGCATAAACGGTTGCATTCCGCAGGTTCGGGCTTACGCGGACTTCGGAAATCGTAATCTGAATCTCCGTATGGCTTTCTTCGTCGTAAAAATCCTGCTTCATAAAAATGTCGGACAGTGCATGGCGTATCATTTCGCCGACTTTCAGCTGCCGCTGGCTGGGTGGCTTTTGGGGCATGAAGTAACCTCGTTATTTGCTTTACGCTACTAATCGTCCAGCGTACGTGCTTCTTCGATGATATCATAGCACTCGATAACATCGCCTACTTTTATATCTTCGTAGTTTTCAAAGGCCATACCGCATTCGGTACCCTGCTTGACTTCATCGACCTCGTCCTTAAAGCGCTTGAGTGTCTTGAGTTTGCCTTCGTGGATGACGACGTCATCGCGGATCAGGCGAACACCAGCGCCGCGTTTTACGAATCCGTCTTTCACCACGCAACCCGCCACCTTACCGATTTTGGTGAGCTTAAAGACTTCGAGAATTTCTGCATTGCCGATGAATTCCTCGCGACGCACCGGCGACATCATGCCGGATACAATCGCTTTTACATCATCAAGCAAATTGTAGATGATCGAATAGTAGTGAATATGGACCTTCTCTTCTTCCGCGATCTGTTTCACTTTGCCACTGGCTCGCACATTAAAGCCGAGAATCAGGGCGTTAGTTGCGGCAGCAAGGGTTGCGTCAGACTCGGTAATACCGCCGGCGCCACTATGCACGATTTTGATCATCACCTCATCACTGCTATATTTCTGCAGGCTACTGATGATGGCTTCCACCGAACCTTGTACATCACCCTTGATGATCAGATTTAGTTCCTTTGCCGCGCCGGAAGCGGTCTGGAACAGCCTATTGATGTCGGTTGCGCTATCGCCGCCTGCAGCTTCAACAGCTTTGAGGTCACGGATAACTTTTTCCCGGTATTCGACGACATCGCGTGCTATTTTCTCTGAATCCGCTACCGCGAAACTGTCCCCGGCCTGCGGGGCTTCGCTCAAACCCAGAATTTCAACCGGCATGGAAGGCCCGGCCTCTTTCAGGCGCGCACCTTTATCGTCAGTAATCGCTTTTGCTTTTCCGTAGCCCGTGCCGGCAACCACGATATCGCCGCGCTTTAAAGTGCCCTGTTGGACCAGAAGGGTGGCTAACACTCCGCGGCCTTTGTCTACTTCGGCTTCGATCACGGTGCCGGTTGCACGCCTATTTTGAGCGGCTTTTAATTCCAGAATTTCTGTCTGGAGCAAGATCGTTTCCAATAAATCATCCAGATTTTGTCCGGTTTTTGCCGATACTTCCACCGTTTGGATGTCACCGCCAAATTCTTCCGGTACTAAATCGTATTTAAGCAGTTCATTTTTTATTTTTGTCGGATCTGCCTCCGGCTTGTCAATTTTGTTGATCGCCACAATAATCGGCACTTCTGCGGCTTTCGCGTGGCTGATCGCCTCTTCGGTTTGTGGCATGATGCCATCATCAGCTGCGACGACCAGAATCACAATATCGGTGACATTGGCACCACGTTGCCGCATCGCGGTAAAGGCGGCGTGGCCCGGCGTATCCAGAAAGGTAATAGGCTGATTATTATGCAGGATCTGATATGCGCCGATATGCTGCGTAATCCCACCGGCTTCGCCTTCGGTCACGTTGGTTTTACGGATGGTATCCAGTAGGGATGTCTTACCATGATCGACATGACCCATGATAGTGACAACCGGAGCGCGGGGGGCCAGTTCTTCCTCGGTAGGTTCGTCCTGCTGGAGTAAATCCTCCACATCAGAAGCCGCTACACGTTTCGCCGTATGACCGAATTCTTCGACCAACAGCTCTGCCGTATCAAGGTCAAGCTCTTCGCCTGCTTGCTTCATCTCACCCATTTTCATCAGCGCCTTGGTTAAGTCCTGCACGCGTACAGCCATACGATTTGCAAGCTCCTGCAGGGTGATGATTTCTGGGAGTACGATGGTTTTGCTGACGAACGCCTGCTCGCCCGGCTCGTCTTTACGCTTCGCTTTTTGACGCGCGCGTTTAACCGACGCCATCGAGCGCATACGCTCTTCGGTATGCTCATAAATGTTGGAGATCGTCAGCTTGGTTTTCTGCTTTTTCTCTTCTTTAAATTTTGGCTTGGGCGCTGGTTTTAATTCATCTTTCGCAGGTGTTTTCTTTTTATATTTCGGTTCATGCTGTTCCGTGCTTTCTTTTGGCACGAAGGTTTCATCCTGCGATTTCGGCTTGGGTGCGGGCTTGGGCTGTACAGCATCCTGCTTGACCGGTGGCGGAATATTATCGCGCTTACGCTCTTTGGCCTTTTCAAGCAATTCCAGCTTACGTTGCTTTTCCATATCTTCCTGAGAAGCGACCGAAGTGTTTTGCCCCTGCGATGCGTCTTTCGAAAAGCTCCGCTTTTTTACTTCCACGGTGACGGTTTTGTTGCGCCCGCGCGAAAAAGTCTGTGATACCTTGCTGGATTCCACAGAGCGGGAGAGGGAAAGTTTTTTAGTTGGTTTGTTTTTTTCGGTCATACAATCTCTGGATAGTTCAGTGCAATATATAAGGCGAGAGGGGGCTGTTTTGCAAGCCCCTTCCTCGGGTTAGACAGCAGTGCCGGGAAGTTAGAGGATGCGACCGGCAATTCCGTGACAATTACGAACTCGCTACCTCTTGTGGTTCGGCTTCATCCGTATTGTCATTTTCCGGCTCTTCATCTTCAAACCAGTGCGCACGCGCCTGCATAATCAGATCATCGGCCTGCTCGTGGGTCAGTCCGATATCAGGGAACATTTCGAGAAACTCATCACTCGAAAGGTCGGCTAGGTCATCGAGGGATTTCACACCCTTTTTCGCCATTTCCACCAGAATGTCGTCATCGATATCGGCGAATTCTTTAAGATCATCCTGTACACCGAGCGCTTTAATCTCTTCCTTAAGTTCAGCTTTCTGCTCTTCAATCACTTCTTCGGCACGCTGACGAAGTTCATCGACGAGCTCTTCCTCAAAGCCTTCAATGGACAGTAATTCGGATTTGTCGACATAGGCTACTTCCTCCATGCTGGTAAAGCCCTCAGAGGCCAGTAATTGTCCGATTACCTCTTCCACATTCAGCTGCTCTGCAAACATGGCGGAAAGGCGGTTGAACTCTTCCAAACTGCGTTCGGAATCTTCGGTTTCTGACATCACGTCGATATTCCACTCGATCAGCTCTGCGGCAAGCCGAACATTCTGTCCGCGGCGGCCGATAGCCATGCTCAGCTGCTCATCCGGTACCACGGCCTCAATTTTATGCTTGTCCTCATCGATGATGATTTTGGAGACCTCAACCTGCGTTTCCTTGGTTTTGGAGGCAAGCGCATTCACGGCCAGAGTAGCGAGATCAGGCGACCATTGGATAATATCAATCTTCTCACCCTGAAGCTCATTATAGACTGCCGTTACGCGTGATCCACGCGGGCCGATACAGGCACCCACGGGGTCAATGGACGAATCTTCCGAGACGACGGCAATTTTCGCGCGGCTACCGGGATCGCGGGCTACTGCTTTAATTTTAACCAGATTATCGTAAATCTCCGGCACTTCCTGCGCAAAGAGCTGCGCCAGAAAATCCGGATGGGTACGCGACAGGAAAATCTGCGGACCGCGGTTTTCACGGCGCACATCCACAATATAGGCGCGGATACGATCGCCCTGACGGAACACCTCGCGCGGGATGGTCTGATCACGCATGAGCATGGTTTCGGTCTTGCCGAAATCAATGATCAGGTTACCATATTCAATACGCTTGACGACGCCGGTCACAATCTCACCGACACGATCCTTAAAGTCTTCATATTGCTTCTCACGTTCCGCTTCACGGATGCGTTGTATCAACACCTGCTTAAACGTTTGCGACACCACGCGGCCGAAATCAATCGGGGGAAGCGGTTCAGAGATGACATTGCCGATCTCTGCATCCGCCTTTTCCTCTTTTGCATCCTCAAGCGTGATTTCTGCACCGGGGTTTTCCACCGTTTCCACGACTGCACGGTCGCGGTATAGGGTGATTTCCCCAAGCTTTTCATTGATTTCGGCACGGATATTCTGTTCGTGCCCATATTTACGGCGCGCGACCGTTTCAATCGCATCGCGGAGCGCCAGCATAACCGACTCTTTCGGTATGCCTTTTTCCCGCGCGACCGAATCCGCTACATGTAATATTTCCGTACTTCCGGTAATCGCAAAACTATCCACCATGTATTTCCTCCACCTTGTTGGTTTTTGCGTGTTGTTTCTGCTTCTCTTCCGAAAAAGCAATTAACTCGTCGGTTAAAACAAGCTTTGCCTTCTCTAATGCTTCGAACGGGATATGGGCTTCCCCACTGCCATCATTCAGCCGCAGCGTAATCTTATCCTCCTCATCGATCCCTTCGATAATGCCGGTAAAGCGCTTGCGGCCTTCAATCGGATGTACGAGCTGTATTTTCACCAGAAAACCCTGATAGGTCGTAAAATCCTTGCGGCGCGTTAAAGGGCGGTCAATACCGGGGGAACTGACTTCGAGATTATAGGCGTCCGTAATCGGATATTCCACGTCAAGCAGCGCCGACAGATGACGGCTGATTGCTTCGCAGTCTTCCAGCGCAAGCTCACCGTCGCTTTGACGTTCGGCCATAATCTGGAGCGTTTTCGGTTCCCCATCCATTAATTTTATCCGCACTATCTCATAGCCCAGATTGTTCAGGGAGGGTTCAATAATCGTCTGTAATTGCTGTTCAATCGGTAGCATAGTATTCTGTATCACTGGCAACAAAAAAGGCGGGCCTTCCGGCCCACCTTCTTGATATTCCAAAAAAGTGTTATAATTTATATACTGTTTAAAAAGCGAAATGGCAAGCAGTAATCATTTCTTTTTCTTCTTTGCCCAGGTCATCAGCGCATTTCCGAACATATTGACCATCTCATTAAAGGGCATGGATTGAATCCAGACTTTACCAGGACCTTCCAGCGTGGAGAGGAATAGGTTCTCATTGCCGAAGAAGATGTTTTTAAATCCGCGAAGTACCTTAATGTCAAATTTTACCGTGCTTTCAAAGCCGACGATGCTGCCCGTATCAACATAGAGCTTTTCGCCGGGCTGTAGCGTCCGCTCAACAATAGTACCCCCTGCATGAATAAAGGCTATACCATCGCCTTTGACGCTTTGCAGGATAAAGCCTTCGCCGCCAAAGACACCGGCGCCAACGCGTTTCGTGATACCGATGCTGACCGAAACACCGCGTGCCCCGCATAGAAAGGAGCCTTTCTGGCAGTAAATATGTCCGCTATGGTACGACAGGTCGATCGGGATGATCATGCCAGGATAGGGAGAGGAAAACCCCACCTTTGCTTTTTCGCGACCTTTATTGGTGAAATAGCCGATAAACATGCCTTCACCGGTCATTTTCCGTTTTGCCGCTCCCAGTACGGATCCGACAATGCCTGAATTCTTGCCGCCATCGCTGATCTGCGTATTCATCTGTACGCCTGCATCAAAGTAGATCATAGCGCCGTTTTCTCCGATGACGGACTCTTCCGGGTCAAGAATCACCTCCACCATCTGGATATCATGACCTTTGATTTCATACTCAATATCGCAGGAATAGCGCTCCTGCGTCGATGGCTTTTGCGGGGATGGCTGATCGGGCAGGTCCATGGTTTATCCTTTCGGCTGAATGCCCAGCATATGGCATACCGAAGCCGTGATGTGGGCGCGGTTTAACGTGTAGAAATGGAATTCGTCGATACCTGCTTCGCGAAGCATCCGGCATTGTTCTGCGGCGATCACCGCGGAGAGCATATCGCGACGCTCGGGATAAGCATCAAGCCCCTCCAGCAGGTCGTAAATCCATTTCGGCACAGTCGCTCCACACATCTCACTAAATTTTACCATTTGTTCAAAGTTGGAAATGATTAAAATGCCTGGTACGATGGGTTTATCGATACCGATAGCGCGGGCTTTATCCAGAAAACGCAGAAAGACGTCCGTGTCGAAGAAATATTGTGTAACTGCTTCCTTGGCGCCTGCATCAAGCTTTTCTTTCAAGCGCTGCAAGTCCTCGGCTTCGGTTTTCGATTCCGGATGTTTTTCAGGAAAGGCCGCAACGCTGATCTCAAAGTCACCCAGCGCTTTGAGCCCGTTTACCATGTCGACCGCATATTGGTAGCCGTCAGGGTGCGGCACATAGTGCTCCATGCCGCCGGGCGGGTCGCCCCTGAGTGCAAGAATATGATTTACACCCATATCAAGATATTCCCGCGCAATGCGATTGACCTCATCTTTTGACGCGGAAACGCATGTTAAATGTACAGTTGGTTTGAGGGAGGTTTCCTCCTTGATGCGTTTGACGGTCTGGTGCGTTTTAGTGCGTGTGCTGCCCCCTGCACCGTAGGTAACGGAGACATATTCGGGCTGAAACGGCTCAAGTGCGGCAACCGTTTCCCAGAGCATCGCTTCCATTTTTTCCGTCTTAGGGGGGAAAAACTCAAACGATACTTTCGGCGGCGGTAGAGTAATAAAATCTTCCAGCTTGGCGATGGTTTTTTGTAACATGCAGATTATCCTATAGCGATGATTTCACATTGTCTTTCTATCAGACTGCTATATATATGCAGCTGGTTGCACGGGATCATAAGCCGTGACAAATTTGTCATGGCAAAGGGTTTTACTGTAATATTTGTAACCCCGCAATGATGAGAAATTAATAATGCTGGGTAGAGTAGCTATCATATAAGCTAAGAGTTTGGAGAGAGTTATGAAAAATTATAATCGCCCTTATCTGGCGGCATTCTTAGCGTTGTTATGTTTTTTGAATAGCGATGCCGTTGCACAGGAGCCTGTAACGGTACCTGAGGTTGTGGTCAGTGCAGAAGAAAAATCCTATGACAAAGATCCTATTGAGCCTTTGAACCGTGGGATGCACCAGTTTAATAGTGTGGTGGATGATGCGGTTCTCGCGCCGGTCGCGCGTGGTTACCGCAATGCCCTACCTCGCTGGGGGCGTGAACGTGTAAGTAGCTTTGTAGATACGATTTCGGCACCTAACTACTTTATTAATTCCGCCCTGCAGGGTGATATAGAAGGCACCTTCACAGCCTTCTGGCGTTTCGTAATTAACTCTACGTTCGGGATTGCGGGGCTGTTTGATGTGGCGAGTGAAGCCGGCCTTATGCCGATTGAGCGTGATTTCGGACAGACACTCGGGCGCTATGGGGTCGGCAACCAGCCTTATACTGTATTACCGCTTCTCGGGCCTAATAACCCACGGGATACGGTCGGGTTGATTTTTGACGCAGTCACCAACCCTTTTAATTATCTGACCGGTGCGGCCGTTATAGGTATGCGCACGGTCGAAGCGGTCGACCAACGCGAAAGCCTGCTTGACATTACTGACGAAATCGAGGAAACCTCTCTCGATCCTTATGCCTCCTATCGCAGCCTGTATCAGCAGATGCGTATTCAGGAGGTGAAAGAAGCGATAGAAGCGAGTGAGTTTTAGCTATGTTCATACGTTTAATTCTGTGCTTACTGTTTTGCCTGTTTTGGTATGCACCGCTTGACGCCGCTGCAAACGAGAAGCAAGCCTCTGCATTTGTTGAGAATATGCGCGGCGATATACTCAATGTGATTACCGATGACAGTCTTTCCGAGCAACAAAAAACTGATAAGCTGGAAGTGCTGTTTAATCAGCATGTCGGCACCCGCTGGATGAGTGAGAAAGTCATCGGACGCTATAAGCATCAGGCGAATGCGGATTCGCTGTCTAGGTTCAAAAGCCTCTATCATGAATATCTCCGTTTAACTTACGTGCCGCGCTTTAAAGAATATAATGGTGGCGGTGTGTCGATAGACCGGGTCAATAAAATAGCGGAGGGCGAATATAACGTGATTACGACCTTCAAACCGGCAGATAATGAGCCGCGTGTGCGTATTGATTATATGCTGATCAAGAATGGTGATGATTTCAAAATCGTAGACATCAAAGCGGAAGGTATCAGTCTGCTCGCGAAGCAAAGCTCGGATTTTGGTGGTCTGATCTCGCGTAAGGGGTTTGACTATTTTGTGAATGCACTCGAGAAAAAAGTAAAATCACTCAAGAAAAATGCTTAGTGCCAAAAGACGCTAGCTGCGCTTTTCACGGAAAAAATTTTGTAATAATTGCTGAGCTTTTTCTTCCATAACACCGGCCACAATTTCAGGTTTATGGAAACAGGAAAGGTGTTCATAAAGTTTGGGGCCATTCACCACTGCACCGCCTTTCGTATCATAAGCCGCAAAATAAAGACGTCGGATGCGGGCGAAGCTGATAGCCTGCGCGCACATCGGGCAGGGCTCTAACGTGACGTACAGATCGCAGTGTTCCAGCCTCGTATTACCGGGATAATGCTGCATGGCATCCTGAATAGCTAGCAATTCGGCATGAGCTGTGGCATCACCACGCGCCTCAACCATGTTATGGAATGAAGAGATGATGGTGGCATGCCTCGTATCTACTATAACTGCACCGACAGGAACTTCTCCGATACGTGCTGCCTGCTTTGCCAGCGTAAGCGCGCGTTGCATGAAGTGGTGCGAATCATGCATTATGTAAATAATGATGGAGGGATAGTAATCGTGCATGATAGTCTAGATTATGGACTCTCAGGTAGTCGACGCGATGAGTGGCGAGCCAGTAGGACGCTAACACGGTTTCAAGGTCACGCTCTGATGCCGGACGCTCACTGAAGAAGTTAAAAAAGGATTTGCGGGAATGGCCCACTAACAAGGGAAGGCCCAATTGTTTAAATTGATGGATTTGCTTCAGGATTACCAAGGATTGTTCTCCCGTTTTACCAAAGCCGATACCCGGGTCGAACAATAAGTTTTGGTGCGGCACACCGGCTTTTACCAGCGCCGCTATTTTCTTTACGCACCAGTTTCGTATCTCACGAATAACATCCTGATCATTACTCATAACTGTTTTGGGGTCCGCGGGTACGGTGAGCGAGTGCATGAGCACATAATGCACTTCATAGGCAGCCAGCACCTCACACATATCCGAATCCTGCAGTCCGGATACGTCGTTAATCCAGGAGACCAGCCCGGTCTTGCATGCGCGCTCCGCCGTCTCGGCGTGGCGTGTATCTAGACTTATGGTAAATCTGTGATGCCTGTCTATAAGATAGTCAAAGAAAGGCTCTAAGCGTGACCACTCCTCCTGTGGTGTTAGCGGGGTAGCTTCGGGCCGGGTGGACTCCGCACCGATATCAATGACAGAGATATTGCACCGTTTTGCTTCCTGAAAAAAACTGTCCCAGCCGGGTTCCGAGTTATGGATACCGCCATCAGAGAAGGAGTCCGGTGTGATATTCAGTATGCCTACAAGTGAAGTCATATACGCTCAATCGAGTTGATACGGCAACGCGTGCACGGAAATTCCATTGCGTGATTCGGTGCTGGCAACGAGTTCACGCAAAGCAATAGGCCCTACTGACCGCGTTTGAAGTATATGATCAGGTGCGATATCATGAAAAGGAAGGAAGACGAACGCTCTTTCCGTAATACCGGGGTGGGGGATGTTCAGCCCCTCCGGCAGCTTGCCTGTATATTCCATATCCAGAATATCAATATCCAATTCGCGCGGGGACCATTTTTGATGTTCCTCCGCACGTCCGGCCTGCTGCTCGATCTGCTGGCACTTTTCCAAGAGATCGTTCGGCGCCAGCCCGGTCAAACCGGCAACTACGCCATTGTAAAAAGGTTGATCCCACGAGTCAGGCGCATTCTCCGGTAACATAGCAGGCGACTCATAAAGCGGCGAGATCTCGGTAATGTCCATAATATCGCGCAACTGCTCTAACCCGAAGCGCAGACGCTGTAAGCGCGGTTCGCAATTGCTGCCTAGCCCTAAATACACACGCTTCATTTAATCCTTAGGAATAAGTTTTCTAATTTCTTTCTGAAGTAAGTCTTCAACTACGACCTGCAGATTATCATCGAGCCATTCTTTCAGCATCGGCTTTAGGGCTTCGATGGTAAGATCCTCAATCGTATGGCCGCCGCGGAATTGCGGCGCGTCTGAAGCGGGTTTCGGGATGCTGTTGATTAATTGCTGAAGGGTAGATGAAGTGGCAATAGCAGTGTCTGTTGAAACAAGACTTTCTTTAGACTCTGATTCATCGACTGTTTCCTGAATAGGCTCCTGATTTTCTTGTATGTCTTCGACTGCTTTTTCTAGCGAGTCCATCTCCTCATGCACCTCTTCCACGGCTTCCTGCACCGCTTCCGTATCAGCCTTTTCCTCTTCAGATTCAGGGACAGGCTCAGATATAGCGGCTTCTTCCGGACTGGGTTCGTCGTCCTCAGTGCCGAGCGCGGCATCTATATCGGCGAGCACATCGCCGGATTCATCCTGTGTATCCTCTACGACATCGGTAAGCTCAAGGACTTCTTCTTCTGCATCCTGATTCTCAGGCTGCTCTTCCGCGGTTTCCGCTGGTGGGAGATCATCATCTTCTTCAGCGATAATATCACGAATCGAATGGAGAATTTCCTCCATTGATTCTTCTGCTTTACCCTCTTCTTTTTCAGCCACGCATGAACCCCCTCTGGTTTAGAAGCCTACTACCTGATATTTGACATCCTGATACTGCTTTTCCGGATTGTAATACTCAACGTTAAGCCCCATATCTTCTGCCGTTAACTCGCCCATGGAAGCAAGTAAATTATACATAGCCACAATACGATTACGCTTTGCCGTAACCAGGTCCACATTGGCGATAAATAATTCCTGTTCCGCATCCAATACATCCAGCGTCGTACGTGAGCCGATTTCATTTTCCTGTTTTACTCCATCGAGCGCAATACTAGCGGCTTTCACATTGGCCAGATTGGCATCTAAATCGGCTGTTGCTGTCATAATCTGCTGCCAGCTTTCCGTAACGTTGTCCTTAATACGCAGCTGAATATCCTCCATGGTCCAGCGCGCGTTATTGGCTTGCCGCTTGGCTTGCCGAACACGAGAATAATTTCTGCCCCCCTGATATAGCGGGATGGTGACATTCAGCGTCAATTGCTCGCTCTCAAAATCTCCGCCGAAAATACGGCTAACCCCGTCGCGGCGGATAACCGAGCCAACGAGATCTGCGCTTGGCAGAATAGGAGCGATACGCTCCTGCACTGTAAATTTGCTGGCTTTAACATTATAATAAGCTGCGAGCAGGTTGGGGTTTTGCTTTTCTGCAATACGGAGCGCGGTATCAAGGTTTTCCGGAAGATCAGGCAATTTGTCCGGCAGCTCCATAGCATCCGGCGGTTGCATCAGGAAAATACGCTGAAACTCAGATTCCGCTGCGATGCGTTCACCTTCGGCGGTGATAAAATCCGATTGCGCGCGCGCGAGCCTTGATTTGGCTTGCGCTACATCGGTGCGCGTCGTTTCGCCGAGCTCAAATCTACTTTCCGTCGCGTCGAGCTGCTCCTGCAGGACATTTCTATTATTATCGCTTAATGCTTCCACCCGCCGGGTCCGTATGACATCCACATAGGCGATCACAGCATTATTAAGAACCAGCTGCTCTGCAGCGATATAATCCTGAATCCCGGCTTCAACCTGCTGCTGCGCGCGTTTGATAGCGGCCCAGTTACCTCCGCCGCTAAACAGGGGTTGCGAGACATTCAGGCGACGCTCGTTTCCCTGGAAACTATCTTCCGGCTCGTTACCGAAGGATTCGTCCGTCCATTGCCGTTCATAGACTGCGCTTCCCTGGGGCAAAAAGCCAGCCAGCGCTTGCGGGTGCTGCTCGAAAACGGCTTCTAGATTCGCTCGCTCGGCTTTGAGTTCGGGATTAAAACGGTAGGCATGGGCGAGCGCGTCATCCAAAGACATTGCAAACGCTGAAGCCGAAAAGACTCCGTATAATAAAATGAAACTGACAATAACGATGCGCATGCATGCCCCCTACTAACCCCTATAATTAACCAAGCGATGCACGGCTTGCAAGCACTACCTGAGTCTTTTTATCAGACGCGCGATTCTTGTGTTAAAAACGTGACGCATTCCTCGCCTTTTTATGCAAAGGAGCGCTATTCAAGCTCGTAAACGGTTTCCCCCGCTACTACGGTGCGCACGGCACGGCCTTTAACCTTAGTACCTTTAAACGGCGAATTATGGGATTTGCTGGCAAAAGTATCGGGATCAATTTCCCACGCGTGATCAAGGTCTATCAAGGTCAGATCGGCATAGGCGCCTTCCCGAATGCGACCTCTATTGTTCTCACGAATGATATCAGCAGCTTGATAAGTCATCTTGCCGAGCATATCGGTCAGGGTAAGATGACCGTCTTCGACCAGTTTGAGACTGAGTGGCAGCATGGTTTCCACGCCCACTATCCCGAATGCGGCATTAGCAAGCGGCAGCCGCTTACTTTCCATATCATGCGGCGCATGATCCGTGGCAATTGCTGTTAATGTTCCATCTTTAAGGCCTTCAATAATCGCCTGACGGTCCTCCTCAGACCGCAATGGCGGATTCATTTTGGCAAAGGTTTTATAATCGAGCACTGCTTCATCTGTCAGGGTGAAATGGTGCGGAGCCGCTTCACCCGTTACATTCAGGCCCCGGGCGCGGGCGCGGCGGATGGCTTCCACGGCCTGCCGGGTGGACACATGCAACACGTGATAGTGTCCACCTGTTATTTCCAGCAACTGAATATCGCGTTCGACGATCACGGATTCTGAGGCATTTGGAATGCCCTTCACACCGAGTTTGGTAGAAACGGCACCTTCGTTGATGCAGCCACCATCCGTCAATTGCAAATCTTCCGCGTGCTGCGCTATCGGTAAATCGAGCATACTCGCATATTCGAGTGCCCTTCGCATCAGCAGGCTGTTCATCACCGGCAAACCGTCATCGGTGAAGCCGACCACAATACCCGTCTCTTTGAGTAAGCCCATCTCGGATAGCGCATCACCGTTCATGCCCTTTGAAATACAGGCATAGGCGCGGATATGTATAAAGGATGTTTCTCGGGCTCGGTTTTTCAAAAATTCCAGTGATGATATATCGTCCAGAACGGGTGAGGTGTTAGGCTGACAAACCGCCATCGTAATGCCCCCGGCTGCTGCGGACTTGCTGCCCGTGTGCAATGTTTCCTTATGCTCCTGCCCCGGCTCTCGAAAATGCACTTGTATATCAATCAGCCCTGGACATAGGACGTGGCCCTGACACTCTATGATTTTTGCGCCTTTAGGTGCCTCATCTTCCGTGACGCTAGGACCAAACGCTTCTATTTTATCTCCGATGGTTAGTAAATTGCCACCCTCATCATAGCGGCTTTCCGGGTCGATAATCCGGGCGTTTTTATAAAGTACGACGTCCCTATGATTGTTATGCTCGGGAAGCTTCCATATCTGATTCATAATTCATCCTGTTTATCCATTGCGCGAAATTATAGCGTAAATAGTAGTGCAAGGCCAGTTATACCTGATTTTGTGTAGACAGCATCTCCAGTACGGCCTGACGAATGGCGACACCGTTTTCAACCTGCTCAAGAATTACGCTTTTCTGAATATCATCGGCCAGGTCAGTATCGATTTCAAGGCCCCGGTTTACCGGACCGGGATGCATAATAAAAGCATGTTCTTTTGCCAATGCAAGCTTTTCATAATCCAGGCCATAGAGGTGGAAATACTCTCGCTCTGAAGGAAAGTAGCAGCTGGACATGCGTTCTTTCTGAATGCGAAGCATCATAACCACATCCGCATCTTTTACACCTTCCTGCAAGGAATGGAATAGATCCGCACCTAACAAATCACATTGCACAGGTAATAAAGTCGGCGGAGCAATCAAACGCACCTTAGCTCCCAGCGTTTTCAGCAAATAAACATTAGAACGAGCTACCCGACTATGTAAAATATCACCGCATATGGCGATGGTTTTATGTAGAAAGAGGTGCTCTAAATCATCGTCATTATGCAACGTCTTAAATTTGCGATAAATAGTTAGCGCATCCAGTAAAGCCTGTGTGGGATGTTCATGCGAGCCATCTCCGGCATTTATGACGGCGCCATTGATTTTTTGCGATAATAGCTGCACTGCGCCGCTTTCCGGATGGCGTACGCAAATGAAGTCAGGGTGCATTGCGTTTAGCGTAGCGGCCGTGTCTAAAAGTGTTTCTCCTTTTTTGACTGCAGAATGTTCCACCTGCATATTGATGACATCGGCGCCAAGTCGTTTTCCCGCCAGCTCAAATGAAGTACGTGTCCGTGTAGAATTTTCAAAGAAGATGTTAATTTGCGTTTTACCCCGGAGCGTATCGTTCTTTTTATTTCCCTGGCGGTTTGCCGTAATATAATGCTCAGCGCGATCAAACAGCGAAGCAATTTCATCGTAGCTCAAATCTTCAGTGCTCAGAAGATGAGGGGAGTGCAGTTTGGGGGGGTTCACAGAATAGCTAACTCAGTTTTTTGGCTTGTTCATAAACTTCTTCGACGTGGCCATCAACCTTTACCTTGCGCCATATTTTTCGAATCTGCCCTTTGGCATCAATGAGAAAGGTGTCGCGCTGAATACCCATATATTTCTTGCCGTACATATTCTTTTCTACCCAGCAATCATAGGCTTCACAAACCGTGCTATTATTATCCGATGCAAGTGTAACGGAGAGATTGTACTTGTCGGCAAACTTTTTATGACTATCTACCGTATCTTTTGATACGCCAATGATAACGGTATCAATATCTTCGAAATCCTGCTTGCGTGCACTAAATCCTTCTGCCTCTTTGGTGCAGCCTGGTGTACTGTCTTTTGGGTAAAAGTACAGCACTACATTTTTACCTCGGTAATCGGATAATGTAAGCGGTCCCTCTTCCGAATCCAGTGTAAAGTCCGGACCGAAATCACCAATGGACAAGGGTTTCGAATCCAGTTGTTTTTTTTCGTTCTCCATGAAATAGTCTCCGTTTTGTATTGTATACCATTTTGCCTGCTAATTTATGACATCTAAACGCTATCGTATATTAAAAAATACCACACGAACATTCTTTTGGTTTTTCGTGGCGTTCTTTACAACGCTAATCTTTCTTAGCATATGGTTTACGCAATCTGAGCGCTCCTTAAGTTGGATAGAGGGACTCGTGGAATCGGAGTTGCAGTATGTATCGGAACAGCATAAAGTAGATTTAAATGGGCTATCCATAGAGTGGATGGGCCTGAAGGGCGGATTCCAGCTGCATTTCAAGTACATGCGATTCCTCGATGCGCAAGGAGGTGAGCTGGTTGGCTTCAATAATCTATCTGCTACATTGGATTTTTCTTATTTATTGCTCGAACAGAAGTTGTACTTTGAACAGGTAACACTGGACACTATTAACATTGAGGTATTGGGTAGTATTGCAAGAATGAAAGATTCGTCGGCTGCTGAAGCGGATTTGCAGGTTCTTTTTGAACCCATGTTTCAAGGGTATCAAAATAATAAAATTCTACCTTTCAAACGACTGCATATAAAACGTATTGTTAAACCAACTGATAATGCGCTTTCAGACATTATTTTATTCAATGATGTGCGAATGCAGTTTACGCAGACTGGCAGTTATATTCTATTAGATGTGACGGCAAACGACTCCGGTTTAGATCATAAACTTCGCGCTGACGTTATAATTAATCAATCCGGAGAACTAAACGCTAGCGTAGGATTGCACAATGTTGCGATAGATGCATTATCAATATTTTACCCTGCGGCCTCTGACTTGCCATCTTTTCATAACGTTTCACTATCCGGAGCGGTGCGCCTAGATTTATTACCCAACTTAGCATTATCGCATATTACCTTATCATTATATAACCATGCATTTCCGGAAAAAGAATATATCGACCTTTATTATGAAAAATCATCCCGCAATATCTCCAGACCCGCTTCGCTAAAAGCAGAGTTTGCGTTATCCCGGTTGGCTTTTGACGAAGTGCTTCTACTGTGGCCAAAAGCTTTAATTCCCAAAACCAGAGCATGGATTAAATCACATATTCAGCGTGCGGAGCTATCTAACATTACAGGTAATATAAATATTGCTCATGCGGCAGATGGGCCTGTTAAGGTTGAAAAAGAGGCAGTACAGATTGCGTATGATTACACCAATTTATCCATAATGCCACTAAAAGACCGGTCGCCAATCACAGATGCCTCAGGTCGTATGTTATTTAGCGGAGAGGATTTTACGATACTAGTTAATCAGGCAAGGATTGATTCCTCAGAATTGAATAATGGACGTATCACCATATCGCCTTATAGAGATAAGGCGCGACTATTTGTAAAGGTCAATTTGGATGGTAAGTTAAAACATTTCTTACCTTTCGCAATACATGATTCTTCTAAAATTCCGTTTATAGGTATTGAGGGGGCCAAGGGCAATGTGGACGGTAATTTACAGTTTGCACTTAATTTATCTCGCAAACAGGGGCGTGAATTCCACTTTGATTCGGACCTATCGATCACAGGTTTTTCAGCACCGGCTTCCGTAATGAGTCGAAAACTTGTTACCGGAAACATAGAGGTTAGAGGAGAGTCCGAGCGTATTATTATAGAGCCAACATTAGTTGATGCTGACCAGCAAGTGCGTTTTACACTCTCGATTCCGGTGTTATCCGACGCGCCGCAGGATATCAAAGTTCAAACAAACCAGCTGGAATCTTTATTAGGATATTTAGATTTACCGATTATAGCCGAAGGTCGCATAAGCGCAACGATTGAACGAGATGGGGAAGGGCAGTTCGCACTTTCTGGTGACGGCACGAAGTTATTCATGCGTCACGAGATGCTCGGTTGGCAAAAAGCAGCCGGAATGCCCCTTACCTTCCAAGCTTCGATTACAAAGTCAGGGAGTCAGGTTCGCCTGCATGATATTACGGTAAATAGTGAGGCGTTTTCTTTACAAGCACCTGAGCTGACGTTTTCAGACAATCAAGTGCAGTTAATTTCCATAAAACGTTATAGCTCGCCATTATCAGACTTCAGCCTCCTCGTAAAGCAGCATGGAAGCAAATATGAAACCGTATTGACTGGGGCAAAGCTAAACTCCGGTTTATTAACGTTATTAGTAAACCATTTCGTATCTAAAACTGTTTCTTCAGAAAATAATAAATTTGGTGTAGTTGTTAGTGCGCAACTTCATGAGTTTTTTCTTTCTGGCAAACGTTCACTCTACAATGTCCAGGCAAATATTTTATGCACTTACGCTAGTTGTGCTGAGATTAGGGTTTCGGCAATAGAGTCAGAGCAAACCCCATTTAAGATAACTTATAGCTCTGAGGATAATGGTAAGATTGAACTTGTCTCTAGTAATATAGGCAGTTTATTGCGTGCGCTAAACTTCAGTAAGAATTTACG
Source organism: uncultured Rickettsiales bacterium (assembly GCA_964588995.1). GTDB lineage: Bacteria > Pseudomonadota > Alphaproteobacteria > Rickettsiales > UBA8987 > CAZPQM01. The sequence goes on along the minus strand of CAZPQM010000001.1, from coordinate 171,716 downwards.
GGGAGGAGCTATAGAACTATCTTTGACACGGCGCGGTGATAACATCTATAGAGGTGGTGTTATTATGAAGGATTTTGTAGTACAGGATCTGCCGATACTAACCCGTATTCTGAATTTGGCTTCGCTAACCGGTTTTCTTGAATTGTTATCTAGCGGTGTATCATTTAATAGCCTGAAGTCCAATCTTACTTACCATAATAAAGTTGTCACGCTAGATGACCTGAAAGCATCAGGGGCGTCTATGGGTATTACAACACAGGGGGATATAGATCTTAAGGCAAGACAGCTAGAGTTGAGTGGTGCCGTTATTCCATCATATATGATAAATAGCTTGCTTGGGCGCATCCCTTTACTTGGTCAGTTACTTGTTGGTAAAAAAGGAGAAGGCGTAATTGCAACCCGTTATACAGTTACGGGCGATATTGAAGATCCTGAAATCAGTGTAAATCCACTCTCGATGCTAACGCCTGGCTTCTTGCGCAATATTTGGGGTGAGGGTGTTCAGTAGACGTTAAGGCTTAATCGGTTAACTTTAAAAGTATGTGACGTTTTTTTCCTGCAGATAATTTTACGTAATCCTTATCGCTAAAATCTTCTAATGTCATAAGATCTTCAGCATTGGTTATTTTCGCATCATCAAGTCGTGCCCCCCCGCCCTTAATCAGTCGACGTGCTTCTCCTCCTGATTTTACAAGCTGTGCATCTACCATCAATTTGAAGACAGGTATGCCGCTTGCTAACGAGTCTTTCAGAACTTTATATTCGGGCAGTCCATCGGATGCCTTACCTTCTGCAAAGGTTTCTATAGCCGTTTTTTCAGCCGCATCAGCCGCTGCTTTACCATGCAAAAGACGTGTAGTCGCATTAGCCAGTGCTATTTTAGCCTGATTAATATTCGACCCTTCAAGTTCTTCATATTGTTTAATTTCGTCTAAGCTATAATCCGTAAAAAGTCGGAGGAAGCGCCCAACGTCTTCATCGGTTGTATTACGCCAAAATTGCCAATAATCGTAAGGGGAAAGCAGGCTTTCATCCAGCCATATTGCTCCCTGCGCCGTTTTACCCATCTTCTTGCCATCGGAGGTGGTGATGAGTGGTGTGGTCAGGCCATATAAGGTCTGCTCTCCTCTTAACTTATGATGCAAATCGATGCCATTAATGATATTACCCCACTGGTCTGAACCTCCCAGTTGCAATCGACAATTATAGCGTCGGTACAGTTCGATAAAGTCATAGGCCTGAAGCAGCATGTAGTTAAATTCCAAGAAACTCAGATGCTGCTCACGTTCTAAGCGGCTCTTCACACTTTCATAAGAGAGCATTTTATTGATTGAGAAATGGCGGCCATATTCCCTCAGAAAATCTATGTATGATAAAGAAAGTAACCAATCCGCATTATTTACCATAAAAGCTTTTGATGTTTTGGCATTATATACAGATTCAAATTCAAGGTAGTGAGAAAAAACGTGCTTTAACGAATCCATGTTATGCTGAATCATATCGTCATCGAGCAGTTTGCGACTTTCGTCTTTGCCGCTCGGATCGCCGACGCGTGTAGTGCCGCCACCGATCAGTATAATCGGTTTATGGCCGGATTCCTGAACGTGCTTAAGCGCCATGATTTGTATAAGACTACCTACATGTAGGCTAGGTGCCGTACAATCAAAGCCGATATAGACCGGAACGGGTGTATTTTCTGAGAGCAGCGCGTCAAGCCCTTCAAAATCAGTACAATTATCGATATACTGACACTCCTGTAAGGTGTTTAATAAGGAAGATTGATACATTATTTACCTCGCCAGTGTTATGTAGCATAGCGTTTTGGCGCGGTCTAGAGGGTTGCTATGCGAAAAAAGCTGTACAATGCCGTTGGGCTCATGAGCGGTACATCACTAGACGGAATTGATGCCGCGTTGCTTAAAACCGATGGTAGCCAATTTATTCAACCGATTGGTTTTTATTACTATCCGTATGAAAATAGCTTTAGAGAACGGATAAAAACGGCTATTGAGCAGTTTAAACATCAGCGTATTTTCGACGCTAAAGTGGAGCAGGAATTAACTGAGCTTCATGCTAAAACCGTAGAAAGACTATTGCAGCAACACTCCATTGCTTTTGCTGAGATTGATCTTATTGGGTTTCATGGCCATACTTTATTTCATGCCCCGCATGAAAAGCTTACTAAGCAGATGGGTGATGGCATGTATCTCGCAAAGCTCACAGGCTGCGATGTCGTATATGACTTTCGTAGCGGCGATGTGTTGGCTGGGGGTCAAGGGGCGCCACTTGTCCCATTCTACCATGACGTTTTAGCAAATACTGCGTTAGAAGATAGGGATTACCCGGTGGCCTTCTTAAATATAGGAGGGGTGGCTAACGTTACAGTCATTAAAACCTCAAGTGATACATTAAATAAAAGTTCAGGCGATGCCTTAACTACGGGTTCACGGGATCGTATTATCGCTTTTGATACCGGTCCAGGAAATGCATTAATGAATACGTTGGTGCAATCCTTCTCTGATTATGATTATGACAAAGATGGTGAGATTGCAGCTTCAGGTAAGCCAAAAATGGAACTAGTGAATCGCTGGTTAGAGCATTCGTTTTTTAAAAAGGAACCTCCAAAGTCTCTTGATTATATGCAGTTTAGCCAAACGCTGAACGATGTTCGAGATATGGCCTTACCTGATGCGCTCGCTACACAGTTATTCTTTGTTGTTAATTCTGTAAAAAGTGCTATGGAAAAAATAGAAGAACATCCAAAACATATTTTTGTATGTGGAGGAGGGAGGCATAATAAGCATTTATTGTTGCAGTTAAAGCATCACATTAGATGTGATATTTCCTCATGTGATAGTTTAACTATTAGTGCCAAACCAGTCAATGGAGATGCCATGGAGGCTGAGGCCTTTGCCTATCTAGCCGTACGTTCAATGTTAGGGTTGCCTATTAGCTCACCGAAAACTACAGGGATTCGTCCACCTGCGCAGGCTGGCGGCGTTTTTTGTCCGGCCGAACCATCCCACGACGTGTAATCTCATCGAAATTTGACTTTACATAGTTGTCTACATGGGAGATGAGATCACCCATATGATTTCGGAAGAAGTGATCCGCTTTGGGTATGACGCGATAGTCCACCGAGATATTACGCTGATTATTGAGCTTTTCGGCAAGAGTGGATACGTCATCCTCGGATACGATGCTGTCCTGATCCCCTTGTACAATAAGTCCACCACGAGGGCAGGGGGCCAAAAATGAAAAATCATACATATTTGCAGGAGGTGAGATAGCCACAAAGTTTTCCAGCTCAGGACGGCGCATGAGAAGTTGCATTGCAAGCCATGCGCCAAATGAAAAACCGGCAATCCAAAAGGAAGACGGACTGGAATTTTCCGCCTGTAACCAGTCTAGTGCTGTTGCGGCATCACTGAGTTCGCCAATACCATTATCAAATTCACCTTCTGAGCGACCCACGCCCCTGAAATTAAAACGTAAAACAGAAAAGCCATTACGCACATAGGTATGAAACAAGTTATAAACCACTTTATTATTCATGGTTCCGCCATGCTTAGGGTGCGGATGCAACACCAGAGCAACCGGTGCATTCTTCTCTTCGCTATGATGGTAGCGCCCCTCTATACGCCCCTCAGGGCCATTAATGATTACCTCTGGCATATCTTACCTATATACTTGACTATTTTAGTAGGGTATTATACGTTTCTGTTAAATAATACCCGATTTTTAAAAGCAATTATCATATAATAAGTAAGTTTCTGTTTGTAAAGGTGTATGCGTGCTAAAGCGTTTTTTTGCTGAAATTGATTCATTCTTCGATCGTGATCCTGCTGCCAAATCACGTTTGGAAATTATACTCTGCTATCCGGGTTTTCATGCCCTGATCCTGCATCGTATTGCGCATAGATTATGGCGTAGCAGGTTGCCTTTAAGGCTTGTATCACGAGTTATTTCGCAATTTTCTCGATTTATCACGGGTATTGAAATTCACCCTGGCGCTACCATCGGGCATCGCTTTTTTATAGATCATGGAATGGGTGTAGTGATTGGTGAAACGGCGACAATAGGAGATTATGTTACGCTATATCATGGCGTCACACTAGGCGGGACCTCCGCTCAGCCCGGAGTCCGTCACCCGCAGATAGAAGATGGTGTCGTAATAGGATCCGGAGCGCAACTTCTAGGACCCATAAAAATCGGTTCAGGCGCGCGTATTGGTTCTAATGCTGTCGTGGTTAAGGATGTCAAGGCGGATACTACCGTAGTAGGTGTTCCTGCACGTGAAGTGGCCAAGCATAAACACTATGATGATATGCCCTTTGACGCATATGGCGATGTCAAAGCCGCGCAAAAAGATCCGAGGCAAGACATGATAATGAAACTCAATAGGCAGGTAGAACGTTTGCAGAAAAGGCTAGATGAAATAGAGGCTAAAGAATCTGAGTTGCAGCAAACAGCTAATAACTGGGAAGTGCATAAAGATGAGCGTGGAGGATCTCGGCCATGATGTTAACAGCTAAAGCGCGCTATGCGGTGACTGCTATGGTCGATCTAGCTTCGCGCTACCAATCTGCCCCGATTCCTTTATCCGAGATTGCATTACGTCAAGGTATTACCATTGCATACCTCGAACAGATATTTGCTAAGTTGCGGAAAGCTGGCGTTGTCTATTCGGTGCGTGGGCCGGGCGGTGGCTATAAACTAAAAGGACATCCTTCCGATATTAGCATTGCGGATATTATTATGGCAATTGAGGAACCCGTACAAATGACTCAATGCGGTAATCGGCTGCAAAAGCGATGTACGAAAGAAGCCGGTCGTTGCGTTACGCATGATTTGTGGGCAGGGCTTGAACAGCTGATAGGCAACTATTTAGCATCTATATCGTTACTTGATGTATCACAGCAAAAGCTGCTGTATAACAATAGCGACCTGATCACCGAATCCTCTAATTGGGAAGTGTCGGCATGACCTATCTGGACTATAATGCGAGTGCGCCCGTGTTGGATGTTGTCATCGATGCCATCAGCGAAACGCTTCGCATGACAGGGAATCCTTCATCTCAGCATAGTTATGGAAGGCAACTGAAAGCCCTCCTTCGGCAGGCAAGGCAGGATATTCTAGCTTCTGCAGGGGCTGGCAATGCTGATTTGGTGTTTACGAGTTCGGGCACGGAAGCGAATAATTTGGCCTTACACGGTATAGGTCATGGTGCTATCGCCACATCATCGGTGGAGCATTTATCTATATTAGAGCCTGCAAAAAAGCGCGGCGCTTATATTATTCCCGTAAACCGCAACGGTATGATCAAACTCGATCTGTTAGAGTCTTGGCTGCAAAAACAGGGTGAAGGTGCGCTCGTATCGATTCAGGTGGCTAATAGTGAAACCGGTATCATCCAGCCTGTGGATGCTATTCTGAGGTTAACACGTGCTTACAAAGCATTCTTACATATGGATTCAACGCAGGCTTATGGAAAAATCTCTTGGAGTTTCGATGATACAGGCGTTGATGCAGCGACCCTATCAGCTCATAAAATTGGCGGCCCTAAAGGTATTGGCGCCTTAATCATTAAAAAAGGGCTTCCGCTTAAACCTATGTTTTTCGGTGGTGCGCAGGAAAAATATCGCCGGGCAGGAACGGAAAATATAGCAGGTATCGCAGGCTTTCAGGCCGCTGCCAATCATCTAGAACTTACAAGTGATCGTCACAAGCGGTATATTCGGCAACATTTTGCAGATTATCCAGATAGTTTGATTGGCGGCGAGTGTGATCAACTCCCTAATACTTTAGCTATCAGAATGCCAGGGGTGAAAAATCATACGCAACTTATTCATTTTGACTTACACGGCATAGCGGTTAGTTCTGGTTCAGCCTGTTCATCGGGGAAAGTCGAAGCCTCACATGTATTGCTCGCAATGGGATTTACTCCTGAAAATGCGACAGAAGTTATTAGGCTTAGTTATGGAAAAGAGACGACGCAAAGTGATATTGATGCTTTCCTAAAAGTATGGAAAACGTTGCATCAGCAAACGAAAGGAATGACACAAAATGCTTCGGTTTCACAAACTCCTCTAAGGAAAAATGCTACTCAAAGTACGTTGCAGACTAATGGCTAAATCTCCCGTCATTTATTTGGATTATCAATCCACAACGCCTACTGACCCACGTGTAGTTGAAGCGATGCGACCTTACTTCACTGAGCACTATGGAAACTCTCATTCCAGAACGCATGCTTTCGGCTGGCGTGCAGATGAGGCAGTCGAAATTGCTCGAGAGCACGTAGCGCAGCTAATAAACGCCCATAAGCAGGAGATAGTTTTTACATCCGGTGCGACGGAGTCAAATAACCTTGCCATTAAAGGATGCGCGCATTTTTACAAATCGCGAAAGCGTCACATAGTCACTGTTGCTACCGAGCATAGTTGTGTACTGGAAAGCTGCAGGCAATTAGAGCGTGATGGTTTTGAATTAACGATATTACCAGTTAATTCTGAGGGTATAATCGATCTGGAGCTACTGGAAACCTCTATAAGAGCAGACACATTGCTTGTTTCTATTATGGCAATCAATAATGAAATTGGCGTGATTCAACCTTTATTGGAAATTGGTGGCATTTGCAGAAAACATAATGTCTTGTTTCATACGGATGCTGCTCAGGCATATGGAAAGATGCCGCTTGATGTCGATGCGATGCATATAGATCTTCTTAGCATTAGCGGGCATAAATTTTATGCACCTAAAGGAGTGGGCGCGTTATATGTACGAAGAAGGCCCCGCGTTCGCTTGCAGCCTTTATTTCATGGTGGTGGTCAGGAGCGGGGATTACGACCGGGAACACTACCGACACCTTTAGTCGTAGGGTTGGGCGAAGCTGCAAAAATAGCGAGCGATGAAATGCAACAGGAGTATGAGCGTACTAAACGACTCTACAAAAAGCTTATGCAAGGTATTGTTGTAGATATTCCGGGCAGTAATGTGAATGGATCGCTGGAACAACGTTATTATGGTAATCTTAACGTGAATTATGAGGGAGTGCAGTCAGAGTCGCTCTTGATGGCAATTCGTGAGCTAGCAGTATCTACAGGTTCTGCATGCGCATCGTCGCAAGTGCAGCCCTCTCATGTACTACATGCTTTGGGTGTAAAGGATGAAATGTCTCATACATCGATTCGTTTTGGCATTGGAAGATTTACCACCGATGAAGAAATTGATAAAGCTATCGACGTTATGCAATCGACGATACAGCGATTGCGAGACCGTTCATTGAAGAAAACCATATCAGCAGCTTGAGAACAGAGGATTTAGCCAGTATTATCATATAGAAGTACCAATCACACAACATCCGAGTTAAAGGCGCTGCAACTTAGATTGAACTAACTACATAGTAAGAGGCCATATGACTGAAATCATTTTTATATATCCTGATGGAACGGAAAAAACTATAGACGCTCCTAACGGAATTTCCATTTTAGAGGTCGCGCACAAAAATGATATCCCGATTGAGGGGGCATGCGAGGGTTCGCTAGCGTGTTCAACATGTCATATTATAATAGAAGACGAGCAGGCCTTTTACGCGCTGCCCGAACCGAGCGAAGAAGAAGAAGATATGCTTGATCTGGCTTTCGGCCTGACACGAACGTCACGTCTGGGGTGTCAGATAATGGTTGATGATCATCTAAACGGACTTCGTCTGCGGTTACCGGAAACCAGTAATAACGTATCGGTTGGATAATATGAAAAAGACGCTAACATTTTTCGGCCTATTAGTTACCATAATCTTTGTTTATGCGGTGTGGTGGAAACATATTGAGAATCAGCTAACCATCCATACGCAGAACCTTCTCCAAGCGGTAGATAAGATTGTAAGCTCTAAATTTTTATTAAAAGCTGGTGAAGTATCCGTTACGGGTTTTCCATTTAGACACAGCGTTGTTCTAGAGGGAGCGAAATTAACATTGAACCCTCTGGACAGAACAAGTACTGAAATAGTTACGGAAAATCCAATTCATTTGGTGCTTTCTGAAAATGAGCATGCGATACAGATTCATTTTCCTGATACGCTCTTTTTAAGACACGAAAATTTACGCAGTGAAATTCGGCTATCCGAAAACGCGCTTGTCAACCTTACGTTAAGGAAACCCCTCAAGGAACAAACATCAGAGTTGTCGCTTGCGTCTTTGTTTTCCAGCTCCTTTACAACAGATAGTATTGTATTGGTGGGTAGTAATGGGCAGATTATATCCAAAGCTGACGCTCTTTCCATAAAAGGTCGTTTTATACTGCATGATCAAGGACAATTACAGAAAACACAAATAACATTTGCTGCGAGCGATGTTATCCATAACCCTGATGGGCTAGATAACTTTACTGTTGAGGAAAGTGGAGATCAATTCATTGATTATTTCCAAACCTATTACGAGCGTATTGGAAGTTTTAATTATTCTGGAAGCTTAAGTGTGTTACGTAAGCTCAATGAATCTACCTTAGAAAGTATGCATACTTTACTCATAGATTACATCAACATTCAAAACGATCTTTTTGAGGTAGCGTTAGATGGTAATATACGTTTAACAAGCTACGGAGTTATGTTGCCTACAGGTGTGTTGCGCGTAAACTTAACGCATACTGCTGAGATTATCTCGCTTTATTCTCGGTATGCTGCCCTTCAAGCTGAGCAGCAAAGCTTAGCATTACCCGGCGTTGATGCCGAAGGATATGCAAAACGTTTGCGAGAGTTTTTAAGCGCTATCGGCTCGTTTTATAATGAAGATGATATTATGCTCGTAATTGAGCATTCCGAACCCGGTTCCATGACAATAAACACAACGAGCTTGGCTGATGTGATATCAACGTATCAAAAAATAATGTTGGCTAAGTAATAGTTAGCCTAGATTTTCATTAATCCAGTCATTAAGCGTGGATTTTGGAGCAGCACCGACTTTGGTCGCTACAGGCTTGCCGCCTTTAAATAAGATTAATGTAGGTATGCCTCGCACGCCGTGCTGAGCAGGTGTTTCCGGGTTCTCATCAATATTGACTTTATACACATCGATCTGCGCATTTTCGTCTGCGATCTGATCGACTATAGGGGAAAGCTGGCGGCATGGGCCACACCATTCCGCCCAAAAGTCAACAAGAACTGGCTTATCATTATTCAGAACATCCTGCTTGAAGTTAGTATCAGTTGTATTTTTCGCCATTTGCTTTTCCTTTATTGCTAAACCAAACTACATATAACAGTTCAACTTGTTATTTCAAGCTCTTCACCTTCAAAATCCAGCTTAACGGATTGGCCAATTTGTAGCCAAAATATATATACCTCTATATTCTTATTCTTAAAACGCTTCTGCAGAAGTGTATAATAGGTATACATCTGGTTATATATTTCTTCCGGAAGAGCGCAATCAACATACGGCTTGCCTGTTTTATAGTCTATAATCTTTATCGTGTCTTTCGAAAAAATCAAGTGGTCAATACGGTATAATTTATATTGGTCGCAGGCGTCTTTTTCATATAGTGTTACTTCAAATTTATGGTCGCCATCTTGCTTCAGGATTGCTTGATACGTGCTATTGGATAGATAAGCAGTTACTTGACTGACAAGTTCCTGCTCAGAGAGCGTGTTTTGATCAAAATAGCGTGAATGGAGTAATTGAACACCTTTTTGAATATCATAATTACCTGCTCGCTTTCCGTTAAGCTCTAAAAGTTTATGAATAAAGCTCCCTAGTTTTGCATTGAAATTTGGTTTGGGGTGTGCCGTATTTTTATTCGTTTCAGCAGATATGCTCGCTTTCTCATTCTGGATGGGTAAGGTTAAATATTTAGGGATATCTACCTTTTTGACGCTTTCATCATATTCTGGTGAAGCAACACTGGTTTTGTTTTTATCCGTATGGATAAGTACAGCTTCATCAAACGGTGGCATATGTTGGAGCTTAGCATCGTGCGATTGGAGTGCCTTTTCAACCATGCCATACCAATATAAATCACCAGATTTTCTCTGTATGCCCCCTATGTAAAGTTCCTCCTCAGCACGTGTTAGGGCAACATAAAGTAAACGCTCTTCCTCTTTTAATGCGCGATTTTTATTCGCTTCTTTTTGCTTTAGATAGGCCTCCTGTTTTTTATCTTTATCATGTAATAAAAGGGGGGTGTTTTCTTCCCAATAGATTGATTCCGCTACGTCTCGCTGAGTATCAGTAGCATCTGCCAGAATAATAATCGGCGCTTGTAAACCTTTTGCGTTATGAATGGTCGATAGACGTACAGCGTTTTCGGATGCGTTTGGATCTTTCTTTAGTTCGGTATCACTGTCGAAATATGAAATGAGGGCGTCTATATGTACTAATTCAGGTGTCTGCTGCATATTTTCATACAGTAAGAGTAGCAGCTCATTTATTTCCGCTCCAAACTTTTTCTGGTAGCTTCGTTTCATTCCCAACGTTTCAAACAGGTAGTAAATTAGTTGATGCGGAGGTACTGAGTGGTAAGCATCCATACACCTTTCAAGCAGTTTGTATGCCTCCTGATAAGGGGGGGCTTTTATATGTGCTAACTGAGCATACAATGTCTCATTCGGTTGCAGGCGCAGCGTGGCAAGATGCTCATCGCTTAAGCCCAGTACGGGACTTTTTATGACGCATGCCAACGAAAAGCAGTCATCTGGATTATGAAAAAACATAAGCAGACGTTTAATGTCACTAAACAAAATATGGTCGCTTAGCTTTATTCTATCAGCTCCAATAGTGGCAATTCCTTCCTGATGAAGCGCACCAGCCACCTTTTTCATAACATCTCCGGTTACGCGTTTTTTAAAAAGGATCATTATATCTTGAGGACGTATGGTAGATTGCCGTGACTCAAGGTATTTTCCGGTATTGAGCCAATGCGCAATAAGCGACGCTATTTGCTTCGCTAATTTAACATGCGCATCGTCTAGCTTTGGGTATTCTGTAAATATTTCCCACCGGACAGGCTTGCTGGGCGGAGAGCTCTTTTCGATCTCGGGTATTAAGGGAAGCATTGCCACCGCACCTTTTAAGTCAGAGCGGGCTGTACGATGCATATTATTCGCGTAACGAATTTGCGTACATATACTATTTACAATATCCATAATCGGTTGAGCGGAACGAAATGAATCTTGTAGTGTGATGTGCTTCAACTTCGCTATGGAATTAGTATACACTTTTTGCTGCTGCGCTGAAAAAAGATCAGGTCTACTGCCCTGAAAGCCATAAATAGATTGCTTCTCATCTCCCACGACAAAGATTGTACGCTTCGTATTTCTGGCAGATTCACCTGCAAAAAAATCTTCTATAAGCGCATCTATTATTTTCCATTGCCTAGGGTTGGTATCCTGCGCTTCATCTACTAGCACATGGTCAATACGTTTATCTAATTTATAGCGTACCCAGCCGGAAGCTTCCCGGTCTGTTAATAGTGTTTCTGCTTTAACAATAAGATCGTCAAAATCTATCAGGTTATATTGTTGTTTCAGTGTATCGTAAGCACTATTAAAGCTCCGTATAACCAAATTTAAGGCATCTGAAAATCGCTGTGTTTCTTCATGAAAGAGTGTATTGATACTCGTGCCAATTTTCTTTTTTTCGACAAGAGGTGGTAAGAGTTTGGAAAAGATATAGGTTAATGTATACTTTTCCGATAAGGTGACTAATGCATGATAAAGTGGCCCTTCTTTACGGTCTTGAGCACGTTGGCAAACGACTTCAGCGCTTTCGTTGAGTAATGCCTCTCTGTCGAGATCACTCATTAAAGAAAAACCGGGTCTGAGTCCGGCTTCAGAACTAAAAAGGGTAAGTAATTTATGGCAAAAACTATGGATGGTCAGAATGTTGAGTTTTTGTACATCTTCTAAAAGCAGGTAATAAAGATGTCTGACGGATTGTAATTCGTCCGCCCCATAAGTTATCTCATAATCTGAAGCCAGTAGTTGCCTGAGTGCAGGGTCTCCCATATTGTTCCATTCGCGCAGGTTTTTAAGAACCCGCTCTTTCATCTCACCTGCAGCAGCATTGGTAAAGGTGACGCATAGAATAGATTCGGGTGAATTACCTTGCAGGAGCAGACGAATATAACGATCGGTAAGGACTTTGGTTTTTCCGGTACCGGCATTTGCCGTAACCCATACATTGAAATCAGGATTGGATGCCAGTTTCTGCTCAGCCGTAAGTGGCATGATTAGCTTTCCAAATAGGAGGGCACTATCGTATGGAAGGACTCAGGTTTTAGGCCAAGCGTTTCAGTGCCAAGTGCTTTTTTCGAAACAACATTATCATACTTTAGCAGGCGCACCTGATCCCGGGTTAAGGGGGGGGTGGGAAGTAACTGTAAAAAAGTTGCGAGAAGCTTCGCCACAGGAAAAGGTAGCGTAACGAGATAGCGTTTTCGGTGCGTAATCTGCATTATAGAATGCAGTATATCCTTAAAGCTCATACGGTCGGGTCCACCCAACTCATAGTTGTTGCCTCGCAAGTCGGGCTCTGCAATGATACGGACGATAGCCTTTGCCACATCCCCTACATAAATAGGCTGGAACATAGTATTACCGCCGCCAATTAACGGCAGGCAGGGGCTAAATCTCGCCATGTCAGCGAACTTATTGGTAAAGTTATCTTCGGGTCCAAAGATAACGGAGGGGCGTAACAGTGTGGCTCCGGGAAAAGCTGAACGCACCGCCTTCTCCCCATTTAATTTACTGCGTGCATATTTTGATGTAGTGGCTTTATCAACGCCAAGGGCAGAGAGCTGTATCATATGTTCAATGCCACATTTTTTTGCTGCTTGTGCAATACGCTCAGCGCCGCGCGCGTGAATATCGCTAAAATGCTGGTGCCGTGTTTCGTAAAGAATGCCAACGAGGTTAACGACGATATCGGCATTTTTTATCGCGTTCCTAATTGATTGGCCGTCTTTGATGTTGGCTTGCGTAAAGGTTATTTGTCCCAGGCTGGCAACCACCTTATTGCTGCTAGCCTTCCAGGGATTGCGCGAAATCACATTCACATAATAACCCTGCTTCACGAGCTCATGAATGACATATTTTCCTAAAAAGCCAGAGCCGCCAAAGAGTGCAATAATTTTCGGTTTCATCGGTTTCCTGTTGATTTGCGCTGGAAATGTTTATACAAAGATGCCTCGCAGAAATGAAGTAAAGAATTTTATTTTTTTACAGTGCCCAGATGGCGGAATTGGTAGACGCGCTAGCTTCAGGTGCTAGTGGCCCTCGCGGCCGTGGAGGTTCAAGTCCTCTTCTGGGCACCAATAAGGGTGTTTGTCATGGCCATTTACTTTCATGAGGGGGATTTACCCAACTCGATAACCCTTGATGGCGACCTTGCCGTTGATACCGAAACAATGGGGCTTCTGGTAACACAACGTGATCGGTTATGCCTCGTTCAACTATCTGATGGTCGCGGTGATGCGCATCTGGTGCAGATTCAGTCAAATCGGGAAGGTGATTCGCCAAATGTGAAGGCGCTGTTACAGGATGAGAGCCGCCAGAAGATTTTTCACTACGCACGATTTGATATGCTAGCGCTACAACAGCACCTGGATATTTCTTTTCATAACGTCTTCTGCACCAAAATAGCAAGTAAATTGGTACGGACCTATACGGATCGGCATGGGCTCAAAGACTTATGTAAAGAACTATTGTCTATTGAGATATCTAAACAGCAACAATGTTCAGACTGGGGAGGTGATACCTTAACGCCTGAACAACAAGAGTATGCCGCATCGGATGTCTTATATCTACATAGATTGCGTGATAAATTAAAGGCGATGTTACATCGGGAGCAGCGACTTGATCTCGCAGACGCCTGCTTTCGCTTCTTACCCACGAGGATTGAACTAGATGCTCTTGGGTTGCAGGACCACGATATTTTCAGTCACTCCGCCGTTAACATATAACACACTATGAGGAATGATTACGCTAACATAGCTCGTCAAGTCATCCATACGGAAACTGAAGGACTGCAAGCACTTTTACCACTTTTTGATCGTGAGGAATACAGCAAGGCGATTGAACTAATGGTAAATACAAAGGGGCGTATTATGGTTAGTGGAATGGGGAAAAGCGGTCACATTGCTCGTAAAATTGCGGCAACGCTGGCGTCTACTGGCACCATGGCGAGTTTTATACACCCAGCAGAAGCCAGCCATGGTGATTTGGGTATGATCTCGAAGGATGACATCGTTGTTTTATTGTCGAATTCTGGAGAAACCAAAGAGCTTGCCGATATCATTGATTATTGTAAGCGCTTCAGCATAACGTTGATTGCTATCGTGCGCCGCAAGGAGTCTACGCTGGTTCGCGCTGCTGATATTGCATTTGTTTTACCCAATATTGAAGAAGCGTCGCCGGTGAACGCGCCAACAACATCGACCACGATGATGCTGGGCTTTGGCGACGCCATTTCCATAACCCTGCTAAGTTTGAAAGGGTTTACGAAACAAGACTTTCATATATTTCATCCAGGAGGAAAGCTCGGATCGCAATTCACTCGCGTTAGGGACCTTATGGTAATTGGAGATGCGTTGCCAACTGTTTCGTTAGAGACTCCGGTAGGTGAAGTGATTATTATTATGACTAATAAAAGCCTTGGCTGCGCCATAGTGACTGATAACCATGAGCTCCGTGGTATTATTACGGATGGTGATTTACGTCGCCATATGAAGAAAAACATAATTGATTTAACCGCTCAGGAGGTGATGACAAAGTCGCCTATAACAGTTTCTGCGGACGATTATGCTTCAGAGGCGCTGGCGATAATGAACGAGCGGTCAGTGACTAGTTTATGCGTTGTAGATCAAAATAAATTATGCGGTGTTATTCATATTCATGACTTGCTCAGGGCGGGGATTGGGTAATGCGAAGTGGTATACAAAAAGCTAAGGTCATACTTACTTTTTCTTCACTGTGCATGCTTGCCGTCTTAATTATTTGGCCTTTAATGCTACAGGAGGGCAGTCAACCCATACCTAAATCGGTACTCAAAGATGGTTCTGAGGAAGACGAAGAAACCCATATGCTTAAGCCAAAAATGTTAGGTGTCGACAGCCAAGGGAACCCTTTTACCATAACGGCAGACAAGGCGATACAAGAGCACGAAAACCTCGTTACGCTTTTATATCCAAAAGCAGATATTACGAATGAGCAAAAATGGTATATCGGCAGTAGTGGTAAAGGTGAGTATAACTTAAGCAGCAAGCGCCTTGAATTGTATAATGAAGTATATTTTTATAATGATGCTGGTTACGAAATGCATGCTGAACGCTTAACCATATTACCCACTCACAGGGTGGTTCATACGAACCAGCCTGTAGAAATTTCAGGAGCCAATTATCAATTATCTGCCGATACGATGCAGTCCAGCAACGATGCGTCCTATATTGCCTTTCATGGTAATGTTCGGTTTATGGGCCATGAGTAGATTCTTTCTCTTTTTTCTTTCACTGGGCTACAGTTTCGCCTCCACAGCATCCGGCGTCCTAAGTATTACGTCGAACCACCTCATGCTTAAACCGGAGTCGCGAGAGGCGCTGTTTTATGGAAATGTTCAAGCTTTTTATCAAAACGTTGAAGTGCTGGCAGACCAGCTATTGATCACTTTCGATCAAAAGCAGCAACCCTATCAAATTGAAGCGTTTGGTCGTATAGAAATTACAGCTGACGATAAAAAAGCCCGTGGAGATTATGCGATTTATCAAAAAGCCTCTAAATTGCTCAATTTGTACGGTAGCGTGAATATGAAACAGGATGGGCTGGAGATGACTGGCTCTCAATTTCAATATAATATCAATAGTGGCAAGGCCAGCTTGAAACAAAGCGATCATAACGTACGAACAAAACAGCGTGAAGCTTATGTCAAACAATGGAAAGATAGAGCGCTTTCAGAATTGCAGGAAGCGACTAACCTATTAGATAAGTATGGCACATCCGAACAATAATATTATTAATTTGGTAACAGAGCAGCAAGGTCTTATAATTGATAATATCGGTAAGTCTTACGGAAAGAAGCCGGTTATTCGTGATGTGTCGATTAATGTCAGGCGTGGTGAAGCCATAGGACTTCTGGGGCCAAATGGGGCCGGAAAAACAACGACCTTTTACATTATCACGGGGCTTATCACACCGGATTATGGAATCGTATCATTAAATGGCACAAATATAACGGCCTTGCCAATGTATAAGCGAGCCAGGTTAGGGATTGGTTATTTACCCCAAGAATCGTCTATTTTTCGTGGACTTACCGTAGAACAGAATATTATGGCTATTCTTGAGGTCGAAGAAAAGACCCCGGCAGAAAGGAAAGCACGTCTTGATGAACTATTGGCAGAATTTTCTATTACGCATTTGCGTTCTGTGCCGTCATTAGCTTTATCAGGCGGGGAACGTCGACGTTTAGAGATAGCGCGGGCACTGGCCGCATCTCCAAGCTTTATTTTACTTGATGAACCCCTTGCTGGGATCGACCCTATAGCAGTTTCTGATATTCGTGAACTGGTGGCGCACTTAAAAGATCGTGGTATCGGTGTGCTGATAACAGATCACAATGTGCGTGAAACACTGGGGATCGTAGACCGTGCTTATATTATTCATGACGGCTCGGTGTTAACAGAAGGCAGACCGGATGATATTGTGAATAATCCAGAAGTACGCAAAGTGTATCTTGGTGAGCGCTTTAGTTTATAGCGCTTCTTGTTTGTAACCCTATGATGCTTTATACTTTTTTAAAGGGTATGTAGGGTATGACTTCACAGCAGCAAACAATTCAGCAACGACAAGCACTTTCGATGACGCCACAATTGCAGCAATCCATAAAATTGCTGCAACTTCCCGCTGCAGAACTAGCTGCTTTTATTGATGAGCAGGTTATTTCCAACCCTTTATTAGAATATAAGGAAGGACGCACTGAAGGGGAGGTTGAGAATGAAGGGCCTACGGAACATGCGACTACAAGTGATAAATATAGTTTCGATTGGGCAATCAATAATGCCGTAGACGAATCCGGAAATCTATTTCGTGAACATCTACTCGAACAAATAAATATAGATTTCACATCTGAAACCGATAAGCATATTGCTTATATCTTAGTTGATCAGCTGAATGAAAGCGGCTTTTTTACTCAAGATTACCATCATGTAGCCAAAAAAATAGGGTGTAGTACAGAAGATCTTGAGCGAATTATTGCCCAATTAAAGTGCCTCGACCCTACCGGGGTTTTTGCTTGCGACATTAAGGAGTGCATGCAACTGCAGCTAGAAGAACATAACCATTATGATCCGATGATTGCAACGGTACTAAATCACCTTGATCTAGTTGCACAGCAGGATACTAAGAAGCTTGCAGCCCTTTGCCATGCAACTGAACAAGAGGTGTTTGACATAATCACTGAAATAAGGGCACTAAATCCAAAGCCTACAGCAGGATACAACACGGATTCTATTACCATAAAACAATGCGATGTTATGGTTATCAAAGAGGGTGACGATAGTTACCGGGTAGAACTGAATACGGAGCTTTTACCAAAAGTTCTTATTAATAATAATTACTACCAATCGGTAAAGCGTGGTGCTCATACCAAAGATGAGAAGCAATATCTCACAGAGCAATATCAGTCTGCGAATTGGCTCACGCGCTCGTTAAATCAGCGCGCTGAAACGTTGCTAGCAGTCGCGAGTGAAATCGTTGAGCGGCAGCAGGACTTTTTAGATAAAGGGGTTTTTTACTTAAAGCCACTTAGACTTCAGGATATCGCAGAAAAACTTGATATTCATGAGAGTACGGTAGCCCGTGTAGTCGCTAACAAGTTTATGGAAACTGAACGCGGTATTCACGAGTTGAAGTACTTTTTTTCCTCAGCAATACCACAAAGTGATTCTGATAATGGAATCGCCAGCACAGCTGTTAAGCAAATGATCAAAGAGCTTATCGATAATGAATCTCCCAATGCCATTTTATCGGATGCTAAAATAGTGGAGTCCTTACAAAAAAAAGGTCTTGATATAGCACGCCGAACCGTTGCGAAATACCGTGAATCCATGCGTATAGGATCTTCGTCAGAGCGCCGTAAAATTAAGCGTATAAAGCATTGAACCAGTAAAAAGATAACTTTATAGTTATAGGTAGAAACCTCAGGAGAATGATTATGAAAGTAACCGTGTCCGGTAAAAATATGAATGTGGGCGAGTCATTACGACAATATGCTGAAGACGAGCTACAAATAAAAGTTACTAAATATTTTGAACGTGCGATAGAAGCGCACATTGTTTTCCATAAAGAGTCTCATTTGTTTTGTACTGATATTACCGTCAACGAGGGAACGGGTAATCAATCTATCATTAAAGGGCAGGGAAAGGCGGACGACGTATATGCCGCGTTTGATCAGGCTGCGGACAGAATAGAAAAGCAACTGCGTCGTTATAAACGTAAATTAAAAAACCATAATGGTAATGCTAAAGAAGAATTAATCGAAGCGACTAAATACGTGCTTTCCAATGACGGGCAAGAGGTATCCGATGAAGAGGATAACCCGTTGATTATTGCAGAGAAGCATATGACCATTGAATCACTGACGGTGAGTGATGCGGTGATGCGCATGGATCTCGCAGGTCTGCCGGCACTGATGTTTGTGAACAAAAAAACGAATAAGCTTAACCTCGTATACCACCGGGTTGATGGTAATATTACTTGGGTAGAGACTGACATCGCAACGGTAAGCAGGGCATCTAACGCTGCCTGATATTATGGCAACACGTTATCAGCGCGTCTATATAGTTGGCGTCGGCCCGGGTGATCCGGAATTACTAACGCTCAAAGCGTATCGCTTGATACGTGAATATGCTGAAGTGGTAATCTATGATCGGTTAATTCCGGACGCTATTTTGGAGCTAATTCCGTCTGAGGTAGAGCGTGTTTATGCTGGAAAATCTTGCAAAAAACACGTGATGACACAAGACGAGATAAACCAATGCCTCGTGGACTACGCCCAAAGAGGCCGAAAAGTTGTCAGAATGAAAGGCGGCGATCCGTTTATTTTTGGCAGAGGCGGCGAGGAAGTGCTTCACTTATTACATCATCATGTGCCTTGTGAAGTGGTGCCCGGAATTAGCGCTGCTGCTGGTGTGGCGGCTCAGCATTTCATTCCATTGACGCATCGCAAGCTATCATCCTCCGTATACTTCTTTACCGGCCATCAACAAAAGAGAGAAAACCCTGTTCATGATTGGAAGTATTTGGCTAATCCTGAGGCGACTCTGGTTATTTATATGGGGCTGGCTAACATAACGTATATAGCCAGGCAATTACAAGAGAATGGGTTGGATACAGCAACTCCGGCACTTATCGTAGAATGGGGTACTACGCCTAAAGAAAAAGTGGGGCGTTACAGGCTTAAAGATTTTTTAGCAGAAACTAACGCACTGCCGTTTGAGCCGCCATGCTTAGTTGTCATCGGAAATGTTCTTTCCGTAACAAATGATATTCTGGCTATGCTGCAACAGAGCGAATAACTTTATGTAAAATACCGCCATGCTTGAAGTAATCTACTTCGTCTAGCGTATCCAGTCTGCAAATAACCGGAATAGATTTTTCCGTTCCATCAGAGTAGGTAATGCCGCATGTTAATTCCATCTTAGGTTTCAACCCTTCGCCTATTCCCGTTATGGAAATAATCTCACTGCCATCCAAATTTAAGGTTTTTCTGCTAACCCCGTCAGGAAAAACAAGTGGAAGCACCCCCATGCCTACCAGATTAGAGCGATGAATCCGCTCAAAACTCTCGACAATAACCGCTTCAACGCCTAATAATTTAGTACCTTTAGCGGCCCAATCCCTCGAAGAACCTGTTCCATATTCTTTCCCTCCAATTACCACCAAAGGAGTACGGTCATTCTTGTAGCGCATGGCCGCATCGTAAATGGACATTTCTTCATTAGTAGGTAAGTACTTTGTGAAGCCGCCTTCGATATCTTTAAGCATCTCATTTCGAATGCGAATATTGGCAAACGTACCACGCATCATCACTTCATGATTACCACGTCTTGAACCATAAGAGTTAAAGTCCGCAGCACTTACACCGTTAGATTTAAGATACTCTGCCGCAGGGCTAACCAATGCAATTGCGCCTGCAGGAGAAATATGATCAGTTGTAATCGAGTCACCGAGGAGAGCCAGAATTCTTGCACCTTTAATCGCGTTTGGCGCTTTCAACTCCATTGACATTGCTTCAAAGTAAGGCGGGTTCTGTATATAAGTGCTGTTATCATTCCAATTGTAGGTCTTACTATCCGTAACTTCGATAGCCTGCCACTCCTTCGTTCCGGCAAATACATCAGCGTATTTGCTCTTAAACATTTCAGGCGTAACTGCACGCAAAACTTCCTGCGCTATTTCTGCGTTGGTCGGCCAAATATCTTTTAAAAATACGTCGTTTCCATCATTATCCTGACCGAGTGGGTCATTCAATAAATCCACTTTCATATTTCCCGCCAAGGCATATGCTACAACGAGTGGGGGAGACATTAAGTAATTGCCCCGGGTTAGCTGATGAACACGCCCTTCAAAATTGCGATTGCCCGATAAGACGGAAGTCGTAAGGATATCCTGCTCCTTGATTGCCGTTTCAATAACATCTTCCAGAGGCCCTGAGTTACCAATACAGGTCGTGCAGCCATAGCCAACTAAATTGAAGCCGAGTGCATCCAAATCATCTTGTAGATCAGTGGATTCCAGATATTCGGTTACCACTTTAGACCCCGGTGCAAGAGATGTTTTAACCCACGGCTTTACCTTAAGCCCTCTTTCTAAAGCCTTTTTCGCAACAAGTCCGGCTCCGATCATTACACTGGGATTGGACGTATTTGTACAGCTTGTAATTGCTGCAATAACGACCGCGCCATGCGGTAGTTTATAATCCTTCCCTCTCACCGCAAAGGATTTTTCCATATCACTATCATCAAGTTTATAATCGTTTGCGAGTTTATGGAAAGACCTGGCTGCCTCTCTGAGTACGATTTGATCCTGCGGGCGTTTAGGGCCTGCTATGCTCGGCTCCACCGTATTCAGATCAAGCTGTAAGCTGTCGGTATAATGCGGTGCTGGCTCTCCCTCTTCACGCCAAAGCCCCTGTTGTTTTGCATAACGCTCTACTAATGCTATCGTAGATATATCACGGGCCGTTAATTGCAGGTATTTGATCGTTTCACCGTCAATGGGGAAAAAACCACAGGTCGCGCCATATTCAGGCGCCATATTGGATATAGTTGCACGGTCAGCAAGACTTAAAGCGCTAAGCCCATCACCAAAGAACTCTACAAATTTACCCACTACGCCACGCTCTCGCAACATATGCGTAACGGTTAGCACGAGATCGGTCGCCGTAGCTCCCTCGACTAATTCACCAGTAAACTCAAAGCCGACCACTTCAGGAATCAACATGGAAATTGGTTGACCCAGCATAGCAGCTTCTGCCTCAATACCCCCTACGCCCCAGCCAAGTACGGCTAAACCGTTGATCATCGTCGTGTGGCTATCGGTACCCACAAGGGTATCCGGATATGCTATGGCCTTGCCGTCCATATCTTTAGTCCAGACAACTTTGGCCAAATACTCTAAATTGACCTGATGGCAAATGCCGGTGCCCGGTGGGACTACCCGGAAATTGTCAAACATCACCTGCCCGGACCGTAAAAACTCGTAACGTTCCTGATTTCGTTGCATTTCTTTTTGAACATTCGTTTCAAACGCCTGCTCGTTACCAAATGCATCTACCATTACAGAATGATCAATTACCAAGTCTACCGGAGAGAGTGGATTAATACGAGACGGGTCACCCCCAAGATTTGCTACAGCATCCCGCATGGCTGCTAAATCCACGACAGCCGGTACACCCGTAAAATCCTGCATAAGAACGCGTGCAGGACGGTAGGCGATCTCTTTATTGGAGGTTTTATTAACTAACCAATCAGCAATGGCCCTAATATCATCTTTCGTAACGGAATTACCATCTTCGTGACGCAGCAGGTTTTCCAGCAGTATTTTAAGTGTATATGGCAGTTTTTTTAGATCAAACCCTAGTGCTTCGGCCGCTTTATTTAAATCGTAATAGACAAAGTCTTCCCCATTAACGGTCAAATCAGATTGGGTATTAAAAGAATCTGCCATGCTTAGCTCCTTGTAACAATTGTCCTTTCAGTATGACATGCGGGTTTTATAAAAACAATAGAACATGGAGGCGAGCTAGTGTAGATATGGCGCTATGTTGCATTGTCATGACATTAGCTGCGTCCGGAATGATATGTGTTTGCTTTCAGGCGTAGACTTTTCTTGTAGCGAAAATGAACTCATCATTTTGAAGGGGCGAAACGGCATAGGTAAGACTACGCTGCTCACTATCCTTTCAGCCCTTCAGGCTCCTGCATCCGGTGAACTCACCTTTTTAGGTAAGAATATTACTGAACATAGAAGGATATACTGGAATAACCTGCATTATATATCTCATAATCCCGGTTTAGAGTTGTTTTATACGGTGAAGCAACAGTTACAATATTGGGGAGGTATATACCGCACAGAAGCATTGGTAGAGGCTGCGCTACAGTACATGCAGCTATCACCTTTCCGCGATTACCGGGTTCACTATTTATCTGAAGGTTGGAAAAAACGTCTGGCCTATGCAAGGCTTCTAGTTGCACCAAAAAATGTATGGATATTAGATGAACCCTTTGCTTATCTTGATGAGGAGGGGAGGGAGCTGGTTTTATCTTTGATTGCAACTCGCTGTGATCAGAAAGGGGCTGTTATAATTTCCAATAATCAGGATGCAGACCTTCCCTTTGGTCGGGAAATCGACTTATCTCAGTACGAAGCATGATCGTATTCACCATATTCAGGCATAAACTAAGTACAACACTTCTTAAACCGGTGTTCTTCATTCAGCTTAATCTATTCTTACTGTTGATGGTGTTTATAGCAGCTATACCGGGAAAGATTGGGCCTGATAATACCTTTCTATGCTTTTGGCTTGGTGTGATCATCATATCAAACAGTTTATTACGTGAGTTATACTATGATGATATACGTTCTGGAAAATTTACCCAGTTAATCATGGTGCCAAGCTCCCCCTTTTCGGTTTTTCTTGCTTATTGGGCGTATCATGCGGTTACGTTTTTTCTATCGAGTTGGCTATATTATCTTTTAATTCTTTTTTTTCTAAATACTTTCATGTTCAGTTTTGTAAATCTTATACCCAGCCTTCTATTTATTAGTCTGCTAAACGCTATGATTGCTCTTATTACTGCGCTAAATACGCGCGCTTCGATGCTTACCATGATTCTGCTATTTCCTTTTTATCTTCCTGTAATTATTTTTTCTTCCACTACTGGCTCAAATGAAAAGGGTCTTGCATTCTTAATAGGCTTTGCCTTGTTACTCGCACCAATTATTGTATGCTTAGCTGCAAAACTAATCGTGACGGTGATTGAAGAGGGCTAAGTAAGTGAGTGAGGTAGTAAGTAAATGGGAAGGGTAGGTATCATAGGTGGTGGAGCTTGGGGGACTGCATTGGCTACAGTGACGGCCCGTACGGGTGCGGAAACATTAATCTGGGCCAGAGAAACTGAAGTGGTGACTTCTATCAATAGCAAGCACGAGAATAAAATTTATCTGCCAAATATTCGTATTAACGCTACCGTAAAAGCGACTGAGAAACTTGAAGCATGTTTTAAGAGTGATGCGCTCTTTCTTGTAGTTCCCAGTCAATACCTTCGTGGCACGATTGCTCAACTGAAAAATCTTGGGCTACCAGAGCATATTCCGCTGATATTGTGTTCTAAAGGTATAGAGTCGGATTCTTTGAAACTCCTGAGCGAAGTGGTTGAATCGCTTCTTGGTAATTCTCTTTCCATACTATCCGGCCCCAGCTTTGCAAGTGAAGTGGCGCTTGGCTTGCCCACATCCGTAACACTCGCCAGCAGCGATCTGGATTATGCAAAACGTAAGATTGTGCCTTTATTGGAACATGAGGCCTTTAAACTGCATTTATCAAACGACATTATCGGTACGGAAATTGGCGGGGCTGTAAAAAACGTTATCGCAATTGCTTGCGGAATTGCTGCCGGCAAGCGTTTAGGTAGAAATGCGACGGCGGCTATTATTACGCAAGGTCTAAATGAAATGGCCTTATTATGCGAGGCTAAGGGTGGTGATCCGAAAACTCTTATGCAGTTGTGCGGGGTAGGGGATCTCATTCTTACCTGTTCTAGCCAAAACTCGAGGAACATGTCCCTCGGCTACGAGCTAGGGGAGGGGGCGAGTATCCAAGATATTATGGATAGGAGAAACTCCGTAGCAGAGGGCGTTGCCTCCTCACTTTCCGTAACAAGGCTAGCGGAGTCACTTGGTATAACCTTACCACTTTGCAATATTGTATATAGTATATTGCATGAGGAAAGAGAGATAGAAGAGGGGGTAAACGCACTGGTTGCAGCCAGTTAGCTAGAGTGCAGCTCCGTAATCATATCATCTATCACATTAAGGCCTTTCTGCCAGAAATCCGGCTGAGTGGCATCCAGCCCAAAAGGTTCGAGAAGCTCTTTATGCCGTTTGGTTCCTCCGGCTGATAGCATGGCAACGTATTTCTCCTCGAAATCCGGCATACCTTCCTGATAACAGGCATAAAGTGCG
Organism: uncultured Rickettsiales bacterium; assembly: GCA_964588995.1. GTDB lineage: Bacteria > Pseudomonadota > Alphaproteobacteria > Rickettsiales > UBA8987 > CAZPQM01. The sequence goes on along the minus strand of CAZPQM010000001.1, from coordinate 146,992 downwards.
TTGACCAGGCAATCGCCAAATGCATAAGCGTAGACATAAAAAGGCGAGTGTATGAAATGTGGTATATAGGACCAGTAAAAACGATATTCATAGTCAAACCGCACTGCCGATCCCAAACTTTCTGATTGCACCTGCAACCAAATATCACATAACTGATCGACTGAGAGCTCCCCTTTCTGGCGCGCCTTATGTACCTGTTGCTCATAATCACAGAAAGCGATCTGGCGGACTACCGTATTCAGCATATCCTCTACTTTATTAGCCAGAACGAATTTGCGTTTATCTGCATTTTGTTCTTGTTTAAGCAGGGCCCGAAACGTTAACTGCTCCCCGAAAACTGAAGCAGTTTCCGCTAAGGTCAGCGGAGTATCGCTCATCAATACACCTTGTTCAGCAGCAAGTAGTTGGTGTACACCATGCCCAAGCTCATGTGCGAGTGTCATAATATCACGAGCTTTTCCATTATAGTTTACCAGTAAGTAAGGATGTACGCTCGGCACGGTTGGGTGAGCAAATGCACCGGAGTCTTTACCATCTTTTGGTCTTGCATGGATCCAGCTATGATTAAAGAATTTCTCGCCCAACTGCCTTATTAGAGGAGAGAAGTCATCATAGGCTGTTAAAATAAGATCGACTGCCTCTTCATAGGGAATCGCTTTTTCGGTTTCATTGAAAGGGGCATTGCGGTCCCAATAAGGCATCGCATCTTTGTACCCTAATTCTTTTGCCTTCCACGCGTAATAGCGGTGTGACAGGTTATTATAATTGTTCTTTACTGTTGTTATCAATGCGTAGACGACTTCATCCTCAATGTAATTTGAGATGTTCCGGTATTCCATTGGATGGTCATATTTGCGCCAACGGTCTTCAATCGCTTTATCTTTGGCCAATACATTGGTCATGAGTGAAAATAATTTAATGTGGTCGCCTAGTGTATTACCCAGTGATTTAGCCGCTTTTTGCCGTTCATCTGCATCTGCGGATGACAGTTTATTCATAATTTCAGTTGCAGTCAGTTGCTGCTGATCATAAGGGAACCGTAAATTTGCCATCGTTTCATCAAACAGGCGAATCCAGCTTTGCCGCCCGCTAACAGACTTCTCGTGTAATAACTGCTCCAATTCATCTGATAGTTGATAATTACGAAATACGCGTATGTCGCGAATCCAGGGCTTATAGTAAGATAGCGATTCCTGCTGTAGCATCTGATCGAGCTTGGCATCGCTGATTTGATTGATTTCCAGTATGAAAAATAAGACTTTGCTCGATATATCGTTGCAGGCTTCGTTTATATCCTGATAAAACTTTGTACGTTCAGGACTGGACATATCTTCTGCGAAAAGTAGGTAGGAATAGCTACTAAGCTTTCCCAGAATTTCTTCAATTTCTTCATAGAGACCAATTGCCTCAACGAGGTGCTCGCTATTGAGGCGTGTTACCTTGCCACGGTATTTTTCACTTAACCGATCTGCTAGCTCATTCGCCCGATCTCTATCTTCAAATATTTCAGGACTCTCCGGATCAGAATAGAGGTCTGAAAGATCCCATACAGGTAGCTCAGATGTCATGAAGCGGCCTTTTCTCGTTTAATGTCCCGCATGAATAACAGTGCGGGGGTGAAAAATAAAGTAAGCATCGTAGCAAAAAGTAACCCGCTTGCAATAGATGTGGATAACTGCACCCACCAAAGGGTTGATGGCGCACCTATATATGCTGTCTGATGAATAAAATCGATCGTTAGCTTGAAAACCATAGGAAGTAAGCCCAGAATTGTAGTGCCTGCAGTTAGCAGAATAGGGCGCATACGGAGGGCAGCGGCCTGTAACACGGCATCTTTCACGGGTACAGCTTCTTTGCGTAGTTGGATATAGGTATCAATCAGAATGATGTTATTGTTTACTACAATACCGGCAAGTGCAATAATCCCAACACCGCTCATAACGATACCATATGGTTCACCGGTCACCATGAGTCCGAGGAGTACGCCTCCAGTAGATAAAAAGACAGCGCTCATAATAATAAGCGCATAGTAAAAGCTATTAAACTGCAGCACCATAATGAGTAACATGCCAAAGAGCGCAAGGCTGAAAGCAGTAGTTAGAAAGTCCTGTGCTTCCTTTTGGTCTTCATCATCGCCCTTAAACTCAATTACTACACTAGGGTCGATTTCGCCGTCTTTATAGCCCGTTTCAATAATCTCCTTTACATGCTCTATCACCGTACTAGCCAGAACTTCATCGCCTTTTTCATCTTTAATTACAGGGTCCGCCTCGATGCTAAAGTAACGCATGCCGTCCGCCCGCTCTATACGCTCCACCTTTTGCTGGGGGGTACTGTTAATGATGTTACTTAAAGGAACTCCTCCACGTGGCGTAACAACACGAAGCTGTTCTAACGCTTTTAAGTTCCGATATTCTTTGGGATAGCGAAGCACAAGGTCAACTTCTTCGTCATTATCCTCCGGACGATAGTCTGTTACAACCAGACCATTACTGATAAGCTTGACATAATTACCGGCCTCTTCGATGCTTACACCAAATCGCGCAGCCTGTTCACGGTCTATTTCCAGTTTCCACTCAATGGCCGGTGCCGGAATCGAACTATTAATATCTTTTGCTAGTCCGGTATTTTTGAGCGCCTCGAGTATGTATTCAGTAGCAGCTTCAAGCACTTCCGGACTATAGGAACGAACCTGTAGCGATATCGGTCGCCCCTGTGCAGGTCCCTCACGCTCTTTCCGCGTCTCGATTATGACTCCGGCGACCTCGTTCAACTGCTCCTGCATATCCTGTAAGATGGCAGTAGCCTTGCGCCTGACTTTCCAGTCAGCAAATTCAAGTTGCACAACGCCAATGGTATCTTTTGGCAGCTCGCTTCCTCCTGTATCGAACTTTCCGGAGCGGGCATAAAATATTACAACTTCGTCAGCATATGCTGTCAAAATCGTCTCTACCTCCTGTAATATAGCGTCCTTTTGATAGATGGACATATTGCCGCGTCCACGCACAACAACCTGTGCATTTTCCGGCTCGACTTCGGGAAAAAATTCAACGCCCTTTCCAAATACACCGTAGGAGCCATATACCAGCACAACGGAGGCCAGAATTCCGATTATAATACGCAACGGCTGCCTAAGGCAGACTTCTAACAAGTCCAGATAACGCTGTGTTGCACCGGAAAGCTTATGCAGTTTACCCTGCTCAACAGCATGTAGCTGTTGTAGTGCAAATTCAGTAGGTGTGTCCGGTGAGGTCACTATAGATTGAATACGACGCCTTAACAGGAAAATAACAACGATGGTAACCGTAAAGGCAATGAAATGTGGTGCGAAGTTGGCCAAAAATAAAAAAAGAACACTACCGAAAAATAATGAAAAAATCATGCCGCCTAACTGCTTTGATGAAGCAACAACCGGTATAAAAATGAGCGCCATCAATAGTGAACCCGATAGCACGGCGATTAAGGTAATGGGCATGAATACCATGAACTGTCCCACTATACCCGGCCAGAATAGCAGCGGAAAGAACACCATTAAAGTCGTCACTGTCGATGAAATAAGCGGCCATGCCATGCGTTTGGCAGCCAGTAGGTAGGCTTGCGACAAAGGTACTTTCTCTAACGCTTTCCGATTCGCATATTCAATCACTACGATGGACGCATCTACCAGCATCCCAATGGAAAGAATCAGACTAAAAAGCACTACGATATTAAAAGTAAGATCAAGCAGGGCAAGCGCGAGTATCCCGGTTAACAGGGCGCCCGGTATAGCCAGTGCAATAAACAGTGATGACTTTGGGCCTATAAAAAGAATGATAACCATCATGACTAATAAAATGGCAAGGAGCACGTTATTTTCGAGGTCATTCACCATTTCTAGAATTTGCTCAGACTGATCCTGTGAGAAAAAGACGGAGATGCCGTCCGGCCAGCGCTCTTGTTCCTTACGCACTACCTGATAGACCTGATCAATCGTTTCAATAACGTTTTCGCCGCTTCGCTTAACTACTTCAAGCACGAGGGCAGATTGCCCATTAACACGAGCAAAGCTGGTGGCATCCTTGAAACCGCGTTGCACACTTGCAATATCCTGCAGGCTTACAATCGCATTCCCTTCTGCCTTGATGGGAAGCTCAAGGATCTGTGGTAACGTTTCAATCAAGCCGGGTAAGTTAATTTGAAAATTACTCAGTCGGTCATCTATAGCTCCGGCGGCAATTAAACGGTTGTTGCGTTCCACCTGCGCTATCAGATCCGCTGTAATCTGATAGCTTTCAACGAACATGGGGTCAGCAACAATGTCGATCGTTTCCTCGCGTTCACCAGCAATATCCACTTCTAACACGGAGGGAATGGCTTCCAGTTCGTCACGCAAAGAGCGGGCAATTCGTAACAATTGACGATCAGGAATGTCAGCCGTCAGCACAACATTGATTACCGGAAAGAGGCTGAAATTCACTTCACTAACGGTTGGCTCATCCGCATCTACAGGAAATTCCGGCTTCACAAGGTCCACTTTTTCACGTACATCCTGCAACGCTTTATCGTCATCAAATCCCGCCTCGAATGTCAATACTACGGAGGCGAAGCCAAGCGTGGCGTGTGACTCCATGTCTTTGATTCCATCAAGATTCCTTAGTTCGGTCTCAAGCGGCCGGATGAGAAGGCGCTCAGCATCTTCGGGAGAAACTCCTTCAAGCGATACACTGATGTATATAATCGGGATTTGTATATCTGGCGAAGATTCACGCGGTATAGTACGGTAGGATAGGTAACCGCTCACCAGAATAATGACAAGCAGCAGAGCAAATGCGCGCGCGCGCAGTACCGAAGTTTCAATTATGCTAATCGCCACGAACCGCTTCCCGGACGGCACGAACCGTATCGCCCTCCGTTACGAAAGAATGTCCAACTGTAATTAGATTCAGCACATCTGGAAGACCGCGAATAACCAATTTATTTCCGCTAAAATCAAAAATATCTACGGGTGTGAAACGTACTTCACCATATATCACACCATCCTCCTCACGAAGATTTTCGAGAAATTTTACGCCGGTAATATCCTCCTTGTTCAGGGCTAGCGCCGAAGTTGGAATTGCATGGCCTGTTGTTTCTACCAGAGGTACTATTAATGTTGCCGTTACGCCTGAGCGAATCTCCTGATCAGGATTGGGAATATCCGCCTCCAACTGAAAAGTGCGTGTTTGTGGACGAGCCATATGTGCGATATAACTCAGTTTTCCTGTATAGCGCTCACCGTCCAGTAATTCTACATGGACTTGCTGGTCTTGTGACACTTGCCGGATATAGCGCTCAGATAGTTCAGCAAATACTTTGATGGGATTGACATCGATAAACGTCGCGATCGTGCTGCCATCAGAATCTGTACCTTCCCGCTGGCGTATATTGGGACCGACCAGGGTGCCGACTTCTACGTTGACGCGCTCAAGAACCCCGTCGAAGGGCGCGCGAATCGTTGCATTATCCAGATTAATCTGCGCCAAAATACGTAACGCTTCGACTTCTTCTAGCTGCGCTGCGGCTTCTGCCTGACGATTCTTTGCTTCCAAGCCTCTACGGGCGAGGTTAGTCGCCGTATCGTATTCAATACGTCTTTGTTTAACTAGAGCTTCCGCCTCCTTGAGTCGAGCTTTTAAGTCCCGCGGTTCAATCTGTAGAATGACATCTCCTTTTTTAACGAACGAACCTTCTTTAGCAGGAATCTTCAGTATTTTACCGGTCACTTCAGCGCGAACGTCAATACGACGGGCTTCATCGGTTACACCGGTAAGTGTGATGGTTTTCACATGAGGTTCGGCTTTCAGTGAGGCAAATCTAACCGATTGAGGGGGTGCGTCTAGCAAAGCCGGATCGTTTTCCACCTCATTACTAAACAGCATGCCAAACGAAATCCAGATTATAAGCAGCACTGCAATAGCAAGGGCTGTTTTAGCATTTGCTTTTTTGATATAAGGCGGGATATTCATTAATGCGGTACCAAAACTCTTCATTTGATCTTTTGCGGTTTTACCATGGCAAGTATATCTTTTCATTATGAACCTGATTCCTGAACCAGATTATTATGTGAAAGAAAGTAAGCGTGCTAAGCATGTTACGCTTCGTATTAAAGCCGGAAAAGGGTTGCTTATTGTGACCCCTGCAGGGTTTCCTCGTAAGCAAATCCCCGGAATCCTCAAGCAAAAGCAGCACTGGCTCAAGCGTCATGCCTCACAGATCGATGCCGCGAGGCAGCAAGCCTATGAATTGCCTGACTTTATTCAACTGCCTGCCATTGCTCAGGAATGGCGGCTACTTTATAACGAAACGCCATCCGGGATAAGGACAAGAGTTATATCCGATAATGTAAAAAACGAGCTTTATATATCGTCGCCGATGGATGATACCGACGCGATTTATGCAAGCTTACGCAAATGGATCCGCCAACAAGCGCAGTCAGAATTGTTGTCATGGCTCGATGATGTCAGTCAGATTATCAACTTACCATACGGCAAGGGGAGTATTCGTAATCAGGAAAGCCGCTGGGGAAGCTGTAGCGCAAACGGGAATATTCAATTAAATCAAAAATTACTTTTCCTGCCTGAAGAACTCGTGCATTACATTTTAGTGCATGAATTATGCCACACCGTCCATATGAATCATTCAAAAGCATTCTGGCAACTGGTTCGCCAGTTTGAACCCGAGTATAAAAAACATGAAAATGAAGTGCGCCATCATGCATGGCGTAAATATGTACCTCACTGGGCGTAAAAATGGCGAAAGACGGCGATAACATAGTTATCAAAAAGGTTAAAAAGGCGGGTCATGGCCACCATGGTGGTGCCTGGAAGGTCGCTTATGCTGATTTTGTTACGGCCATGATGGCCTTCTTTTTGCTTATGTGGTTGCTTAATGCTACGGAGGCGGAGCAACTTGCAGGTTTAGCAGATTATTTCGCCCCCACTGTTGGGGTGTCCGGGGAGATGGGCATTGGATTTCGCGGCGGAAAAGCTGCTATTTCAGACGGTATCGGTGCAGACATCAATACGAATAAAGGAATTGTCTTCGGCGGGGTGCCAACCGGGCCTATCGTTAAGGTAACTGAGCAGGTCGAAGTGGTAACCGAAATAACGGATGATGAAAAGGTGGTCATTCTAACTGGGACAACCGAAAGTAGTGAGCAGAATGCCGCGGAAGAAGAGGCGCAGGCTTTTTCGGAGGCCATGTATCAACTGGAAGATTACATCAAGGGTATAGATAGCGAAAGTGGCTTAGAAGAAATGATTGATGTTCGCCAAACGATCGAAGGGCTTGAAATCCAAATTAAAGATTCGCGAAAAGCATCGATGTTTGTTGGCGATACAGCTGAGATAGCAGCATTTTTGAAACCGGCCCTTGATAAGATCGCGCTTGTTGTGAAAAGCCTGCCTAATTATGTATCAATTATCGGTCACGCTACACAAGTACCGGTTAGCGAAAATCTGGATTACAGTAACTGGGAGCTTTCCACGGAGCGTGCGCATGCAATACGTCGCTATCTTGTCGATGAGGAAGTTCAATTAGATCGCATGCATCAAATGGTGGGTAAAGCAGATAATGAGCTGCTTAGGAAGCGCCAGCCGCATCATCCGTCTAATAACCGGATTCAAATCATTTTATTAAAAGGCTCTTTGCTTCCTCATCACAAACAGGTCGCACCTGAAGGGGTATTTTTAGACCCTGAATCCGAACAAGCCGATGAGCTATTGGGTGAGGATGTCAATTAGGCAAATTTTCTTATGATTGCAATTATACCCGATATTCATATGTGGTTCTCACTGGTGCTGATTGCCGCCGCCATGGTGGGGTATGCAAATGATAAAATGCCGATGGAGCTCACCTCCATCTTCATCATTGCGACGTTACTTACTTTCTTCCACCTCTTTCCTTTAGAGAATTCGCAGGGTGATCTTTTACTCACGACGGAAAAGCTATTGCTGGGTTTTGCCAATCCGGCCTTGCTGACCGTGCTGTGCTTATTGGTTCTCGGGCAGGCAGTGGTCCAAACCGGTGCGCTCAATGAGGTAAGTAATTATATTATTCACTTTATGGGTAAGCAGCCCATTATCGCGCTAGCGGCGACACTGCTTTTCGTTCTGTTCGTCAGTGCTATTCTTAATAATACCCCGGTTGTCGTGATTTTTATTCCTATCATGGCGGCTCTGGCACGCAGTATGAAATTATCGGTGAGTAAGGTGATGATACCGCTTTCATTCGCCTCAATTCTTGGCGGTATGACGACGTTAGTCGGCAGTAGTACCAACCTGTTGGTTTCAGGTGTGCTGGTTGAATTAGGGCATGAACCTCTCGGCTTTTTTGACTTTACCGTTCCCGGCCTTTTCCTGGCCGCTATAGGCTTCGTATATGTTATTTTCATTCTGCCGAAATTCTTGCCTGATCGCGCATCCTTGGTGAAAAGTTTTGGAGAAGAATATGAGTCACGGCATTTTGTCGCGCAGTTTGAGATTGATTACAGCTCGGAGATGGTCGGTCAAAAAATTACCTCGCCCACCTTCAGTAAATTTGAAGACTTATCTATTCGGATGGTGCAACGGGGAGAACATGCCTTTTTACCGCCTTTTGATGAGTCTCTTATCTTACGACCGCAGGATGTTATCGTGATGTCTGCAGCCAAAAAGGATTTAACGCAATTTATTTCCGAAAACAGTGAGTCGATAGAGCGGCATTTGGCGAAATGGAATAATGATTTGGAAGACGAGGACGATGACAGTGATTTTATGGCCGATACGATATTGGCGGAAATCGTAGTTTCACCCTCATCCAAGATTATCGGTAAAACACTCGAACAAAGCAATTTTCGGCAGCGTTACAATTGCGTTGTTATGGGGATTGAACGTCAGTCCAAGGTGATCCGTTCGAAATTGACTGAGATTCGCCTCGCGGCCGGTGATGTATTAATGGTAATGGGGGATCGGCAGGACATTGTTGCGCTACACGAGACTAACGATTTCCTATTAATGGAATGGTCTACGGAAGAAATACATTCCGGTTCCAAGGCGATTATTACGTCCTTAATTTTTGGTGTTGTTGTCGGGCTGGCTGCATTGGGTATTTTGCCGATCGTTATTTCGTCTTTTATCGGAGTTTCCTTAATTCTGCTTTTCGGTTGCATCAGCCTGCCTGCGGCCGCGAGGGCTATTGATCTCAAGATATTGCTGATGATAGCAGCGTCTATCGCACTGGGAACATCATTGCAGGTCACGGGGGGCGCTGCTTTCGTTGCGCATATGATGATTGAAGCTCTGGAGGGTGCCTCCAATTTAGTCATATTATCCTTGTTCTTTTTAACGATGGCTGTGCTTACGAATGTATTAAGCAATAATGCAGCGGCCGTTATTTTTACACCTATCGCGCTAAACCTGGCGAGTGAGCTGGGCGTTAACCCCTTTGCTTTTATCTTCGCCGTTGTATTTGCGTGTAATTGTTCTTTTATCACGCCGATAGGATACCAAACCAACCTGATGGTAATGGGACCGGGGCATCACAAATTCAAAGATTTTATCTGGGCGGGTATACCTCTCGCCATAATTATCTGGATCGGTTACACCATTTTCGCACATTACTATTATAATTTATAGGGCATCACTATGAAAAAGCATCATACGATTTCTCGGCGAAAATTACTCGCCACTTCACTGGGTACAGGCGCGCTTGCCGCCTCTTCCGCCTTCCCAAAACCCGCAATTGCATCTGGCAGGCAGGAGTGGAAAATGGCGATGACGTGGCAGAAAGTACTGCCGGGCCTTGGTACGGGGGCCGTACGTCTGGCCAAGCGAATTACCGCCCTGACCCAGGGCAGGGTTACTGTTAAGCCCTTTGGTGGCGGTGAGCTGGTACCGCCGTTGGGCGTATTTGATGCCGTTTCGCAAGGTACACTGGAAATGGCGCATAGTGCGCCCTATTACTGGCTCAATAAACATCCGGCCACAGCCTTTTTTTGTACGGTACCCGGCGGGCTTACGGCGCAGGAACAGAATGCCTGGCTTTACTTCGGTGGCGGTCAGAAGCTCTGGGATGAGGTGTATGCTGACTTTAATCTTAAGGCGCTACCGGCAGGTAATACGGGTGCGCAAATGGGCGGCTGGTACAAAAAGGAAATAAAAACGGTATCAGATTTTCAGGGCTTAAAAATACGCATGCCCGGTCTTGCAGGCAAGGTCGTCAACGAACTGGGTGCCAGTGCGCAGACTATTTCCCCGCAGGATCTTTACACTTCTATGCAGTCAGGGTTAATCGATGCGCTGGAATGGGTGGGCCCGTGGAATGATCTTGCCCTCGGCTTTCATAAAGTGTCCGACTATTATTACGGTCCCGGTTTTCATGAAGGAGGTGCTACGTTAGAGCTGATGATTAATCGGGAAAAATGGGACGGTCTGTCTAAGGAAATGCAACGCCTTGTAAAAATTGCTTGTGCCACGGAAAATGATATCATGCTCGCACAATATACACTCAATAATGTTCGATCGTATCGCGAGTTAAAACAAACCCATCAAGTCGATATACGACAATTTCCGGATGCAGTTCAGCAACGCTTATTTCAAGTATCTCAAGAGGTGGTTTCGGAAGTAAAAGCGGGCGATGCGCTTGCTAAAAAAGTTTATGAGAGTTATAGCAATTTCAGAGCAAATGCCATAAGCTATGCACCGGTTTCCGAATATGGTTTCATGCGTGGAAGGATGCTTTGATATTGACACATAAGAATATTTAGCGATAACGTGATATAGTTACTCAGGAGAAAGTGCATGACGATACCCAAACAGGAATATGTAAACCTAACCTTACTGGTAGAGCGGCTACACCGGCGTTTTTTGGATGTTATAAAAGCTGAACTGGATGCTTTGGGGATAGAGGATATTAATAATGTGCAAACCCTCATCCTGACAAATATTGGCGATGAGACCCTGACTATCGGGGAGTTGACCAATCGTGGCTATTATCTGGGCTCCAACGTATCGTATAATATTAAAAAACTTGTCGAAAGTGATTTTCTCATTCAGGAGCGTTCAGCGCATGATAAACGCTCTGTAAAAGTGAGGCTTTCCGAAAAAGGCCTCGATTTATGCCAAAAGATTGACCATCTTTTTGAAAAGAATATTATGCAGTTGCAGGATAAGGGCTTTAATGAGCAATCTCTGAGAGATACGATTAACATGCTCAAAAAACTGGAGCTTTTCTGGTCTGAGATTATCAATCCGTCGCGTTTTTAGTATCAGGCTGGTTGCATTTTTCTATTATTTACGTGTTCAACTTGTGAAAATTTTGTATAGGCGAGCTTTATCGTTGCAGAAACAGGTTTTACCTGCTAAAACGATGCATCAAATTTAATGATTAGATTATAGTAATTGCGGAGGTAGTTTACATGCTGAAAAAAATGTTTAGCAAACCGGGGATTCTCGTTTCGTTCTTATCCATGGCGTTATGCGCTGCACTTATCCTGCCCGCTCAGGCAGCAGATAAATTCATCACGATTGGTACAGGTGGTGTTACCGGAGTTTACTATCCAGCGGGGGGGGCCATATGTCGTCTGGTCAATCGGGGGCGTCGTGAGCATGGTATTCGCTGTTCCGTAGAATCTACTGGTGGTTCGGTATATAATCTGAACTCCCTTCGCACCGGGGAGCTCGATGTTGCGGTTGCGCAATCTGACTGGCAATATCATGCTACAAAAGGGACCGGCCCATTTGAAGCCCAGGGTCCCGATCAGCAATTACGCGCACTTTTCTCGCTTCACAGCGAGCCCTTTACGGTTTTAGCGCGTGCGGATTCAGGTGTAAAAACCTTTAATGATCTTGTGGGTAAACGTGTAAATATTGGAAATCCCGGTTCCGGTATGCGTGCAACCATGGAAGTGTTGATGGAGCTGAAGGGCTGGAATAAGAACACGTTTAAGCTCGCCTCTGAGTTGAAAGCATCGGAGCAGGCGCAAGCGCTCTGTGATAATAAGATTGATGTCATGATCTACGCTGCCGGCCACCCTAATGGTGCTGTGCAGGAAGTGACCACGACATGCGACACTAAAATAATTCCCGTTGATGGTGAGGATATCACTGAGCTTGTAGAAAACCGTCCTTATTATGCGTTCACGACGATTCCAGGAGGTATGTATTCCGGTAATGATAAGGACGTTAAGACTTTTGGCGTGAAAGCCACGTTCGTGACATCTTCCGCTGTGGATGATGAAATTATTTATCAGGTTACCAAGTCCATTTTTGATAACTTCGACAATTTCAAAACCCTGCATCCGGTGTTCTCTACATTAAAGCCAGAAAATTTGATTATGGAAGGTAATTCTGCCCCGTTACACACGGGTGCTGAGCGTTATTTCCGGGAAAAAGGGCTCATCTAACCTTACATTGCGAAAGGGCGCAGTATTTTAGCGTCCTTTTTTCATTCCTCTATATGAAGGTTATTTTCCATGAATGAAAAACCGATGTCCAAGGATGCGTTAAAGGATCTTGTCATCGAGACTGATTCAGGTGCGCGCAAGCCCCGTAATAAGATTATGGCGTCCATTCTGGTGGGGGCAGCCATATTATGGGCCTTATTTCAACTTTGGTCAGCGTCGCCGTTTCCCTTTATGACCGGATTTCTGCTATTTGACGACACGATCAAACGTACGATACACCTTGCTTTCGCGATCTTTCTTGCTTTCATGGCCTACCCGGCATTTAAAAGCTCACCAAGGAGACGCATACCTGTACACGATATTATTATGGCCGTCGTGGGGGCCTATTGCGCGCTCTATTATTTCATATTTTACGAAGACATTGCTTCGCGTGCCGGGATCGTCTACACGCAGGACGTTATCGTCGCCTGTGCTGGTATTGCTTTACTACTCGAGGCGACACGGCGCTCTCTGGGCATGCCACTCATGATTATAGCGTCTATTTTTCTGCTCTACACCTATTTCGGTTCGTCGCCTTTGATACCTGATTTAATACGTCATGGCGGACAATCGCTAGAAAAAATTACTTCACACCAGTGGCTTACCTCCGAAGGGGTATTTGGTATCGCACTGGGTGTTTCAACTGATTTTGTGTTTTTATTTGTGTTGTTTGGTGCCTTGCTAGATAAAGCAGGTGCAGGAAATTATTTTATCAAAGTCGCCTTTTCACTGCTCGGTCATCTTCGCGGGGGGCCCGCAAAAGCGGCGGTATTATCCTCCGGCATGACCGGACTGATCTCCGGTTCGTCTATTGCGAATACTGTGACGACAGGTACCTTTACCATCCCGCTGATGAAACGGGTTGGATTCACTGGAGAAAAGGCCGGAGCTGTCGAGGTGGCCTCATCTGTAAACGGGCAGATTATGCCTCCCGTGATGGGGGCCGCCGCCTTCCTCATGGTGGAATATGTCAGCATGCCATATATTGAGGTAATCAAACATGCGTTTTTACCGGCGTTCATTTCCTATATCGCGCTGTTATACATGGTGCACCTTGAGGCGTTGAAAGCCAATATGAAAGGGCTTGATAAACCAATAGACCGTACGCTCTATCAAAGTATTCTGATCTACTCGATCGCAGCAGTCAGTATTATTCTGCTTTCCATCATGATTTTTTTCATCATTAACTGGATGAAAGGCATGTTTGGCGATCAGGCGATTTACCTGATAGTGGGGGGCATCCTAATCGCTTATATACTGCTCGCGCGGCTTTCAGCTCGGTTGCCGGATCTGGAGCCGGATGATCCGAATTCGCCCATCGTGTCACTTCCGAAGACCGCGCCAACCGTTAAAACCGGCTTGCATTATATATTGCCCATTGCCATTTTAATCTGGTTTTTAATGATTGAAAGATTGTCGCCGGGCTTGTCGGCTTTTTATGCCTGCGCGACCATGATGATTATCCTATTTACGCAATATGCGATTAAAAACTTCTTCCGTAAGCAGGGGCAGTATAAGCAGGCGCTTAAGAAAGGTGGTCAGCAGTTGATTGACGGGTTAATCTCAGGCTCCAGAAATATGATCGGTATTGGTGTGGCGACTGCTGCGGCGGGTATCATTGTCGGGACGGTGTCGCTTACCGGTGTCGGACAGGTGCTGACGGAAGTGGTAGAGGTGCTTTCCGGCGGCTCGCTCATCCTGATTTTGTTGTTTACCGCCTTGATTTGTATCGTTTTAGGTATGGGGCTGCCGACAACGGCTAACTATATTGTAGTAGCGAGTCTGATGGCGCAGGTAGTGCAGCAACTTGGCGCTGCAAACGGCTTGTTTGTACCGCTTATTGCCATTCACCTTTTCGTGTTTTATTTCGGTATTATGGCGGATGTAACGCCGCCGGTTGGGCTCGCAAGCTTTGCAGCCGCTGCGATTTCCGGAGCGGATCCGATTCGTACCGGGGTACAGGCCTTTGCCTATAGCATCCGTACTGCGGTGTTACCTTTCTTCTTTATTTTTAACAATGAACTCATTTTGATTGGCGTCGAAACAATTCCTCATGCTTTATTCGTCTTTTTCTATGCGACGACGGCTATTTTAGTGCTATCAGCAGCGGCGCAGGGCTTTTTCTTTGCACGCAATACGATAGTGGATACCTTGTTGCTGATTTTGATAGCTGTAACGCTTTTTGTCCCGTCTTTCTGGATGAATATGATCGTCCCGGAATATACGGAAGCTGCGTCGAAGGATGTCGCTGCGGTGATTGATCAGCATCAGGACATCGAGCAGGTCCGGATTTATGCGCAAGGTGAGGATATTGATGGTGACCCGCTCAAAGTGAAATCCTATATCCCGGTCGTCGGGTCCGGTGAGGAGTCGATCTCGCGCTACGGGCTGTTTGAAATTGGCTTAGACCCGCAAGGAAGGCCGATGTATGAGGTTGACTTTGACAGTCTGGCCTTCAAAACCGGTATTGAGTTTGATTTCGTTATTACGAAAGTGGAGGTGCCACAGCCGCAGCCGAATGCAAAGCTACTCTATATTCCGGCTTATATTCTGCTCGTTATTTTGATCATGATGCAAACGGTCAGGCGACGTAAGCAGAATGCACTCTCAAAAATCGAAGCGGAAACTACGTAGGAGAAAGCCGATGTTTAAAGAAATATTATTACCGATAGATTTAATGGCAGGAGAAAATTCGTGGGGCAAAGTGTTGGAAACCGCGAAGGAATATGCACAGGCATTTGACTCGGTTATCCATGTTATGACCGTAGTTCCGGATCAGGGTATGAGTATTGTCGCGCAATATTTCAACAAAAATGCGGTAGATGACCTAATTGAGTCGACCAATAAGGCGCTGCATGATTTTGTGGATAACCACATCTCAGAAGATGTGTTCCAGGTGCAGCATATTGTTACGACCGGTTCAGTTTATGAATCAATTATCGATACGGCAAAGGAGATAGACGCGGACCTTATTATTATGTCAGCGCACCGCCCGGAACTGCGCGATTACCTGCTTGGTCCGAATGCGGCACGTGTTGTGCGTCACTCTGACAGATCTGTTCTGGTTGTGCGGGACTAACCGTTTTTCATCAGGGGGAGTGTTATGCAGTTGGACGAAGCGCTTAAATCGACTTCAGAAGCCGTAGATGAAGCTATCGATCTCTTACTGCCTCAGGAAGTTAAGGGGCGGCTCGGTGAAAACCGTCTTGCGCGTGCCATGCGCTATTCTTCCCAATCAGGGGGTAAACGCATTCGTCCCTTTTTAGTGCTTAACAGCGCCTCCCTGTTTGGCGTCAGTCAGGAAAGTGCCATGCAGGCCGCCGTTGCCGTAGAATGTGTCCATACTTTTTCACTGATACATGATGATCTCCCGGCGATGGACGATGATGATGAGCGAAGGGGAAAGCCGAGCAGCCATAAGGAATTCGATGAGGCAACTGCCATACTGGCAGGCGATGCATTGCTCGCCTTTGCGTTTGAGTTATTGTCCGATCCGGATACGCATTATGACCCCATGGTGCGCTGCGAACTCGTGAAGGCGTTATCACAATCGACGGGTATTAAGGGGATGGTCGGTGGGCAGATGATCGATATGTTGTCTGAAGATCGCGAACTCAATATCGATCAGATAACCCGGCTACAACGCATGAAAACCGGCGCGTTATTCGCCGTGTCCTGTGAGGCGGGTGCTATATTAGGCAAGGCCAGCCATAGCCTGCGCAATTCCTTGCGGGCCTACGCGAACGATCTTGGTCTGGTTTTTCAAATTACCGATGACCTCCTCGATGCCGAAGCGGATGAGCAGAGTGGGCGCACCGACAAATCATCGCATAAGGGCACTTATATCAGTGTGCTCGGTGTCGATAAAGCGCGCCGTCATGCAGAGATACTTGCGCACCAGGCGACCGAGCATTTAAACGGGTTCGGCAAGCGTGCTGCGTTGTTACACGAGCTGGTTGACTTCGTCATTCACCGCACGCATTAGTGATGAAAAACGAACTCTATACCGAATTGCTATGGGATAGTTTTCTGACTGCGCTGATCTTTACGGTGCAGGATGAGTTTATGCTGGCAACCATGTCCAGCTTTGACGAGTATGACCCGCTTACGATGGGTGTGCTCGCGCTGGCTGCCTCGCTGCTTGGATATAGCGTCAACTGGTTTATTGGAAAACTGTTGATGCATGAACCCTGGATAAGTGCCCATCTAAAGCAGGGCTATGATAGATTTTGTCATTATGCGAATCGTTATGGTAAATATCTGTTGCTGTTTGTCTGGATTGATGTCTATGGTACGTTCATTCCCTTTTTCGCGGGGATGTTCAAAATTCGGCTGCGTACTATGCTATGGATTTCGGCTGTCGGCAAAGGTGCCTATTATATTTTCGCGTTTCAGACCGGCTATTTCACCGTTCAAAATTAACCAAGCTGAGCGCGATGGCGGAGCTTATGATCCGCAAGTACACAGGCCATCATGGCTTCCGCGACCGGAACGGCACGGATACCCACGCAGGGATCATGACGCCCTTTTGTACGCACCTCAATCGTGTTACCGTCCATATCTACCGATTTACGTGGCGTTAATATCGAACTGGTAGGTTTGACGGCAAAACGCGCAATAATGGGCTCTCCGGTCGAAATACCTCCCAGAATACCACCTGCCGAATTCTGCAGGAATTTTACCTTGCCATTATCCATAACCATTTCATCGGCATTATCCTCGCCTGATAGCGAAGCTGCCTCAAATCCATTGCCAATTTCAACGCCTTTCACGGCATTAATACTCATCAATGCGGCTGCTAGCTCAGTATCAAGTTTTCCATAAACTGGTTCCCCCCAGCCGACGGGTACGTTCTCCGCATGCACTTCAATAACGGCGCCGGTCGATGATCCTGATTTTCGTACATCGTTCAAATACCGCTCCCATTCTGCTACAATCGCCTTATCAGGTGACCAGAATGGGTTGCGATGGGTTGTATCCCAATCCCATTGGGTTCTGTCGATGGGGTGTGGGCCCATCTGCACCAGCGCCGCCCGAATGAGAACATCATTTCCTAGAACCTTGCGTGCAACAGCACCCGCAGCGACCCGCATGGCGGTTTCTCGCGCACTCGAGCGTCCGCCACCACGATAGTCGCGTATCCCGTATTTCTTATAGTAGGTATAATCCGCATGACCGGGGCGGAACGTGTTTTTAATTTCTGAGTAATCCTTTGATCGTTGATCCTCATTATAAACGATCAGGGATATCGGGGTTCCGGTGGTTTTACCCTCAAATACGCCGGAAAGGATATGCACGGTGTCAGATTCCTTGCGTTGCGTCGTATGCTTAGACTGGCCGGGCTTGCGCGCATCCAAATAGGGTTGAATATCCTCTTCAGACAAGGGGATCTGCGGCGGGCAACCGTCAATCACACAACCGATCGCGGGTCCGTGACTTTCACCCCACGTGCTAACAGAGAAACGCTGACCAAATCGATTATAGGACATAGAATCAGGAAACAGCGTTGATATCCGGTGCGTTGGGATTTTTCATCCCGACTACATGGTAACCGGAATCAACATGCAAATTTTCCCCGGTCGTGCCGGACGCTAAATCAGATAGCAAATAAAGAGCGGCCCCGCCGACATCGTCCAGAGTGGTATTACGGCGAAGCGGCGCATTCAGCTCATTCCATTTAAGAATGTAGCGGAAGTCACCAATCCCGGAAGCTGCAAGTGTTTTAACCGGCCCTGCCGACAGTGCATTAACGCGGATATTCGCTTCCCCCAGATCCGCCGCGAGGTATTTAACACTCGCCTCCAGTGCCGCTTTCGCAACCCCCATGACGTTATAATGCGGCATCACTTTTTCCGCGCCATAATAGGTGAGGGTTAGCAGGCTACCACCTTGCTTCATTAACGGAGCCGCATGCTTGCAAATCGCGGTGAAGGAATAGCAGGAGATATGCATCGTGGTTAAAAAATTAGTTAACGACGTATCCACATACTTGCCTTTAAGCTCGTTCTTATCGGAAAAACCAATCGCATGTAGGACGAAGTCAAGCCCGCCCCAAGCCTTGTCGAGCTCGGAAAAAACGGATTCAATAGCGGCTTCATCAGTAACATCGCAAGGCAGTAATCGCTCCGAACCTACCGACTCCGCGAGCGGTTTTACGCGCTTGAGCAAAGCGTCTCCCTGATAGGTGAAAGCTAGCTCGGCACCTTGCGCCGCAACGGCCTGAGAAACACCCCACGCTAGCGATTTATCATTTGCAAGCCCCATAATCAGGCCGCGCTTACCCTGCATTAACTCACCTTTGGGGAACCCTTCCATTCTTCTACCTTTCCTGCCTCTTAGCCCTGTAGCTTCCAGGTGCCATCCGGCTGACGGCATGCAGTGCCATAGGCCTCTTGTACCTTACCGCCTATTTCAACGGCCTGTGTAAATTCACGGCAATAGGTTTCATCGGCAGTCTGGTAGGTTTTAGTCGGCTTTATCCAACCGCTATTACCCGTATCCGGGTTGGTCCATACGCTGCGTTCGCCCGTCGGCAGCGTTTCCAGCGCACTTTGGTTGGTTTGCTGCATGTAAAGCATATCAGCACGGTCGAGCGAGGCTCCGACCTGATTACCGATAAAGGCTCCGAGTAGTGTACCGGCGGCGATACCCAGCGTTTGCCCGCTGCCACCCCCGATATTTTTACCAGCGAATGCACCGCCGATAGCACCGGCAATCGTACCGACATCCTGTTTTTTGATCGAACCGGCCGTGCCGCCCGTTTGCTGATTGGCGCAAGCGACCAGTAAGGATAATGTAACACATGCAATAGCGAACTGTTTCATCATAGAAATACCTCTTAAGTTATTTGTCTTTTACCCGAATCACTCCTGAAATACAAAGTCTAAGTTTGCTTCAAAGCGCTTTCTACATCGTTTAAGATATCCTCTATGGCCTCAATACCGACGGAAAAGCGCAGTAACCCTTCATTTATGCCTATGGCGCGCTGTTCCTCCGGCTCGATATTGGAATGCGTTGTCGACGCCGGATGCGTAATCAGTGACTTGCTGTCGCCCAGATTATTGGAAATCTGAACCAGCTGTAAGTGGTTCATGAAGCGAAACGCGGCGTCCTTTCCGCCGGCAAGTTCGAATGCGAGCATCGGGCCGCCATGTTTCATCTGCCGGGAAGCGATCGCATGCCCCGGATGGGATTCCAGTCCCGGATAAAAAACCGTACTCACCTTCGGATGATCGTGCAAATATTGCGCCAGTTTTTCGGCATTATCGCAATGCTGCCTGAGCCGAAGGTCAAACGTTTCAAGACTTTTTAGAATAACCCAAGCATTGAAGGGGCTGAGCGCCGGGCCGGTATGACGGTGAAAGGGGAGCAACTCCTCGTCAATAAAAGCTTCCGAGCCGAGCACCGCGCCGCCGAGCGTACGCCCTTGTCCGTCCATATGTTTGGTAGTGGAGTAGACCACGCAATCCGCCCCCAATTCCAGCGGAAACTGTAATAAAGGGGTGGCGAAAATATTATCGACGATAAAAAACGCGTCGTGCTGCTTACAGAGCTTTGCCACATAGGCGATATCGGTGATGCCGAGTGTGGGATTGGACGGGGTTTCCACAAATACATGGGTCGTATTCGGTTGGAATGCCGACTCCCATTCCTCGGGATTAGCCGATCCGACCAGCGTATACTCTATATTAAAGCGCGGAAGGATTTGCGTAATGATATAAAAACACGAGCCGAATAGCACTTTATTGGCAATAACGTGGTCACCCGGCCGAAGACGGCACATCATACTTGCAAACACCGCCGCCATACCGCTCGCCATAACGCAGCAACGTTCGGCTCCGGCTTCCAATAGCGTAAGCCTTTCCTCCAGCATAGCGAGAGTAGGGTTAAGATAGCGGGAATAAACGAAGCCCGGCTCCTCGCCATTAAAGCGGGCTTCTGCCGTTTCCGCATCATTATAGCAAAAGCCGGAGTTTAAGAAGATGGCTTCGCTTGTCTCGCCGAAGTTTGAGCGCTTGGTTCCGCCCTGCACCAGACGGGTTTTTTCAGACCAACCTTTCGGATTTAACACTTTAGTATACATAGGTACCGTTCTCGTAAAATCAGCGCGGAAGCATAAGATTTAACCTTAGAATTGTCTACTTTAATATGGTATAGTTACACTTCCGTGATATTATGGCGTGACTTTCTTTTTTTACGAAACTTTTTACGGCTTATCTCGGAAAAAACTTGATAACGAAGCGCATGATCTGTTAACAACCAGTCAATTTTAGGGATATGTCTCAATAATGGATTTTAATCTAAGCGATTACTTACCCATCCTTTTATTTTTGGCGATAGCGATCGGCATGGCTATCGTGGTGATTCTTATTCCCTTTCTGGTGGCTTTGCGTAAGGGTGATAAGGAAAAATTATCTCCTTATGAGTGCGGTTTTGAGCCGTTCAGCGATACCAGGAGTCAGTTTGATGTCCGGTTTTATCTCGTGTCGATACTGTTTATTATTTTCGATCTCGAAATTGCCTTTTTATTCCCGTGGGCCATTACATTAGGCGAAATCGGGATAGTTGGATTCTGGTCCATGATGGCATTCCTTTTTGTGCTGACGGTCGGTTTCGCTTATGAATGGAAAAAGGGCGCTCTGGACTGGGAGTAGTGTTATGACAAAAGCAAAAAACGTTTTACAACCTCAGAATTCAATTAAGCCGGGCGGCTACGAAGATATCATGCTCGGCAAGATGAACGAGGAGTTTGAGAATAAAGGCTTTGTGCTTGCAAAGCTTGACGACCTGATTAACTGGGCCCGCACCGGTAGTTTGTGGCCCATGACGTTCGGGCTTGCATGCTGCGCGGTTGAAATGATGCAGGCAGCAGCCAGTCGATATGATATGGACCGGTTCGGGTTGCTGTTCCGCCCAAGCCCGCGCCAGAGCGACGTTATGATTGTTGCGGGTACGCTCACTAACAAAATGGCGCCTGCGCTGCGTAAAGTATATGACCAGATGCCCGAGCCGCGTTATGTCATCTCGATGGGTTCCTGCGCCAATGGCGGCGGCTATTATCACTATTCCTATTCGGTGGTGCGCGGGTGCGACCGCATTGTTCCGGTAGATGTCTATGTTCCCGGTTGCCCGCCTACGGCTGAAGCGCTCATGTACGGCGTTTTACAATTGCAGCGAAAAATTAAACGCACCGGCAGCGTGATTGACAGGAGCAAGGCATAACCCCTATGACAACGCATAAAACCTTTCTAGCTGAGGTTACGAAATCGCTCCCCAAGCACCTCGATGTCAAAGTTGAGGATATTGGAGATATCGTGTGTTTACATGCAAAATTCTCTGATATTGTCGGCACGCTAAACTTTTTGCGGGACCATTCGGCGTGTCAGTTTAAACAGCTGACCGACATTACGGCCGTAGATTATCCGGAGCGCGAAAAGCGCTTTGAGGTGGTGTATCACCTGCTCAGCTTTCGACAGAATCGCAGAATTCGCGTGAAACTCAATGTCGATGCTTATGATATTGTGCCTTCGGTAACCGATGTATTCAGTTCTGCAGGATGGTACGAGCGCGAAGTGTTTGATATGTATGGCATCAAGTTTTCAGGCCATCCGGATTTGCGTCGTATTTTGAGTGACTATGGTTTTGAAGGCCACGCGCAACGGAAGGACTTTCCGCTGACCGGCTATGTCGAAGTGCGCTACGATATCGAAAAGCGCAAGGTGGTTTACGAACCGGTCAAACTCGCGCAGGAATTTCGCACGTTTGACTTCTTAAGCCCCTGGGAAGGTACGGAATACCAATTGCCGGGCGATGAAAAAGCGAAAGAGGCTTCCTGATGTCGAAAGAAGTTGCCATTAAGAATCTGACACTCAATTTTGGTCCGCAGCATCCGGCAGCGCATGGCGTATTGCGTCTGATTCTTGAGCTTGACGGAGAAGTGGTGGAACGCGCCGATCCGCATATCGGGCTGCTGCATCGTGGCACAGAAAAGCTGATTGAATATAAGACCTACCTGCAGGCGCTGCCCTATTTCGACCGGTTGGATTATGTATCACCGATGAACCAGGAGCATGCGTACAGCCTGGCCGTAGAGAAATTACTAGGTTGCGAGGTGCCGGTTCGGGCGCAGTATATTCGCGTGATTTTCGACGAGCTTACCCGGATTGCAAACCACATTATGAATGTTACGACATTTGCGCTCGATGCTGGGGCTACCACGCCGCTCTTATGGCTGTTTGAGGAGCGTGAGAAGGTCATGGAATTTTATGAGCGCGTGTCCGGTTCACGTATGCATGCCGCTTATGTGCGTCCCGGTGGCGTAAGTCAGGATGTGCCACCCGGCCTGCTGGAAGACATTGCACAATTCTGTGAGCGCTTCCCGAAAATGCTCGAGGATACCGAAGACCTGATTACGGAAAATCGTATCTTCAAACAACGCACGGTGGACATCGCCATAGTTAGCGCACAAGAGGCTATGGATTGGGGTTTTTCCGGACCTATGCTGCGGGCTTCCGGGGTTCCGTGGGATTTACGGAAGAGTCAACCCTATGAGGTGTATGATATTCTAGAGTTCGATATTCCTGTCGGGAATAATGGCGATTGTTACGACCGCTATCTGTGTCGCATTCAGGAGATGTATCAATCCATCCGCATTATTGAGCAATGCCTAGATAAAATGCCGCAAGGGCCTATAAAAACGGATGATAAGAAAATCGCTCCTCCTTCACGCGATGACATGAAGCACTCGATGGAGGCGCTGATCCATCATTTCAAATTATATACCGAAGGCTACCACGTTCCAGCCGGTGAGGCTTATGCTGCGGTAGAAGCGCCCAAAGGAGAATTTGGCGTTTACCTGGTGTCGGACGGCACTAATAAGCCCTATCGCTGCCGGATCCGAGCGCCCGGTTTTGCGCACCTGCAGGCGATGGATTTTATGTGTAAGGGGCATATGCTCGCGGATTCCGTGGTGGTTCTCGGCTCACAGGATATTGTATTCGGGGAGGTCGATCGATAATGAGGGAGCAGCCATTACAACCGTTAATGAAATTCCTCCCCTGCTTGCGGGGGAGGCAACGGTGCTTAGTGACAAAGTCACTTAGCACGAGTGGTGGGGGTGTCATTACCCTTAAAACACCCTCCCCGAAAATTCAGACAGCAAGCAATCGCGAATTTTCTGCCCCTCCCGCAAGCAGGAGGGGATATATGGTTATAGCTATGCATATAAAACGTAGTTTGAAAGGTGCTGGACAATGAAACGCGAACCCGCACTCAGGCAACCTGACTCCTTCGAGTTTAATGCGAAAAACGCCAAGCGCGCGAAGGAGATCATCGCTAAATACCCCAAGGGCCGGCAGGCGAGCGCCGTTATTCCGTTGTTGGATATTGCGCAGCGGCAGGCAGGGGGGTGGCTTCCGATCGTTGCCATGCAGGAAGTGGCAAAGTTATTAAATATGGCCTATATCCGTGTTTATGAAGTGGCTACTTTTTATTCGATGTTTAACCTTGAGCCGGTGGGCGAGCACTTAATTCAAGTGTGTCGTACGACACCATGCTGGCTCAGAGGGTCCGATGAGCTTACCAAAACCTGCAAAGAAAAGCTCGGTGTCGGTTTGCATGAAAATACGAAGGATGGTAAATTCACCGTCATTGAGGTGGAGTGTCTGGGCGCTTGCGTAAATGCCCCTATGGTGCAGATAAACGATGACTATTATGAAGATTTAACGCCAGAAACCATGGCTTCGTTGATTGATGAGCTGGCAGAAGGCAAAAAACCCGCTATCGGAACGCAGGTTAAGCGATTGAACTCCGCACCGATTGAGGGCGCGACCACACTCCAAGACACTATGAAAAAGGCATCGTAAATGCTGAAAGATAAAGACCGCATATTTACCAACCTCTACGGCCAGCAATCCGCGGACCTTAAGACCGCCAAAAAGCGTGGCGACTGGAAGGATACGGCTGCCTTTATGAAAAAGGGGCCGGATTGGATTATCGAACAGGTCAAAGAATCGGGCCTTCGTGGCCGGGGTGGAGCTGGCTTCCCGACCGGGATGAAATGGTCCTTCATGCCAAAGCCGGCGCAAAAAGGTGATAAGCCGTCTTATCTGGTGATTAATGCAGATGAGTCTGAGCCCGGCACCTGTAAAGACCGGGATATTTTGCGGCATGACCCCCACAAACTCGTCGAAGGCGCGCTGCTTTCCGGGTTCGCCATGCATGCCTGCGCAGCCTATATTTATATTCGCGGCGAATATTACAACGAAGCCTCGGCGATTCAGGTTGCGATCGATGAAGCGTATGATGCCGGGCTGCTCGGGAAAAATGCCTGCGGTTCCGGCTACGATTTCGATGTTTATCTGCACCGCGGGGCAGGGGCCTATATTTGCGGTGAAGAAACTGCAATGATCGAATCACTGGAGGGTAAAAAAGGACAGCCTCGCCTGAAGCCTCCTTTTCCGGCGGGGGTAGGGCTCTATGGCTGCCCGACCACGGTGAATAATGTGGAAACGATTGCTGTTGTGCCGACAATCCTGCGCAGAGGCGCTGACTGGTTCGCCGGTTTTGGCCGGAAGGGTAATGCCGGTACCAAGATATTCTGTATCTCGGGTCATGTGAATAATCCGTGCAATGTCGAAGAGGAAATGAGCATTCCACTAAAAACTCTGATTGAAAAACATGCGGGTGGCGTGCGCGGCGGCTGGGATAATCTGCTTGCGGTGATACCGGGCGGCTCTTCGGTGCCACTGATACCGAAGAAGATTTGTGATACGGTGCTGATGGATTTTGACGCGCTGAAAGAGGTGCAATCCGGGTTAGGCACGGCCGGCGTGATCGTGATGGATAAATCCACCGACGTGATTCAGGCGATTGAGCGGTTATCGCATTTTTATCAGCATGAATCCTGCGGGCAATGTACGCCGTGCCGTGAAGGTACGGGCTGGATGTGGCGTGTGATGAAGCGATTAGTAAAAGGCGATGCTGAGCCGTATGAAATTGATAAGCTGCTGGATGTTACCAAGCAGGTGGAAGGGCACACCATTTGCGCACTCGGTGATGCCGCGGCATGGCCAATTCAAGGACTCATCCGCCATTTCCGTCACGAGATAGAGGCGCGGATTGAAGCATATGATGCGAAGAGAGCGGCTTAGTAAATACATGTAAAATGGAAATACAAAATGCCAAAAGCTACAGTAAACGGAAATGAAGTTATTTAAGCCTAGAGGTAAGCAATGCGTGATATGAAGTATGTGATTTATCATCAGGAAGGGCATTATGTTGCGCAATGCCTGAATGTTGATGTTTCGTCTTTTGGAAGTAGTATAGATGAAGCAATAACCAATATTAAGGAAGCGGTTGAACTGTATTTTGAGGATAATGATTCTGCAGAGTTTCTACCTATTGATATGGCACTTATTGGTGAGCACCATATTAATGAGTAAAAACCTCTCATCGAAAGAAATATTAAAAATACTTTATGCACAAGGATTTGAAATGAAATCGCAAAAAGGCAGTCATCTTAAGCTAATAAAGGGCCGTAATACGGTTATCGTACCGCACCCAAAGAGTAACGTGCCTACAGGAACGTTACTGTCTATTATTAGGCAGTCCGGACTTTCCAAAGAGGATTTTAACTAATGCCAAAAGCTACGGTTAACGGAAACGAAGTTGAATTTGAACAGGGCATGAATGTCCTGCAAGTATGCGAGCTTGGCGGAGCGGAGATTCCACGCTTTTGCTACCATGAGCGGCTGCAGATAGCAGGTAATTGCCGCATGTGCCTTGTAGAGATTGAAGGCGGCCCGCCAAAGCCGGCGGCTTCATGTGCGCTGCCTGCGGGAGATGGGATGGTGATCCATACTGATTCACCCATGGTCAAGAAAGCGCGGGAAGGCGTGATGGAATTCCTGCTGATCAACCACCCGCTCGATTGCCCGATTTGCGATCAGGGCGGCGAATGTGATCTACAGGATCAGGCGATGGCCTATGGCCGGGGTAGCAACCGGTTTGAAGAAAATAAACGTTCGGTTAAATCCAAGGACTTCGGACCTTTGATTAAACCCTTTATGACGCGCTGTATTCACTGCACCCGTTGTATCCGGTTTCTGTCGGATGTTGCCGGTGTGGAAGAAATGGGCGCAACCGGGCGCGGCGAGGATATGGAAGTCGGCACCTTTGTTGAGCAATCCATTAGTTCGGAGTTATCGGGCAATGTGATTGATTTATGCCCGGTCGGTGCGCTAACTTCGCGCCCATATGCCTTCAAAGCACGCAGTTGGGAGCTGCGCAAAACGGAATCGATAGACGTGCTCGATGCAGTCGGATCGAATATCCGGGTCGATAGTCGTGGAAAGGAGGTCATGCGCATCCTGCCTCGGCTGAATGAGGAAATTAACGAGGAGTGGATTTCGGATAAAACGCGCTTTGCGTATGATGGGCTCAAGTCGCAGCGGCTCGACCGGCCTTACGTGCGCAAGAAAGGCAAATTGCAACCGGTGTCATGGAAAGAAGCGCTTGAAGCGACCGCGAAAGCGCTCAATAAATATCAAGCCAAAGAGATCGGTGCGATTGCCGGGGATCTCGCCGATGCAGAGGCCATGGTGCTGCTTAAGCTGTTTATGGATGAACTCGGCAGTCCGAACTATGATTGCCGTCAGGACGGGGCAACCATGGATGCAGGAAAGCCGGTATCTTACTTGTTTAACAGCACGATTGCAGGGATCGAAGAGGCGGATGCGATTTTGCTGATTGGCGCTAATCCGCGCTATGAGGCCTCCCTTGTGAATGCGCGTATCCGTAAAAGCTGGTATTGGAACCGGATTCCGATTGCATCTGTTGGACCAGAGCTGGAGCTAACCTATCCGTATACGCATATTGGGGATGACGTAGCGGCGCTGGAGTCAATCATTAATGATAAGCATGACTTTACCAAAGTGCTCAAAAAAGCGAAGCGGCCAATGGTCATTGTGGGATCAGGCGTGTTTACGCGCAGTGATGCAGATGTGGTGCAGCACCTGGTGCATAAACTTTGCGAACGTTATGGCATCGCCAGTAAAGACTGGAACGGGTATAACGCGCTCCATACGGCGGCTTCGCGAGTTGGCGGCCTTGCGATGAAATTCATCCCCCAAAAAGGTGGCAAGGATACAAAAGCTATGCTGCACGCAGCGAAAAAAGGTGATCTCAAGCTGCTATATCTCTACGGCGCGGATGAGATTGATTTTGATGGGCTGGATAAAACCTTCCTCATTTATCAGGGCCATCACGGGGATAAAGCGGCTTCACATGCGGATATTATACTGCCGGGCGCAGCCTATACGGAAAAGAGCGGCACTTATATTAACCTTGAAGGAAGAGTGCAGCAAACGGAGCGCGCCATTTTCCCGCCGGGTGATGCGAAGGAAGATTGGCAGATTGTCCGGGATGTCATTAATGCATGTGGCTATAATGCGCCCATTGATTCGATCAAGCAGGTGCGCGAAATGCTTAAGAACGTGAATCCCTGGTTTGCGCAGACTGGCGTGCTGCCAGAAGTGAGCTGGCAGGATTTTGGTAAAAATGGCAAGCCGCTAACGAAAGCATTTGCAAACCCGATCACTAATTTTTATATGACTGACCCGATTAGCCGTGCTTCAAAAACGATGGCGGCATGCGTTGATGAGTTTTTAACCGATAAATCTCAGAAGAGGGCTGCCTGATGGAGTTGTTCGTAGACGATTACCTGCTCCCGGGGGCGTGGATTGTTGCAAAAATAGTGATGATCATTTCGCCGCTGATGCTGTGTGTGGCATACTTGACCTATGCGGAGCGCAAAGTTATTGCCGCCATGCAGATGCGGAAAGGCCCGAATGTGACCGGGCCGCTCGGGTTGTTGCAGCCGATTGCCGACGCGGTTAAATTGATGTTTAAGGAAGTCGTCATTCCCTCTGCTGCGCGTGATAATGCCGCGCTTTTTGTAATGGCGCCGATGATCACCTTTATTCTTGCGATGATCGGATGGGCCGTTATTCCTTTCGGCGAGGGGATGGTACTCGCTGATATCAACGTTGGCGTCCTCTATTTATTTGCCGTTTCTTCACTAGGCGTCTACGGCGTTATTATTGCGGGTTGGGCAAGTAATTCGGTTTATGCTTTTCTCGGGGCGATTCGCAGTGCAGCGCAGATGGTCTCGTATGAGGTGTCCATCGGGCTGGTGGTTATTACCGTACTAATTGCCGTGGGCTCAATGAATCTGACCGATATCGTGATGGCATATAAAGACATGCCGTGGTGGTTGCATGTGTTGCTAGCACCGATGGCGGTAGTGTTCTTTATCTCCACACTGGCTGAAACCAACCGGCACCCGTTTGATCTGCCGGAAGCGGAAGCGGAGCTGGTTGCCGGATTCAACGTGGAGTATTCCTCGATGGCGTTCGCACTCTTTTTCCTTGGCGAATATGCTAATATGATATTGATGTGCGCCTTTACTTCCATCCTGTTTCTTGGCGGATGGCTGCCCCCGTTTGACTGGGAAATCCTTTATATTATTCCGGGTCCTGTCTGGTTTGCACTGAAAATTTCGCTGCTGCTCTTTATATTCCTCTGGGTCAGGGCAGCACTACCGCGTTATCGTTACGACCAGCTCATGCGACTCGGCTGGAAAGTATTTTTGCCGCTTTCGCTGTTCTGGGTGGTTTTAGTTTCCGGCATTTTATTATATACTGACCAACTACCAAGCTAGACAATTATTATGGCCATACAACGTACGACACGCGCATTATTTTTAACCGAAATCGCCAGAGGCTTATGGCTCACGCTTACCTATTTTTTCAAGCCGAAAGTGACGATTAATTACCCCTACGAAAAAGGGCCGATCAGCCCGCGCTTCCGTGGAGAGCATGCGCTTCGTCGCTATCCGAACGGGGAAGAGCGCTGCATTGCCTGCAAGCTTTGCGAGGCGATTTGCCCTGCGCAGGCGATTACCATTGAAGCTGAAGAGCGCGAAGATGGCAGCCGCCGGACGACGCGCTACGATATTGATATGACAAAATGTATTTACTGCGGATTTTGTCAGGAGGCATGCCCGGTCGATGCGATTGTCGAAGGCCCCAATTTTGAATATGCTACCGAAACGCACGAAGAATTGCTCTATAATAAAGAAAAATTACTCGAAAACGGAGAGCGCTGGGAATATGAGCTTGCCAAAGCCATTGAAGCAGATCATAAATACCGTTGATGAAGCTGCTGAATAAGCTCCTATTTTTTTACACCAAAGAGCCCTTTGCGCTTATTCTATCGGATGGATCGCAGCGTGAAGCACAATGTGTTTATCTGACAGAAGCGCTTGGGGCGACACCGTCCATTTTATCGGTTGATGCGTGCGAACACAGCAAGTCTTCGAAGCGGTATATAAAAAAGCATCTTGCTGATATCTACAAGCAGGGAATACCGCAATATGTGATCAATATTGGCAATCAGCATACGGATTTCGCCCTCAGCTTAAAAGCTTACTTTCCCGCCTATACCAAGTGGATTCAATATCTGGACCCGGGTCACTCACACGAAACGTTTGATGCTGTGATTGCCCCCGATCATGAGCCTGTAATAGATTTTGAAAATGTAATCACCACCACTGGGCTATTTAATAAGGTTACAATACCCCGACTAAAATCAGCAAAAGAAGCCTATGCGGCGGGAGACTTTCAGCTTTTATCCGGTAAACCACTCAAGCACCCCATCATTACTGTTCTGTTAGGTGGAAAGCATATCGGTGGTGATATTGCAGAAGAAGATGCTCGCATGCTTGCGCGCTATATGAATATTTTTCATAAGCATCATCGCGGCACTTTCTTAATCACGACCTCTAAGCGCACTGGTGGACACGTGGTGGAGGCAATACTTACGGAGTTGGATGCGCCCCATCGTCTGCATGATTTTCATGACAGCACGAGTAAGAACCCTTACATGGCAATGCTTGCGCTTGCGGACATTATCATTGTTACCGGTGATTCGATACGCATGTGCTCCGAAGCCTGTTCGACGGGTAAGTCGGTTTTTATCTTTCAACCCGAACACCAGTTTGCGCCCTATAAAGAGTTGCATAAACACCTAATCGAAGCGGGACATGCTAAATTGCTCAATAAGGGGCATATCGACCTGAACTGGTCGCCGGATGTTGTGTTAAATGAGGCAGAGCGAGTTGCGAAGTTACTGAAAGCTACTTTCACTAAAAAAGATACTGGACGATAAGCATTCAGATGATTATTAATACGCACCATTGGGGTGACTAGCATCATGATTTTAGCAACCATTATGTTTTATATTTTCGCGGCACTTACTGTTTTGTCCGCCCTAATGGTTATATCGGCTAAAAATCCTGTGAAGTCTGTGCTTTTTTTAATATTTGCTTTTTTTAATTCCGCTGGGCTATTCGTGCTATTAGGTGCGGAGTTTATAGCGATGTTGATGGTGATCGTCTATGTAGGTGCCGTTGCGGTCTTATTCCTCTTCGTTATCATGATGCTGAATATTAATTATGAAAAAATGAAGGAAGGCTTTATCCATTATCTGCCTTTAGGAATTTTTATGGCAGGCATACTGCTCGTTGAGTTATATGCCATTATTGAATATAGCTCGCAGGATTATGCGGCGTTGATGCAGGGCGTTTTGCCACAAACTGGTATGCGCATGCCGACCAACACCGAGTCGATCGGCGCAGTCCTTTATACCGATTACCTGTTGTTGTTTCAGATCGCGGGTCTGATCTTGCTGGTGGCCATGATTGGTGCCATTGTGCTGACACACCGCGAACGTAAAGGTGTAAAGCGCCAGAATATTCAGCAACAGCTGGCGCGTGATCCGAAAAAGACGGTAGAGCTGAAGCAAATTAAATCCGGGTCGGGGGTATAGATGAACGAGAGCTACCTCCCTCAGGTGGATTTAATGCATTATCTCGTGCTGGCCTCTATTCTATTTACCATTGGTGTATGTGGCATTTTTCTGAATCGTAAGAATGTCATTACTATCCTCATGTCGATAGAGTTGATGCTGTTAGCAGTTAATATAAACCTCGTCGCCTTTTCCTATTACCTTCAGGATTTAACAGGCCAAATCTTTACGTTGTTTATTCTAACCGTTGCCGCCGCTGAAGCTGCCATCGGGCTTGCGATTCTTGTGGTCTATTTCCGTAACCGCGGATCGATCGATATCGACACGGTAAATAGGATGAAAGGATAAGGCATGATTCAGGCTATTGTTTTCCTGCCTTTACTAGCGGCCATTATTGTTGGCATGAATACACGCTCTTTATCTGCCACTACTGCCCAGTGGATCACTTGTCTGGCGGTCGGGGTAGCTGCTATATTCTCATGGATCACTTTTTACGATGTAGTTATCAACGATAACGCGTATACCGTTAATCTGTTACAGTGGATGCAGAGCGGGCTTTTTACGGCCAAATGGGCCTTGAAGGTAGACAGTCTGACAGCTTTGATGCTGACGCTTGTCACTACCGTTTCGGCATTGGTGCATATTTACTCCGTAGGATATATGACCCACGATAAGCACCGCCAACGCTTCATGGCATACCTGTCATTATTCACCTTTTTTATGCTGATGCTCGTTACTTCCGATAACTTTGTGCAGCTTTATCTTGGGTGGGAAGGCGTTGGGCTGGCATCCTACCTGCTGATCGGCTTCTGGTATAAAAAACCGAGCGCCAATGCAGCTGCAATCAAGGCGTTTGTTGTCAATCGGGTCGGTGACTTCGGGTTAGCGCTTGGTATATTTGCTTGTTTCATGCTGTTTGGTTCCGTCGAGTTTGATACAATTTTCACCAATATCGCAGATTATGAGCAAGCCACCTTTAGCTTGTTTGGCAGTGAAGTGCATGCCATTACGCTGATTTGCGCACTACTATTCATTGGCTGTATGGGTAAGTCTGCACAGCTCTTTCTACACACCTGGCTGCCGGATGCGATGGAAGGCCCAACACCTGTTTCGGCTTTGATTCATGCCGCAACCATGGTCACGGCAGGGATTTTTCTTGTTGCGCGCTGCTCGCCTTTATTTGAGGCTTCTCCCATTGCGCGTGATATGGTGACCTATATTGGCGCTGCGACGTGCTTATTTGCGGCTACGATCGCCCTCACACAATACGATATTAAGCGCGTAATTGCCTTTTCTACCTGCTCGCAGCTCGGCTATATGTTCTTTGCCTGCGGGATATCTGCCTATGGCGCGGGAATGTTCCATCTTTATACGCACGGTTTTTTCAAGGCACTGCTATTCCTAGGTGCCGGAAGCGTCATCCATGCGATGTCGGATGAACAGGATATGCGTAAGATGGGCGGTATCTGGCGGAAAATTCCCTTTACCTATGGGATGATGTTGATCGGCACGCTTGCAATTACGGGCTTTCCATTGCTCTCCGGGTACTACTCTAAAGATATGATCCTCGAAGCCGCTTACGCTGCCGGGCACAGTGGTCATAATCAGGCTGCCGCTCATGCCTATTGGCTCGGTATTACCGCCGCTCTACTTACCGCTTTCTACTCCTGGCGACTTATCTTTATGACGTTCCACGGTGAGTGCCGGGCTTCCAAGAAAGTGTTTAGTCATGTTCATGAGTCTCCAAAAATCATGACAATTCCACTGTTGATTCTTGCGGTTGGTGCCATTTTCGTTGGTGCCATTTTTGCAAAACAACTTGGTATTGTATCCGAAGGGCAGGCTTTCTGGAACGCTTCCTTGGAAGAGGGGTACATATCTCATGCAGAAACTACGGAAAGCATTTATGAAGCAGCCCATCATGTACCGGCTTGGGTCGTCAATTCACCCAAAGTGGTAGGAGCAATCGGCTTTATCGCAGCCCTGCTTGCCTATATTTTTATACCCTCATTACCCACACTTGCTGCGAAACTTCTTAAGCCCCTCCATATCCTGTTTTCGCGTAAATGGTTTTTCGATGAAATTTACCATTACCTGTTTGTGATTCCTAGCCTCTGGCTTGGTAAGCTCTTTTGGAAACAGGGGGATGAGAATCTGATTGACCGCTACGGGCCGAACGGTTTATCAAAATTATCGGTAAGTACGGGTAAATTAGTAAATAAGCTACAGTCCGGCCTGGTTTATAATTATGCCTTCATTATTATTACCGGGCTCGTGCTATTCGCCAGTTGGGTTATTATTAGCTACGCACGGAAGGGGCTGTAATTGTGAGTCATTTTCCATTACTGTCTGTAGTTACTTTCCTGCCTTTGGTGGGCGCATTCTTCATTATACTATTTATTCCTAAGACTGGGGATGAAGCGCAATATCAGAAGAATGTCAAGAATACGGCGCTTTTCATTACTGTAATGACATTCTTATTATCGTTAGTAGTATGGCATCAGTTTGACCCCTCAGCTTCAGGCATGCAGTTAACCGAGTCATTTCGTTGGATTGATGGGCTTGGTATAGGGTACGAATTGGGTATAGACGGTATCTCTATCTTCTTTATTCTGCTGACGACCTTACTTATGCCGCTTTGTATTTTGGCCAGTTGGAACTCAATTACACATCAGATCCGTAATTACATGGTTGCTTTCCTTGCTTTGGAAACGCTCATTCTCGGCATATTTGTCTCGATGGACTTCTTAATGTTTTATTTCTTTTTTGAAGCATCGTTAATTCCCATGTTTTTAATTATCGGCATCTGGGGAGGTGAAAACCGCATTTATGCTGCATTCAAATTTTTTCTATATACGTTCTTAGGCTCCGTGTTATTGCTGCTTGCGCTTATCTATATTTACAAACAGTTTGGGACAACGCATATTCCCACCCTCATGGAGCAGGTTCCCAGCCTACCATTACATATTCAAAGCTGGCTTTGGTTTGCTTTTTTTGCCTCCTTCGCGGTCAAAGTACCGATGTGGCCTTTCCATACCTGGCTACCTGATGCGCATGTGCAGGCTCCGACGGCCGGTTCGATGATTCTGGCCGGTATTCTCCTAAAGCTTGGCGGTTATGGTTTTCTTCGTTTCTCGCTCCCGATGCTGCCCGATGCCAGTGTTCTCTATGCGCCTTTTATTTACTGGCTAAGTATAGCTGCTGTAATCTACACGTCTCTGGTGGCGCTCGTTCAGGAGGATATGAAAAAGCTGATCGCGTATTCATCCATAGCACATATGGGCTTCGTAACTGCAGGTATATTCGCACTTAATCAGCAGGCTATTGAAGGGGCTATTTTCCAGATGCTTAGTCACGGCTTTGTCTCTGCAGCATTATTCTTTGCAGTTGGAGTCTTATATGATCGTGCGCACACTAAAAAGATTGAATTCTATGGCGGCCTGGTGCACCGCATGCCAAGATTTGCTTTTTATTTTATGTTATTTACCATGGCATCTATCGGTTTACCAGGCACCAGTGGGTTTGTTGGCGAATTCATGATTCTACTCGGAGTTTTCCAAGATAGTAAAGTGGTTGCCGCTTTAGTCACAACCGGTGTCATTTTTGGTGCAGGCTATATGCTCTGGTTGTACCGTCGTGTGGTTTTTGGCGAACTTACAAATAAGAAACTCAAAAACATCGCTGATATAGATCGGCGCGAAACGATGATTTTTGTCAGTCTGGCAATTTTGACTATTATATTTGGGATTTACCCGCTTGCCCTTATTGAGGATATGCACACATCTGTTCTACAGCTTATTACTAGTATGGAAGTTCGGTAAGCCATGTACCATGATCTCGTTATTATTTTGCCTGAGTTATTTCTCGCCATCATCGCAATGGTTCTTTTGTTAATGGGCGCTTATTCTTCGATGCCCGAAGAGGCAAAAACCAACGTTATTTTTAAAGGGGGCGTTTTTACACTTTTTTTAACAACGGTATATCTTTTTATTCAGCATCATCCCGGTATCGCGTTTCACAATCTCTTTATTCAGGATGACTTTGCACGTTTCATGAAACTGCTTCTATTTGCTGGCGGTGGGATGGTGTTGTTTTTGGCGTTAGAAGCATCTCATGGCAAGCACCAGCTCGCTTATGAATACGCCCCTTTGATGCTGCTTGCTATAATAGGTATGTCGCTGATGGTATCGGCCAATGATCTAATGGCTCTTTACTTAGGCCTCGAGCTTCAAAGCCTTGCACTTTATATTATGACGGCCATACGCCAGGACGATAACCGGGCTTCTGAGGCTAGTTTAAAATACTTTATGCTGGGTGCACTTGCTTCAGGTGTATTGCTATTCGGCATGTCCTTTGTTTATGGATTTTCCGGTTCCACGCAATTTAGCACTATAGCTGAAAATCTTTCTAACACATCCGATGTTCAGTATCTGGGACTTCTGACCGGTATGGCGCTTGTTCTGATCGGTATCTTTTTTAAGTTGGCTGCCGCTCCGTTTCACATTTGGTCACCCGATGTATATGAAGGAGCATTTAAGCCTGTTACAGCACTCTTTGCCACACTACCTAAACTCGCTGCGATAGCTGTTCTGGTGCGCCTGCTGCAATCTCCATTTGAAACCTTTTTAGCGGATTGGCGTCAAATTATGATATTTGTAGCCTGCTTCAGCATGGCGGTTGGCGCCTTTGGTGCTTTAAGGCAGCAAAATATCAAGCGCTTGCTGGCCTATAGCTCTATTGGCCATGTCGGCTATATTTTAGCCGGGCTGTCTGTTGGCACGCAGGCCGGCGTGGAAGCGGCATTGATATATTTGTTTTTATATATTGCGATGAATATCGGCACTTTTGCCTGCATCATTTTAATGAAGCGCCACGATGTTCATTTAGAAAATATTGGCGAGCTATCGGGACTAGCCAGTAATGCACCAATGCTGGCCTTTTTCTTTAGTGTATTCATGTTTTCAATGGCTGGCGTTCCGCCACTCGCCGGGTTTTTTGGAAAGTTCTTTGTCTTTATCGCCGTGATCGAAGCAGGGTATTATATTTACGCTGTTTTTGGTGTCCTCATAAGCGTTATTGCCGCATTTTACTATCTCAAAATAGTTAAAATTATCTACTTTGATGACCCTAATGAAGTATATGATCACGATCATCGCCGTATAGCCTACCCTTTAATTGTTATTACCGGTGTTTTTAATTTACTCTTTTTTATCGCACCCGGCTTTCTTTTTGAGGCCGCGAAATTAGCAAGCCGCGCTTTCTTTTGATACATGATTGCCACTATAGATCTACCAGAAGGGTTTAGGCTACACCACTATTCTACCGTCAGCAGTACCAACGATATTATCGAAAATTTACTGCAAGAGCAGCATCCAGAGAGTGGTCTTGTTGTTCTTGCAGATGAACAAACTGCTGGAAAAGGGCGTAAGGGCCGCAAATGGATTAGTAAAAGAGGTAACTTGTTTATGAGTATTGCACTTCTAAAGCAAGCTAATTTACCTGACCATCAGCTGGTATTTCTTGCCGGTGTGGCCGTACTGGACGTTTTAAGAGCATATGGAGATAAAGCTAAATTTCACCTAAAATGGCCGAACGACATCTTATACAATCGTGTTAAATGCGGCGGTATGTTATGTAAAACATTAAGAGCTTCCGGTCATGAATTCTATATTATCGGATTAGGGTTAAACCTAACCAAAAAACCCTTTTTAGAAGACAGAGATACTACAGCTATTCAATCTACCCTTACATTCGAGCAATATGCGGAGAAAATAATAGCTTCTATTTATGTACGTTATAGTGACTGGATACGGCGAGGATTTACGTGTATTAAAAATGACTGGATACACTATTCCATTCACTCGGGGCAGAAAGTAAGAATAGCAGTATCGAACGATATTATAGAGGGCAACTTTAAAACAATTACAGACACAGGTGAACTTGTGCTTCATGTTGCTGAACTGAATGAAATAGCTATATCCGATGGCGATATTATGGAATATTAAGTATGTTACTAGCAATCGATATTGGAAACACCCAAAGTGTTTTTGCGTTATGTGATAAGCACGGCATTAAGACGCAATGGCGCTTATCTACCGATAAGCATCGCTCGGCTGATGAATACGCTATATTATGCAAAGAAGCGCTTTCTTTTCATAACTACAAGCTCTCGGATATAGAGTCTGTCATTTTATCAAGTGTCGTCCCGCCTATAGAGTATTCCATAAGATGTTTTTCGAAGCAGTACCTATCTCTGGATATTGTGATCATTGGGCGTAAAAAGAATATAGTGCCCATACAAATTGGCATTGATAATCCAGCAGAGATTGGTGCAGACCGTTTGGTTAACAGTTACGCCGCAATAACTAGTTATGGTAAAGATTGCATTGTTATTGATTTCGGAACCGCAACGACTTTTGATGTCGCTAAACAGGAAGGTGTTTATCTTGGCGGGGTTATAGCACCCGGTATTCAGCTCTCATTAGAGGCGTTGGAGCTTAACACAGCGCGTTTACCGCATATCGCGATCAAACGCACCGAGCGTGTCACCGGGCGTAATACTGTCGAGGCCATGCAATCGGGGATTTATCACGGCTATAGCGCGCTGGTAGAAGGGCTGGTGGCGCGACTAAAGTCTGAACATGGTTCTAATTTTATTGTGATTGCCACCGGTGGTTTAGCGCCGCTCATTGCCGACGGCACAAAATGCATTGATCATGTCGATGAATTCCTTATGCTACATGGGCTTCGGCGTTTAGCTTATAGGAAAGACAGTTCTCCAGATGCGAAAAATTAAAAAAAGTGATCTGATATTTTTACCCCTCGGTGGGTGTAATGAAATCGGCATGAATGTCAATCTCTACCACTATCAAGGGAAGTGGATCATGATTGACCTCGGAGCTGGGTTTGCTGGCGATTACCATCCCGGCATCAACATGCTCGCCCCAGACCTGTCGTTTGTAGAATCCATTCGGGACGATTTGCTTGCTATCGTACTCACCCATGCACATGAAGACCATCTGGGCTCCGTGGGTTATCTATGGGAAGATCTGCAGGTGCCAATCTATGCGACGCCTTTTACAGCAGGCCTCGCCAAGCATAAGCTCAAGCAATCCGGCGTGGATGAGAAAGTGGTGCATATCATACAACCCGGGGCGCAGCTATCGCTGGGACCGTTTGAGATGTCGTTATGTCAATTAACCCATTCTGTACCTGAAATGCAGGCGATCATTCTACACACAGAGCATGGGGATATTGTGCATACGGGAGACTGGAAGTTCGACCCTACGCCTTTGGTGAATCCTACGTCCGATTTTAAAAAACTCAAAGCAATCGGAGAAAAAGGCGCGCTCGCGTTAGTCTGCGATTCAACCAATATATTGCGTGAAAAATTTGCAGGTTCCGAGGCAGAGCTAGAACCACATCTAAGAGAGGTTATGGATAACCGGGAAGGGCTTGTTGTAGTTACGACCTTTGCCTCGAACGTCGCGCGGTTGGAAACGATTGCTAAAGTTGCTGAGCAAGTCGGGCGGAAGGTCGTGCTCGCCGGCTGGTCGCTCCATCGTATTAATACGATTGCGCGCGAGTGCGGCTACTTGCAGGACACATCGCCTTTTCTTGCCGATACGGAGATGAAGCGCCATAGACGAGACAAGCTGGTGGTGATCGCAACCGGCTGTCAGGCAGAACCGAATGCAGCCATGCATAAAATCTCGTATGATAAGCATCCGACGGTTAAATTACGGAAGGGGGATCATGCTATCTTTTCCTCTAAGATTATACCGGGAAATGAGAAACGTATTTTTAGTTTGTTCAATCAGTTAGTGAAAAAAGGTGTCGAAATTTATACGGAGAAGGATCATTTCGTCCATGTCTCCGGACACCCGTCACGCGAAGAAATGAAGCAGATGTACGATCTGACTAAGCCGCAGATTGCAGTGCCAGTGCATGGGGAACCAGTACATATTCATGAGCATGCCACATTCGCGAAGAAGCTGCCTTACGTAAAAACCGCCCTGCAAGTAGAAAATGGGGAAATGGTCAAGCTAGCACCGGGTAAGCCCAGTTCCGTTCAGCATGTGGATTATGGTTATCTGGCTGTTGATGGGGATTTATTGCAACCCGAAGATGGTATCGTTATGCAGATGCGACGCCGAATGCAGAATGATGGCTGCGTGAACGTCTCGGTCGTATTTGACAAACAAGCAAAGCTCGCGGCGCACCCGAAGATCAGTACGCCGGGGCTTTTTGATGAATCTGTAGATGATGAATTTATTCAGTTTTTACAGGATGAAACTGCCCAGTTGGTTAAATCACTCGGTACCGACAGTAATTTTTCTATCGAAAAGCAACTGCGCAATATGCTCAAAAAGCTGGTGCGCAATGAATCCGGGAAATACCCGCTGATTTTTGCGCATATTATTCGACTTTAATCAACGCAACAGCTCGTCGCAATTCCGCTATTAGTTCTCGTCCTGCAGACGTGACCAAATTCGCTTTTTCGCAATATAGAAGAATACAGTAAAGACAACGAGGAAGATCATCGTCTTAATCCCGGTTTGCTTGCGTACTTCCATTTCCGGCTCTGCGGCCCATTGCAAGAAGTTAACGACATCATATGACATCTGCTCGACGGTCGCCTCGGTACCATCCTGATACTCGACCAGCCCGTCCGTCAGCGGAG
Source organism: uncultured Rickettsiales bacterium (assembly GCA_964588995.1). GTDB lineage: Bacteria > Pseudomonadota > Alphaproteobacteria > Rickettsiales > UBA8987 > CAZPQM01. Next base: position 107,003 of record CAZPQM010000001.1, on the reverse strand, counting down.
CCGCCATAGCTATTTTTCCGCCCGGAAAATAGGGGTTATAGTGCAATGCTCCCGATAATTTCATACCTTCCGGTGGCGTTTCGTCGTAGCCAGTAAGTAAGGAGTAGACATAATTTGCACCGTTTTTGCGCGCCTTAATAATTAAAGACTGATCCGGCGGATAGGCCCCGGCATTTGCCGCCATAGCTGCCTGCTTGTTAGGGTAGGGGGACTTCATGCGATCAGATGGCCGACCCGGGCGAAAAAACATATCGCCCGCCTCATCCGGACCATCCTCGATTTCGTATTCAGCAGCAATGGCTTTGACCTCCGCCTCGGAAAAACCAATAGCCAGCAGATTACGGTAATAAACACGTTTAAGCGAATGGCAGGCGGCGCATACTTCTCGGAAAACCTGATAGCCCCGCTGTGCAGATTGCTTATCGACCTTGCCGGTAATACCATCGAACGGCCAGTCAACCTCCCTCGGCGGCTTCACTTTTCCGGCGGCAAAGCCGGTTGCCGGTAGCAGGCAAAGTATGATCGTAAGCGTAATAATGCGCATGCTTTAAACCCTTTATTTAATGAGATTTACCTACCGCCCCATCATAGATGGAATCTGGCTGCTTTGGACTGCGACCCTCTATTTTCGACAAGAGAGGAAGAATGATCAAAAAATAGGCCAGATAATATGCCGTTGATAATTGCGCTATCAATACTATTACCCCCTCTGCCGGCTGACCACCTACATAGCCAAGAAGTATGAAGTTGAGAATGAAAGCGAAATAAAACCATTTGAATAACGGACGATATCTGCCGCTATGCACCGGGTGACGATCCAACCATGGCAACAGGAACCAGATGAGTATGGATCCAAACATTACGAGCACACCGCCCAATTTTGCGTCTATCAGAACGATATCCGTAAAAGGAATACCAATATCGAACGTTACGGCGCGCAGCATTGCGTAGAACGGCAGGAAATACCACTCCGGCACAATATGTGGCGGCGTCACGAGCGGGTCAGCTGGGATATAGTTATCCGGATGCCCGAGTACATTCGGCTGGAAGAAGACAAACCAGGCAAAAATGATAAAAAACACGCCGAAGCCAAAGAAATCCTTCACGGTATAATAAGGATGGAAGGGGATCGTATCCTTCTTCTCATTCTTTACTTCACGGCCGGTCGGGTTACTCGAACCGTGTACATGGAGCGCCACTACGTGCAGAACAACCAGCCCGAGAATCATGAACGGGGTCAGGTAGTGCAGTGCATAAAAGCGATTCAGCGTTGGGTTGTCGACAGAGAAGCCACCCAGCAGGAACTGCACAATACCCGTTCCCAGCCCGTCAATAATACTGTCGAATGCCGAGAAGAGGTTGGTAATCACTGTAGCACCCCAGAAACTCATCTGCCCCCAGGGAAGCACGTATCCCATAAAGGCTGTTGCCATCATGGTCAGGAAGATAATGATTCCAAACCACCAGATAAATTCACGTGGCGGCTTGTAGGAGCCGTAATAAAGCCCGCGGGCAATATGAATGTATACGGCTGCAAAAAACATCGAAGCCCCTACAGCGTGAATGTAGCGGAGCATCCAGCCGAAGGGCACATCGCGCATGATCCGCTCAACACTGTTAAAAGCGTGATCCACGTGCGGCTGATAATTCATCGCAAGAAAAATACCCGTAACAATCTGAATCATCAGGGCTATTCCCAAAATGGAACCAAAGTTCCACATATAACTCAAATTCCGTGGCGTACGGTATTCCGCCTGATGCTTTGTAGCGGAGAAAATCGGGATACGTTTTTCAATCCAGCCCTTAACGCCGGTATATTCTTCAGGATGGGTATCTATTTTATCGGCAACACCAGTCATAGCTTATCCTATTTTAATTACTGTATCACTCGTAAACGCATAAGGTGGCACCACCATGTTCTTCGGCGCCGGGCCTTTGCGAATCCTGCCGGAGGTGTCATAGTGCGAACCATGACATGGGCAGAACCATCCTTCATATTCGCCCGCTTCGCCCATAGGGACACACCCTAAATGGGTACAAATTCCGATTACGACAAGGTATTCTTCCTTGCCTTCCAGAACGCGCTGCTCATCCTTTTCCGGGTCTGGCAAATCTGTAAGTTTTACCGCTTTCGCTTTCTCAATTTCCTCCGGGGTGCGGCGACGAATAAAGACCGGCTTACCACGCCACATGGTTTTCACCGTCTGGCCCGGTTCCATAGAATCGATATTAACTTCCGTCGAGGCAAGTGCGAGCACATCTTTCGCCGGCTGCATCGAGCCGATAAACGGCCAGGCTGCTGCTGCTGCTCCCATGCCTGCCGTAGCGCCAGCTGCCAGCACCATAAAATCCCGGCGTTGCACATCGGGCTCATTTTTATTCGTAACCTTTTTTGTAGCCATAATTTACAAGTAAGTTGTTGGATAAATGTGGCAAGCAATATAAATAAGTAGCATGTAATGTGCAAGCATCTATGCTTAGATTTTACCTCGTTTTAACAAATATTCATTTGGGTTGTTGCCGGAGTAGCGATTATGTTCAGAGTCTTTCTATATTTTACGGTGAGCTGCGTGCTTTTTCCTATGAAAACGGTTGCGGCGGAGGATTTTTCCACCTGCGAACAGGCTTACAACATCAAAGCGCCAACCGCTTATGCGATTTGTCTGGAGTTTGCCAATAAGCGTAATGGCCGGGCGCAGCGTATGATCGGTGATATGTTTTTTTTCGGCTGGGGTGATAAAATCACTGAGGACAAGGAAGAGGCAAGGCGCTGGTATCGCCGCGCTGCGCTGAATGGAGATATTGATGCGAAATACAATATGGGCGTAATGCTTGATAAGGGTTTTGGTGATATTCCGCCCGACCCTGCCGAAGCGGTGAAATGGTTCCGTTCCGCTGCGAAAGACGGGCATAGTGCCGCACAGCTCAATCTAGGCAATATGTATAGCCGTGGTGAAGGTATTGAGCAGAACGAACAACGCGCCAGCCAGTGGTATTTGCGTGCTGCCAAGCAAGGCGATGTCGTCGCGCAATATAATATCGGAACGCGCTACGCGAAAGGTCATGGAATTGATATTGATTTAGTGGAGTCCTACAAATGGTTATTACTTGCCAAACAGGCTGGTGTTACTGAGGCGGAGGCGTCACTGCAAACGCTGGAGAAAAATATGGGCCCATCAGACCGCGCAGAAGCGCGCCGATTAGCACGGTCATGGAAACCAATAATAGAATCGCCGCGAATTAATTATTTGTCATTATAACTACATTAAATTATTCAATTTTTAACCATAGGAGGAATTAATGTTAAAATTACTAACTTTCGCAGTGGCCTTTGCCATCAGCTCGCCTGTACTGGCCGCCGTTAAGGTCGGCAATCCGGCTCCCGCCTTTACCCTCAAAAGTGCAAGCGGAGAAGAGGTTTCGCTCTCTGATTTCAGCGGAAAAATCGTCGTACTTGAATGGACCAACCCGGACTGTCCTTATGTGAAAAAATTTTATAAAAATGGCGATATGCAGGCCTTTCAGTCTGAAGCCACATCTGATGAGGTGGTATGGCTTGCCATCAATTCCTCTGCGGAAGGACGTCAGGGACATCAGACCGTTGAAAGTGCGGCAGAGCTTGTAAACAAGCACGGCATTAAAGCCACGGGCTACTTGCTGGATCACGATGGTCAGGTCGGTAAAGCCTATGGCGCTACCAATACGCCCCATATGTTCATTCTGAATGAAGAGCATTTTGTATCTTATCAGGGGGCAATTGACAGTATTCCATCCGCTGATTCTGCCGATGTCGAACAGGCGGAGAATTATGTTATGAAAGCCGTGGCAGAGCTGAAAGAAGGTGGCACGGTCACCATGCCCGTTACCAAGCCCTACGGCTGCTCGGTGAAATACGCGAATTAGAGTAGAATTTCATCTATGGTGATGTGACGAGTGGGGCGGCAATTGTTTTTATTGCCGCCCACCTGCATCACCGGTTCAGACTCCCCCATGAACGGTGGTTGTATTGTTGTATCGTCATTGCGAGGAAGAGCAGCCCCCGTCATCCTGAGCGACAGCGAAGGATCTTCTGTGACTCACCGTCTGTAAAGATGCTTCGACTCGCTCTGCTCGCTCAGCATAACAAAAAGAGTGCGGGCAATGACAATATACCCTCACCCTAACCCTCTCCCATAGGGAGAGGGAATACAAGAAACCTCCCCTGCATGCGGGGAAGGCAACGAGGCTTATATCCGTAAGGATATTAGCCGCAGTGGTGGGGGTGTCAGGTGGTTATAATAACTTGTCATACCCCGAATGGCGCAGCCATTATAGGGGTATCCATGGTTCGGCCTGGATCGTCATTCCAGTGAACATTGGAATCGTGAGGATGGAATAAAGCGCAAGAGATCCTGAATCAGGTTCAGGATGACGAGTCACCCCCCCTCCCAACCTCCCCCCGCAAGCGGGGGGAGGAGTAGAAAGAGTGGATCGTCATCCTGAGCGAAGCGATAGCGTAGTCGAAGGATCTTTTACTCTGTCATTGCGAGAAGCGTAAGCGACGAAGCAATCTTGTGCGGCTGAACTCCATACCAGATTGCCGCGCTCCCTTTGGTCGCTCGCAATGACGGCTTGCCCTCACCCTAACCCTCTCGGCATGCGGGAGAGGTGATAAAGAAGATAACCTCTCCCTATGGGAGAGGTCGAGACAGCGCAGCTGTCGAGGGTGAGGGAAGTAGTCATGCCCCCCTCCCAACCTCCCCCCGCAAGCGGGGGGGAGGAGTAGAAAGGTGCGCCGCAAGCGTTAGGAGCGTGAGGAGCAAAAGATTGCCCCGCCATGACAGGGGATTGGTAAGGCTCAGGATCACATTTTTAGGTCAGGCATATGAAAAAGGGGATAAGCCGCTTTACTCTTCTGCTAACTCCAGCTGCTTTACCTTCGGCTTTTCCGTCTCGACTGCGTCCATTTCAATATCCTGCGTGATGAACTGATATTGCTTCAGGCGGTAAAACTCCTTGTTCTTTGGCGCATGTACGCCGTGATGCTCTAATTTGTACACGCTCGAAACAAAATTGCGGTTAAAGGATTTTGAAAACTGGTTATATTTATTGAGCGCACGCTCGAGATGCCCGCCGAGCTCATCAGAATATTTATGCAGCGTCGCGAGGTTTTTCACCATCCGACCGACATCCTCCATGATCTGGCCCACATTCTTTTCCTGTTGCGCCGTGGAGATGTGCATCTTGCTCAGCTGTAAAATATTCACTAGCCCGGAAGGGCCGACAGGATTGATTTGCTGTTTTTGCGCGTTCTGCATGAAGTAAGGGTCGATACGCCGCATCGTCTCCAAGGCCGCCTCGGTTGGTAAAAACATCAGCACGGAAACCTGCCCGGTGCGTTGATGCTTGCCCTCCGTTTTGGACAACCCATATTGATAATCACGCACAACCAGCGATTTGAGGTGCTGTTGCATGGACGCTTTAAGTTGCTTCTCCGCAAGCAGTTTTTCTTCTGATCCATCCTGCATCTGAGCCATATCGATAAAAAATTTAGAGGCCTTACTATCGATAATCAGCGCACTGTCATAGGGCAGAAAAACCGCCGCATCGGGGCGGAGTGCATTGCCTTTTTCACCTTTCATCGCATATTGTAATGCGTAATCTTCACCTTCGCGCAGGCTTGAGTTTTTGAAAATATTCTCAAGCGTAATTTCGCCGAGGCTGCCAGCTCCGGTGGGATGAAGCAGGGCGCGGCGCACCACCTCCATATCCTTCACATTCTGCGTGAGTGACTCGACCGACGACGTGATGGTTTGATATTGCCGGTGCAGATCTTCCGTCGTTTTGCGTATGCGCTGTTCTGTCTCTTCTTTTTGCTGCTTCGCCTCTCGCTTATGATCCTCAAGCAGCTTGGAGGACATTTCAGCCCCTGCTTTTAAAATTGAGGCGCGCGCAGCTTCCTCATGCTGTTTGCGGATTTCAAGCTCTTTCGCCTGTTGCTCTTTTAAGGATTCCACCTGCTGCCGATATTGTACGGCGAGGCGCTCCGCTGCTAGCCGCTCCTCTTTTTCAGCTTCATAACGTTTGATGTAGCTATCGCGCAGATTTTCAGTTTCAGCACGTAATTGCTGTGCCGATTCCAGCTGACTGGCCGCTTTAATATACGCATCCTGATAATATCGCTTTGCCCGCACGCTTAGTATCCAGCCTGTCAACATAACCGCCGCAAACGCTAGTGAAATATAGAACGCGACTTCGATTTGCATGATTGCCCCTTCACTCTCGAATGATAATTCGCTAAATAGTAGCGAGCAAACGAGATAAGCACAAGGACAAGCAGATGAGCCTATCGGTTATCGTCTTGGCAGCAGGGCAGGGCACGCGGATGAAATCAAGCCTGCCGAAGGTGTTGCATCCGGTGGCAAACCGCCCCCTGATCGGTCATTTATTTGACCGGCTATTGCCACTGGAGCCGGCTGAAATCACCGTGGTGATTCAGCCAGAAGCCACGCACTTACGGGAAGCGGTCACAGCGCTTCTACCTTCTGCGCGATTTGCCGTGCAGCAAAAACAACTCGGAACCGGGGATGCCGTTAAAGCTGCAATGGATGAGAGTGCAAACACGCAGAAAACACTCGTGCTGTATGCCGATCATCCTTTTATTAAGGCCGAAACCATGGAGGCGCTGATTTATCAGGTGTCGACGGAATCGCCTGTTAGCGTACTTGGGTTTGAGCCGGAGGATCCCGCTAAATATGGACGTTTGCTGATGGAAGGCGACAGGTTACATGCCATCCGTGAATATAAAGACGCAAGTGAAACAGAACGTGAAGTGCGCTTATGTAATTCCGGTGTGATGGCGTTTGATACAGCCCATTTACGGGAGACCTTGCCTAAACTCTCTAATGATAATGCAAGCGGTGAGTATTACCTTACGGATATGGTTGAGCTCACCATCACTGACGGCAAAGCCGCATCGGTCGTACGGGCAGATGAGGACGAGGTGATGGGGGTCAACACGCAAGCGGAGCGGGCAAAGGCGGAAGCGATTGAACAGCAGCGACTGCGAAAACGCCACATGGATGAGGGCGTGATGATGGTCGCGCCGGAGACGGTGTTTTTCAGCTATGATACGGCCATTGCGGCCGGTACGATTGTGCATCCCCATGTGGTTTTTGGACCAAAGGTGACGATCTCCGGTCCGGCAGAAATCAAATCTTTCTCGCAACTGGAGGGGGCTACCATTGCTGCAGGTGCAACGGTCGGCCCTTATGCGCGTCTGCGTCCGGGGGCGGCATTACACCAGAATGTGAAAGTGGGCAATTTCTGTGAGATCAAGCAGGCTACGCTGGAGGAGGGGGCCAAAGTCAATCATCTATCGTACATTGGTGATGCGTCTGTGGGCAAGCAGGCCAATATCGGCGCAGGTACAATCACCTGCAACTACGATGGAAAACAGAAATATCGCACGGAGATAGGTGAGGGTGCTTTTATCGGGTCGAATTCTTCTCTGGTGGCGCCGGTCTCCATTGGCGATTTTGCATTGATAGGCGCGGGCAGCACAGTTACAAAGGATGTTAAGGCACGCACAAAAATGCGCAACGAAATGAAACAGCTCCATTTTGAACAGGACGCAAGCTAGCGATATGGAAGAAAATCTTACCTTGCAGGAAGCGGTTTATTATTTCACCAAGGTGAAATCCTGGGACGATCTGCTGTGGTGGCTTTCTGTTTTACCGCTATGGATGAAAATAGCGTTTATTATAGGCGCACTTGGAGTTGCATTGGCGCTGTGGCGCTTTATCTGGGCGACACTGCCTTATTCGGACTAACGGGCTAACATATTATTATGCGCGATTTATTTTTACATAAAGACTATTACTGCAATAAAGGGCTGCGTTCCTGTGTGGATTACCTGTTGTTCGAGACCAGCTGGGTAGAACGCGGCATTTTGATTTTTGCCGGTTTTGTCGTGCTCTTTATCATTCTGCGTATTTTCTGGTGGATTTTCAAAGACGCGCACTGGCTCAACTGGTAAAAAGCCCTTTACTTCGCCCATAAAATCGATTATTAACACGCTCCTTTACGAATAAAAATTATTAAATTACGGTATTATTTATGGCTACAAAAATTCGTTTGGCTCGCGGTGGTTCTAAAAAACGTCCTTTTTATCGGGTGGTCGTCGCGGATACGCGCGCTCCTCGTGATGGTCGTTTTATTGAAAAGCTTGGAACCTACAACCCGCTGCTCGCCGATAATGATAATAACCGTGTGACTTGGGATAAGGAGCGCGTTGAACACTGGCTGAAACAGGGTGCTGTTCCTTCTGAGCGTGTTCTCGTTTTTCTGAATAAAGAGAAAATTGGACAGGATTTGAAAGTCATTAAAGAGCTGAATAAAAAGCGTGCCGCTAAAATTGAACTGAAGCGCGCCGAAATTGAAGCGCGCAAGAAAGCGGAGGCGGAAGCCAAAGCTAAAGAAGAGGCGGAAAAGAAAGCAGCGGAAGAAGCCGCTAAAGCCGAAGAAGAGGCTGCAAAGGCTGCTGAAGCAGAGCAGGCTGAAGCAGCTCCGGCAGAAGAGAAACCCGAATACGAAGCGAAATCCGCTTAACTTACGCTGCCATGGCGCAGCCGCACCCGTCCTCATCCCTCCTTTGTGTTGGTCAGATCAATAGCCCCCACGGGGTGCGCGGGGATGTTAAAATCAAACTATTTACCGAATCCACGGATTCATTCAAGCAACTCCTGCCGCATCTCGTGAATTCGGATGGTCAGGCTGTGCGGGTCCATCTCCGGTCTTTTTCTCGTGATATGGCCATTGCGCAACTGGAAGCCGTTCATTCCCGGGAAGAGGCGGAGGCATATAAAGGCCATAAGCTGTATGTTGAGCGTCGGCACCTCCCAGATATTCAGGACCCATCGGCATTTTATATCGAAGATTTGAAAGGTATGCTCGTAAAAAATACTGCCGGGGATGACATAGGTACGGTGTTCGACTGCGTGAATTATGGCGCGGGTGACATCCTCGAGGTTACCTTAGCGAGTGGTAAGCGGGAGTTGATTTTGTTTCACGATGATAATTTTCCGGAGGTTAATGTGAAAGAAGGATATATGATTCTTAACCCGCCGGAAGAAATCATCGCGAGTAAAGAGCATGATGAGTTGTTAAAATGAAATTCTCGGTTCTTAGCTTATTCCCTGAAATGTTCCCCGGGCCGCTCGGGATGAGCCTGCTCGGCAAAGCGCTGGAGGAGGAGAAATGGCACTTAGACGTTGTTAATATTCGCGACTTCGCAAACGGCGTGCACAAGGCGGTGGATGAAACGCCTTATGGAGGCGGAGCGGGCATGGTGATGCTTCCCGAAGTGCTGGCCAAAGCGATTGAATACGCAAACCCTCAACCGGACCGCTGGATTTATTTATCACCGCGGGGCAAGCTGTTTACACAACCGGTTAGTCAGGAGCTTATTCAGGACGCGCATATCGGACTTATCTGCGGACGTTATGAAGGCGTGGATCAGCGCGTGCTCGATTATTATGCTATTGAGGAAGTAAGTCTTGGCGATTTCGTGCTTTCCGGGGGAGAAATTGCTGCCTATGCCATAATAGATACTTGTATTCGCCAGCAATTTAGTGTATTAGGTAACGCCCAAACGTTAGATGAGGAAAGTTTTGGCGGCGGAAGCTACCGGAACCTGCTGGAATATCCTCATTACACCAAACCTGCCAGTTGGCAGGGTCTCGAGGTGCCGGAAGTTTTACGATCAGGCGATCATAAAAAGATTGCTCAGTGGAGGTTGCGGCAGGCAGAGCGGTTAACGGAAGCCCGGCGTCCGGATGTTTGGATACGATATAAGCAAGCAAAACAAGATACATAGGTATGGCCATGAACGCGTTACAAGCTTTTGAAAAAGAACAGTTAGAGAAACTTACCGAGTCGAAATCCATCCCGGAGTTTCAGGCTGGGGATACACTTCGCGTTGATGTCCGTATCGTTGAAGGTGAAAAAGAACGTATTCAGGCATTTGAAGGTGTTTGTATTGCGCGTAAAAATCGTGGACTGAATTCCTCTTTCACTGTGCGTAAGGTGAGCCATGGAGAAGGGGTGGAGCGTGTTTTTCCGCTATATTCACCTCGTGTTGAAGGGATTCACGTAGTGCGCCGCGGTGTTGTGCGCCGTGCCAAGCTTTATTATATGCGCGAACTTTCAGGTAAAGCGGCACGTATTCGCGAAAAGCGAGATCCGCTGGAGACGAAAACGCAAAATAGTAGCAATAGCTAATTCCTGTCATTCCCTGAGTTGGTGAGCCCATTCTAGGGGAATCTGTTGCCTTAATATAATGGATTGCCCTAGCATCATGATGCGATTCAGGCAATGATGTTAATGAGACAGGGGTAAGAATGAACAAACCGCAAACCTTATTTGATAAAATCTGGCAGCATCATCTGGTAGTGGATGATCCGAAAGCGGAGACGTCTACGATCTATATCGACCGGCAGTTAGTACATGAAGTAACCAGCCCGCAAGCGTTTGAAGGGCTGCGCCTTGCCGGACGCAAGGTACGAAGGCCTGAAGCACAACTCGCCGTAGCCGATCATAACGTGCCGACTTCCAAGAGCCGCGAGCATAATATTGCGGATGAAACCTCACGTATTCAGATTGAAACGCTGAAGAAAAACTGCGCAGAATTCGGCATTACCTATTTTGATATCACCGACGAACGGCAGGGTATTGTGCATATTATCGGGCCGGAGCAGGGCTTTACCCACCCCGGTATGACGATTGTATGCGGTGACAGCCACACCTCAACGCATGGCGCTTTCGGTGCGCTGGCCTTCGGCATCGGTACATCGGAAGTGGAGCATGTGCTTGCAACGCAAACGCTCATCCAAAAGCAGGCGAAGAATATGCGCGTCAGTGTTGAGGGTGAACTGCCGCTCGGCGTCACCTCGAAAGATCTTGCGCTCGCGATCATTAACCGTATTGGTACGGCAGGTGGTACGGGCTATGTCATAGAATATGCCGGGCAGGCGATACGTGATCTGTCCATGGAAGCGCGGATGACGCTGTGTAACATGTCGATCGAGGCGGGAGCGCGCGCCGGACTCATCGCGCCGGATCAGACCACTTTCGACTATATTAAAGGTCGCCCGCTGGCTCCGAAAGGGGAGGATTGGGACAAGGCAGTTGCGTTCTGGGAAACGCTGCCATCAGACGAAGGCGCGGAATATGATGTCGAGATTACGCTACATACCTCCGAAATCGAACCCCTCGTGACCTGGGGCACCAGCCCGGAAGATGTCGTAGGTATTAGCGGTGTGGTTCCTGACCCTGCTAACGAGAGTAATGCCAATAGACGGGCCGCAAAACAACGCGCTTTAGACTATATGGGGTTAACAGCCGGCACCAAAATGCAGGATATTCCGGTCGATACGGTCTTTATCGGCTCCTGCACTAATGGACGAATCGAAGATTTGCGTGTGGTTGCCGAGATTGCCAAAGGCAAAAAGGTAGCCGAAAATGTAAAGCGCGCCATGATCGTTCCCGGCTCAGGCTTGGTTAAAAAGCAAGCCGAAGAAGAGGGGCTGGATGTCATTCTCCGTGATGCAGGGTTCGATTTTCGTGAGCCCGGTTGCTCGATGTGCCTTGCCATGAATGACGATAAACTCAGCGATGGTGAGCGCTGCGCCTCGACCTCTAACCGCAATTTTGAAGGCCGGCAGGGGCGCGGAGGGCGTACGCATCTGATGAGCCCGGGCATGGCTGCCGCAGCGGCGATCAAAGGGACGCTTGCCGACGTCAGGGAGTTATTATAATGGAAAAATTTACACAACATTCCGGACGGGCAGCGCCGCTACCGCTGGTCAATATCGATACCGATATGATTATCCCTAAGCAGTTTTTGAAAACAATTAAGCGAACCGGGCTTGGCGTGAATCTATTCGATGAAATGCGTTATGACACTAAAGGTAATGAAATCAAGGATTTCGTACTGAATCAGAATGCTTATCGCAACGCTTCGGTGCTGATCACCGGAGATAATTTCGGCTGCGGCTCGAGCCGCGAACATGCTCCGTGGTCGTTGCTGGATTTCGGCATTCGCTGCATCATTGCGCCGAGCTTTGCGGATATTTTTTACAATAACTGCTTCAAAAACGGCATTCTTCCCGTACGTCTGCCACAAGAGCAGGTGGATGAGATCATGGAGGTCGCGGAGGATCCGGAAAATGAGATTACCATTGATCTCGAAAATCAAATCGTCCGCGCGAAGAATAAAGAATATAGCTTTGACGTCGATAGCTTCCGCAAGCACTGCCTGATGAACGGGCTGGATGATATCGGGCTGACGCTGCAAAAGGAAACGCATATTTCTCACTACGAAGAGGAGCGATCCGCGCAACTACCGTGGCTTTTTAGTGCGAGCTAGCACCAGTTTTGTATTTTCTTCTATACCGGCGTTAGGATCTTCATTAAAATTACGTCATGGTTGAGATTTACCGTCGCGGTTTTATGTTTGTACTTTCTTCGCCCTCGGGTGCCGGAAAAACGACCATTTCCCGACGATTGCTTGAGCTGGACGATAATCTGACCATGTCCGTTTCGGCAACGACACGTGCAAAAAGAGACGGCGAAGTCGACGGTAAAGATTACTTCTTTATCGATCAGAATGCTTTTTCCGATATGTTACAGAAAGGCGCCTTTCTCGAATGCGCGGAAGTTTTCGGGCATTATTACGGGACTCCGGAGAAAGTGGTCAATGATGCGCTGAATGATGGCGTGGACGTGCTGTTTGATATTGACTGGCAGGGCACTGAACAGCTAGCCCAGAAGCGGCGGGAGGATCTTGTTAGTATCTTTATATTACCGCCTTCCATGCGCGAGCTAGCGAACCGATTAAAAAAACGTGCATCCGATAGCGAAGAGGTTATTACCAACCGGATGTCCAAAGCCGCTAATGAAATTAGCCACTGGAATAGCTATGATTATGTCTTGCTGAATCAGGATCTGGACCTTTGCATCCAGAATGTGCTCGCTATATTGCGCGCTGAGCGAAATAAACGGACACGGCAGCACGGGCTTACCCAATTCGTCGAAACGCTACTCGAGAGCTAGACCCATTTGGTGTGCCGTATTGGCGAGCCGGACCCATTCGCATACGCTGAGTTGATCCGGACGCTTAGTTTCATCCAGTTCTGCCGTTTTTAATAGTTCTCCAGGTGACTCCGCGTTGGCCGATAAAACTTTGCGCAGCATTTTACGACGCTGCTGGAAGCCAAAATGGATGAGCGAACGAAATAGCGCTCTGTCCTGTACTACTTCCGGCTTCGTCTTCGGGGTTAATTGCACGACGCTCGACCAGACCTTTGGCGGTGGTGAAAAAGCTGCCGGATTCACATCCATCACATGATGTACATCACATAGCCATTGGGTAAACACGCTTATTTTTCCATACGCCTTGGTAGCGGGAGCCGCCGTCAAACGATCTGCCACTTCCTTTTGAAACATTAATGTTAGTGAGTCATATTCACCGATATGTTCGAGCCATTTGAAGAGCAGTTCCGTTCCAATGTTGTAAGGCAGATTAGATACAATCGAAAGCGGGCGATCTGAGGTTAAATCGTGTAGGTTTACCTCCAGCGCATCAGCCATGACATACGAAAAACGTTCCGGGTAAGCCGCTTGTAATTGCCGTAATATGGGCTGAATGCGCTCATCCTGCTCGATAGCAATCACCCGCTTTGCGCCTGCCTGTAATAACGAACGGGTCAGACCGGTCGGTCCGGGGCCGATTTCCACCAGGATTTGCTCCGAAATACACGGCACCGCTCGCGCGATTTTATCGGTGAGATTGCCATCAAGCAGAAAATGCTGCCCGAGGGCTTTCTTAGTGTGTAATTTATGCATGGCAATGAGGTGCTTTAACGGGGGAAGAGAGCCATGAGCGTCCATCGTTAGAGCCGGATATCGATAAATGCATCGCGGCGAAGTTGATTCATAAGCCGCTGCGCCTCTTTTTCCACTTTGCGCAGTTTTAAAAACTGGGTAAGTTTTTGCTCGGTCTGCGGCTCGCCGATTTCCCGAACTTCACCGAGCTTAATAATGCGAAAACTATCTTCCGCCCGAATCGGGTTGAGGATGGTATTTGCGGCAGCGCGTTTAACCCGCTCCTGCAATGCACCGCGCAATTGATCCTGATCCAGTCGACCAAGATAACCGCCATCTTCTGCTGTCGGGCTTTCAGAGAATTCTTTCGCAAGCTCCGCAAAATCCGCACCGTCACGTAATTGCCGGACTAGTTGATTCGCAAATTCCGAGGTTTCAGAAATATCTCCGTCATCGATAGGTAATACAATCTCATATAGCTCGACCTCGCGCTTCATCGTATCAGCCGCGACCTGCTGTAACGCATCACTGATTTCATCTTCTCGTACCTGAACCTGCGGTGCGATTTCTTTAGAGATGATTTTCTGCCATAAAATCTGGCTTCGCAGTTGTTCGATTACCGCTTTTTTGGATACGTTCTGCGAGGAGATAAACTGATCAAACTTACCGGCTTGTATATTATTCTGCTGTTCGAGCGAACTGATTGCAAGGCTCAAATCCTGTGGCGTAACATTGATACCGGTTTTTTCCGCATATTGACGCTGCAACAGCTCGTTGATCATCCCTTTTAAGGCCTGACGGCGAATCTGCTCTTTGACCTCGGGGGTGTCGGGCAGGTTAGAGGTTTTGGCGATCAGTGTAACGCGGTTATCCAGTTCGTAATTGCTGATTTTATCGCCATTTACCTCCGCCACAATGGTATATTCCGCCGCAAATACAGGCAGGGAACCCAGCCAGAATAGCCCAAGAAATATCAAGAATCGCACGTTATTGCCCTAAATTTTTTAGCACTACCCGTACCATATACGCGGTATTCGGTTCAATGTCTATAAAGCGGGTAAAATCGCGACTCCATTCCGTCACCAGCCGCACACATTCATTTTCGTAGACGAGTCCGCCGGCGGCAAAAATCCAGTCGGAATCTTCGATATTATGGCGGCCATTGGCATAAATGCTGTATTCGTCGTTGATGCGTAAGCTGGTAGCACCTTTTACCTCCTGGCGATCAATCGTATCCAGCTCCTCGTTTATCTGGATGTAGCTCCCGCCCATGAAGAAACGCCCGAGATTGAGGTTCAGCTCAAGTTCGCTGCGGCGCAAATCATATTCCTGATTATCGAGACGGTATTTATATGCGATATTAGTTGGCCCACTTTCAAATCCTATCAATCCGACATAATCGGAAAAGTTATCGTTTAGGCCGCTCAACTGACTTAGCCCGTCATCGGGAGAGGCTTGGTAGGTTTGCCCAACGAGAAAATCCATCTCTCCCCACTCATGCGCGATATTACCGCGCACGCCGTAATTTGTACGCGGCCCGCTTTCAATGCGGTCATAGCCGGTATTATGGTTATCGCTGAAGAGATTCACGTCGGACAACTCCAGAAACTGACTGTCCTCATTCGGTATGTCTCCAGGGTTATTTCCGTAGGGGCTCACAATCAGATCGACTATCGGCTCAATGAGTATCCGGGTATTTTGCGCGTTATTGATCAGCGGATATGACCAGCGGCCACGCACCTGCGGCACTATACGCCCCACGGCACCGTCTTTTTGCAGGCCCGAGGGAAGAATATTATCCTCAACATAATACACATCACCGCGCAATGACGCTTCGAATTCAAACACATGCCCTGAAGGAAGTATATACGGAATATGCCACGCACCCTGACCAATAAACCGCTGCGAATTTACGCCGATTCCCCGGTCGACGGCGAGGACATTAGCGTCCAGGCTGATGTGAGAATTCCAAATTAAACGCTCGGTCTCATAATGCGCATCGATCATCGGCAGAATCAGGGGGGTACGGTCCGGATCGTCCTCTGCGGTTAACCCCTGAAACGTCACCCCGCGAATACCAATATAATTTCGCCGCTCAAGTTTTTCGGCAAAGGCCTCAGATACAAGTAAGTCCTCAAAGCCAAATTGATAACGACGTAAATAGGTATCGTCGGTTGCGCGTTTTCCGTCAAATCCCGCGTACCAGTTATTTTTCAGATTAAACCGGCCGCTTCCTTCAATATGTCCGCGCAGGTCACGATCACCGGTTTTCTGGTTCAATAAATCACGTTCTTCCGGATTGGTGATGGATCCGCTGAATTCGTAATAGCCGTTTTTTAAAAGATGCCTGTATTCTCCAGCGAGTATGATGCCTTCGTCACTGGTAAATATCGGCTCAATCGTTGCATCCTTATCGGGGCCGATATTCCAATAATAGGGGGCGGACGCCATCTGCCCCAAATTGCCTGAAGAACGATAGGTAGGAGTAAGAAAGCCGCTTTTGCGTTTGGCGTTAGGGCCTGCATGAGAAAAATACGGTAAATAAAACACCGGCTGCCCTTTGACATTAAAGGTGGCATTGCGGTAGCTGATACGCTCCGCCGCTACATCATAATGCACCGTATCAGCCGAAATATTCCACAGTGACTGCTCCATATAAGCTTTTTTCTCAGGGCCTTCTCCGCAGACTTTACACGGCGTGTAAGTCGCATTTTCCAGCGTAATCAAATCACCTTCCCGCGTAAGACTTTCAGAAGAGAGTTTGGAAAAATCCTGATATTCGGTAAACGCATCTTCGATCAGAATGCTATCGGCTTTTTCATTCAGTAATACCCGTTCGGCATAATAGGTGCTGTTATCCTGATCGCGGTAGGTAATTCCTCCAAACGCATCCACAATACCGACCGACTCTTTATATAAAACACGATCCGCATCGACCGTTTCCACACCCCGCTTTAGATGCACACCCCCAAGCGCTTCGTACACAAAAGCCTTTGCATCAAAGGTCAGTTCATCCGCGGTCAATGCGTAGCTTTCTTCGGAAACCGTCGCGCCGCCTCGCGCTGAGTAGAATTGTTTCGGGGCATCGAACGTTACATTATCCGCTTTTAATGTGCGGCTTCCCGAACGCACCTGCACCTTACCTGCAGCCTGATAGCGGTTGAGTGCCGGATCGTAGGTCACGTTGTCGGCATTGAGCGAGTCACCCTCTCGCTTTATCCTGACATTACCGGAAGCTTTTACACCGCCTGAAGCTTCATTATACTCAACCCTATCAGCTTTCAGCTCCCCGCCTCTTGTTTTCGCTGTGACTTGATCTGCCTCGGATGGTGGCACCGCAGCAATAGCGACAGCAACCACTCCAAGATATGCATAGCGTTTTGCCTTCATGATTACCCATCCTCAATATGCAACAATATGCTGACACCTGCCAGAATGCTAAGCATAATCGGCATCCAGGCGGCAATTACAACGGGTAAAGTTCCGGAAAGTCCAAATGATGCCACAACATTGGTCATAAAATACACAAAAAAGCCCACAACGACTGTGAGTGCAACAAAAAGGCCGGTTTTCCCGGCGCGCACCTGACGTAATGAAAATATCGCGGCGACTATCACCATGGCTGCATAGAAAAACGGACTGGCAAGTATGGTGTGCCAATGCAGCTTATGTGGCAAAGCGGAAAAGCCAGATTTTGTGATAGTTTCTATAAAGGCAGGGAGCTCCCAGAAAGAAATGGTTTCGGGTGGTGAAAAGCTATTTTGTATATCCTCAGAGGTAAACTCCGTTTCAAGAAAATACTCATCATAGTAATTGCGTTTACCTGAAACGGTACTGATCATCACGTTATTAAGCCGCCAGTACGAGTCCAGCAGTGACGCTGTTTGTGCATCCAGCCGCTTTTCGAGTTCGCCCGATTCATCAAATACGAGAAACATCGTATTTAATAATTTGAAGGCATTGCCTTCTTCTGCCGCATCAATTGCATATATAATCGTTTCTCCGGGACGGACCTTTTCACTAACGGGATTAAAGTTTTTTTGTTTCAGCCAAAGGCCTGATTCAGAAACAGCAAATAAACTGCTTTTGCCTAGAAAA
Organism: uncultured Rickettsiales bacterium; assembly: GCA_964588995.1. GTDB lineage: Bacteria > Pseudomonadota > Alphaproteobacteria > Rickettsiales > UBA8987 > CAZPQM01. The sequence continues at coordinate 89,042 of CAZPQM010000001.1, read as the reverse complement.
TATTTCGACTCGACCGTTTCATATTTCATCGCCATTGCGCTCGCAAGCGGGTTAAATACGCTTACAATAAATGTGCCAAAAAGAAAGGCGGTTATAACGGAGGGAAACAAAAACTGCCAAACCGAAACACCGGAAGCTCGGCAAATAGTCAGCTCCTGATGACGCGACAAACTAGTGTAAGTAAGCATACCCGCAATCAGCATGATAAATGGTAGAAATTTTTGCATGAGCATTGGATATTTTAGCAACGCCATTTGCATGACAACCCAGAAAGGCACCTCTTTATTGGCCGAACGCCGCAACAGCTCCAGCATGTCTACGACAAGTATCAGTAGGGTAATCGTGGAGATCACCAATGTCAGATAAAAAAGAAACTGACGTGTAATGTATAATGACAGGGTTAAAGGCAACTTCATGCTGGCCCTCTCCGGGGCAATATTTTCCGTAAGAAAGATAGGTTAGGAACTTCAAAATCATACCGGCACGCGAATAAGCCTGCCAGCAATGCTAAGCATGGAAGAAAATAGGTAAGGGGCACAAATGCCAGTTTCGTTGTCATGATATTACTGGTGGCAAACCCTGCAGCGAGAAATGTAATAAACATGCCAATGGACAGTAAAATTTTGGCTGGCTGTCCACGGCGATTATACTGACCGCTAACAAAAGACATCACCCCAAACGCGGTAAAACCAAGGCAATAAAGTGGCCACGATATTCTAAAATGCCCTTCGGCAATCAGCTCACGCCTCTGCAACTCATTTGTCACATCGGTCGGGCTAAACAGTTCCGAAAGATACCGTTCATTCGCTTTGCGGAATCGGCTTCCTAAGTTGTTCTTTGTGAAAAAATTCAAATCAAGTGCATAGCGTTCAAAAAATAAAAAAGAGAATTGATCTTCGCCATACTCTATTTGTTGCCGATTGCCGTTATCCAGCATCATGACGGGCCCATTTGCACCTTGAACCAAATGCCCTTCTGAAGCCATGTACGTTGTTGGCGCAGACTTTTTACGCGAATCATGCACTACGATCCCTTTCAACGTACCATCTCCGGTGCGCTCACGGATATACACTGTAAAGCCTTCTGTAGGAGACGTAAACACACCCTCCTGCAACAATAAAGAGGCATAGTTGTCCCGTATAAAGGTCTGCATATCCTTAAATTCACGATAAGCGGCGGGAAGAAAATAGCTTCCAATCAGAAAGACGATCACCATGACAACAGTAGCAAAATACAAGGCCGGTTTAAGTAAACCTATACGGCTTACACCTGCAGAGGAAAGCGCGACCAGTTCACTGTCTGCCATCATTTTTTGATAGACGGTAATCACACTAATAAATAAAGCGATGGGGATAACCGGCCAGAGTATGTAGGGAATCAGCAAGGAAGAGAGGTATAAAAACGTTCCCACATCCAGACCACGATTCACAATAAGATCAATAAAACGCAAGCTATAGGCGAGCCATAAAATAGCCGCTAAAGAGAAACTAATCAGCGCCATCGGACCAATAAGACGTAGTAGTATATATTTCGTGTATTGATGCATCGGCAAAATCGTGTAGTATAGGTGCCTAACTAATCGCAAGCATAGGGTACAGAATCATATGGAACAAGTTTTTCGCAAGCTCGACCTGCCTAAAAAAGGCATTTTAGTATTTCCCTTATCTAACGTGAAGACTTTGCCGGAAAAACTGGCGCAGCTCGATCAGGAACTTAACGGCGTAGTGCTAAAGGCGATCAAGGCCAATTATTTTGAAGCTAAGGCGAAATCTTCGCTCTCGATCACCGGGCCTGTTGGGGCGTATGATCGTATCCTGCTATTGGGCGTGGAAGCTGATCCTGAAGGCGATGCGGTTAATACCGAGCTGGGGGTCGAGCAATTGGGTAGCGTATTGTTGGATGAACTCGCCAAAGCGAAAATTAAAGAAGCTAGCGTTATTTTAGAAGAGGATATTGGCGGCTTCTCACCGGATTTTGTCGCGGCTCATCTGGCGGCCGGGGCGAAGTTAAAATCCTACCGCTTTGATAAATATAAAACCAAGCAGAAAGAAACCGATAAGCTTTCAGTCAAAAAAATCGGCTATTGCCTGCAGAGCTTTAAAGCGGCACAAACCAAATATGCTTCGCTTAACGCACTGGCAGAGGGCGTATTTTTCGCACGGGATTTTATTTCCGAACCGCCTAACGTATTGCATCCTGAATCCTATGCTGAGCGGCTAAAAGATTTGAAAGAGCATGGTGTTAAGGTTGAGGTGCTCGGTGAAAAGCAGATGAGTAAGCTGGGTATGCATGCCCTTCTCGGTGTCGGGCAGGGGAGCACGAAAGAATCGCAACTTGTTGTCATGCAATGGAACGGATCCTCCGACCGGAAAGCCAAGCCGCTGGCTTTCGTCGGCAAGGGTGTTACGTTCGACACGGGCGGTATATCCATCAAGCCGAGCGCGAATATGGATGCGATGAAATACGACATGGGCGGCTCGGCAGCGGTAGTCGGACTTATTAAGGCGCTGGCCTTACGTAAAGCAAGTGTCAATGCCGTCGGCGTTGTCGGGCTGGTTGAAAATATGCCCGATGGCAACGCGCAGCGCCCGGGGGATATTGTAAAAAGCATGTCCGGCCAGACTATTGAAGTTCTGAATACCGACGCAGAAGGCCGTCTTGTTCTGGCCGATGCCCTCTGGTATACGCAGGATAAGTTCAAGCCGAAATTTATGATCAACCTTGCTACGCTTACCGGCGCGATAGTCGTCACGCTGGCGGATCAGTATGCCGGGCTTTTCAGCAATGATGATACGCTCTCGGAACGGCTGGCGAAGGCGGGTGAGCATAGCGGAGAGCCTGTCTGGCGACTGCCGCTTTCGAAGGAATATGACAAGATGATCGACTCAAAAGTCGCCGATATGCAAAATATTGGTGATGGCCGTGGGGCAGGCAGTATTACCGCTGGGCAATTCCTGCAGCGCTTCGTTAACGAAACTCCGTGGGCGCATATTGATATTGCCGGAATGGCGTGGGCGAAAAAGGGCAAGGATTTAGTGCCGGAAGGGGCGGTCGGCTTCGGCGTACGGCTGCTGGATCGCTTAATCCACGAGTTTTATGAAGGCTAAGCCCTATGCCGGAAATGCGCTTTTATCACCTAACGGCGAGCCCGATGGATAAGGCGCTGCCGGCACTGATTGCCAAAATTGTCAGTGCGGGAAACAAGGTGGTGGTGCTGAGTGATGATGAAGCGAAGATCAAAGAGGCTGATAACCGCTTGTGGAGTTTTAGCCAGTCGCACTTCATTCCCCACGGCACAGCGAACGATCCCTTTCCGGAAGAGCAATCCGTATATTTAACGCAAGAAGAAGAGGCGCCTAACGGAGCCAATGTACTTGTTATATTGGGTGACCTCATGCCGGCTCTCGCAGGTCAGATGGAAATCTGCGCCGATATATTTGACGGGGCCGATGCCGGACAGATTGAGGCGGCGCGGAAACGCTGGTCCAGCTATAAGGATAGCGGTGCCTTCGATCTGACTTACTGGAAGCAAGATGAAAAAGGCAAGTGGGAGAAGCAATGAAGTGTGGATTTATCACTTGCATTTTACATCTAAATGCGTAGGTTGCACGCGTTTCATTAACTTACTTACGGATATACGAGATTATGGCAGTAGAACGCACGCTTTCTATCATTAAGCCGGATGCAACCAAACGCAATCTGACCGGCGCTATTAATCAACGCTTTGAAGAAAACAGTCTGCGTATCGTAGCGCAGAAGCGCATTCACTTAAGCCGCCGCGAGGCCGGTTTATTTTATGATGTGCATCGCGAGCGCCCTTTCTTTGATGAGTTGGTGGAGTTCATGGTCTCCGAGCCGGTCGTCGTACAGGTGCTAGAAGGCGAGAATGCAGTTGCCAAAAACCGTGAAATCATGGGAGCGACCAATCCGGAAGAGGCGGCAGAGGGCACCATCCGTAAAGATTTTGCGCTGAGCATCGGCGAAAATTCTGTTCACGGTTCCGATAGCCCGGAGAATGCGGAAAAAGAAATAGCCTTTTTCTTCTCCGGAATCGAAATCGTCGGCTAGTCGAAACTAAATAGGCGCTTATTATTCGCATCTTCAGGATGAGCCGTACCCGGCTTATCGATTGATATGCTATCGGATGCTAGCTGCTTTAGGGCATATTGATAAACACGGTGCTCCACCGGGAGTAATCGCTCCCGCAGGGTATCAACCGTATCATCCGCATATACCGGAACAGCACCTTGCACAATTATCGGGCCGGCATCCATCTCCGGCACAACGAAATGCGCGGTACATCCTGTGATCCTGACACCGGCTTCTATGGCATCGCGGTGCGCATTACCGCCCTTAAAGGCAGGCAATAGAGACGGGTGGATATTAAGCATGCGCCCGCGCCACTTCTCAACGAAAGCGGGCGTTAGCAGCCGCATAAACCCGGCGAGGCACACAATATCGGCCTGCCACTCCGTGATAACTTCGTGCAGCGCGGTATCAAACTGCTCGCGGTTTTTATATAGTTTATGATCTATAACACGCGTAGTGATGCCTGCTTTCTGAGCGCGCCTAAGCCCATATGCATCCGCCTTGTTAGAAATGACACCAACAATCTCTGCCGGGTAGTCAGGCATAGCGGAAGCGTCAATCAAGGCCTGCAGGTTTGTGCCACTACCGGAAATCAGCGCGACAACCCGTTTTTTGGCTACCACGCCGCCATCTCGAGGTAATTTACGCCGCCATCACCATTGACCAGCTCACCGATGGCAAACGCTTCTTCGCCCAGACTGTTCAGTAGGGTGATAATCGCCTCGGCGGTATCGACCGGTGTAATCAGTACCATGCCGATCCCACAGTTAAAGGTCCGTAACATCTCGGTTGTCTCAATATTACCAAGCGTACGCAGCCATTTGAATAGTTTAGGAAGTTTCCAGCTGGACAAATCTATCTCCGCAGTCAAATTAGCCGGAAGAACGCGCGGCAGATTCTCGGTTAGCCCTCCACCGGTAATATGGGCAAGGCCTGTAACCGGTTGGGCAGCAATGACTTTCAACAACGAGTCCACATAGATACGGGTCGGAGTAAGTAAGACATGGCCAATTTCCCGCTCATCCACCTCGCGGACGATATCCGTATATTGAACGTGATGTTCCCCCATCAGGTGGCGCACCAGAGAATAGCCGTTAGAATGGATTCCGTTAGACGCTATCCCGATAATCACATCGCCCTCATGCATCGCCTGCTTCTTAGGTAGCACCTGCTTACGCTCGACCGCACCAACACAAAATCCGGCTATATCATACTCGCCGTCGTGGTACATGCCTGGCATTTCCGCCGTTTCGCCGCCGATAAGCGCGCATCCGGCCTGCTTGCATCCCTCTGCCACGCCGGAGATGACGTCATGGGCTTCCGCCTCTGTTAGCTTCCCCGTGGCAAAGTAATCCAGAAAGAATAGCGGCTCCGCACCCTGAACGACCAGATCATTTGCGCACATGGCAACGAGATCGATCCCGATCGTATCATGTTTGAGCATTGCCTGCGCAATTTTAATTTTCGTGCCTACTCCGTCGGTTGCGGCCACCAGCAACGGATCGGAATATCCGGTTTTTGCGAGATCGAACAGCCCGCCAAACCCGCCTAAATGCGTATCGGCCCCGTCGCGCGCTGTCGATTGTACGAGCGGCTTGATCCGTTCTACCAAGCGGTTGCCGGCATCGATATCCACCCCGGCTTCTGCATAACTTGTTTTGGTTGTCATAGCTTCTAATTACACGTTATAACAGGCGATATGGTTTTATCATCCCGCCTGCTATTATGCCAGCAATTACTGCTGGTTTCTATCTTCTTCCTGCTGGCAGGTCCTGCATATGGCGAAGCGGAGGACAACTCCTTTCTCGTTATCGAACATATTCGGGTTAAAGAACAGGCCCACTCAACCGATGCCGCTAAAAACAAGGCGTATGATACGGCAAGGCGTGCGGCGTTTATGGCGCTCTTATCCGAGCGGCTTTCACTTGCGGATTACAAGCGCCTGCCGCATATCGCCGGGGATGAAATTGAAGCGACTATATTGAGCTATGACGTCACGGAAGATCAGGTGGATGAAACCAATTATAAAGCCCGTTATGATTTCACGTTTAAAGAAGAAGAAACAGACCGGCTACTGGCGCGCTACGATATCCTTGCTAAAAAATACCACAAAGAGCCTATTCTCATTCTGCCCTTACTGGAACGTCGGGAGGAGTATATTTTATGGAACGGGCAGAATCCATGGCTGAGTGCGTGGAACCGTATCAGTGCAGAACGTCCTGAATTATTCATTCTGATTCCGCTAGGTGATCTGGAAGATATCCGCTCCATCACGCTGGATGATATTCTTGCCCGTAATTACGCGGCACTGGGCGCGCTTCGCTCGCGCTATAATGTGAATTATGTCGTGCTGGCCGAAGCGCAACTTTCAGAAGGAACGTTGGAAGTCTCTTTAAACCCGATGGGCGATATGGGCTTGGATAGCCAGGTAATCAGCATGGCAACCCATCCACGGCAGACGCTGGATTCCGCGCTGAAGGATGCGGCAGAACATGCGCTAGAGCAGATCAACCTTTTTCGGGAATCGCTGGAGAACCACGAGGCGCGTATTTACGCTTTACCCGTTAAGGTAAAGGTGGATTCTCTGCACGAATTTATGCACCTGAAAAAGATGCTGATGGCGCTGCCTTTGATAGAATCCCTGACCGTTACTGAAATTTCTTCCGACGCCGTTTTAATAGAATTGAAACATCGGGAGGAATTGGCTACGATACGCGCTTATCTGGATACGGTGGGGTACCCGCTATCCGAAACTGCTAATGGCTGGGTCATGGAACGGTAAATGCAGCAACTTCAAAAACGCTATCATCTGTTATTCTGGCTTGGTCTTGCTGTCACGCTAGTGGCATTTCTCGTCATCGTGAATAACATTTTGCTTCCGTTCGTCGTTGGCATATTAGTCGCTTATTTCCTTGATCCAGTAGCTGATTTTCTCGAAGAAAGAGGCATGTCACGTACGCTCGCTACGGCGATTATCACGGTGAGCTTTTTTCTGATTGCTTTGATCGCGCTCTTATTACTGGTGCCGTATATTGTGGATCAGGTAGCTACCTTAGCGCAGAAAATGCCGGGCTATATTCAAAACGTTAGGGAGGTAGTTATTCCTGCGGTTCAGTCCTTTTTAGAGCGCTATGATATTTCTATCAATCTGGACGAGCTGATCGACAATAATCAGGAAACCTCACAATATGCGGTTAAGCTATTTACGCAATTCAGTAAGAATCTGCTCGAATCCGGCGCAGCTATCATCAACGTTATATCGTTGATTCTGATCAGCCCGATTGTATCCTTCTTTATGTTGCGAGATTGGGATGTAATTATCGCTAAACTCCAAAGTTGGTTTCCTCGCAAGCATGAGAAAACGATCAAGCGGTTAGTCACTGAAATGGATGGCACGCTGTCTGGTTATGTACGGGGCTATACGAATGTGTGCCTGATGTTAGGCATTTTTTATGCGACGGGTTTGCTGCTCGTGGGGCTGGAGTTTGGCTTCACTATCGGGTTTCTGACAGGACTGTTTTCATTTATACCCTATATCGGTATGGCAATTGGTATGATTGTGGGTGTTATCGTCGCCTTGTTCCAGTTTGGCTTTGATTACCATATTGCACTCGTTATCGGTGTATTTGCAATCGGTCAGTTTATTGAAGGCAATTTCATCACGCCTAAAATTGTCGGGGAAAAAATCGGCCTCCATCCGGTCTGGGTGATTTTTGCGTTGCTGGCAGGCGGTGTGCTATTCGGATTTACGGGAATCTTGCTTGCGATACCGGCCGCTGCAATGCTTGGCGTTTTAATGCGCTTCGGCTTGCAGCAATATCTCAAAAGCCCACTCTATAAGCCCCCGGTGCGCAGACGTAAACGGACAGCGCATTAATGGCACAGGAAATTCTGCCGTTTCCCCCGGCGAATGCCGGATCAGGCGAAGCACTTTTTATGACCTCTGCGGCAAATGAGGCAGCACATAAACGACTCATAGAAGGGCAGGGACAAACCGCTCCGGTTGTTATTTTAACCGGGCCGCGCTATGCAGGCAAATCCCAACTCGCCGCATTATGGCGAGAGCGGAACGCAGCGCATTGCATTTATTTGCAAGAGCTTGGCTTGCCACATGGCATGATCCATCATACGGTAATTGAATATGTCGGCGGTGGAAATTGGCCGCATGAGCGGGAAGAGGCCTTGTTTCATTGGATCAATGCGGCCAAAACACAGGAAAAGCAGCTTCTGATCGTGCTGCCGGAGAAACCTTCAACTTTATCGGTGCAGTTAGCGGATCTGCGCTCCCGTTTGCAGGCGGCGGACCTTGCCGAAATCCATCAGCCGGATGATGCGCTGTTTCACAAACTGATTGCGTTTGAGTTCAGCAAGCGCCAACTGACGCTTAAACCTGCTGTGCTAGACTATATCCAATTACGCTTAACACGCAGCTACCAAAGCATTCATGATTTTGTTGAGGGGATAGACCGATATGCGCTACAAAAGCAGCGACCGGTTACGGTTCCACTTGTTAAGGAGTATATGGAGAGTTACTTTCCGGCGGATATTACTTAAATTGCTTCGCGTAACGGAAGTCAACCAATTCACCGCACTGCGATTCCAACAGCCCCCACGACTGAATATTGAGGTCAAACGTCACCAAAGAAGGGGGCGGAAAGTGATTTTTCATTTCACGGTACAGTTTTTTATCCCCTGACCCGGCCACGTCCATGGAAAATATATGCAGACCGGGATTGTGCCCAACCACTAATAGGGAGTCAATCCCATCGTCAGCCGCATGAATTACCGAATAAATATCCTCCGGCGTTGCCAGATATAAGCGGGGAATGAGTTCAATCGTAACAGCTATGCCAGCGTTTTGACACACAAGCTCCGCTGTTTCATTTGCACGTACTGCGGTTGAAGAAAAGACGGCGTCGGGCAACGGATTTTTTTCTTTAAGATAGGCGCCTACCTCTCTGCACAGATCAACGCCTTTTTGCGTTAATTTACGTTCATGATCATCCAAGAGCTTTTTGTTAGTTTGGCCCGCTTTGGAATGACGTAGGATATATAAGCGCTTCATGACATGACCGAGCCGTTCCTTTAATTACCGGCATTTGCGAGTTCTTTGGCATTGGCTTCCGTTTCAGATGGATCGCGGAGGATATAGCCGCGTCCCCAAAGCGTTTCAATGTAGTTATCGCCGCCGGAGGCTTCTTCCAGTTTTTTACGCAATTTGCAGATAAACACGTCGATAATTTTAAGTTCCGGCTCGTCAATTCCGCCATATAAGTGGTTGAGGAACATTTCCTTCTTCAACGGAGAACCCTTACGGAGCACTAATAATTCAAGAATGGAATATTCCTTACTGGTCAGATGCACCGGCTTACCGTTCACTTCCACGGTGCGTTCATCAAGATTCACTGTCATTCTACCGACACGAATCACCGATTCAGAGTGGCCTTTGGAACGACGCACAATCGCCTGAATACGTGCAACCAGTTCACCCCGATTAAAGGGTTTCGTAACATAATCATCCGCACCTATACCTAACCCTTTGACTTTGCTATCAGATCCGGTCAGTCCGGAGAGAATCAGCACGGGCGTTTTAATGTCATTAGAACGCACGCGGCGCAACACCTCAAAGCCGTCTATATCCGGCAGCATCATATCCAGAATGATAATATCGTAGTCATATATCTGTGCGAGCTCGAGCCCTTCCTCACCAAGACTGGCCGTGTCGCAGACAATTCCTTCCGTAGCGAGTGCCAATTCAATCGAGCGGGACGTCGAAGGATCGTCTTCAATAAGTAAGATGCGCATAAAATGTCTCCCAAAGGCGTTGTATAATTAACTATTTGTTAGGCTATCTTAATGAAATACTAAAAATACTCTAATTTGCAACAATTGTTAATAACATATTAACGAAAAAACGCAACTGGCTCAAGAAAAAACTATTTTTACCTATTTTACAACAATTAAGCTTGGCGTGCTTCTGACCTTGATTTATACCTTTATTATGGGGAATACGGTCGATCAAACCATCAGTAAGCTACATCAGGTGGCGTCTTTCGAAATTCATGGCTTTGTTACGAAAGTGCAAGGCATCATGCTTGAGGCCAGCGGTATCAATCATGGCGCTTCAGTCGGTACACGCTGCAAAATCCTGCTGAAAAACCGCTCGGAAGTCCTTGGCGAAGTAGTAGGATTGAATGAGAAATCCGCACTCCTGATGCCGTTTGCGAACGTCGATGGCATTGGGATCGGGTGTAAAGTGGTGATCGATAAGGACCAAAATAGTATTTATCCTAGTGAGCTATGGAAGGGGCGCATCATTAACGCGCTCGGCGAGCCAATTGATGATAAGGGCCCACTACCACAGGGGAACACAGCCTATGCCATGAAGTCACCGCCGCCCTCAGCCCATAAACGATCTTTGGTTGAAGGTAAGATTGATCTGGGTGTGAAGGCGATTAATACCTTTTTAACCTGTTGTCTCGGGCAACGTATGGGCATCTTTGCAGGCTCGGGCATTGGTAAATCCATGTTGATCGCTATGCTGACGAAATTCTCACAGGCGGATATTAAGATTATCGGCCTAATAGGGGAGCGTGGGCGCGAATTGCAGGAATTTGTCCATGAGTATCTGGGCGAAGAGGGGCTAAAAAATGCGATTATCATAGCCGCCACCTCCGATGAATCCGCCATGATGCGTAGGCAGGCCGCGTATACTACGATGGCAGTGGCCGAATATTTCCGCGATCAGGGTATGAACGCGCTCTGCATGATGGATTCGGTCACGCGCTTTGCCATGGCACAGCGGGAGATTGGCCTCTCCGCAGGAGAGCCACCGACCAGTAAAGGCTATACGCCGACGGTGTTTGTTGAATTGCCGCAACTACTGGAGCGCGCTGGACCCGGCATTGGTCAGGGAAGTATCACGGGGCTGTTTACCGTTTTGGTCGAAGGGGATGATCATAACGAGCCGGTATCGGATGCGGTGCGGGGCATTCTAGACGGCCACATCGTTCTGGAACGGGAAATTGCAGAACGTGGGCGTTTCCCGGCCATAAACATATTGCGCAGTGTATCACGCACCATGCCAGGCTGTAATACGGAAGAGCAGAATAAACTCGTGACGATTGCGAGGAAATATTTGGCAGCCTATGAGGATATGGCCGATATGATTCGCCTGGGTGCCTACCGAAAAGGTACGGATCCGGTGGTGGATGAGGCGATGTATTACTACCCGAAGTTGGAGGAATTTTTAGCACAGTCCGGTAATGAAAAATATACGCTGGAAGAGTGCTATGCGCAGCTCGCGACTATTTTACAGCCGCCAGCGCAGCCGAATGATCAGGAGGCGCAGCGATAAAGATGGCGGATACAATCGAAACGCTGATTAAACTTTCAAAAAATACGCTGGATGAGCTACGAAATAAGGCCGGCATGTATTATAAGCAGCGCGATGAACTTGAAGGAAGGAATCACGTACTCGAAATGCAGCTCAAGGCGGAGGAAGAGAAAGTCGGAGACAATCCGGAAGCGGGGTTCACTCTCAGCGCTTATACGCAGCATATCCGTGAAATACAGCAGCAGAATAATAGCTTTATTCGCCGGATTGATAAGCAATTGGAAGAAATACAGGGGGAAATCAGCGACGCCTATGCTACGCTTAAGCAATACGAAATCCTGCAGGAGCAGCGGGAGAGAAAACGCGTGGATGAGTTTGCGCGACGCGAGAGGGAAACGCTTGACGAAATTGCCATGCAGCGCTTTCAATACGGAGATGAAACGCCATGAAACTACCGCCATGGCCACCCATGCGCGGCTACCGGGATATAAAACTCGGCTTGTCGCGCACCTATGACTTGCTCGCCCGGCTAGGCAATCCGCATGAAAAACTACCGCCGGTGATTCATGTGGCCGGCACTAATGGCAAGGGCTCTACCATCGCGTTTATGCGCTCCATACTTGAAGCGGCGGGGCTACGCTGTCATGTCTACACCTCACCGCATTTGGTGGAGTTTAATGAGCGCATCGTACTAGCGGGAAAGCAGATTGATGATGAGTATCTTACTGATATTTGCCTAAGGTGCGAGCGAGCGGCCGGTGATGATCTGCCGGTTACTTTTTTTGAAGGAACAACGGTGGCGGCGTTTCTGGCTTTTTCCGAAGTAGATGCGGATATCGTCTTGCTGGAAACCGGTATGGGCGGCCGGCTGGATACGACTAATGTGGTCGCTTCACCACTCGCTACCGTTATTACGCCCATTGCGATGGACCATATGGAATATCTCGGCAATACCATTGCGAAGATTGCCGGGGAAAAGGCGGGTATTATCAAGCACGGCGTACCCTGCATTGCTGCTCCTCAGCACAAGGAGGCAATAGTGGTGCTGCGTGCAAAGGCAGCCGAACAACACGCCCCTATTATTGATGATGCCGCTTACCGGATCAATGACTCCACTCTTTTTTACCGTGATCATTCTATACCTATACAGGAATTGGGCCTGATCGGTGCACATCAGGAGATCAATGCCGCTACGGCCTGTGTTGCGCTATTCTCGCAGGAGAAGTTCGCATTACCGCATACAGCCATTGCTTCAGGGCTAAAAAGTGCGAAGTGGGGAGCGCGACTGCAACAGCTTGCTTCTCCCAAATTATTAGACCAGCTGCCTGACGGTTCTACGTTCTGGTTGGATGGCGGGCATAACGAAGCGGCAGCGCTTGCAATCCGTAAGCAGGTTAATGCATGGCGCAATGAGACGACGCAACCCACCCTTGCCATACTAGCGATGCGTCAAACGAAGGCGCATCAGGATTTTCTGCGTGAACTTGCCGGAGTTTTCGATGCTGTTTATATTACGTCAACTCCGGGCGATGATGGAGCAATAAATCCATCTGCGTTATATAAGCATGCAACCCAAGCGGGTATAGAGCATTGTGAAACTACACTCGACTTTTGGAATGCGATAGAGGCGATCACGTTGCGCTATCAGCAGCCTGTGAACGTTATCGCCCTTGGCTCACTTTACTTCGCGGGATATATTCTTGAACAAGTCGAATAAAAATGTATGCTGCAATTAGGAATTGTATGGGGGTAAATATGCTTGCAGGTTCGAAGCGCTTGAACGATCAGTTGGAATCCTACTGGCTGCGTCTTAAGGGTGATAAAGCCTTGCCGGAAGAAATTGATATTGATCCGGATAAGTTAAACGGTAGCTGGGAGGATTGCTTTTTAGTGGCGTGCGATCATGAAGACCGTTTTCAATATAGCTATCTGGGTAAAAAACTTTTCGAAGCGTTTGGCGTAGCCGAGGATTCGCCCGCCGATATCGAGACATTATTATCCACTAACCGGCCAGCCACCATTGATAAATTTGAGCAGGTAATCGCCGATAAAACGATTGTTGTCGACGAAGGCGAATTCACTAACAGCAATAATATGGTCATTAAATACCGGCAGATTCTGCTGCCGTTCAGCAATGATGGTGAGCAGGTGACACACGTTTTCGGCGGCATGCGCTGGAAAGTAGCCTAAATTTTTTTACCAACTTCGGAAAAGACTTAACCCGTGCGCCATATAAGGGTATAGATGCCCGCTATGCATACTATCAATTACCATCGCGCGCTCACCAGTCAACGCTCGCAAGGGCTGAGCGGCTCCATGCAGGTGCCGGGGGATAAATCGCTCTCCCACCGCGCCGTTATTTTTGCGTCACTCGCTATCGGACAAACACGCATTAAAGGTTTACTGCTCGGCGATGATGTGCTGCGTACGATTGCGGCGTTTCGCATGATGGGGGTCAAACTTGAACAGCAGGGAGAGGATTGGATCGTCGATGGGGTCGGGTTATGTGGTCTGTGCGCTCCGGGCGGCGTTTTGGATATGGGCAATTCCGGAACGGCGGCTCGCTTACTCATGGGGCTTCTGGCGGCGTTTCCTTTTCAGACGACCTTTATTGGAGATGCTTCCTTATCGGCCCGGCCGATGGGGCGGGTAACAAAACCATTGCGGCAGATGGGCGCCCTTATCACGTCAAGAAAGGAAGAGGATAAAGAAAAACTTCCGATTACCCTGCAAGGTTACAGCACAATGATCCCGCTGGAGTATCGCTCCCCCGTGGCATCGGCACAGTTAAAATCCGCCCTGCTGCTCGCGGGTATGAATATATCGGGCCGAACCACCGTGATTGAGCCGGTAGCAACCCGTGATCATACGGAAAATATGCTTGGTTTTTTAGGTGTTCCACTTAAGCGTGAAGATAAGGAGGATGGCAAGCATATCAGCATTCAGGGGCATGAGCAGTTTTACGCGAAAGATATGGATATTCCTGGCGATCCATCTTCCGCGGCGTTTCCGATTGTAGCTGCGCTGATCACCCCCGGCAGCCGCATTGAATTGCCGAATGTTTGTATTAATCCGCTGCGTACCGGCTTATTCCGTACCTTATTTGAAATGGGTGCACGGATTCAGGTGCAGAATCAACGCGAGCAATGTGGCGAAATGGTGGCGGATCTGGTCGTCGAGCATAGCCAATTGAAAGGAGTTACCGTGCCGGAGCGCCGTGTGCCTTCTATGATTGATGAATTTCCTATCTTCTCGATTGCTGCCGCTTTTGCGATTGGTACGACCACGATGACCGGACTGGAGGAACTGCGCGTCAAGGAGAGTGACCGGCTGGCCGCCATTACCGAAGGGCTGAAACAATGTGGTGTTGCCTGCGAAGAAGGGGAGGACCGCTTGATTGTGTACAGTAAAGGCGTCATGCAAGGTGGTGTGACGATTAAAACGCATCATGACCACCGTATTGCCATGTCTTTCCTGATTGCCGGGCTGCAAGCGGAGAGCCCGATCGCCGTCGATACGGGCGAGATGATACTGACTAGTTTCCCCGGCTTTGTCGAACTCATGCAGTCGCTCGGTGCGGTGATTGAATAAGATGGCAAAGCAAAGGCCTTTAGTTATCGCCATTGATGGGCCGTCAGCCTCGGGAAAAGGCACATTGGCACGGCGTATTGCGGCGCATTACGGGTTGGAATATTTGGACACCGGTAAGCTCTATCGTGCAGTCGGGCAAAAGACGATGCAGGCGGTCGATGATATTCGTCACGCGGAAAACCCCAATTCCGATGCGGCGAAGCGTGCCGTAGCCTTCGCGAAAACGCTCTCATTACAGGATGTGGCAGATGCAGAGAACCTGTCGAATGAAGGGGTCGGTAAAGCTGCCTCCATCGTGTCTGCATTGCCCGAGGTACGGCAAGCGTTACTGGCTTTTCAGCGAGCTATTGCCGCTAGTGCCCATGGTGCCGTGCTGGACGGGCGTGATATTGCCACGGTGGTCTGCCCGGATGCGGATATCAAGTTCTTTATTACGGCAAGTTTGGAGGCGCGGGCCGACCGGCGCACGAAGGAGTTGCAAAAGCAGGATAAAACCGTTATAAGGGAGGCCGTTTTTCAGGAGCTGGAACAGCGAGACGCACGTGATATGCAGCGCTTAACCGCTCCTTTAAAGCAAACGGAAGATGCACATCTCATCGATACGACCGAGTTTAATATGGATGAGGTATTTTCCAAAGCAACAGCTATTATTGACGCTTTTACTTCCAAAAGCAGCCGGTAAATTCAGACAGTTCTCTAATAAGTTTAGATTACTCATTTAACCGCCTGACTTTTAAGCTTAGTAGTAGCATATTAAACCTAGCCTTAAACCCGGAAGTAAGTTTAAGTTTTATATTAACTAAGTGTTATAAAGCACTGGAAAAGAGTAATAATGGTTAAACAACGCGTAATACAAGAAATAGAAAATCCTTACACTACCGGCGAAGATTTCGGTAAACTGTTTGAACTCTCCGCCAAACATGCCCCTGAAGAAGGTTCCGTCGTTAAGGGACGCATCATCGAAATAGCGAATGATAATGTCGTTATTGATTTAGGCTTTAAAACCGAGGGCCGTGTCAATATTAAAGATTTTCCGCTGTCCGAACGTGAAGATATCAAAGTCGGTGACACGGTAGAAGTCTTCCTGGAAAAAATTGAAAATCGCAATGCTGAAGCGGTGGTTAGCCGTGAGCGTGCAATTCGTGAAGAATCATGGGAACGTCTTGAGACCAAATATAAGAATGAAGAAAATGTAGATGGTATTATTTTTGGCCGTGTTAAAGGTGGATTCACCGTGGATCTCGATGGCGCGGTAGCGTTCCTCCCGGGCTCGCAGGTGGATGTTCGTCCGGTGAAAGATATTACTCCTCTGATGAATGTGGCCCAGCCGTTCCAGATTTTGAAAATGGACCGCAAGCGCGGCAATATTGTGGTATCCCGCCGCGCTATCCTTGAAGAAAACCGCTCCGCTGAGCGCGATGAGGTTATGTCTGAAATCAATGAAGGCGATATCCTCGAAGGGGTTGTCAAAAACATTACCGATTACGGTGCATTTATTGATCTAGGTCTGGTGGATGGCCTGCTGCACGTGACCGATATTTCCTGGAAGCGTATTTCGCATCCGTCTGAGGTGTTGAATGTCGGTGAAACGATTAAAGTGAAGGTCATTAAATTCGATGAGAAAAACCAACGCATTTCTTTGGGTCTTAAACAAATGGAAGAAAGTCCCTGGGATGAGGCGGCTGAAGGCTTCACCGAGGGCAGCGTGCATTCTGGGCATATCACCAATATCACCGATTATGGCGCCTTCGTCGAACTGGCAGACGGCATTGAAGGGCTGGTGCATGTTTCCGAAATGAGCTGGACCAAGAAAAATGTTCACCCAAGTAAGATAATTTCTCAAGGGGAAGAGGTTAAGGTTAAAATTCTAAGCATCGATAAGGATAAACATCGCCTGAGCCTTGGCATTAAGCAATGCCAGCAGAATCCATGGGATACGTTTGGGAATGACTTCAAAATTGGCTCAGTGGTCGAAGGCGAGGTCAACTCGATTACTAATTTTGGTATTTTCGTCGGTTTCGACAATACCGAGATTGAAGGCCTGGTTCATGTCTCCGATTTAAGCTGGGATGAAGATTCCGAGAAGGAGCTTAAGAACTATAACAAAGGGGACAAGGTGAAAGTTAAAGTCCTCGAGATTAACCCGGAGAAAGAGCGTGTCGGGCTCGGCATCAAGCAACTGGATAAGTCCGGATCGGAAGCGGTTGGCGGCCTGAAAAGAGGCGATGTCGGCACCTTTACCGTAACCGAAGTCAACGAAAACGGTATTGAGGTAGAGGTCGCAGAGGGCGTCACTTCCTTTATCCGCAAGTCGGATCTGGCTCGTGAGCGCGTAGAATGCCGCCCGGATCGTTTCTCAGTCGGTGACCGGGTTGATGCGAAAGTCACCTCCGCCGAAGGCCGTAACGTCAAATTGTCGATTAAAGCCATGGAAATTGATGAGCAGAAACGTGCCATCAAAGAGTTTGGCTCGGCAGATAGTGGCGCCAGCCTTGGCGACATACTGGGTGTCGCTATTGACTCAGCCAAAGAAAAAAGTAAAAAAGACTAATCTCTTTTACTAAAGGCCAATTATGCATCCCGATGCGCTTCTGGAACGGATTAAGTTGAAATCCCAGCTTAAACGGTGGCGCATCGGGGCCTTTCTGTTTCTGGCTTTATTATTGCTCGTACTGCTTGGTGACAGCATTTCTCCTGCCACGCCGCATGCTAATCACATCGCACGTGTTGAAATAACCGGAATGATCACGGAAGACCCGTATCGCGATTCTGTCATTCGTGGTCTTGCAGAAAAAGAGTCGGTAAAAGGCGTTGTGCTATATGTTAACAGCCCCGGCGGTACGGCAGCGGGGGGCGAAAGCCTGTATGAAGCTTTACGTATCCTAGCGGATACAAAACCGACGGTTGCCATGATGGGAAGCCTTGCCACTTCCGCCGGCTACCTGACCACCCTAAGCGCAAATCACATCATAGCACACAAGGGGTCGCTGACCGGTTCGATCGGCGTATTATTTCAGGCGCCGAATATCGAAAAGCTCACCGATAAAATCGGAATCGAAATGCAAACGGTAAAGACCGATCCGCTCAAAGGGGAGCCGACTCCGTTTAAGCCGATGGATCCTGAGACGCGGGCGATGCTGAAAGGGTTGATTGACGATTTCCACAATGTTTTCACCGGTATCGTAGCGGAAAGGCGCGGCCTTTCCCCGGAGGCCCTGCGCGATGTTGCCGATGGTACGGTATATTCCGGCAATCAGGCGTTGGAAAAGGGCCTGATCGATCAGCTGGGTACGGAACATGATGCACGGCGCTGGCTCGAGGAAGCCCATGGCCTGTCCGAAAAATTACCGATCCTGAAGGTGGACCTGACGGAACCTCAACATCCGTTTGCGGCGTTGATGCATTCGTGGTTAGATCCTAACTCACTGATCCTCAATGATTTTCGCTATAATGGGCTCTTGTCAGTATGGGAAAAGGCTGTTATATTTTAAATTCCGTTATATGCAATAGAGGGTGGCATGACCAAATCAGAGCTGATTAAACGACTGAAAGATAAGCATAATAACCTTTATCTGAAAGATGTTGAGATTGTCGTGGATACGATACTAAGTGAGATCTCGCAAACACTCGTCGATGGTAACCGTGTGGAAATACGCGGCTTCGGCTCTTTTTCTACCCGTGAACGCGAAGCCCGCAAAGCGCGCAACCCAAAAACCGGAGAATATGTCTCGCTTGGTAAACGCCGCGCCGTCTACTTCCGTGCCGGAAAAGAACTGCGGGAACGCGTGAATTACCAGTAACGTAACCGTGTCCTTATTCCGCCTCATCGTACTTTTCGCTCTTGCCTTCGTTATTATCGTGCTGGCGGTTTCTAATACAGCGCCTGTAGAGGTTTCCATACCCTTACTCACCACTTTTGAGTTGCCGTTATTTCTTGTGTTTTTTATATCGATCATCCTTGGACTGCTGGCCGGCGCGTCCTACCATTATACTCAGGCCTTTGCGCATAAGCGCGAGGTAAGGAAACTGAAAAAGCGCATTGATGAGCTTGAACGCGAGCAGGATAAACCAACCCCGGCTGCGTTGCATGATAGTGAGTCCGATACGCAGATTGCCGTTCGTTAATGATGCAGGCTACCGTTAAAATATGCGGGCTCTCAACGCCCGAAGCTGTAGCCACTGCAGTAGAGTATGGCGCGAAATTTTTGGGATATATTCACTACCCGGCTTCCCCGCGACATGTCTTGCTGGATAGCGCGGCATCCTTATTCCATAAGAGAGCCCATAATGTGCTGGTATGCGTTGACCCGGATGATGCACTGCTTGGCCAAATCGCCTCGATAAAACCGGATTATATTCAGCTGCACGGAAGCGAAACAACGGAGCGGATAGCCGATATAAAAGCGCGCGTTGACATACCGCTTATTAAGTCGATCCCCGTGGAAGGTACGGAGGATATCGAGCAGGCAAGGCTTTATTCACCTTATGTCGACTACCTTTTATTTGACGCCAAGCCGCAGCCGGAAGACACTTTACCCGGCGGTAATGCACGCAGTTTTAATTGGAAGCTTCTGCAAGGACTTTCACTTGATACACCGTGGTTTTTATCCGGTGGGCTGGATGCGAATAATCTGGCGCACGCTGTTGCGGAAAGTGGCGCGGAATATATCGATGTTTCGTCTGGCGTTGAATCGGCACGTGGGGTAAAAGATCGTGAGCGCATAGCGCAGTTTTTAACCACAGCAAACACCTTGTAACATTATGACAGATACTGCCTATCACTACCCGGACGAGCAGGGCCATTTTGGCGAATATGGCGGTCGCTATGTATCCGAAACGCTGATGCCGTTGATTCTGGAAGTGGAGAAGCATTATCTGCAGCTCAAGGACGACCCCTCGTTTCACGAAGAACTTCACTATTACCTAACGCACTATGCCGGACGGCCGACACCACTCTATTATGCCCGCAAGATGACGGAGCATCTGGGTGGTGCGAAAATCTACTTCAAGCGGGATGAACTGACCCATACCGGTGCGCATAAAATCAATCACTGCCTAGGGCAGATCCTGCTTGCGAAGCATATGGGTAAAAAGCGCATCATCGCGGAAACCGGCGCAGGGCAACACGGCGTTGCGACAGCTACCGTCTGCGCGCTGTTTGACATGGAATGTGAAATTTACATGGGTAAAAAGGACGCCGAGCGGCAAAAGCCCAACCTGTTCCGCATGAACCTGTTAGGTGCGAAGATTCATCAGGTGGAGTCAGGTTCGCAAACATTGAAGGACGCAATGAACGAAGCGCTTCGGGACTGGGTCGCGCATGTGGATGATACTTATTACCTGATCGGTACCGCGGCCGGTCCGCACCCGTTTCCTATGATGGTGCGGGATTTTCAGTCTGTGATCGGCAAAGAAGTACGCGCGCAACTGCAAGAACAGGAAGGGGAGGGCGTACTACCGGATACGCTGGTGGCGTGCATTGGTGGTGGCTCGAATGCGCTTGGGCTGTTTACCGATTTCATGCAGGATGAGCGCGTTAAAAAAATTGCCGTTGAGGCTGCAGGGAAGGGGGTTAAATCCGGGCAAACCGCGGCTTCCATTGCTGCAGGGGAGCCAGGCGTTTTACATGGGAACAAAACCTACATCCTGCAGGACGCGGACGGTCAGATACGACCAACTTATTCCATCTCCGCCGGTTTGGACTATCCGGGCATCGGCCCGGAACATGCTTTTCTGAAAGATCAGGGACGGGTAACCTATGCATCCGCCACGGATGAAGAAGCGCTGGATGCGTTTCAACTCACCGCAAAGCTTGAGGGTATTTTACCTGCGCTGGAGCCAAGCCACGCACTTGCTTATGTGATCCGTGAAGCAGGCACCTTAACGAAGGATCATATTATGGTGGTCAATGTATGCGGACGGGGTGATAAGGATATTTTCAATGTGGCACATGCGCTTGGAGTTGAACTATGAGCGAGCGTTTTGCGCATTCATTCGGGCGGGCCGCAGCCGAAAACCGCGCCGCATTAATCACCTATATCATGGCGCAGGATCCGGATCGCAGAACATCGCAAGCTATTCTGGATGGACTTCCTGAAGCAG
Source organism: uncultured Rickettsiales bacterium (assembly GCA_964588995.1). GTDB lineage: Bacteria > Pseudomonadota > Alphaproteobacteria > Rickettsiales > UBA8987 > CAZPQM01. The sequence goes on along the minus strand of CAZPQM010000001.1, from coordinate 67,924 downwards.
GGGCCGACATCATTGAGCTGGGCATGCCATTCTCAGACCCGACCGCGGACGGCCCTACGATTCAGGAAGCATCGTGGCGTTCGTTAAAAGCGGGCGGCTCGGTTAAGACTACGCTTGAGATGGTGCGTCATTTTCGTCAGAAGAATACGCATACGCCCATCGTATTAATGGGCTATTTCAACCCGATTTTGCATTACGGGCTGGACGCATTTGTAACGGATGCGAGGGAGGCCGGCATTGACGGGCTGATTATGGTTGACCTGCCGCCGGAAGAAGAACGCCAGTTAACCTGTTTGTTGGAGCCTGCCGGGCTTTCTCTCATCAAACTTACCACGCCGACTACGGACGAAGCGCGCGCGGATGTTATCCTCAATGCGGCATCCGGCTTTGTGTATTATGTAAGTGTTGCGGGTATTACCGGTACTACAAGTGCGGATGCAGCCGATATTGAAGCGAAAGTAGCAATGTTGAAACGGAAAAGCAACCTGCCGGTAGCGGTCGGATTTGGCATCAAAACGCCGGAGCAGGCGAGCGCAGTAGCAGCCGTAGCGGACGGGATTGTTGTGGGATCGGCGCTCGTGCAGAAAATTAAGGATGATCCTGCTAACGCTGCCGATCAGATTCACGCGCTCGTGCGTAAGCTGCATGCAGCTACGTCTCGCTTAGCAACACCAGCCCGTCAGAGCGGTACCTAGTCTAAACCCGGATTTTCAACTTCTCCAACGTCTCGTGGATCAGCACGCTTTCTTTCCACGCCGCTTTGCTCTCCTTTTCTGAGCGGGGCATTGGCTCCAGATCATATTGCGGATCATAGGCATTACCGAAGGTTTTGTCCTGAAGCGGAAGCGCCGGATGACTCAAGCCGATATAGGTGCCCAGCAATAATCCAAACCAGGCGGCGTAGGGATCGGCAGCAATCGAAGGAACACGAAACTCAATGTGACGCAATTCCGGTGCCGCCGTACTTGCCGGGATGCGGATAGCCAACGTACGGTTATTCCCACCCCATGCTACGTGGGTCGGAGAATTGTTATGCACCTGCATGGGGTCGTTGGCTTTATCCTCCGCATTTTTCGGTCGCCGATAGCGCTGGTAGCATTCCGAACCTCCGACCATAAGGTATGTCGTACCGGGGATTGCGTAGAGAATTCCGGCAATAACCTGTTCAAGTAGCTCCGGCTCTTTTCCATCCAAAGGCTTTGCGAACAGATTATGGTCATCCGCATCGGTCAGACTAAGGTTGAGGTGCACCCCGCAGCCGGGTTGATCGGCAAAGGGCTTCGCTTCAAATAAAGCATTCGTCTGCTTTTCCGCATAATGCTCTTTGATTATATCCCGGATCGTCTGGATACGCTTGGCATCTTCGCTTGCACTGGTGACGAAATGCAGCATCACTTCATACTGCCGTTCACCGGTTTCCTCGTCTAAGCCACGTATATCAATTTCCTGCCGTTTTGCCTTTAGCAGTATCTGCGCAAGATTTTGCGGGTCGTCCGCCGCTTCACCACCCTGAAGGTAGTATTCCAGTTCGGAGGAGCAGCGAAGACCAACATCAAAGTCGCGTTTAATGGCGTTCTCAACCCAGTTGAGCGGCTTCGTATAAGGAGAAGGCATATACCTTTATAGCCAAAGACGATATATTTGTCATCCTGAACAAGGCGAAGAGTCTGTGCGATGCTTCACTAACGCTCAGTACGACCCTTCCCGTTAGGCCACCTTCTTATCCACCAGCTTGTTTTTCGCAATCCATGGCATCATTTCCCGAAGCTGCTGCCCGGTTTGCTCTGAAGCGTGTTTGGATTCCTGTTCACGCCATTTTTCCAGATTGTGCGGCCCCTGACTGGCACGATCCGCCATAAAGTCGCGCGCAAATTTGCCGGACTGAATATCTGCCAGCACCTCTTTCATGCGGGCACGGGTTTCGTCCGTAACGATTTTCTTACCCGTTATATAGTCACCATATTCCGCCGTGTTGGAAATGGAATAGCGCATATTGGCCATACCGCCTTCGTAGATCAGATCCACGATAAGCTTCATCTCATGGAAACACTCAAAATAAGCCATTTCAGGCGGGTAGCCAGCATCTACCAGTGTTTCAAAACCCGCTTTCATCAATTCAGTTACACCACCACATAATACAGCTTGCTCACCAAACAGGTCAGTCTCACATTCATCCTTAAAGGTGGTTTCAATGATACCGGAGCGTCCACCGCCAACCGCTGAAGCATAGGACAGGCCAAGCGCTGTCGCGTTGCCGCTGGCATCCTGATGCACGGCGAGGAGGCAAGGGACACCGCCACCCTTCAAGTACTCACCGCGAACGGTATGACCGGGACCTTTCGGCGCGACCATGAATACATCCAAATCAGCGCGGGGATTGATGAATTCAAAGTGAATGTTAAAGCCATGTGCAAAAGCAAGCGCCGCACCTTCTTGCAAATTCGGCTCAATTTCATTCTTATATAAATCCGCCTGCAATTCATCAGGTACCAGCATCATCACGACATCTGCTGTTTTCGCAGCTTCGGACGGCGTAGCCACCTTAAATCCGGCCGCTTTAGCCTTTTCCACAGAAGAGGAGGTTTCCCGTAATCCGATGATAACATTTTCAACGCCGCTATCTTTCATATTCTGTGCATGAGCATGCCCCTGGCTGCCATACCCAATGACGGCAACAGTTTTGCCGCGGATGATGTTTAGATCAGCGTCGTTATCGTAATAAACTTTCATAGTTGCTCCTTATATATTTCTAAAGTTGGCTTTCAGCGTCATGTACCGAAACTTCTGGCGCTTCATCAAATGAGAGGTAATCCGCGCCGCGTGCAATCGCGGTCACCCCGGTTCGGCATATTTCTTTCACGCCATGGGCTTGCATTAGCGCGATAAACTTATCAATCTTCTCCGGCATATCGGAGAGTTCGAAGATAAAGGATTCGGGCGTAGAGTCAATCGTTCGTGCACCAAAGCGATCAGCGAGTGCCTGCGCCTTAGCTCGCGCCGTCGCTTCTTTATTGACGACTTTAATAAGGCCCACCTCACGCTCAATATGCGGGCCGGATACGGTCAGATCATAGGTAGTATAGACCGGCACGATACGTTGCAAAAGCGCCTCAATCTGTTGAATCACCTCGTTTGTGCCCGTGGTCACAATAGTGATCCGCGACAGCATGCGCTTATGATCCACCTCATTAACCGTCAGGCTTTCAATGTTATAACCGCGGCTGGAAAATAAACCGATCACACGACCCAGCACGCCGGATTCATTGTCCACCAATACGGAAATGGTGCGGCGCTCAACCGGATCGTGCCCTTCTTTGATTTCGTACACGGAGAGGGGAGAGGCGTTCGTCATAACTACACTGCCTTCGCCGCTTCGGTTTTATCGACTTCAATTTCCATATCAGGATTGAGCTTGATCTCATCATGTGCCGCCCCGGCAGGGATCATCGGATAGACGTTTTCGTTGGGGTCGACGTGCATATCCATCAATACCGGACCGTCATAGTCCAGCATCGCTTTCAAAGACGACTCCACATCGGCGGGTTTGTCGCAGAACATCGGTTTCAGACCGAACGACTGCGCCAGGGCTGAGAAATCGGGCAGGGCGTCCATATAACTTTCCGAATGGCGATCACCGTGGAATAGCTCCTGCCATTGGCGCACCATGCCCATATAGTGGTTGTTCAGAATAAGTAGTTTCACCGGTAAGCGATACTGCTTCACCGTAGAGAGCTCCTGCATGTTCATCAGGAAAGACGCTTCGCCGGAAATCAGAATGACCGTTTCATCCGGGTGCGCGATCTGCGTACCCACCGCAGCCGGCAAACCGTATCCCATGGTGCCAAGTCCACCTGAGGTCATCCAGCGGCGCGGTTTCTCAAAATCAGTATATTGCGCAGACCACATCTGATGCTGCCCAACGTCGGTGGTCATGTAAAAATCTTTGCCCTTCAGTAGGTTATTCAGCGCATCCAATACATATTGCGGTTTAGGAATATCCCCCTGCTGCTGATAATCAAAGGAGCCCACACTTCGCCATTCCTCGATCTGCTCCCACCATGCCTCTAATGCTTTCGTATTGGGCTTATAGTCCTTTTTCTTCCATTCATCGATCATCTGCTCCAACACGTAGCCAGCATCCCCGACAATCGGAATATCCACCTGTATGTTCTTATTAATCGAGGATGCATCGATATCAACATGGATCTTTTTGGAATGGGGAGAAAATGCATCGACACGGCCGGTAATCCGGTCATCAAAGCGCGCACCAATATTGATCATCACATCGCAGCGCGCCATCGCAAGATTTGCCTCATAACTGCCATGCATGCCCAGCATACGCAAAAACTGCGGATCGGAACCCGGGTAAGCGCCGAGCCCCATAAGCGTCTGCGTAATGGGATAGCCGGTCATGCGGACAAATTCCGTCAGTAATTCCGAAGCGCGGTCACCCGCATTGATAACGCCGCCACCTGTGTAAAATATAGGACGTTCCGCTTGCGCCATTAACGCTACGGCTTCCTCAATCGCCTCCTGCTTACCGTGCAATTGCGGAGAGAAAGAGCGTCGGCGACCATCTGATTTGGTTTCGTAGGGAGCTCGCGCCAGCTGCACATCTTTGGGCAGATCAATCACAACCGGACCGGGGCGACCATTTGCGGCGATATAAAAGGCTTCGCGCACCGTTTTCGCAAGGTCATTCACGTCTTTAACTAGGTAATTGTGCTTGGTGCATGACATGGTTATGCCGACCGTATCCGCCTCCTGAAAGGCGTCACTGCCGATTAAGTGCGTCGCAACCTGCCCGGTGAGGCAAACGATAGGTATCGAATCCATCAACGCGTCGGTCAGTCCGGTTATAGTATTGGTGGCGCCGGGGCCACTCGTCACCAGCACCACACCGACCTTGCCAGTGGAGCGCGCATAGGCTTCAGCCGCATGGGCCGCACCTTGCTCATGCCGCACCAGCACGTGCTTAATGTGATTTTGCTTAAACAGCTCATCGTAAAACGGCAAAACAGCACCGCCTGGATAACCAAAAACGGTATCCACACCCTGTTCAACGAGCGCCTTTATAATAATGGCGGCACCATTCATTTCATTCTGGTTTGTGATTTCGGCCATAAGAGCGAAGATTATAACGGATTTGCGCGTAATGTCATCCTAAAAAAGGCCAAGAAATTTCTTCTCTTCTTTCTTAGCAGCCGTATCGACCTGAAATGGGCGTGCATCATTATAAACGCAGGTGATTTCCTTGCCATGCCTTAACGTAAATTGCGAGGCAACACGCTCAATCACGATAAAATCCCCGGTCATACGGTAGTTTATAATTGTCTCATCACCCTCCGGGTAGACCATAAAAATGGCAGGAATATCAGCGTTTACCTTGTTAAATTCCATGTAGGTGAATTCCCCGTCATCGAACACTTTAAGCGGTGCAATACGCTGCGAACCGGTCAGCGAGTAATTAAAATTATAACGCTCAGGTTCCTCTTCGATTCTAATATCATCCTGATCCATCTCATCACTGAAGCTGGCATACTGCCTAAATGCGCCCTCTTCCGGGTCAGATGCATCAGGATACGCAAACTTAGTCAGAAAGGTCAATTGCTCATCCCTTAACCCCTCTGCTTCAGCCGCATAGAGCTCAAAATAATAAATGCGCTTATCCGTATATACTGTCATATTGGTTGTGGCATCCGGCTGCACAGGCTTAAGAAACATTCTATTGCCAGCACTTTTAATTTGCCAGCCAGTCGGATCACCCACTACTACCTGATCAATTGATTCATTTTGTTCGAAGTCAATACTGGACGCATATTTGAAATAGCCCGTATACACATAAATATCCATTGGGTTGTAAACGAAGACCTTGAAACGAGGATCTGAGGCCATAGGTTTAGGAAACTGAAGTGCTGCGTAAGCCTGGTGTGAAAAAGCCATGAAAAGCAAAACGGCCGAAGCAAAAAATAAACGCGTTAATCCCATCAATTAAGCTCCGCCACCTGATAATTCGTCACCATAAATTCCATTTGATCAAAATCCTGTTTTTCACGATTATATGTAACAGGGGAATACAAATAGTCAATTACAGCCTTCCATTTCGCGTCTTTTTCACCATCGGGGCCAATTTCCGTCGATTTAAAAATCACATCTGCACGATACGACAGGAGCGGCCTTTTGTCCTGACTCATACGCTTACGAATAGATTTAATCTCTTGCACATTAATACCCTGCGCATTAACACCGATTTCTCTTATCGTATGATTCCTATAACGCAGTATAGGGCTATCAGGGTTTCTGATTGTTAAGGCCGACTCAAATTTACGCGAAATCTGAGTCGTAGAAAAATTCTGCACAAAACGTTTATTGCGCTCCAATAATTCATAGTTATTTTCATAGTTGTAGCTCTCTCGCGCCTGCACATATTTATTAAGTAAATAACTGACTATAAATTTATCCGGGTCATTCTCCGCACTTTTTAACTTGCCCGCCAGAGGAATAATCCTTGAATAAACCTGAGTGGCGTCCGATATCGTCACGGTCATCGGCACGACTTTATTTAGAGGATAAAAAGTTGCTATTACAACATAGCTATAAACAATAACAATTAAAGAAAACACCATTAAAACAATGAAATAGCTTACATCGGCAGATAAAGATGCGTATTTAGCCAGATACCATTCACGAGCATTCTCAAAATACTCATCGCTTTCAATCTGTGACGCAATATCCCTAAAGTAGTGTTGAGAATCCACCGGCAACCCTAAAAATTTTAGTAAATGTTTTACCCAATTTGTGCTATTATTAATATAACATAACGAAATTAAAAAAAAAAGCTAGCAAAGACAAAACGCCTTGTTTATTATTTTTTTGGTAGAGAGTTGTTTCAGGAGTGCTGTGGTAGGGTTCCGACTTATTTTATTTTTAGCTGTTGCTTTTATAGTTATAGCTGCGGGTAATGCGCATGCTACTAGTTGGCTGCCCTCTCCCGCACCGGATAATCGGTTCTATTGTGATACCCGGATGGAAGGTTTTGACCCTAAGAATACGGATACATGGGAGGCTAAGCATTTCACACATTTTCATAACGGTGGAAATTGTAAGTGGTGGGCAAATCAATCGCCTACATTTATTGGGATTTTTGACATTTGTCGCGAAAACAGGTACCAGGTTTGCGTTCCCCGTTGCGGCACTTGTGAACGACTTACGGCAATTATAGAAGAACGGCGTTGCCGTTCAGACCCTAGATCTGATGGCGGATTTTTAGGCATTTGCTTTAGTGGTTTTGATGGGCGGTCTGACCATATAGCGTATAGCTGTGAACCAGTTCCCGACTGCGTAGAAAGTACAACCGGGGAGGAAATTTTAGTTTTTGCCAAGTGTGCTAAACTCGACCCCAGCGACCCGGATTACTGTGGAGATAAGGAAGGCGTTCCGCCACCGGATCCACCCTGTGTTTCTGACCCGGATAACCCATGCCCTCCTGTGCCGAAAGACACATGTGAAGTTATTGATCCCTGCCTGACTCCGATCAGCAATCACCATCCTCTTGGCCATCACCTTGAATGTTTAGAGGGTGAAACTTTTAATAACTTCAGCGCCAATGCCGGCTTTGTCAACGATAACCCAAACCGTAATTGCGCCCCATACGCAGGAGAAACGACCGACAATGCCGGACAACCTTTTTGTGCTGGCCATTATACCTGTCAGCCGGAATTGTATAAAGAACACTTCTCTCATCCTGGCTGCAAGAGAAAAGATACCCCTGAATGCCGTCAGGCAGTGAATGCGGATTTCTTAAATAACGACTCAGGTCAGGGGCGGCTTTTGCCCTACCGTAATTCCTGGAGGGGGGACTGCGGAGTGGGCAAGTTCGGTATTGATAAGGCCGATATTTTTCCTAGCCGTACAGGTTGTTACAACCCTGAAGAACGATTTAGCCATACACCCGCTACACTATCTAAAGGGTTTGGCTTTAATATTGCCAGTCTAAGTCCAGTTGATAGCTTGACGCCTTTTATTAATTTGGTGCGTGAGCGAAACCTAGATACTAAAATTGAGACTGACATGCAGTACGCCATGTCTAATTTTGGAAATAATAAGCCTGGCACACCTAGAGATGACATATTAGTGGAACATCCTCTATGTACCATTGAGCGTCTGATGAAAGCCGGCATCTATGAATATAAAAAGTTTTTACGAACCGATGTAGATCTAAGAAAAGGAGGCATCGGTTATGCCATAAGCTGCTTAAATCAAGACTATAAAGACGATTTTGACGACTTTTGCCGGGAATATTATGCACCACAAACACCTCCTCCACCCGGGCAGCCGGAGCGCAATCAAGTTACAAGATGGGTATGGAATGATGCAGACAAATGCTGGGAAGAGGACTCTTCAGATGCCGTGATTCCGGAAATACCCGGTGAGCATTGGATGCCACTAGCTACACGCTTCCGCTTCGACCCTGATCCCGCTACGGAAGAGGACACGCTTGGCTTAATTACCGGTACGCCAATCATTGGCACGATGCACTCGAAACAGCAGGGCGATCTTGGGCCATATGGTTTTGTAGGTCCACGGAAAATTGACGATGGGGTCACTGGAGGTGGTACTAAACGCATACCTATATTTAAAGGTGGAAAGCTACCAGGTCGATTTTGCGCCGAAACGGATCCGGGATGTAACGGCCTTCCACAACTAAGCTATGACACGCAAAAATGGTCCTGGGAATGGGAGTGGGATGGAGACGAACTCATAGAGGACAGTAAAACATTAGGCGCGAACCTGTTCGCCAACACTTATGACGATATCGGGCCGTGGGATAATGTGTATAACATCTCCATACTCCAGGAGCCTGAAGCTGCCAATCCAACCCAGGCAGAAACCGCTGCAAGTGCCATATTCGATATACGTAACAAGGGATTACGTCAAAAGCGCATGGAGTGCTTAAAAATTTATATTGAAGAGTACGCTCACAAAGGTGACTGCGGACAAATTGTATTGGAAAGTGCCGCACGGCATATTGATATGAGTCATTGCCAATGGGCCGTCAAACACAGGCAGCGAAATGTAAACAAGGGCGTACTGGGCATGCGTAGTGAGCATTTTGACTATGAAAATATGATTACTGCTGGATGGGTTGGCAAGCAAACCAGCAACGATATATGTCATAGGCAGATTCTTGCCGGAGATGGAAATAGCCCTTTTGATGGTGATATTTTTAATTTCTTGGGAGAGGGTGAAGTTCCGACTATCCGTAAAGTAGTTGAAAACGTTGCAGGAGTCGATGTTACCAAAACCATCTTTGATTCAGCTGCAATGCAGCCCAATGAAGAAGGGATGGATTTTAGACGCCGCGGCTGTCCTATGCTTGCTCCTGAAACGCGATTCTGGCCCGAAGAATACTTTGAGGAAATATGTGCTCCAAACCTACATGTTGGGGCAGCTCGTTTGACACGCCTTTTTAACCAAGAAGATTTAGATGGGGTTATAGGCTCATTACTGGATAGCATTGGCTTTGACGAAATTATGGGCTCATTTCATTGGCTAACAACCGACATCGAAGATGTCCGGTCTATCATTACCTTTGAAGCGCCTAAACTTCCCACCATAGAAATGACTTTACCACCAATGGAACCCGAACCTGGGCTGCCTAAGGTCCTTTGGAGTCCGGATGATACAGCAGTAGTTTTGCCGCATGATGCCTGGCCGCTACATACAGGAGGAGCTGCCATCATACCTCATTTCCGTTTTGACTTTAACTTCCTCCTTACAGGAATCCCTGATGGAACACCTTGTGCTAAGCCTCCTTTTTTCTGTGAGCCGAATAAAGGGGTGCCTGTCTATTTATTTACATTGATACAAAAGTTTCTCGAGCAATGTAACTGCACTCCTAAAGAGCTTGCAGAGGATATGGCAACTAATCCATTTAACCTGATTCAATATACCATTAATATTTTAACCGGAAGCGGAGGTGCAGCCATTAATACTAACAGCAGCACACCGCCACAAGAATGGGAAGATCTGAAATTGATTCAGGATGACGATCCTTCAAACGATCCCGCATGGTATACTGATGCGGACCCATCTAACGATCCGGATTATGCACCGATTCCATTGGATTCCTCCGTTCTAATGGATAATCGCACGTCAATTCAGGACGACTGGATAGACCCAGGTTTTGATGCCAGGGATTGTACGCACACCTTTGTTCATGATGCATGGGATGTCCCTCCTGATCTTGGAATAGGAGGCTTTGTAGAGCTTTTTGAGCGGTTTATGAATGCTGACGGCACCACAGAAGTGCCCGCTCAGGATGCACAAGAATGTAAACAAGAGGATAAAGTTCCAGGTCATATTTGCCTTTATGGCCATTCGGAAAATGGACGTGCACGACAGCCGTGTGACCCGGCAGCTGGCGCTGATCCCAACACAGGATGCCCTCCTCCAGATCCGGGTACATGCATATTCCAACAAAGCAGCACAACTAGACTGTGCGATAATACCGGTGCACCCTGCACTTCTGACGCAGAATGTAATCTTACTGACGGCCGTTGCACTGAAGCACTGGTTTGCCCGGAGGATAAGACGAACCCAACTATAAGCAAATTTTTTGGCTTCCAGTTTGCTGATGAATCAGTAGAGAATTTTAATTTTTCGACACGTTTATTTACCTTCATCCCAAATCCATTTGATATCGTAGGGTATCTGGCAGGTCTGTCTGGTGCGGATGTCTACGCCCCGTTTTGGTGCGAATTTCAAATACCATTTAACCCTTATGTAAGCGTGAAAAATACGGCCAGTAGTGCAGAACACACTGCGTTAATTAGAATGCCTGTTCTGAATGCGATGGCATTTAACCTTGATCGGCGTCCTAACATACAAAATCGCCTAAGCCTGGAATATCCGTTTGTAGAAAGGATTCGCAATGGCTGCGGACCCTTTGTGCATCGCGGCTCCTGGCAGGAAGATCCGCATAATATCCTCGGCAAATGGATGATTGGGATAGAAACAGAGTCACGCTGTGAAGATTGGAAAGGTGCATTTGGAAAACGTGTTGATGATCCAAAGATTGTCTCCTGGAGGTTGCCACGTTTTGATTATGAATTTATTCACGCCTTTATCCAATGTACAGGACCCATAAGAAAGCCAATGGCTGCTTGTGATACGGAAACTGGTACTTTACCTGAACGTGTTTATGATGCTGATTTTGGCTTGCCTGGCATACCTTTACCTGTAGATCCTTCTATTTGTGACAACATAACAGATACGGTTGCCGGTCTATTTAACGGCAACTCACCTTTCGGAGAAGGAACCGACACAGGCAATCAGCTTGACGGATTAAGCAATACGACTATTGACCCTTCTCACACAGATGCCCTAGCGGGTGTTTTAGACGACCTACAAGAAATTGTTAATATCGTACATAAATGTGCCTGTCGAATAGATAATCTTACACAAATGGCAGAAGATAGTGTGAAAGTTATTGAGGCTGCAATTAAAATAGCTGCTGGTGATGCAGGACTTTCAGAATACACTTTACTTGCTTCCAATGCGTTGAAGTATTTAAAACGGGCTAAGGCTCCTGATAAGTGTATGGACATTAAAACTGAGGTTCCGCATGCCGATGAAGTAGCAGACGTAAACGCAGCTTGCCTCGCTATTACGATGGCCAATTTCGCAGGTTACACGGCCGAAGCTGTATTAGCCGGACTTGCGAATAATATTCCCGAGATGCTTGAAAAAACGTTAAAAGCCATCAATGAATTTGCGCAGGGGGATGTCTGCACTGCTCCTATGGTACATAATTGGGAGTTTATCAAAGAAGAAACATACATTGATAGCAACGATAAAGAAAAGATCATGCAACCGGGTCAATTTGGTTTTTGGTGTAACTGCCCGGAAGATAATATGTGGACCACACGCTGCCGCGAAGATTTCTGCACATGCCAACAACATGTTTTAGTTACCGGCCTTTCGATTATTGCTAATCCTGTCGCAATTTGTAAAGATTATGGTCCTTATAAACGCTGGCTGGGTTGTTACTATCAGGCACGTGCAAAGGCCTGTCCTGTACTTACAAGGGATATTTCCAATACCTATCCGGCAAGCAACCTTACTCACGGATATGCTCCTGCAAGGTGGCCCACTAAAATTACCGATGAGGAGGAAGAATAATTGCTTAATCTTAGTTGCTATAAATATCGCTTAGTTCAAAGCCTGCTTGTACTTTGCACCGCTTGCTTACTTAGCTATGCCAGTGACGCCAGTGCTCAATCCTACGTCGAAATGATATCGGAAACTCACCTTAACCTACCGGGGGCAACCAGTGTAGATGTCCGTGCTGCCACAGGAAACTATATGGTGTGTGAAGGTGAGCATGGTTTTGATATTTCTGGCTTCCCCCCCCCGAACGTACCTACGGACCAATTGACCGTTGATGAAAGCTTACTAACTGGCTTTAGTAATAGCTGTATAAGAGTCGGTGCGTGCGATTCCAATGAAACCTTAGAAATATATAATAACGTGTATGTTTCTATCCGCTTCCAATCTGACCCTCAACTGAGTGCGTATTGCCTAGACCCCAATGACGAAGATCCCTCTGACGGGGACTATGAATGCACATGGCGGAATTACTCACTCCCCAGCAGCTATGACATGATTATTTCGTATGAACCACAGCCTTTGCAACCAGGCTACAGTGAGTTTTTTGGACCCAAGACCGTCACTCTATGCGTCGACAGGCGCTGCCCTGCAATGCGCAACATCTCCGGTTGGTGTACTGGATTCGAGCCTTGTTACCAGCGTGTTGATGATTATTCTCGTATGCCCCTAATTAACGACCCCGAAAACACCGATCAAACTTGTTACTTACCCATATGCGCCGAGGCAGCTGATTATAACTCAGCTGCAAATATATTCACCGGAGAAGGTACTGACCCCTGGTGTTTAGAACCCGGAAATGCATCTGACCCTAGTTTTATAGAACGTTGTCAAAATCAGTTAACACAATTTGGAAACGGAGGAACATGCGGATGTGAGAATTGCACATTCCGTCGTATGACCGATACCAGCGGCAACAATATTAAACCGGATACTAGCGAACTCACATTCGAAGAGGCCCTTAATATACAATTTGAATGTACTCCTTTTTCGGAAGGACTAAATGGCGATGGCAATACCCCTTTAATTTGTCCGGATGATATTTTTGAAGATATTGACGTTGGCTCAGATGATCCTGCAGGGGAACTTATTGTATTGCCAGAAGGTGAAAATGTCGATGTGGACGAAGGCCGTATTTGTGAAATGGAAGAAGAAGAGGAAGGGGACGGCAGCTTGCAATTTCCGCCTGCTGTTAATTTAAGGTGGACTGCGGAAGAGCCAAATCACTTAGCTATGCTTCCTGTGCCTTATGAATCTGCCGGTTTTGGCTACAAACATCATGATTTAGTGTTTTCTGCACAAACGCGAGATATCGGCCCTCCGTATATGGAGCCGGCAGTACCACTTCCCGATAGTGTATTCCGCTTCGGTGACTCCAGCTATTGCTTTAATGCCGACGACGAGAATTGTGTCCAATCTGCTGAGATATTTCAGCCCGGTGAAGATCTTGGTGTTAATATGGATCAATCCGTTATGATAGGTTTCGCATCATTTCTTCAAGGCCGTTATAATGAATGGAAGAAAACTCAACCTAACCCGTTTGATCCGGAAGCGTATTCCGGGGAAGTAGAAGAGTTAACACCGCGTGGCGCAAATATTACGCAAATTACGGAAGATGGTGATGTGCGTAGTATGCACGCATTCCGATTCAACGCGGCTCTTAAAGCTGCTAGTCAGGCATTCGCTGCAACACGCGCTGCAACGGTTGATGACCCTGAAACCGGCGGGGCGATAGACCCGTTTGTACATCACCCCCGCGCGCAAGCTGCTATCGTAGGACCACGCGGATGCGATATCGGAGGCTGGTATGAAATGATGCTCTATCAGGCGCGCTGCATACGATGGTTTAGCCTTAATTGCCTGTGCGATTATGAAAAAACCTTTATTGAAGGCTCCAGTGAGGCATATGTTCTCATGAAAAGTGGCATGACGTTTGAAACCGTGACGCCATTTGTCAAAGATGATAGCGCGTTTGACGAAAAACGATATATGGTTGATGATCCGGGAGCAGCGCCTTCAGATCTGGTTCCAGGCAAACGCCTCGAAACTTCCTTAAGTATCCTGACATGGCCGCTTATGTGGCGTGGTAATGCTGGACCGGCTTATGGATTATGGCGTGTTGACGACCAGTTCAACGTTAATGCGCCCATTGAGTGGGAGGGAAATATAGGGTTGGATATGAACAATTATGCCGAAAGCAGCGATTATGACAAATCATATCTGGAATTTGTATATAGTTCTGTATATCGGACGGCACGCGACGGTACAGATATTTCTGGTATGTACCCTCAACAAAGGCACTTTGTATTAGATCAACGTGCCGGAGGTCCGCGGATGTGGGATCCTTTAAACTGTCAAATCTCAGGTAAAAAGTACGACCCTGATTGCCCGTTTACCGGATCTTACGATCCCCATGACCGCAGTCAGCCTACGCGCTATCATTACCTGCATGATAACTACGAGGGTCTTGAGCATGTCGCAAAAGGTGACTTCATTATATATGATGAAACCATATTATCACATGTAGGGTCTGGGGATATGCCAGATTCCAATCATCCGACTCAGGGTGTCACTGATGCGTTTGCTGATATTCCGGATGGTTTTGTAGATGCTCGCTATCGTAGGCATATCGCCTTAGTAGAAAAAGTAAATCTTTCTCAGAATGGCGATCCGATTAGTCTGGTAGTTTCGGAATGGAACTGGGGGAAAAATCTTGATAGCTGCGGAAACACTGACCGATGGAAAACGCTTACCGTAAGAACAATTTATAAAGATCGTCAGCGCTATAATTTTGATGGCAACCCTATTAGCTGTTCCGAAGAACCCTTACTTTGCAAATACGGCCCGTGTGATAACCCGGACTATGCGGAATGCTGGGAACCAAACTGGTACCGCATCAAATTATTCAGACCTGCATTTGATGTCGCTCCAACAACGGATGATGGTTTGGCAAGCGAAACTACAGACGGATTGCAGCGCCCCACATGCGACCGTTTTGTATGCCTTGATGATAATGATGAACAAATTAAATGTCCAATTATTGCCGACCCTGAAAGAAGCCTTAGGGTTTTATGTGATGACAATTGTGTGCCTGCACGTGAGCGTGACAATTTTGCTTCCGTAGGTCTCACCACGGGGCCTGTGGTGCCTATTCCTATCACTACGGATATGGTTAAAGCGGAATTTGCCGGACGATGTGCTACGGTTACGGTTAGCGACCCAAATAAATGTTTGATTGAAAATTGGAATACCGCTGATCCTGCACTTCAGAGAACAGTGGAAGAATTCTACGATTTAGGGGAGTGGCGTCGCGGTTTTGCTGGTAGGTATGACGGTTTTCGGGTTAGGCATTTCCTTAATGAACGGGTCGGCTTTTGCGAAGCGCCTATCGACCTTAGAGAAGCCTTGCCGGAAAGCCGACCAGTAGGAACGGCGCAGATAATATGTGCAAACGACGATATGTGCGAAGCGCCTTATAAGCCGATTGAATAAGCAATGTATAAATTAAGATAAATATGGTACAATAAAGCATGTGGTTTAGGGGGATCATTACTCTTTTTTTCTGTTTTTTCGTATTTCTCAATGCGAATATAACCGCTTTGGCTCAAGCACCGGATATGAGTCTTGAAGGTGGTGCCGCCGGCAATGCGGAAGATGTTGACCGCTCAGGTTTCACAGAAGGGGTTGGAGATGGCAGTTACGCCAAAGGTACGTTTTATGACCCCACCGGCATCATTATTGGCTTTAATATAGACTCTTTCTGTGCCGCCTTTGAGCGCTACGGCGGCGACTCTTGGGAACGCATCTGCATTATGCTCTATAATTGTTTACGCAATACTGGAGAATGTGAGTTACTGGATTGTTTGAAAAGCTTCGGTAATAGCGACGATGAGCAGAATGCTTATGAAGCTTGTAAAGTACTGTGTAGTATAGCACCTAATATCGAGATTAATCTTCCAGGGATGGGGAGCATAAAGCCGTGCCAGGCTGAACGTTGTATTTGCGAGAGTAAATGCGATATACGAAAAAATCCGGGGGCTTGCGATGAAAACGGTTTCGTTCCGGGTCAACCTTGCCCGCTGCCCCCCCTTGGTTTTAATCCACCATCCCCCGTATGCTGCGAAGTATTACTCAGTCCGGTTATAATAACCAATGATGAAGGCGAACAAGTAGACAAGTTTGGCCCGCCTCCCTATGAAGACGATGCCGATGCCGAAGAGCGTATGACTAATGTGGGAACTACAAAAAGTAAGGTACTGGAGGTTTGTACCAAAGGCGCGGGTGTTCTAAATTGCGTTTTGGCCATTGAGGATAATATTTCGGATTTCCCTCCCAATGGTGATGGCCTGATTGGAACCGAAGTAATCGATGATTGCTGCAATCCTGCAACTAAGGATACTATCAAAGACTTACTCGGTGGACTCGGTTTGGGGGGTGATTGGCTGGATACGATGTGTGGCTGGGCAGATGTCTGGAACTGCGCCGTTGAAGGTTTAGATATGGATGATGGAAATGGATCTTTTTTCCCAGTTAATGTCGACAGTTTGACAGATCAAATTCAGGCAAACTTAGGCAATCGAAACAGTGGCTTTGCAACATTTTGCTGCAAGCGGATTAACTCAATTCAACAAGCGTCTCCTCAGATTGCTAACGTGATTGATACGGCCTGTGTCTTAACTAATGCGTTACAATGCGGCATCAGTATTCTGCAGTCTGTAGAGGGCAGTTCTTCACCTCTTATTTGCGAATGTAGTAATGAGATGAGCCCTCCGGAAATACAGGGCACGTGTGATCCGGCTAATGTTGACGAAGATAATATAGATCCGCTTATGCTTCCAATGTCTAACGATTGCCCCGTAACACATCCTTGGTGCGTCAACTGCCCGGAAGATGAGGCTGGCAGCCTCTGGACTCATATTCTTAACCTGGACCTTGGTGTAGCGCTTAATCAGCTGACTGAGGGGGCTGCGATGCAAAATATTATGAATAGCTGCTGTAGCGAAATTGTGCAAACCGCAATCGCATCTATTAGCCCTGAAGCCGCGGATTTTACAAAGAATGTATGCGCTGGTTTTCAGATGGCCGAATGCCTGAACGCCTTTGTCATTGATTTGGGCATGTCAAATGTTGGCAATCAATGCACCTGCAGCAATAGTAGTGCTACATGCGACCCGAATAATAACTTACCGGGTGGCTCCAACCCAGACTGTTCCGCAGACGGTGCGTGTACGGATTGCAGTGGTATACCTATAGGAAGTTTTTTATCTGAGTTGCTTGCTTTAGAAGCGGAGGGGGCAGTACAGGATGCCGTTACGAACGGAGCAGCATCCAATATTCTGGAAGACTGTTGTAGCTCGGATGAAGGTATAATCAATATCGCTTATAACATCGACCCGGATTTTGGTGATATTATAAGCACAACCTGCGCCGGTTTTAATTTGCAGGCCTGTGCCATTAGCCTCGTCTATTTCGCAAAAGATATTTCCTCACTTTATGATGACACCAAACCAGAAATAGATAACCTGCTGGATATTTTCACTACTTCATACGATATATTTCTCGATACGATACAAGATGTTACAGGTGACGCTATTTATCCGGTTTATCAATATTGTTGTGAAAATCCAGATACAATAGCTGCCGCTAACGCAATTAATACGAATTTCGGAAATGGTCTGCAGCAAGTATGTACCGTTATAGAAACCGCCACCTGCGTGAACGCAATGGCCGACTACGCATTACAAGAAATTCCAGGAGATATTCAAACTACCCTGAATGCACTGGCTGGTCAGGGGCTATCTAACTTAGATGCATTGCCACCTACTAAGGGTATTCAAAATGCCTGTTGTGGTATAAGCGTAATCAACAATAGTCTTGGACCAACCACCAATATGGTACAGCCTATTAAGGATCTTAACCCTACCGTTGGCAATGTACTGGAAGGGTTATGCCATTATGCCTATGCACATCGCTGTGGTGAAGCCTTTGTAAGAAGTTTTTCCGTTGGTCAGCCTGACCCTGCTCAGCAATTTAACACCTGCACTGCTGGCGCTCAGGTTGGCGGAGGTAATCTTACCACAACGCATGACGGGCAGGAGTTCAATTATTGCGAAACGGATGAGGATTGCCCCCATCTGATGTTGCTCGACTGTTCAGAGCCTGATGATATTGATACTTATGACCCCGCTACAGCCTGTAACGAACAGCTTGTAACCGAAGGAGCCTGCGGTCAAAATGAAGATCGTACCATACTCAATCATATTATCAGTATCTTTAAGGAGGGCGACCCTCTTCACCAAGCTGTGATAGACCATGGGATTTTACCGGAGGATTTTGATCAGAACTGCTGTTGGGACAAGGCCTATGAGGCGTTCGACTATTTCCACGACCTTCTCCTGCCTGGTGCTACAGGGAACTCGTCCGGTTATTACCTGGAACTCGCCTGTGCTGCCGATTCTTTAGTGCAGTGTGCTGCCCAACTGGCGAGTACGGTGGATGGTCTTACATCAGATATGTTTACCGAAGACAATCAGGGCTCTATAGGAAGTGACATATTTGATGCTGTAGAAAACACCCTCGGAGCACTTACTAATCAGGGTGATAAGAACAGTATCAAACAATCCTGCTGCGCCGGTAGTGGCGTGATTCAGGCTGCTAACGCACTATTCGGTACACCAAATAATGTGAGTAAGATTGTTCAGTTGAGTTGTGATGTGTTGGAAGTTTTAGAATGCGCCACAGCGTCCTTAAACCTCCTTCCTGAGCCCTGGGAAAATAAGACCGAGCTGGAGCAAACTCTCAATGACGCCGATGATGAAGGTACAAACAGTTCAGCACTCGATTTTATTAACGACATGACATTTAATGGTATGATGGTGCTAAGCGATCAATGCTGTGCAGCCGATACACGACCTGCATTCCAGCGCGTGATGGGAAATAACCCCGCCCTGATGAATGGTTATGATGCTTTTTGTAAAATTTTAAACTGGGGATATTGCATCTTTGGCGTAGCCGATGGCATTGGGTATACTTTTCAATCAACTAAGCAGGTTATAAGCAATTGGAGTAGTGATGACTCTAATAATTCTGAAGCTAACAATTTCTTAGGTGAAATTATGAATCATATCAATAACGTAGGTTCACTCACTGACACTATACCACAAATTGTAGACCATTGCTGTAATGTGGTTCCACAACTGACAGACCCTGACTTCTTTATTAATAATGTAGTAAATGTTACCTGTAATGATGGTCAGGAATGCGAGCCAGATGCGTATCATCCTTATATGTGCGCTATCGCTTATATGAGCCAGCGAAGCTCTCCCTCTGCCAAGTTCCAGGTGGCCGATTGCTGCCAGTACGTCAACTGGATACCAGGGGTCACCTGTTCTGAGCCGGACCTCGATACGGAGTGTTATGAGCTGATTCCTACAACCAACCCACCCTCTGAACGACGTGGCGTTGCCTGCCAGTGGGGTGTTCGTGAGGATAAACGGGGCGAATTTCCATGTAATGCAAAATCTTCTATTGATTGGTTATCACCTATCATCAATAACGGAAACCCTCTCGACGGTGCTGCGGGCCCAAATGATCTCGTAAACAGAATCAACTTAAATTACTGCGGTAACTGCCCGATTCCAGAAGATGGTAACCCCAATAGCCCACAATGGTGGACCGATCTAAAGAATCTTGTTGCACAAGGGTTAGAATGCCTAGGCCATGGCTGCGGACCCGCTGTCGATCCTGATGTTCAATGTTTGAACTGTAAGGCTGAGGATCTCTATACACTGCGAAATAGCAGCGTTACACCGCCAGGGCTTATTTGCGATGCTGAGATGGAACTTGATGGAAATCCATCAGACGAACAGGATCAATGTAAAGTGATTAGCTGGGATTTTGTATGCGAGCATTGCACATGGTCTTTGAATAAAACCGATACCCAAATCATTCAGGGTTATAACAGTGGTCTACAGACACATTATTGCAGCTTTAAACAGGAAAATTGCCTGCCGATCGCCGATTATATCAACGGAAATACACTCACTATGCCTTAGATAAAAACGCTTCCGCTTCCTCCAAGGCGCCCAGCGAATCGATGTGTAGCCAGTCGCCGGTATGGATTAGCCCATGCATCCGTTCGTAGAGAGCATGACCGGGCGTTAGCGCATCTTTGAACACGGCAGAAAGCGAGAAATAATGCGCATCCCCATAACGCTCCAATATAGTTGGGCTGAATAGCTGAATACCGGCATAGACATAAGGCTTTTGCGGCGTATCAGGTCGCCGGATAACACCCTGCTCATCGAGAGCGAAATCGCCGGCTCCATGATAGCCGATCGCTCGCTCTGTCGGATGCAGGCACATCAGCATATCCATCGCATCCGGATTCCAGGCTGCGGCCAGCCGCTCCAACAGGGGAGTGCCTTTATCCAGCCAGATAATATCGCTGTTGATGATGAAAATCGGCGCTTTCGCGAAATGGTTTTTCGCTTTGAGCAAGGCGCCACCAGTTTCCAGAATCTCGGCTTCATGCGAGATGATGACGTCTATATCGCGTCGCTTGGAGGCATAGGCCTGAATCTGCTCCGCCAGGTAATGGGTATTGATCACCACCTGTTTGATCCCGGCCTCAACCAGTTTTTCGAGGCGGTAATCCATCATCGGCTTACCAGCCACCTCAATAAGCGGTTTCGGCACCGTTTCGGTCAACGGTCGCATGCGGGTGCCGAATCCGGCAGCGAATACCATCGCCGTGTCAGGCATAATCGCCTTGTGCTGCGAAACGGCTAAGCCGGGCATTCGACTTCCTCTCGCGTAACCAACCGTATGTTATTTCGCTCCATCCAGTTCTGCATAGGCAGCAGCGCCTCATGCTTTAAATCCTGCTGCAGGTAATGCCACACCCGAGGGACAAATTCGAGATATGCCGTTTTATGATCGCGCTTTGCCAGCCGCAGGAAAATACCCAGTATTTTTAGGTTGCGCTGTGCACCGAGAATCGCGTAATCAGTTTTAAATCGCTCCGGTTCAAGGTTTCTCTTATCGCAGAAATAGCTGAACATTTCCTCCTGTACCGGTTGCGGTACATCGCGCCGCGCATCCTCCAACAGCGATACCAGATCATACGCCGGATGACCGATCAGCGCATCCTGAAAGTCGAGCAGCCCAAGCTGTTCCGGCGCGATGGTTACACGCCCGTTCGGCCACATAAGGTTATCGGCATGGTAGTCCCGAAGCACCATCACGCTGTTATCCCGTTGCAGCCGCGCGATCAAATCGGTCCATAAGGCTATGTAATCCTGCTTTGCGGCAATCACGTCCTGCTCAGGCATGAGGTAAGGTAAATACCAATCGGTAAAGAGCTGCAGCTCGCGCAGATATTCTTCCAGCGAGTAGGAGGGAAGGGTGAGTTCTAGCGGACGTTTCTGCAAAGCAATCAAGACATCAACTGCGGTACGATAGACGGCGCTTTCATCGATGTTATCATTCGCGGAAAATAGAATATTAAGCCGTGTATCGCCGAAATCCTGCAGTAAGAGAAACCCATGTTCAAGATCCTCGGCTAAGATATCCGGCGCGTTCAGGCCAATTCGGTTGAGGTATTTATCAATAGCGATAAAGGGCTCGAGCCGCTCAAATTCCGGCGGAGCATCCATCACTACATAACAGCTATCTTCGTTTTGAATACGGTAATATTTCCGGAAGGAGGCGTCACCGGCCAGCAGGCTGAGCTGATAATGCCCGTATCCGTAGTGGTTCAGAAAATGCTGCAGCTGCATAAATCGTTCAGTTGTCATAATGTTTACAATAGGAAATCAGATGTGAATTACCACTATAAAGAATATTCCGTTCCATCGGGTCAGATTCCGAGTAGCTTATTTCTAGCATAAGGTAGTTTGCAGGCAGGCGTGGCAGGAGAAGCGCAGGCCATTCCACCAGCATTACGCCGCTATCGAGCAGATCTTCAATACCGAGATCGTTCAGCTCCTCCTCATGCTCCAGCCGGTACAGATCCAGATGCGCAATGGGAAAATCGTGTTCATACGTATTGAGTAATGAAAAAGTCGGGCTGCTTACGGCCGTTTCCTCACCCAGCAACGATTGGATCACAGCGCGGGCAAACACGGTTTTGCCAACACCCAGAGGGCCCTGCAGCAGAATCAAATCCCCTGGGCGCAGATGCCTCGCCAGGTGTTTCGCAAAATGCTGCATCTCTTCTGGGGCTGTTAGCTGAATCATAACGTTGCGTCTTCTTTCGAATCGGCGGTGAGCTCCGGGTTATGGAGCGGCATGGTAAATGAAATCGCGGTGCCCGCGCCCACTTCAGAAATCACATCCATCTCACCGCCATGCAGTTCCACAAAGCTTTTTGCGATGGTAAGGCCGAGTCCGGTGCCCGAATAACCGTCAGCGCGGAGCCGGTGGAATTTATCAAATACATTGGCCTGCTCGTCTTCAGGGATTCCCGCGCCGGTATCTTTTACTCCGATATGTATGCGATCTTTCTCCAGCCTTTCAGCAAACAATACAATACTTCCCTGTTCCTGTGTCATGCGGATGGCATTACGTAATAGCTGAATGATAATCTGTTGAATACGCTTTTTATCTGCCGTCAGCGTGCCGATATCGTTCGGACAGGTCAGGATAAATTGCAGGTCCTTTTTCTCACGCATACCGGATTTGGCAAGCTCAAGTGCCTCACTCAGGCAGGACTTGATATCAAACTCGCTTATATCGAGCTTCATATAGCCCGCATCGATGGAAGCCACATCAAGAATATTATCGATCAGCGAGGTCAGACGCTCCGAAGAGGTGAGAATACTTTCCAGATACTCCTGCTGCTTTGGGTTGACGGTGCCGAAATATTGCTCGAGCAGTAGCTCGGTAAAGCCGCGTATCGAGGTAAGTGGAGAGCGGAGTTCGTACGATACATTAGCCAGAAACTTGGTTTTAATTGTGTCGGCCTCAGCCAACGCCTCCTTTTCAGCACGTAAGCTACGCTCTACCAGATAGGTATCGGTGACATCGGTAAAAATTAAAAGCATCCCTCCGTCAGGTAAGGGAACGAAGGCAAGTTCAATTATTTTTCCATCCTTAAGCTCCAGTTTCTCATGGGAGTTAACACGCTCCGAAGCCTTATTCAGTAAGGTGTGCTTAAAAAGCTGCCAGTCCTCTTCGGTAAAATCAAAGCGGGGCTGCATGGCATCGAAGACTTCACCGATATGGGGGCGGCTTTCCAGCATATTCGGAGGGATATCCCACATGGCGGCAAAGCGGGGATTGTTCAATTGCAACCTGCCATCTTCTCCAAATGCAGCAAGCGCCTCATAGAGGCTGTCGATAGTTGATTTCTTGACCGACATGAGCGTGTTATAAGAGCGTTCGAGGTTAATCTGCTCCGTCATATCTTCATATGAAAATAATAAACCGCCATGCTCATGCGGAATGGTGATCACGCGCAAAACCGTACCGTCCGGTAGGTAATAATAAGACTCGGTTTTTTTGATGAGGTTGGTAAACAGCGATAGCTGTTGGTGCTTAAACTCTTTAAAATCCGCCTGCTCCGGCAACATACGTTGCTCACGTAAACGCTCCAATATATCCGAAAAATGGGGCTTGTTGGATAGCCATGATTCGTCGAGATGCCACAAATTGGAGTAGGCGCGGTTAAAATATTGCAATTTCTTATCTGCCGAAAAGATAGCTATTGCGCTTGCCGTACTTTCCATCAGGTCGGATTGAACGCTGATATGTTGCTGCAACTCCTCCTTAATCTCATTGATGCGGCTCAGATCCTCGGCGATCCCAATCGTGCCGCGCTTAGCCGGGAATTCAGTAATTTTATACTCTCTGCGCTCCTCACCATCAATAATATGACGGGTAACGGTATGCATAATATTGGTCTTCAGCGTGTCTTCTGCGAGCTTTCGCGCGCCGTCAAACAGTTCGATATTCTCTTCCCGGATCGCATCGCGTTTTTTATCCACGGCCTTCGCGTAGCGGGCATTACAATAGGTAATTTTTAGCTCTTTATCCCGCTTCCAGACGGGATAGTTTAGCGTATCCAGAATCGGCTCTAACGATGATTCCTGCTCAACCAGCCATTTGCGCCGCTGCTCCAGTTTACTTCTGCGCCGCATCCTTAGCGGAAAATCATGAAGCAAATGCAGCAGCGCAAAGCCTAGCAGGATCAGTGCGAGCGCGAGGGATACGAAAAAAACCCCCCATAATATTGAAGGGTCTATGTCGGTGGGATACGCGCTGATCAACCCATCCATAAACTATTTAATAACGGTAATGATCGGGCTTATACGGACCATCAACATCCACGCCGATATAATCGGCCTGATCTTCCGTCAGCTTGGTCAGCTTAGCTCCGAGCTTATCAAGATGAAGATGCGCGACTTTCTCATCGAGATGTTTTGGGAGCATGTAGACCTTGTTTTCATATTTATCGTGATTCTGCCACAACTCAATCTGCGCCATCACCTGATTCGTGAAGGAGTTACTCATCACGAAAGCGGGGTGGCCGGTTGCGCAACCCAGATTCACCAGACGTCCCTTGGCAAGCAGAACGATCTTTTTGCCGTCAGGAAATGTGATTTCGTCCACCTGCGGCTTGATTTCTTCCCATTGATAATTCTGCAAGGCCGCCACCTGAATTTCATTGTCGAAATGGCCAATATTGCAGACAATGGCGCCATCTTTCATCGAACGCATATGATCAATCGTGATGATATCCTTATTGCCGGTGGTGGTAACAAAAATATCCACATCCCGCGCCGCTTCCTCCATCAATACGACACGGTAGCCTTCCATCAAGGCCTGCAGCGCATTGATCGGATCGATTTCCGTTACCCAGACATGTGCCCCCTGGCCACGAAGCGCAGCAGCACATCCCTTACCAACATCTCCATAGCCTGCTACTAAGCAGATTTTACCGGCAATCATCACATCGGTTGCGCGCTTAATGCCGTCCAGCAAGCTTTCGCGACACCCGTAGAGATTATCAAATTTTGATTTTGTGACTGAGTCGTTTACATTAATCGCAGGGGCTTTTAATTCGCCTTTACGCTCAAGTTTAACGAGCGCTTTCACACCCGTTGTCGTTTCTTCGGATATACCCTTTATGTGATCAAACAATTCAGGGTAATCATCATGCACCATCGCGGTTAAGTCCCCGCCGTCATCGAGAATCATATTCGGCTCCCAGCCGGGCGCTTCAATCGTTTGGCGGATGCACCATTCATATTCCTCCTCGGTTTCTCCTTTCCACGCAAAAACAGGGATACCGGATGCTGCTATCGCAGCGGCAGCATGATCCTGCGTGGAAAAAATATTACAGGAGCTCCAGCGGATTTGGGCACCCAGATGCACGAGCGTTTCAATTAAGACCGCCGTTTCAACCGTCATATGCAGGCAGCCGATAATATTAGCACCCTCTAAGGGTTTGCTGTCGCCGTATTCTTCACGCAACGCCATCAAGCCCGGCATTTCCCGCTCCGCCTGACGGATCGCTCTCCGACCGGACTCGGCTAGATTGATATCAGCCACTTTATAATCATTCTCGACAGCTTGTATATTGGTGCTCATGCTAATCCTTTATTGTTTTAAATGTTTGTATCAGTCATAACGCGTTGATCCTGCGCTTGCAAATAAATCCATAATACGATAGCTAATCAACTGCAGAAAGGCAGGGACTGTGCATGAAAGAACGGTTTATTTCCGAAAAACGTTTGACCTCTAGACTAACGAAATATTGGGAAAACCTAAAGCAAAGTCAAAAACTGCCATCTATTGAGCAGTTTAACATTGCGGCTATCGATGATATCGCCATGTTTTGTATGCGGCTCGCTGTCAATACGAATCTGGATCGGCGCAGCTATGTCTATGAATTTGTAGGGGAGGAGGTCCAGAACGTAATTGGGTTTAAAACTACCAATTCAAGTATAGAAAAGTCATCCGTTGGACAGTTTGAGAAGCTTATTGTTAAGAACTTAGGCGATTGCCTTGATGAAAAGCAACCTGTTTATCGGGAAGGTAAATTCGTAAATGAGAAAAGCAAGGTAATAAAGTATCGGTGCTGTATCTTGCCGTTTGCACGGGAAGACCAGCCTATATCCCATCTGGTGGTTGGGTTTTCTTATAAAATATTTGGATGATAATGGACAAAAAGACCTACACAAAATTAGTACAGCTGGGCCGGGCATCGTTTGCGCATTCCGGTGCGGTTAATATGCCGACCTATCAGACTTCCACCGTACTGTTCCCGGATCTTGAAAGTTATCATAAAGCGGACCGGGGAGAAAGCGCGTATCCGTTCATGGCACAATCGACCGATTCGAGCTATGGCATAGCCGGTACGCCTACCAGCTTTGCACTCCGCGATGCAATGCTCGAGTTTGAGAAAGGGGAGGCTTGTTTTCTCACTCCCTCCGGTCTATCGGCAATTAGCTGTGCGCTTCTGGCAACACTCAACACTGGCGATCATATTCTCATGCCCGATAGCGTATACGGTCCTACGCGTCGGTTCTGCCATAACACATTGAAGTCGCTCGGGATAGAGACTACTTTTTATGATCCCACACAGAGCGATTTAGGCGATTTGGTGCAAGATAATACACGCGCCTTGTATCTGGAAAGCCCTGGATCTCTGACCTTTGATATGCAGCCGATTGACGAGCTGGTGGCTTTTGCCAAACAGCACGAATTGATTACGCTGATGGATAACAGCTGGGGTAACCCGCTTTTTTTTGCGCCTCTGACACATGGTATAGATATTTCGCTGGTGGCTGTGACGAAATATCTTGCCGGACATTCCGATGTTATTATGGGAGCGATCATAACCAATGAAGAAACGGCAAAGCCGGTTGCGCGCACCTATCGGAATATGGGGCTGTCAGTCAGTCCGGCCGATTGCTCGCTAGTGTTGCGTGGGATGCGGACCGTTGGCGTACGACTAGCCTATCAGCAACCCTCCGCGCTCGCAGTTGCCAAAGCAGTGCAGAAGCATCCTAAGGTTCGACGGGTTATTTACCCGGCGCTGGAAGGAGACGCAGGGCATGCGCTCTGGAAACACTATTTCTCCGGCGCAACAACGATGTTTTCGGTTGAACTTGACCGTGAATATACACTTGAAGAGAAGAAACAGTTATTCGATCATTTAGAAATTTTCGGTATCGGAGTCTCTTGGGGAGGCTATGAAAGCCTGATGATCGACTTTGATCCACAGGGTATACGCACTTCTACGAAAGAAAAGTGGGATGATTGCGGTACGATGTTGCGCCTCTATGTAGGACTTGAGGATACGGAGGATTTGATTGATGAGGTGGTGACGGGGCTAGACCGCTTACCGGCATAAAGAAATGATTCTTCTTCAAAATTGATCAGCTTTGCCTTTGGAGACATAAAAAAAGCCGCTTTGAGCGGCATTTTTTAATCGAGCAGCCTATGGTTAGGCCACTTTCTTCGCAGCAGCATTCAGGCGGCTTAGATAGCGGGAAGCGGTTTCGCGTTTGATGACGCCTTTGGTCACGCTTCTGTCCAGCGTTATTTGTGCGTTTTTGATTAAATCCGGTAGCGCTTTTTTGTCCTTCGCCTCAATAGCAGAGCGGACTTTTTTAATGGCATTGCGGTACTGCGTGCGGTATGCGCGGTTGCGCTCAGTCCGTTTTGCGGTTTGACGAATTGCCTTTTTTGTCGCGCTATGGTGTGCCATTCTATTCGTTTCCTTCGTTATTAGAAGGATTCTTTATACGTAAATTCCAAGCACAGTCAAGCAATTTTACGCCTCTACCGCCTGACTGGCCGCGCCCAGCGCCGCCAGGTTCAGAATATCACCCACACCGGAATTCATCGGCACAATCTGCGCCGGCTTTTCGAGGCCCATCAACACCGGCCCCATTAAGGTCACGCCGCCCAGCTCACCAACCAGCTTGGACGCGATATGCGCCGTGTGTAAGCCTGGCATGATCAATATATTCGCCGGGCCGGACAGGCGACAGAACGGAAATAGTTTGGCAAGATCGGGATTCAGCGCGACGTCGGCGGTAATTTCCCCCTCATATTCAAAATCCACCTTTTCCTGATCAAGCAAGTTAACCGCTTCACGCATGCGACCCGCTTTTTCATGCATCGGATTGCCGAAATTGGAGAAAGACAACAGCGCTACGCGCGGCTCAACTCCCATTTGACGCGCAAAAGCCGCTGACTGCTTGGCAATGCTGACATAGGATTCGGGCGTCGGTGTCGGGTCGACCGAGGTATCGGCAATATAGACCGTCTGCTTGTTACGCCCTACCACAATGGACAAGCCAAATACGCGGTGATCGGGCTTCGCATCCACCAGACGCATAATGCTTTTGAGCGAGTGATTATAGGTACGCGTTAACCCGGTCATCATCAGGTCGGCATCCTCGCAGGCAAGCATACAGGCCGCGTAGGTATTCCGGTCATTTTTAACCAGCCGGACACAGTCGCGGTATAAAAACCCTTTCCGCTGCAGTTTATTATACATGAACTCAATATATTCCTGATTTTTCTCGGTAGAAAGCGCCGCATTCTGGATACTGATGCCAGAAAGATCTTTTACACCGAGGCTGTCAAAAATATCGGTTATCTGCTTCTCGCGCCCCACCAGAATAGCTTCCCCATAACCATTATCACGCCAATCCAGCGCGGTACGCACTGAGGTTTCCTCCTCCCCTTCGGAGAAAACGCAGGTACGCGGCTGCGCCTTCAGCTGCTGATAAATCAGGTTCATCGTGTTCGCCGTCGGGTTCAGGCGTGCTTCGAGCTGATGACGATAAACCTCGTAATCCTCAATCGGCTGTTTGGCGACACCGGATTTTTCCGCCGCTTTAGCGACCGCTACCGGAACAGTCGAGATCAACCGCGGATCGAACGGGGAGGGAATAATGTATTCGGGCCCGAATTCTATTTTGCGTTTACCTCGGCTTTTTGCCACTTCTTCCGGCACAGGCTGACGGGCGAGTTCAGCAAGCGCATAGGCGGCTGCCACTTTCATCTCTTCATTGATTTTACTTGCCCGGCAATCCAGCGCGCCGCGGAAAATATAGGGGAAGCCGAGGACATTATTCACCTGATTATTATAATCGGAACGACCGGTTGCTATAATGCCGTCTTTTCGCACTTCACGCACTTCGTCCGGCGTGATCTCAGGATCCGGATTCGCCATCGCGAAAATAATCGGATTGTCCGCCATCGACGCAACCATCTCTTTATTCACAGCACCTTTGCCTGCAAGCCCGTAAAATGCGTCGGCATCTTTCATCGCATCTTCCAACGTCCGGTCATCCGTTTCAATGGCGTGCTTGCTCTTCCATTGGTTCATCCCGTCTTTACGTCCTTTATACACCACACCTTGTCGATCAACGAGCAGCGCATTCTTGACACCGAGTGATTTTGCGAGTTCCAGACAGGCAATCCCAGCCGAACCGGCACCCAATACCACGAGCTTCAGATCCTCTATCTTTTTATTGGCCAGATGGCAGGCATTGATCAGCCCGGATGCCGTTACGATCGCCGTGCCGTGCTGATCGTCATGGAACACGGGAATATCCATCAGCTCTTTGAGCTTGCTTTCGATGATGAAGCAGTCGGGCGCTTTAATATCTTCAAGGTTAATCCCTCCCCAGCTTGGGCCGAGATATTTGACTGCATTGATAAACTCATCGGGATCGGAGGTATCGACTTCAATATCGATGCCATCAATATCGGCGAAGCGTTTGAAAAGAACCGCTTTCCCTTCCATGACCGGCTTGGAGGCAAGCGCCCCTAAATCTCCCAGCCCAAGTACGGCGGTGCCATTGGAAATAACGGCGACGAAATTACCGCGTGCCGTATAGTCATACGCTGTATCGGGGTTCTTCGCTATAGCAAGACAGGGAGCCGCTACACCGGGAGAGTAGGCCAGCGCAAGGTCGCTTTGTGTCATCAGGGGTTTGGTTGCGCTGATCTGCACTTTACCCGGCTTGCCGTCTTTATGAAAATCGAGTGCAGATTCGTTCTTATACTCGCCCGTTTCGTCGTTATCCTGAACGACTTGTAACGTTGTTCCCATGGATGCTCCAATGATGAAAATTTAATTGCGGTGGAAGATAGCAGGCAATTTACCTACCGTCAAAAGGTTACTGTGCAGTGCGGGAGAAGTTAGCTTTAGGGAAGACACACCCTGCACAAAGCGCTTGCCAAACGGTATGAGATTGCAATGATACCGTTATGAATCATATTCTGACTAAACAGACCGAGTATAAATCCGCGGAAAATTATGATCAACAGGCTACCATGGCGGATGCTACGCCAATGATGAAGCAGTATTTTGAGATCAAGTCGGCATATCCTGACTACCTGCTCTTTTACCGCATGGGTGATTTTTATGAGCTGTTTTTCGATGATGCAGTGGAGGCTGCTGGGATCTTAGATATTACGCTCACGCGGCGCGGTAAGCACCAGAATCAGGATATCCCCATGTGCGGCGTACCGTTCCATTCTTATGAATCCTATCTCGAAAAACTGATCCACTACGGAAAAAAGGTCGCCATTTGCGAGCAGGCGGAAGACCCGGCTGAGGCAAAAAAGCGCGGTGCAAAATCGGTCGTCAAACGGGAAGTAGTACGCGTTGTTACGCCCGGCACCGTGACGGAAGATAATTTGCTTGATGCAAAGGAGAGTAATTACCTCGCCGCCTTTACGCTTGAAAAAAAACGGGCCTATATTGCATGGGCTGATATTTCCGCCGGCGATTTTTATTTTACGGACGTTGCGGCATGCGATCTTCAGGCGGAGCTTGCGCGCATACATCCCAAGGAGTTACTTTGTGTTGACTCACTGCCCTTTGAAGAAGGCTACGTCTGGCTGCGCGAGCATTACGCTAAGCCGCTTACTCCTTTCGTTAAGGATTTTTTTGGCAAGCGAAAAACGACACAGGCGTTACAGCAGTTTTACGGCGTCACTACGCTGGAGCCATTCGGACTTGCACAACACTTGGCGGCTATCCCGTGCGGCGCGCTGATTGAATATCTGAAGCTTACCCAACTGGATAACCTGCCGCATCTGGATAGCCCAACGGCCTATCACGCACCAAAGCATATGGTGATCGACGCTGCGACACGGCGCAATCTGGAGCTTTCGCGCACGATGAACGGGGAGTATAAAGGCAGTCTTTTACATACGATTAACCGCACGGCAACCGGTCCCGGTGCGCGGTTGCTTGCAGGCTATCTTCATAGCCCGCTAACGGAAAAAAAAGCCATTATCGCCCGGCAGGATGCTATCCATTATTATGGCCTGCAAACAAAGTTACGGGGTGAGTTGCGCAATCTGCTACGGGCTACACCGGATATGGAGCGGGCGCTTGCGCGACTTTCGGCCAACCGGGGCGGCCCCAGAGACTTACTCGCTATTAAAGATGCGCTTGAGCAGTCGGTCAATATCTACGCAACCAGTCAGGAAGCGCTGGAGCCGCCCGACTTATTGAACGATACGCTGAAGCAACTCAATGGTTTGTATAATACGTTATCTATTCTTGCCTCCGCGCTCAACGATCAGGTGCCTTATCTTGCGCGCGATGGTGGTTTCATCCGCGAAGGGTACGATAAGCAGCTGGATGAATACCGCTATACTGAAAGCAACAGCGACACTCAGCTGGAGCATTTACGCGAGCGCTACGTACGCCAAAGCGGGATTAACAGCCTGAAGATCAAGTCGAACAATGTCATCGGCTATTTCATCGAAATTACACCGCAACATCTGGATAAAATTCCGGAGAATTTCGTCCATCGGCAAACGCTCGCGAGTGCCGTTCGCTTTACCACGTCGGAACTGCGTGAGCTGGAAGAAGCCATCGTCCACGCGAAAAGCAATGCCCTTGCACGGGAACTGGAACTGTTTTCCGAACTGCGAAGCCGGATTATGGAGCAGTATGAGCGGCTGCTCAATGCGGCTCGTAGCCTCGCGCGGCTGGATGTAATGACCAGCCTCGCCGAACTCGCTGAAGAGAAAGGCTACACCCGACCTGCCATCACGGATGATAGCACTTTCGAAATTACTAACGGCCGCCACCCGGTTGTGGAAACGGTGAGTGAATCGGCATTTATCGGCAATGACTGCACACTATCTGCTACCCAGAAAATCTGGCTGATGACCGGGCCGAATATGGCGGGGAAAAGCACCTTCTTGCGGCAGAATGCACTGATCGCGATTCTGGCGCAAATCGGGTGCTATGTCCCGGCGGATAGTGCGACTATCGGGCTGGTGGACCGGGTATTCTCGCGGGTAGGCGCTGCGGATGATCTCGCACGCGGGCAGTCCACTTTCATGGTGGAGATGGTGGAAACCGCGACGATCCTCAATCAGGCAACTGAGCGATCGCTGGTTATTCTCGATGAAATTGGCCGGGGTACGGCCACCTTTGACGGGCTTTCGATTGCCTGGGCGGTGATGGAATATCTGCACGATACGATCCAATGCCGCACGTTGTTTGCTACGCATTATCATGAGCTGACCCAGCTTTCCGATAGCCTGAAAAGCCTCTCCTGCCGGACGATTAAAGTGCGGGAATGGAAAGGGGAGGTTGTATTCTTACATGAAGTCGTTGAAGGTGTTGCCGGAAAATCTTATGGGATTCAGGTTGCTAAGCTTGCCGGTATTCCTCGTCATGTTATCAGGCGCGCCGAGCAGCTGATGCAACAGATCGAGGCGGGTCAGGGGGGCAATCTACTAGCGGAACTGCCGCAAAATTTGCCGCTTTTTGCAAGCACTGCGGAGCATCCCTCTGAAGAAAATACTACGGAAACCCACACCGCTTTGCTACAATTAGAGCATGCTAATCTGGATGAAATGTCACCGAAAGAAGCGCTTACCTTTTTATATGCGCTTAAGGAGCAGCTTTAAGTCGCTCTCTCTTTTCAGCTGTACCGGCGCGGTCTTGCTCACCTTCAGCCACATCGCAGCCGCCTATCAATTCACCAGCGGAACCGGGTTTTATGTTAATCGCCGGGGATATTTTATTACCAATGAACATGTTGTGCGTGACTGCCGACAGATTAACGTAGTCGGAGGAGTGGAGCCAAGTGAAGCGAAACTCATCGGAAAAGATGCCACGCTCGACCTCGCCCTGCTGAAAACGGAAGAGCGGCCTGAGCGCATCGCGCCCCTGCATAATAATCCGCATTTAAAGCAAGGCGATGACGTGATGGTGATTGGCTACCCGGGCGCCTACAGCCTTAGCCGCCAGCATAAGATCGTCATGTCGGAAATTCTGTCCGCCGATGGGCCAAACGGTGAAACGCACTGGCTGCAATTCGCCGATAGCTCGGAGCGTGGTAACAGTGGCGGCCCTCTCATGGATACGAGCGGGAATGTAATCGGCGTGGTGACTGCAAAGCTCACGCAACTGCGGTGGGATGGTATGCCGCTTGGCACGACCGATCTTGCGATTACGATGCCGGTTTTAAAGCAATTCCTCGATAGGCATTTCGTGCATTATGACCAGCTCTTTACCTTTGCACCTTTATCGCAGGAAAGTCTTGAAGAACGTGCGACGCAGTTTATTTTGAGCGTACATTGTATTCACTGAGCTTTGCTCCTGTTTCCTTTGCATCTCATTTCAAACTGCATTACTATATTGTGCCATGCAAATCGATGAGCATTTTCCGTTTATTCTGGCATCTTACCTGGTAGCAGTCGGCCTGTTACTGGGGTTAATGCTCTATGCCTACCTGTCGCTTAAGCGGTCCAAACAAAAATTGGAACAGCTGGACGATGAAAGCCAAAACTAAGCGCCTGTGGCTCGTTCTCCTCTCCATCCTTTCCATGGGTGCAGGCGCTGCTATTATTTTTACGACGTTCCAGGATCAGCTGGTGTTTTTCTATTCTCCCACCGATATTGTAGACAAAGGCTTGCAGCTAACCCCGAATATTCGTGTTGGCGGATTGGTTGCAGAAAATTCCTTTCAACGGCTGGATGAAAGCAGTCTGGATTATCGCTTCGCCCTGACCGACGAACATCACTCCATCGCCATTCGTTATACCGGCATGCTGCCACCCATGTTTCGCGAAGGGCAGGGCATTGTCGCTGAAGGCGATTTGGTGGATACGGGAGAGGGTCTGGTTTTTGCAGCAAACCGTTTACTGACTAAGCATGATGAAAATTACAAACCTCCGGAACTCAAGCAAACACTTGGCGAGGCTTACGAATGACCGCCTTTATCGGCTATAACGCGCTGATCATCAGCCTGTTTATCTGCACGCTGCTTAGCCTCCGCCTCATCGGACTGCATCCGAACTACGCCCATTTCTCACGGCTGGTTCCAGCAATGCGTGGCACGTTCTTCGCGTGGTTTTTCTTAAGCATTTCCTACATCGCACTAACCTATGGTTTTGCGACCTCTGATTTTTCCATGCGGTTGGTCTACGAGCATTCGCACAGCCTAAAGCCGATGCTCTATAAATTTACCGGCGTATGGGGCAACCATGAAGGCTCCATGCTGCTTTATTGCTGGTTGCTCGCGAGCTTCAGCCTGTTATTTGCATGGTTTAGCCGCTACCGCGATGCGGCGTGGATCCTCTCCCTACAGGCCTTTATTCTGCTTTGCTTTCTCAGCTACCTCGCCTTTGCTTCAAGCCCGTTTGATACGCTCGAACCTGCAGCAGAAGAAGGACAGGGGCTGAACCCGCTTCTACAGGATATTGGTCTTGCCATCCATCCACCCACGCTCTATCTCGGCTACACGGCTTCCAGTATTGCCTTTTCCTTTGCGATGTTCGCCTTGTTTACCGGTTCCGCCGGTCGAAACTGGGCAAGCCATCTACGACCGTGGGTTTTGGCCTCCTTCAGCTTTCTCACGATTGGTATTATGCTCGGCTCGTGGTGGGCGTATCGCGAGCTCGGCTGGGGCGGATACTGGTTCTGGGATCCGGTCGAGAACTCCTCGCTGCTGCCATGGCTGGTCGTCGCTTCACTGCTGCATGCACTTGCCGTACTCTATAAACGCGAACTGTTTGGCAAATGGTGCGTTTTTTTAAGCCTGCTCGCCTTTACCCTTTCCATCGTCGGTTTTTTCCTCGTGCGTTCGGGTATTCTGAATTCCGTTCATAGTTTTGCCAGCGATCCCTATCGCGGCGTTTTCATGCTGGTTATTTTAGCTATCCTCGGTGGTATGGGCTTTACGCTCTTTGCACTGCGCGCACATCGAATCACATCGCAAACGGGCTATGGCTTATTGAGCCGTGAGTCGTTTATACTTTATAATAATTTACTGTTACTGACGCTCTGCTTCATCGTGTTACTTGGCACCGTGTACCCGATTATCCTGCCGCTGCTTACCAATAAGGTCGTTGCTGTCGGCGCGCCGTATTATAACGGTATTTTCAACCCGATTGCAGCAGGGCTGGTCCTGGTTGCGGGGGTCGGGATGATTCTGTCGTGGAAGAAAGGGCGCTTTAAGCAGCACCGTCATCTGCTCTCCCCGGCAAGCATTGCCGTAGTGATCACCCTTGCCGTCTGTTATACGATCAAGCTCAGCTGGCTGCCGATACTCGGATTTTCTGCGGCTATTTGGCTGATGGTGATAAGCATCACCCAATTTACCCACAGGCTAACCGGAACAGGCCGCATTACCCGTTCTTTGACCGCGATGACGCTGGCTCATTTCGGGCTGGGGCTACTCACCTTTGCTATTGCGCAGAATGCGGTCTTTACCGTGAAAATTGAAGAATGGATGCAGCCCGGTGATCAGGTGAGTTTACCACGAGATTATTCGATTGATTTTAATACGATAACTTTCAAGCCGGTTGCTAACTACCTTTCCCGTACGAGCACGCTCACGCTCAGCCGGGAAGGTACTGTGCTCACTGAACTCACCCCGGAAACACGGCTTTATCCCGCTCGGCAAACAGAAACCGTCGAGGCGGCGCTTTACTCTACCTTATGGCATGATATTTATGCAGTGGTCGGCGATGTAGATGAACAGAAAGGTGCGGCAGTGAAACTCTATTATAATCCCGGTATCAACCTGATATGGATTGCGAGTATGCTGATCGCGCTGGGTAGTCTGCTAGCGATAGCTGGGAGGAAAAGCACATGAAGCCGAATATTCAAATCATCCCGCTATTGGTGTTTGTTGTGCTCAGCGTGTTTGCCATTTTTGCACTTTATGATAAACCTGAGGAGAGAACTAGTTTCCAACCCTTCGACCTCCCTGCTTTTAAGATAGAAACGCTAGACGGTAAACCATTTACCCAAGAGGATTTTAGGGGCAAGTATAATATACTGCATGTGTTTGCTTCCTGGTGCGTGACATGCCGGGCGGAACATCCGCTCTTTGTTTCGCTTTCTGAAGCAGGGGCAGATCATCTCTACGGCATGGTATGGAAGGATAAGAAAGCGTCTGCGGAGCAGTGGCTCAAGCAGCTCGGCAACCCCTACGATGAGGTGCTCTACGACCCTGAAGGCACCTTCGGCGTTGGCCTTGGCATTACCGGCATTCCAGAAACATTCGTGATTGATAATAAAGGGCAGGTGGTCTATCGGCATGCCGGTCCGATCTCAGTGGAATTTTTGAAAACGGACATTGTTCCCTATCTGGAGCAGAATCCATGAAATGGCTCATCTGCATTATACTTGTCGCTCTTACAGCACCGCACGCCCACGCTAAATTTTTACTGGATACGCCATTGGAAAACACAAGCCAGGAACAACGCGCGCAGGCATTGTTCAATAAGGTAAGGTGCAAAGTGTGCGACGGGCAGGATATCTCCAGTTCGGGAGCCGAGCTTGCCGTGGCGATGCGACGCGTGATCCGGGAACAAATTAAAAGCGGACAAAATGATCATGACATCCTCACCTACCTCACCAGCCGCTATGGAGAGGATGTATTGCTTGATCCTCCTGCAACACACTATAATAGTGTGTTATGGATAGCACCGTTACTTCTGTTATTGCTCGGATTTGGGTTGATCTGGCGGATGAATCAGTCTAACTCCTAGCCGCCCTAAGCGAAAATGTGCTATGCTTAGCGTATAGTTTGAACATGAGGAGTTATTCATGCCAAAAGTCCGTTTGGCAGGGGAGATATTAGACCGCCGCGATCCGAACCGTAAAACGCGGGCCAAGCTGCTCTACCATTTATTCAATGCCGGCTGGGATATTTATAACGGCAATGGTGATCAGAAAGTGTCGCTCAATAACATTCAGGAAAAGATTATCGAATCCGATGCGTTCGTTTTCCTGCCGAACCCGAATTTTCAGGATTTATTCAAGGCCGCTTCTATATTTGTCGGCTATCAGACGAATGATATCGATCTTGAAGGTAAATCCACCGTGATCCTTAATTCGGATTATAGCTGGGACGATTTCATCAGCCTGTTTCGGCATCTGCATGAGCTCGGTACGGTACGGGAAACGCCGGAATCCTTTCTGGATATAGTCAGCCGTCCGCGTGAGGTGATTGCCAAACTGGAGGAAATCTACTCTCGCGGGGAACGGCCGAAATATCCCGAAATTGAGCTGGATGATGATTTTCAGATTCAGGGCAAAGCAGAGCGTCCGGATTTTAACGTCTGCGTGTTCTGCTCCGCATCGATCAAAAAACAACCCTACTTGGACGATGGATACAAGCTAGGCAAGCTGCTGGCGGAGCATCAATATGGCTGCGTGTCCGGTGCTGGCAGCACGGGGATTATGGGCCAGATCGTGAAAGGGTCGGGCGAGCACGGGGGCTGGGCCGGTGGGTCGAACGTGCCCCACATCATCCGCATGGAAGGGCTGCCGAAATTACTCTCGGAATTCTGGCCGCGACCCGATATTTACACACGGATGGAAGTGATGATTGAGCGCTCCGATGCGTTTGTAATTATGCCGGGTGGAGTAGGGACGATTCAGGAATTGATGGCTTTACTGGTGCTTAAAGAACAGCGTCACCCCTCGATGACGGAAAAACCCATCATCGTCGTCAATCGACGGGATGAGGATAGCGGGGTAAAATTCTGGTCACCCTTTATCCGGCTGCTGAATTCCTACGGCGTCTACGATTATTACAGCGTAGTCGAAACGGTAGATGATGTATGCCCCCGGCTGGAGAAATTACGAGACCGCGAAGACTTGTATTAAGCCTCTCCGAGCACCTTTTTAACCGCAGCCATCAATTGCTGCAGCTCGTCCGGCTGAATCGTAAAGCTTGGCATCATATATATAACATCCGAAAAGGGACGTAACCACACCCCGAGTTCAATAAACTGCCGGCGGAATGCGAACATTTCATCCCAGCTTGCATCATGCAGTTGCACCGCCGCTATCGCGCCTTTGACCCGCACCTGCTTAACCCGTGGGTGATGGGCCAACCCACTCAGCCCATCGTAAAGCTGCTGCTCTATTGCTTCGACCTGTTCCAGTCTCGGTTCGTTTTCAAACAGATCAAGCGAGGCGTTCGCCGCGGCGCAGGCCAGCGGATTACCCATATAGGTAGGGCCGTGCAGAAAGGCTTTGCCCAGCGTGTCGTCTTGAAATTCTGCGTAAATTGCTTCCGTCGCTATGGTGGCGGCCAGCGGCAACATACCACCCGACAACCCTTTTCCCAAACACATGATGTCGGGCACGATACCAGCTTCCTCACAGGCAAACATGGAGCCGGTTCGCCCCATTCCGGTGGCAATTTCATCAGCGATGAAAAGGATATCATTCTCTTTTGCCGTGCGGTATATTTCTGCGAGCATATCTGCGGAGTGGAATTTGATCCCGCCTGCCCCCTGCACCAGCGGTTCTATGATCACGGCGGCCGCCGTTTCATGCAATCCACTTGCCATAATATCATGGAATTCGGCGAGGCTATATTCATCCTGCGGAATGTCTAATACATATTGCCGTGGACAGAACCCGCTAAATGTCTGCTGCGTCCACCCATCCGGATCGCCCACGGACATAGCACCCATCGTATCGCCATGATAGCCGTTTCGAAAACTGATCAGCTTGGTGCGGCGGGTCTGACCCTTATTTTTCCAGTATTGCACCGCCATTTTCATCGCCACTTCCACCGCGACCGAGCCGGAATCGGAAAAGAACACCCGGTTCAGTTCACCAGAGGTGAGGTCGGCCAGGCGCTTCGCCAGCCGATAGGCCGGTTCATTCGCCAGCCCGGCAAACATAATATGCGTAACCTTTTCCGCCTGTTTTTGGATTGCTTCTATCAAGTGCGGGTGCTGGTAGCCATGACAAACGCTCCACCAGCTGGAAATCCCATCAATGAGCGATCGGCCATCCTCAAGATGCAGCGTTACACCTTCCGCATGGGTTACGGGTAGCGGCATATCGGCGATTTGCATCTGCGTATAGGGCAACCAGCTATGCGGGTAGCCTTGTTCCAGCCAGTCCGTTACCGTGGTCATGACGATGGGTTACGCCGCATGCGAAATGGGCTTACGATGATCACCCTCAATGCGATAGCCCAGACTTTTCAATAAAGCGCGGTCCTGCTCAGCTTCGGGATTGCCGGTTGTAAGCAACTTTTCTCCATAAAAAATAGAGTTGGCTCCGGCGAGAAAGCAAAGCGCTTGCATCTCATCACTCATTGCTTCGCGACCCGCGCTGAGACGCACATAGGAGGTTGGCATCACCAGCCTTGCAACGGCTATCATCCTGACAAAATCAAACGGATCCGGCGTTTCGGCCGTATCCAGCGGGGTTCCTTCGACCTTGACCAGCTGATTGATCGGCACACTTTCGGGATGCTCCTGCAGGGTAGCAAGTGTGTGCAGCATACTCGCACGGTCTTTCGTCGTTTCCCCCATACCCAGAATGCCGCCGCAGCAGACTTTCATCCCGGCATCACGCACATTCGCCAGCGTCTGCAGGCGATCTTCAAAGGTTCGCGTCGAGATAATATGGTCATAAAATTCCGGCGAGGTATCGATATTATGGTTATAGTAATCAAGCCCGGCTTCTGCGAGTTGATCGGCCTGCGCTTCGCTTAACATCCCAAGCGTCATACAGGTTTCCAGCCCGAGCGCTTTGACCCCCTGAATCATCGCAATCACCGCGTCCATATCACGGTCTTTAGGCGAACGCCAAGCAGCCCCCATACAAAAGCGTGTGGCCCCCTGATCGCGCGCTGCTTTGGCTGCCTCCAGTACGGGTGCAACCTGCATCAGCTTGTCTGCTTTCAGGCCAGTATTATAATGTGCACTTTGCGGACAATATTTACAATCTTCAGGGCAGCCGCCGGTTTTAATACTCAGTAAGGTGCTGACCTGCACTTCTCCGGCGGGAAAATGCGTACGATGCACGGTTTGCGCAGCATAGATCAATTCATGAAATGGTACCGCAAACAGCGTTTCAATTTCTGACAATTGCCAGTTGCTTCGTGCTGTAGTATAAGCATCAGGTGAAAGCATAGTAAATCCTCATTTAGCAAGGTGTATAGTCGATTATGCCATCGCTCGCAAGTATTGCCGAACAGGAGCTCAGCCAGCTGGAGCAGCAGCATCGGCGGCGCTATATCGTTTCGGTAGAACAGTATGGGGTCTATTGCCATAAGGACGGCAAAAAGCTGCTTTCCTTTGCCAGTAATGATTACTTCGGTCTGGCGCAGCATAAAGAGGTGAAACAGGCTGCTATAGATGCTACGTCACGATATGGAGCGGGGGCTGGGGCATCGCGGCTGCTCTCCGGGAACTACCCGTTATATGAAACGCTTGAAGCTGAGCTGGCAGAATATAAAAGGACGGAAGCCGCCTGTGTGTTTGGCAGTGGGTACCTTGCTAATTTGGGGGTGATATCCCATTTAGCTGGCCCGAGGGACCTTGTGATATGTGATAAATTATCCCACGCCTGCATCTATGATGGGATACGCACCACAAAAGCATTATGGAAACGTTTCCGTCATAACGATACAAAGCATCTTGATTATATATTACGGAAAATGCGAGATCACTATCGGCGCTGTTTTATTATTACGGAAAGTGTATTTAGTATGGACGGTGATTGTGCCCCGCTACAGGAGATGACTCAACTGGCCAAAGACCATGATGCGTGGGTTATAGTAGATGATGCTCATGGGCTTAGTATTGTGCCGCATCATCCGGGTGTTGACCTCACTATCGGCACCCTGTCCAAGGGGTTGGGCAGCTATGGGGGATATGTTGCGGGTCCTCAAAGCGTCATTGACTGGATCAAGAGCAAAGCACGCAGCCTGATCTATAGTACGGCATTGCCTCCCGCCGCCATAGGAGCCTCTCTAAAGTCTTTAACCCTACTTCGCCAGGAACCCCAGCGGGTAGATAGGGTAATGCGCTCAGCGCGGCTTTTTTGTAGCCAAATGGGGCTACCCCATCCTACATCACCCATCGTACCATACAGGGTGGGCTCCGAACCCGATGCCCTTGGGCTGTCCCAGCAGCTGGAAGAGGAGGGGGTTTACGCCCCCTGCATCCGACCCCCCACCGTACCGCCCGGCACCTCTCGTCTTCGCCTTTCATTTTCCTATAATCATACACTAACGCATGTAAACCAACTTATTAGAACTTTACATAACGCTTATGACAGCCACCTTATCCACGCAGCGTGACTTTAATAAAGCCGCCCATAATTATGACAATAATGCATCCATGCAGCGCATGGTCGCTTATCGGCTTGCAGAACTTGCCAAAACCATTTTCCCAGGTAAAACCCATTTACTCGATGTGGGGTGTGGTACAGGCTTTATCACCCATGCTTTAAAAGGGCATAACCAGGTAATGCAATGCGATATAGCTTTTGGTATGTGCAGACAGGCACAACTGGCAGGGCCGGTATTTCAGTGTGATATGGACCGTTTACCGCTCGGCGATAACATGGTCGACGGGATGACCAGCTCACTTGCATTTCAATGGACACGCGACCCGTCTGCTCTGGTTTCCGAAACTGCACGGGTCATCCGCGATGAAGGCTATGCGCTTATCTCTATGGCCATTCCCGACAGTCTCCGTGAGATCATAACCTGTTTTAACGATGCAGGTGAAAGCGAGCGGCTCCATAAATTCATTCCGGAATCGAAATGGGTTCAGTTGTTTCAGCGTCATTTTACCTCCGTTAGTTTCGAAACGAAGCAATATAGCTTTTTCTACCCTGATCTTTACGCTGCACTGAACTCGATTCGCGCAATTGGCGGCATGAATAAAGGCCCTTCGAGGAGACGCTATCTGTCCAAATCCAAACTGGAGCAGATGGCCCGCTATTATCTGGCCCATTTTCATTCACCCTACGGCGCTTCCCTTACCTGGGATATCCTTACCATCGTCGCAAAAAAATAATATGGTTGAACGCTACTTTATCACCGCCACCGGTACCGGCATCGGCAAGACATTCATCACTTGTGCACTGACCCATCAACTGCGCGGAAAAGGATATAAGGTCGTCGCCACCAAGCCGGTTATTTCCGGATTTG
This sequence comes from uncultured Rickettsiales bacterium, assembly GCA_964588995.1. Taxonomy (GTDB): domain Bacteria; phylum Pseudomonadota; class Alphaproteobacteria; order Rickettsiales; family UBA8987; genus CAZPQM01. Next base: position 25,319 of record CAZPQM010000001.1, on the reverse strand, counting down.
AACCCTATGATATGACAAATGATAGCCACCAATTGCGTACCGCCCAAGGCAATGCACTTTCCATCGAAACGATTTCTCCTTTCCGCTTCGGCGCTCCGTTATCACCGAATATGGCAGCCGCGCGGGAAGGTCGCACCATCAGCATTGAAGACCTGCAGGACCTGCCGGATTACCCCGAGGCAGATTATCATTTTATCGAAGGAGTAGGGGGGCTGCACGTCCCGTTAAATAATAAAGAGTTGGTGATCGATTGGATAGAACATCTGGCGCTACCAGTTATCCTCGTTACCAGCCATTATCTGGGGGCGATGAATCATACCTTGCTATCCATAGAGGCCTTGGAGCGGCGTGGCATAGCGATTCGTTGCATCATCGTCTCAGGCACGGATCAGGACGCGGTCGATATGGACGAGACCATCACTTCACTCTCGCATTTTACATCATACCCCTTTATAGCTTGCCCAAGGGTGCAGGCTACCCACGATTCGTCATTATGGAATTTTGCTACCGATCTAACGCAAGCAGTATTATAGTTATGGTAAAAAAGCTTCAGGGTGAGGATTTACGCACGAGACGTCAGGTTAAGGACGATTCCGGAGAGGAGCGCGATCTGTCGCTTTATTACGCCGGGTTTAATGCGCGGCTGTTTGCAACCGCGATTGATCTGGTTGTCCTATTTCCCATTCTCATGCTGATTGCCGAGCTGTTTCCCGTCACAACCTTTTTCAATGAATTGAATCATTTATATGTAACCGGGCAGATCACGCAGGAAGAATTTGCGCAACGTTTTTACGAAATGGGGGGATCGGGTGCGGCGATCAAAGCCTCCTTCTTTTCCCTAAATTCCATTATCCAGTTTATCATCGTGACTGCATTATTCCTTCTGATGTGGATGAAGAAATATGCAACGCCCGGCAAGATGCTGCTGGGTATGCGCATCGTGGACGAAGCCACGTTAGAACACCCGACCAACCGTCAACTAATCATCCGCTATTTTGCCTACACCGTGTCAATACTACCGCTGTTCGTGGGAATGATCTGGGTAGCGTTCGATAAACAAAAGCAGGGCTTTCACGATAAGCTATCCCATACGCTTGTGCTGTTTACCGAGCCGCATGATGAGGAGTGGAAAGAAAAACGCTTCCGGCGGCAGACGAAAATAGCGCTTGTATTGCTGCTGGTGATTATTATCCTTTGGACGATCCGGTAATGAAGCATGATTACATCCTATACCATTATCCCTTATCGCCTTTCTCGCGCAAGGTGCGGGTTGCGCTGGCCGAAAAAGGGCTGCGCTTTGACCTGAAAATTGAACATTACTGGGAGCGGCGCCGCGAATTTCTGATTATGAACCCCGCCTGTCAGGTGCCTGTGCTCGTGGCGAGCAAAGGGGAGCATCGCTTTTCTGACTCAACGGCGATCTGTGAATATCTGGATGAAGTCTATTCCGATAGCTCGCTCTATGGCAATGATGCGCTGGAGCGGGCCGAAGTGCGGCGGCTGCATGGCTGGTTTAACAATAAATTCTATTATGAAGTCACGAAATATATTCTGGATGAAAAGCTGTTTAAGCATCTGAAGCGGGAAGGGGAGCCGCGCACGGAATGCATCCGCGCCGCGAAAAATAATATCGAATATCATCTGGATTATATCGATCATTTGATGAAAACACGTAACTGGCTTGCCGGGGATGTTTTTTCGATGGCAGATATCACAGCGGCGTGCCAGCTCTCGGTGCTGGATTATTTTAATGATGTGCCGTGGGAACGTACGGCCCATGCGCGCGAATGGTATGCGCTTGTGAAATCCCGCCCGAGTTTCCGCCCGCTACTGAAGGATCGGGTTTCCGGCTTTAAGCCACAACCTCATTATGACAACCCGGATTTTTAAGCATGGCTGATGATGAATATGGCGCAAGGCGCAATCGCAAGCGGGTCAAGGTCAAAAGTGCGCGTGGGCGCAAAGCCGGCTCGACCCGTTGGTTGCAGCGACAGTTGAATGACCCGTATGTTGCACGTGCAAAAGAGGAGGGGTATCGCTCGCGGGCGGCGTATAAGCTGCTGGAGCTGAACGCTACATTCGCGCTGTTTAAGGCGGGTGATACGGTGGTCGATCTCGGCTGCGCACCGGGTAGCTGGTTGCAGGTCATCGCCCGTCATATTGGTGCGAGCACGGCGAGCCGCATCATCGGTATTGACCTGCTGGAGAGTGAGCCGCTCGATGGAGCGGACGTCATCACCGGGGATTTTCTGGATCAAGCGACGTATGATGCGCTACTCGCTATGACACCATCGGGCAAGGTGCATTGCGTGCTTTCCGACATGGCGGCGAATAGTACCGGGCATCAGCAAACGGATCATTTGCGCATCATGAATCTGTGCGAAATGGCGTATGAGTTTGCGGAGACTACGCTGGCACCGGGCGGGAATTTCTGCGCCAAGGTGCTTCGCGGGGGCACGGAGGCCGAATTGCTCAAAACCCTCAAGCGCGATTTTCAGACCGTAAAGCATTATAAACCCAAAGCCAGCCGGCCCGATTCCGCCGAAATGTATGTCGTCGCGCTCAGGTTTAAAGGGCGGGGGTGAGCCGGTCGAGCGCCTTCACAACAGGAGATTTACGTTGGGGAAGTTACTACGATACCTTATCGTCATTTTAGCCATAGGCTTACTGTTATCAGTATAAATTCTGACATATGTTGTCTATGTCAGCTACCCTGCTCTTGAAGCTGATTGGGAGTCGAAAAACCCTGCTTACCCAGTTAAGAATGAGTATATATTATCCACTTTCATATTAGGGCAGCTTTTAGAGCGCATCAAAGCAGGGAAGTCTGAGGACACCTTAATTTCATCGGCACTGCGCTACGTTCATCGTAAGCTCTATGAGAGTGCTATTTCTAAAATGCCAGAGGATGCTGGCGAGCGTTATATATGGGAATATCGTTATGCGTTGCTGCCTGAGATATTATTAGTAGGTCTTAACAAAAGTAATGCAGATTTATCTTCTTTGTTAATTACAGTCTACAAGGGTATTAACAACTTTAAAATTAAAAATGTATATATGAATGAGATTGATAAAATTCATATTAATCAGACAATAGCAGCATTTTGGGTTAACTATGCAGCTACGTTTAATCTTTCAGCAGATACAATTGAAAATCAGAAAATAATACTAATTGAAACTGCTTTTAACGATATTCAAAATATTGACTTAAATAAATTCATGTCGGTATCAAGACCGTTGATAGCAAGTACACCCTTGTCATATCGTTACTTTGTTTTAAAAAATATTTTGGCTTTACAACATAATCAAAAGCCAACTCTTTGTAACAAACTATACCTGCAACAAATAGAGCAGTTAGTTTCCAAAATAGAGGAAATTTCTCCTCTATATCTAACCAGTCCAAAATACCGTCTTAAAAAACTACAAATTCAAGATATGTATACTCACTTTTCTAACGAATTGAAGCCTGATGCAAGCAAGTTACTAAAGCAATGCAACTACCCGAAACCTAAAGAAGGAGCCTAGTTATGCCAGTCTATAATGGAAGTCAAAATTCAGATAACATCACAGCATCAAGCAGTGGAGATAATTTTACTGGGTCGAATGGTCGGGATGATATTCGAGGGAATAAGGGGAATGAGATAATACGCCAATGCGCCGCACCCGTTTAAGGCGTATCATGCGTTTGACCAGCTAGACCGAGCAATCAATAACGCTCGCACACTTCATAAATTATGTTCAGAAACGCAGCCCCTGACCTCTACCCTATGCATCGTTTCCATAATATACATTATGTAATTATAAGATATACCCCTTCTTTCGCATTAGGTAGGTGCATTAGTATCCTGCCTTGAATTATATGAGAGCTATTTACAGTCGGGTGATCAAAGAAGTTCTGATCGTATACGCGCTGCGGCTGCTATGACTCGTCACTACCGTTTTGATTATCCTGTACTGGCGATGTCGGTAATGGCTTGACGTCTTCTTCGCTGTCATCCTTAACCTGAGAAGTCGGCCGCATGGTAGTCATCGGCTTGCGCTTACGCTTGAGCTCGACCATGGTCGTGAATTTGCCCTGCACGGTGGCTTTCGATTCCTTACTGTCCTCGCCTTTGCCGATTTGTCCGGGTAACTCCTCTTTTTCGTAGGTATTTAAATAATAGTCGATGAAAAAGCCCACCCCCTCTTCACGCGCTTTGATTTCCAGCACGTATTTCTCGATCGGCGGCTGGACAGTTTTGGTGTAAATAATAATGTAGAGCTTATTCACCGTCGGAATCGACACATCCGGGTATTCCTCATGCAACTGCAACAAAATGTCGCGCGCGGTTTCAATATCATCAAATTGTGGCTCCTTTTTTATAAAGCGTAACAGCGGATGCCCCCAGTCCGGATGCTTATGCTTGGGACGTTTCTTTTGCGGATGATATTTCAGCGCTACGTCAAGCTTCTCTGCACCCAATGTGTATTTTCCATCTTCGAGCAGAATCGGTTTGATCAGCGCAAAATTACCCCGAAACCCCTTCTCTTCTTCCTTTGGGGTAATTTGAAAACCCTTGATCCAGAGTTTTAAAGTTTTACCGGACTCTTCCTGTGGAAGTTTCGCAGAAATCATAAAGAAATCGCGGATGGTGTTTAAGCGCTCGACCGCCTGCTCTTCTTCTGCAAAGCGAAATAACTGCGCGACAATCGCCTCTATCGTAGGATGACGAACGGTAGCGATACGCTTTTTCTGATCTTTTTCCTGATTTTCGTTCATATTTCAATCGTCAACCACACCTGCATTACTATACAGACAAGGCCCCCTCCACTAACTTCAAGTATATATTAATAAGTAATTAAAAACCAATTGGTTTTTCTGGTTGACCGGTAACCACGCTAAAACCCCCTAATTGTTGCCATAATACCGCATTTGCCGGTTGATTGCGCCGCATTTCTGTTTATAATCATGGCGCTTAGCCAGATGAGGAGCATACTATGTCGGAAGGATATAATGTAGCAGTTGTGGGTGCTACCGGAAATGTAGGCCGCGAAATGCTGGAAGTGCTGAAAGAGCGCAACTTCCCGGTGAACGAAATTGTTGCCCTCGCCTCCAGTAAGTCGGCAGGAAAAGAGGTCAGCTTCGGCGATGAGCGTCGCTTAAAAGTTCAGGATCTGGCGGAATTTGACTTTTCTAATACGGATATCGCCTTTTTCTCGCCAGGCGCCAGCGTATCCAAGGTGTATGCACCTAAAGCCGCTGAACAAGGCTGTTTGGTTATTGATAACACCTCCTATTTCCGTATGCAGGATGGCATTCCGCTCGTCGTACCGGAAGTTAATCCGGAGGCGCTTGAGCACTATAAGGAGCATAATATAATCGCTAACCCTAACTGCTCTACGATTCAAATGATGGTGGCACTTAAACCGTTGCATGATTTGGCAAAAATCAAGCGGGTGGTTGTTTCTACCTATCAATCCGTTTCCGGCGCCGGCAAAGAAGCCATGGATGAGCTCTACAATCAGACGAAAAAAGTCTATGTGAATGAGATGAGCGAGCCGGAGAATTTTACCAAGCGCATTGCGTTTAATGTTATCCCGCATATCGATGTGTTTATGGAGGACGGTTATACCAAGGAAGAGTGGAAAATGATGGTGGAGACCAAGAAAATCCTCGATCCGTCGATTGAAGTTTCCGCCACCTGTGTTCGCTGCCCGGTTTTTGTGGGTCATGCGGAATCGGTTAATATCGAGTTTGAGAAAAGTATCAGCGAGGAAGAAGCCCGTGATGTGCTGGAAAACGCGCCCGGAGTCGCCGTATATGACCGCAGAGAAGATGGCGGCTATGCCACACCTATCGAGTCTGTGGGTGATGATGCTACGCTGATTTCACGTATCCGCAAGGATCCTACCCTTAAGAATGGCCTGAATATGTGGGTAGTTGCTGATAATATGCGCAAAGGCGCTGCGTTGAATGCGATTCAAATTGCTGAAACACTGATCGAAAAATATGGCTTTTAATCTTATGAACGCGTTACTTTTTATTGCGCACGCAAGAAAAGATAGGCACAGATAAGTCAGCATTGCCAAACATTTTGATGGCAAGGCAATCCAGCAACGGATTTTCATAGAGTTACCATTGGTAATTCGGGGCATGAAGACAGGAGACAATATGACGGAAAAAGCAGCAAAACGCGAGCGGCCTTTATCTCCGCATTTATCGATTTATAAGCCGCAGATCACATCGATGATGTCGATTTCGCACCGCGCTACTGGCGTGTTTAACCTGATCGGTGCGTATGTATTTGTAATCTGGCTGGTTGCGCTGATGCTTGGCAGCGATGCGTATAATACCGTGATGGAACTACTGAGTTCCCTGGCGGGGCTTCTGGTGCTTTTCGCGTGGTCAGCTTCGATCAGCTATCACCTGTTTAACGGGATACGCCATCTGTTCTGGGATTTGGTCATCGGTGTCAACTTACCTGCCGCACGTAAGTCTGGTTACGCCGTACTGATCGCGAGTGTCTTACTGACCTTACTAATTTGGTTGCTGAGCATTGAATTTGGAGGAGGTTATTATGGCGTATCGTTCTAATTTAGGTAGAGCGCGCGGGCTCGGCTCGGCTAAAGAAGGCTCCGGCCATTGGATCAAACAGCGCGTATCGGCGATCGCCATGATCTTTCTAGTCATCTGGCTTGGTTATTTCGTCACGAGCGTAGCTGGAGCCAGCCATGTGGAAGCATTGGGTTTGTTGCAACAGCCATGGAACGCACTCTTTGCCATTTTCTTTGTTACTACCTCGTTTTATCATGCAACGTTGGGCATTCAGGTCGTGATTGAAGATTATGTGCACGGCCCTATCAGCGCCAAGACGTTACTCATCGCTACGAAGTTATTAGGCCTTGCCGCCACCGGTGCCGGGCTGTTCGCCATTTTCAGCATTTACGTTAAAGGATAATTACATGCCGAAAAAAAATGCATCTCCCGCTTATGAATTGATTGACCATGAATATGATGTCGTTGTAGTCGGTGCCGGCGGCTCCGGGCTTCGCGCAACACTCGGAATGGCGGAGAAAAACCTCTCTACGGCTTGTATCTCTAAAGTATTCCCTACCCGTTCTCATACCGTTGCTGCGCAAGGCGGAATTTCCGCTGCTCTTGGTAATATGAGTGAAGATGACTGGCGCTGGCATATGTATGATACCGTTAAAGGATCAGACTGGTTAGGTGACCAGGATGCGATTGAATATATGTGCAAGAACGCCCCGCGAGCGGTGATCGAGCTAGAGCATTACGGTGTGCCTTTCTCCCGGACCGACGAAGGGAAAATATATCAACGCCCGTTCGGGGGGATGACAACGCATTTTGGAGAAGGTACCGCCGTGCGCACATGTGCCGCTGCTGACCGTACCGGGCATTCGATTCTGCATACGCTGTATCAACAATGCCTGAAACAGAAAGCGAGCTTCTTTATCGAGTATTTTGTGCTCGATCTGATTATGGATGAAGACGGAGTTTGCCGCGGCGTGATTGCCTGGGATCTGGATACAGGCGAGCTACACCGTTTCCGCGCGCATATGGTGGTGCTTGCTACAGGCGGTTATGGTCGCGCGTATTTTTCCTGCACCTCAGCGCACACCTGTACCGGTGATGGCGGCGGTATGGTCGCGCGTGCCGGTCTTCCGCTGCAGGATATGGAGTTCACCCAGTTTCATCCCACCGGCATTTATGGTGCAGGTTGTCTGATTACGGAAGGCGCTCGCGGCGAAGGCGGCATCCTGCGCAATTCCGAAGGAGAACGGTTTATGGAGCGCTACGCCCCTTCCGCTAAGGATCTTGCAAGCCGCGATGTGGTTAGTCGTTCTATGACAATGGAAATAAATGAAGGCCGCGGAGTCGGACCTAACAAAGATCATATCTTCCTGCATCTGGACCATCTTGATCCTGAAGTGCTGCACGAACGCCTGCCCGGCATCACCGAGACGGCCAAAATTTTCGCCGGCGTTGATGTGACGAAAGATCCAATCCCGGTACTCCCCACCGTGCATTATAACATGGGGGGTATACCCACCAATGTACACTGCGAAGTCGTAACCGTTAAAGGCCGTAATAAGAGCAAGGTGGTGGAAGGCCTGATGGCAATTGGTGAAGCCGGATGTATCTCCGTCCATGGCGCCAATCGCCTTGGCTCGAACTCCCTGCTGGATCTTGTGGTCTTTGGTCGCGCTGCCGGTATTCGTGCCGCAGAAATAATTAAACCGGGTGCGTCTCATAAAACACTGGCGGATGACCACACGGATCGCATAGTTGATCGGTTTGACACACTCCGCCATCGCAAAAAAGGTACCCCCGCCGCTGAACTTCGTGCGAAAATGCAGGATACGATGCAGAAACACGCCGCCGTGTTCCGAACCGAGGATACGCTCAAAGAAGGTGTTAAAAAAATAGATACGCTTTATAGTGCTAAGGATACGATCACGGTCAAGGATAAAGGGATGATCTGGAACAGCGACCTTGTCGAAGCATTGGAGCTTGAAAACCTCCTGCCACAAGCCGCCGTTTCGATGCATTCTGCCTACAACCGTAAGGAAAGTCGTGGCGCACATGCTCGCGAAGATTACCCGGATCGCGACGATAAAAACTGGATGAAACATACGGCAAGCTGGATTAATGATAAGGGCAAGGTAACGTTCAAATACCGCCCGGTTCATATGGAAACGCTGACGGATGAAGTCGAAGCGATACCGCCAAAAGCACGTGTTTACTAAACAGCAGCAATGTTGTGCCTCTCATCTACCGGTTACGCCCCAGCATTTTGCTTCTCGTTTGCGTGATCGGCCTTATTACCGGCTGTCAGCCTACCCTCACCGCCTACCCTGACATCTCGGAAACCGAACTCTCCCAGGCAACGGAAGAACAGAGGCAATTAAGCTCTGAGCACTTGCTGGAAAAGCGCCATAAAAAACGCAAACGTTTGTTAAAATATGAACAAAGGCTATTGGATGTCGGCGAAAAAATTGCACGAGAAGCGATTGCACTTTGCGATCATCTGAACCGTGAAAAATCGTTGTGCCTCTACGAATTCAATCTGGTTGAGAGCCACATTTTTGACTTTAATGCCTGGGCGGATGGCAAGCAGGTGTACATGACTGACGCCATGGTACGGTTTTTAAAGGAAGATTCGGAACTAGCCTTCGTACTTGCACATGAAATCGCGCATAATATGATGCGCCATAACCGTGTAGCGCAGATTAGCTCTACTATCGGCAGTATTCTGGGCGCGCTAGCGGATGAAATCGTTTATGATTACGGTGGTTTTGGTACGGGAAGAGCGTTTGAGCGCGCCGGTGGTGATACGGGTTTCCGTTATTATTCGCCGGATATGGAGCGAGAGGCAGATTATATCGGAGTGTACCTCACCGCACGGGCGGGCTATCCGCTGGAGCCGCTTAAATACCTCTGGCAACGTATGTCTAACCTCGACACGGATGCCATCTATATCGAAACGACACACCCTACTAATCCTGAGCGCGCAGCCAGTTTGCAAAAGGCTATCGACGAAATCCGCCGAAAGCAGCAACAGGGTATCAGTTTAATTCCCAATGTAACAAAATCCACCGTAATACAGAATTAAAAGAGTGACTTACACGGGTAGAAAACGTTATACTATGTGCGAAATAACAAAGGGCTATTTAGATGGTAGAATTTGCATTACCTAAAAACTCTAAAATCACGAAAGGTAATCACCATAAGGCGCCTGAAGGTGCAAAACGTATTGGGAAGTTTTCCATTTATCGCTGGGACCCTGATGGCGATGAGAACCCCCGTATGGATACGTTTGAGATCGATCTCGATGACTGCGGACCGATGGTGCTCGATGCGCTGATTAAAATCAAAAATGAGGTCGATAGCTCGCTGACGTTTCGCCGTTCGTGCCGTGAAGGGATCTGCGGTTCCTGCTCAATGAATATCAACGGCACTAATACGCTAGCTTGTCTCTGCGCAATCGATGAGAAGGAGACGAAGGTGACCCCCCTGCCCCATAAAAATGTGGTGAAGGATTTGGTGCCCGACCTTAACCATTTCTATGCGCAGCTCACCTCGATTGAGCCCTGGTTGAAAGCCGATACGCCCGCTCCGCCCTCTTCGGAGCGTTTGCAATCGCCGGAAGAACGCAAAGAAATTGATGGTCTGGATGAATGTATTTTATGCGCTTGCTGTTCTACGGCCTGTCCAAGCTATTGGTGGAATGAGGATAAATTTCTCGGGCCTGCCGTGCTGCTGCAGGCCTACCGCTGGATTGCCGACAGCCGCGACGAAGCGACGGGAGAACGTTTAGATGCACTGGAAGATCCGTTTAAGCTCTATCGCTGTCATACGATTATGAATTGCACAAACACCTGCCCTAAAGGGCTGAATCCTGCAAAAGCGATTGCAAACATCAAAAGCCTTATTGCGGAGCGAAAAGCGGGTTAGTGATCCCTCCGCATTAGTTGCTTGATCGTATTGGCAATTTTTTCGGCATTCTTTTCACGTTTTAGTAACGCGCTTGCGCAGACTTTGTAATGCGCCTTCATTTCGTCAGTAGATCCAACACCACGCTCATTTCGTTTTCGGTAATCCTCAAAGATATCGTCGCTCATCACGCTTCCTCCTCTAGCCGTTACTGTATCACAGTTTACAGAAAGATGATATGTACGTATTAAGAACGGCCTATGGAATAATATTCAAGACCGATCTCCTTCATATCCGCCGGACGGTATAAATTGCGCAAATCCACAACGACCGGGTGTTTCAGCTGCTCTCTAAACTCCTGCGGCGATAAAGCGCGAAAAACATCCCATTCGGTCGCAATAACCGCAGCATCTGCGGATTTTAAAGCATCTTGCAGTGATGCCACATAGGTAATATTATCTACACCCAGCACTTCTTTCGCCTGATCTGAGGCTTCCGGATCATAGGCCTGAATACTTGCCCCTGCCCTACGCAACTCTTCGGCAACCACCAAGGCGGGGCTGTAACGTGTATCATCCGTGTTGGCCTTAAAGGCAAGTCCAAGTAATGCTATCGTCTTACCCTGAATATCACCTTTAAGCGCGGCTATTACTTTATGCGCCATCGCACGTTTTCGCGCATCGTTGGCATCAATTACCGCATTCACCACATTAAGGGCCACATCAAGATCAAAGCCCATTTTGCGCAGTGCCAGCGTATCTTTGGGAAAGCAGGAGCCTCCAAACCCCGGACCGGGTGAAAGGTAATTGCGACCGATGCGGTGGTCCATCCCCATGCCGTTGGCAACATCCTCTATATTGCCGCCAACCGCTTCGCACATATCGGCCATTTCATTGATAAAAGCGATTTTAGTTGCGAGAAACGCATTCGCGGCATATTTGGTCAGCTCCGAGGTGCGAATGTCCGTGTAGAGAATATTAACCCCCTGATTGGTCATTGGTTCGTAGATCCGGCCCATCACAGCGCGCGCTTTATCCGAATCAACCCCGACCACAACCCGATCGGGCTCAAGAAAATCCATCACGGCGCAGCCTTCGCGAAGAAATTCTGGGTTGGAGGTCATATGGAAACTTACATCAGGTCGTTTAGACGCTATAATTTCGCGGATTTTATCCCCAGTACCAACCGGCACGGTGGACTTAGTAACGATTACCGTATCATCAGAAATGATGTCTGCCAGCTCTTCCGCCACGGCAAATACATATTGCAAATCTGCTTCACCTTCGACACGCCCGGTCGGTGTGCCAACGGCAATAAAGACAGCATCCGCATTTTTGATATTTTTAGCAAGATCAGTCGTAAATTCAATCCTGCAGGCCTCACGCTGACGCGTTACCAACTCTTGTAATCCCGGCTCGTATATAGGGATACCGCCGCCGTTTAACAGCTCGACCTTCTCACGGTTATTATCAATACACGTCACATGATGACCGATTTCTGCAAAGCAGGCGCCGCTGACAAGCCCAACGTAGCCCGTCCCGATAACTACCAGGCGTAGTGGCTCTCCGATCATTACAACATGCTCGCATATTGTTTGAGCATTGCTTTTACCGCATCACGCATATCTTCACGCTCAAGAGCGAAAGCGATATTCGCTTCGAGAAAACCCTGCTTATTACCGCAATCAAAACGTTTACCGGTAAATTTTACACCATGCGTCGGAAATTTCTTTACCATGCGCGCCAGTGCGTCAGTTACCTGCACCTCCCCACCGGCACCGGCCTCAGCATGTTCGAGATAATCAAAAATATCTGGCTCAAAAATATATTGCCCGGTAATTGAAAGGTTTGAAGGTGCATCTTCGAGTTTGGGTTTTTCGACCATTCCCTTAATCGGGATCACGTTTCTACCATTAGGTTCCAACGGCTCGATAATCCCGTATTTACTGACATCCGCATCCGGTACTTCGGCGATCGAAATGACATTGCCTCCATGCTTGGCATAGACTTCCACCATTTCCTTAAGGAATGGTGTTTCCGAGAGGAAAAGCTCATCGGCGAGTAACACTGCAAAGGGTTCGTTTCGCAGAAAGTGACGTGCACACCAAATCGCGTGACCTAATCCCTTAGGTTGCTGTTGACGGATAAAAGCGATATTCCCCGCCTCCGGCAGCCAATCCTTCGTGATAGAAAGCAGGTGCTTTTTCTCTTTATCACTCAAAACCTTTTGCAACTCATAGACATGATCAAAATGATTCGTAAGTACCGCTTTATTACGGCCCGTAATAAAAATAAAGCGCTCAATACCCGCCGCGACTGCCTGTTCATAAGCGTATTGTATGAGCGGTTTATCAACTACCGGCAACATCTCTTTCGGTATGGATTTAGTCGCCGGTAAAAAGCGCGTACCAAGCCCGCCTACCGGAAAGACGGCTGTTTTAACCTGCCGCATGCAACTGGCTCCCTTTATGTAAAAATCGCACGCACTCTACGTAAAGGTTTATGGAATTGCAACCGGGTAATTGAAGGTGTAAGCGGTTATTGGCACAGACCATCTTTTCATAACCCGTAATTATATTTAAATTACAATATTATATCGTTATTATTCACATATTCGCGGTTGACATATCCATAAAAATAGTATATTGCATTGCACTTAACGGTTCCGGGACTATCATGCTTAGTTATTTCAAATATATGACCATACTGATAACACTACTTGCGTTAGCCATTGCAAATGAGAGTGAGGCGCAATTCCTGGCCGCCGATAATTCCGCCAGCTATTCCGGGAATTGGAACGCTTATGCAGGGTATGAGTATGAACGCTATGGCACGCTGGAATCGCACAACGCTTTACCTCCAGCACGTGCAGGGAGTGGCGATTACGCAAATAATAATGTCAGAGGGTACGAACGCTACTCGCAGGCAACCGGTCAGTTTAGAAATAATCAAGCACCTTATTACCCTCCTGCTAATCAGGGCGGTGCTAACGCAGCACAGGTTGCACCCCCTACTTACCAGCCGCCTCCACAAGGCTATGCACAGCCAAGAGGGTACTATAATCCTTACCCGCCTGCCACTTCTCCGCAGGCTGTTCCGCAGGATCCTTACTATCAGTATCCGGATAATGACTCGAATTATAATACAATTTATGAAAGCTATTACGATTATTAGCACAGTGAAGTGAGCTTATGACCCATATTGCAAGATTCCCCCGCTTGCTTATTTTTACGGCTGTAATTGCCGCCTGTACTCCTACATTCACTATTTCCGAAAAATACTATACCCCCAGCGTTGACGAATATTATAAGGATCGTTACATCGATTACGGGGAAAATTACGAATACACGCATCCTGAAGCGCCCAGCCCCTTGACGTCACCCTATCAAACACGGCCAGCACCTAACAATAATGATCAATACAGCGATTTTGATGATAATTACTACCCCATTTACCCGTATCAGGAAGGTGAGTTAAATTCACCTACTGGCGATGGTGTATATCAAGGATTTGCGACCGACAATGTGATTCCGTATGAGTATGACAATAAAATAGACCCAGTAGATAACGATGCAGACTATTATCCTCTGTATTATAATATGATGGGTGGTTAGAACTAATCCGCTTCAGGCGCAAGTGTCACTTCCAGGCCGTCGGTCTGCTCAGTGAGTAAAATCTGGCAGGAAAGGCGTGAATTATCCTCTACGTCAAAGGCTTCATCCAGCATTTCGATTTCTTCGTCGGTGGGTTCCTGTAACTTTGGCAGCCAGCTTTCTTCGACATACACATGGCAGGTCGCGCAGGAGCATGCTCCTCCGCATTCCGCTTTTATTGGGAGCCCATTATCGCGGATCACTTCCATCACACGCCAGCCATCGGGCCCTTCGATTCTATGCTCCTGACCGTCGCGATCCGTTACCTTAATGCTATAAATTTCCACAATCTGTCCTTATTTTACACCGAGTTTTTTCTGAAGATCCGTGCTTGAAGTCGTGTACTGGAACCGCAATTTCTGATCCGGGAAAATATAGCGAAACGCCTGCTGCGCCATCAGAGCGGCTTCGTGGAAACCGGATAGAATTAATTTCAGCTTTCCGGGATAGTGATTGATATCGCCGATCGCAAAAATCGTCGGCTCTGAGGTTTCAAACTTTTCCGTATCAACCGGTATCAGATTCTCATGAAGGTTCAGACCGAAATTAGCTACCGGTCCAAGCTTCATGGTCAGTCCGAAGAACGGTAACAGGCAATCGCAATCAATTTCCTTTTCCGTCTTGTCCGGCGTCTTAATCGTCACCGCTTCCAACTGGCCTTTATTGCCATGAAGTTGGGTAATCTGGCCGATTTCAAGATCCATCGTCCCCGCTTTAACTAAGGTCCGCATTTTGGAAACCGAATCCGGCGCCGCGCGAAAATCGTCACGGCGGTGTAGTAAGGTAATATGCTCCGCGAGTGGCTGTAGATTCAAGGTCCAGTCGAGCGCGGAATCACCGCCGCCGGCAATGACCAGTTTTTTACCCTCAAACTGCGACATCTTGCGCACTGCATAGAAAACCGATGTGCCTTCGTAGTCTTCAATACCTTGAATCGGCGGTTTTTTGGGCACGAAAGAGCCACCTCCCGCAGCAATCACCACGACTTTTGTCAGGAAGCTTTCGCCCTGATCCGTTTTCAATAGCCAGCGGCCGTCATCCTGCTTTTCCAGACTTTCGACCATCTGATTGAAATGGAAGGTGGGATCGAAGGGTTTGGCTTGCTCAAGCAGTTTATCGGTCAGCTCCTGCCCGGTACACATCGGGTAAGCGGGAATGTCATAGATCGGCTTTTCAGGATATAATTCAGCGCATTGCCCGCCGGGCTTATCCAGAATGTCAATCAGGTGGCATTTTATGTTCAATAAGCCCAGTTCAAAAATAGCGAACAGCCCTACCGGCCCGGCGCCGATAATGACTACATCCGTTTCAATAGCGGTTTTACTACCCATTTCACATCCTTCATTGTTATTGCGGCCTATCCTATGCCCGATTAGCCGCTTTTAATCAAACTTAATTTAGTTTGAAGCGCAAAGAAGTTACACCATTACCGCAAAAAGTAAAGTGCTATTTTCTATTCCACTTATTTATAATGTTATTTAATGGAGTGAACGGTTGCCCTGCTTTTCCACCACTGCCATTTCGGTAATGGCCTGAATCAACTCAAGCCGATCCCCCTCCGATTCGGCTTCAAGCAGCGATTGTTTTTCCCTGGGTGAAAAGGGCAGATGGCAGGACAGGAAATTAACCAACTTGGAACTTGGCATATGTTCGAGCACGCTGTAATCCGCACGGACTTTTAGCTGCTCCAGATATTCCTGCATGCCGCGTAATATATCCCCGGAAGTGAATTTGATGTTTCCGTCGGATTTTTCCAAATCTGCCTGAAACGGATCCCAATGCGGCTGTATGCGCTTATAGCCGCGCGCTTCCGGTAAGAAATGCTCGATGTAAAAACGCGAAACACCACGAAGAGCAATCTGGAAGCGTCCATCATTCATCTCCTCAAACGCGATAATACGCCCTGCACAGCCAATTTCATAAAACCCGCTACGGCGCTGACGATGACGAATCATACCGATCATACGCTGCTCCTTCAGCGCATCGAGCACTATGTTGATATAGCGCTTTTCAAAGATATTCAGTGGCAGAATCTCATCCGGCAACAGCAAAGCCGAATCCAGCGGAAAAGCCGGCAATTGCTGGGGCAATTGATCAAAGTGCGTAGTGAAGTGATGTGGTTTGTTCATAATTGCGTTTTCGGTACTCAAGGTTAAGTAGTTTCACTATAGCATATTTCAAGGCTCGATGCCTTATTTTTCCTGCTGCAATTGAGAAAAAAGCGTACGTGCCGGATGCAAAAGGTCGGTGATATCGGCAGGTAGCACGGGCATGCCTGCAGTTACCCGCGCGGCAATATCTTCCGCAATTAACGGCGCTGAAAGCAACCCGCGTGACCCGTGCGCAACAGATAGAAAAAGACCCTTCGCATAATTCGGCGGCATATGGGATGGTGGATGCGATTTACGCAGCACGTCCTTATACTGTTGTTGAAAAAGATCAGCCTCAGGCACCTGACCAGCCAGTGGCAGGCGGTTGGTGGTAGTGGTTCGCACGCCTGACCACCCGTTAGCCACCGCACAGCCTTTATAAGCAGCACTCACCTTAGCCAGTTGGTTTAAATTACTGTTATGTGAGGCATTTGTGACGCTGATGTCGTCAGTATGCTCGTAGGTGCTACCTGTTACGTGCAGCTGGCCGAGCGCGGGGGTTACGTAGCCCTTTTGACAAAGCACCACCCGTTGCGAGGCTGATTCAACCGACTGGTTAACAAAGCTCGTTTGGCCTTTAACCGATTGCAGCCCAAGCGGCATATCAGGCAGTAAGCGTGCTGCGTCATGAGCCGTAGCAATGACTGCAATGGCTGACTCAGCAAGGGTTTCGCCGTTTCTCCCCTTCGCTTTCCAGCCTTTGCCGCTACCTTCTATCGACATAACCTCCGCATCGAACTGCTTGGTAATGTTCGGTTGAGAACACAGGAAATCACAAAACTCCGGTACATTCACCCACCCTGCATGCGGAAAGAATAGCCCACCTTCCTCAAGTGGCACGCCTGCCAACTCGGACGCCTGCTGATTATCGACCCATTGTATAACAGAATCGAGGCAAGCGAGCTTATCATGAACATCTTTCAAATACTGCAAATCCTCATCCTGCTTGCGTAAACGGAGTACGCCGCAGAGATTCGCTTCCGTCTCAGGTCGTATGAGCCAGTCGCCGAATTCACGGTAAATATAGCTGAGTGCCTGCAGGTAAAAGCGCATCGGCGGCGACCAGTCTTTCGCGATAACGGGATAGAACACACCGGCGCGGTTGCCGGATGCGCCTCGCCCTACCCCGCCTTCGCGTTCGAGCAAAGTGACGCGTAGCCCCCGCTTCGCAAGGCTATAGGCGGCAGAACATCCGGCGATTCCTCCCCCGATGACGATAGCGTCAGCAGACGATAAACGCGCTGGCGGGTAATGAAACCATGGCTTTTTGAGACGACGCTCTCGTGCTTTGGGTAAGCGTCCGATCAGCATATCGCGCTTGCGGCCAAAGCCCTTAATTTTCGCAACCTTATACCCGGCATGGGCCAGCCCATCGCGTACCACCCGGGCAGCAGTAAATGTGGAAAAGGTGCCGCCTTCTTTCGTATTTTCAGCGAGATAGCGGCACACGGAAGTCGACCACATATCCGGGTTTTTGGCCGGCGCAAACCCATCGAGGAACCAGGCATCTGCCCCTACACGGAGCTGCTTTAAGGCTTGCTCCGCCGCTCCAAATATCAAAGTAAGCGCAATATCTTTACTTAGTTCTAATCGATGATAGCCCGGAACACGCAGGGGGTAGGCAGCGAGTACACGCTTAGCAAGCGGCTGCAACTCATCGGGGAACTGTGCATATATCTCGCTTAAACTTTCTTTAGAAAATGGCGCCAATTCGAGACTGATATATTCCAGACGCGCGCCTTCGGGCTTGTTTGCGTTATGCCAACACTCCCAGGTAGCAAGAAAGTTCAGCCCGGTGCCAAAACCCGTTTCACCTATCACGAAGCACTCAGCCTTCGTAAAACGCGCGGGAAGATCATTCCCCTCGATAAACACATACCGGCTCTCTTCCAGCCCTCCGGCGCGGGAGAAATAGACATCGTTCGTATCCTCAGAAAGGATGGTGCCATCTGCATCGATATGGTATTGAGGGTCGCGTAACATAGCGGAAAAGGACGATAGCATGGATATCGATAAGCTCATAGCGGATTTACGCGATTTTGCCGCCGCACGCGATTGGGAGCAGCACCATAGCCCGAAAAACCTCGTGATGGCGCTTTCGGTTGAAGTCGCGGAATTGATGGAACATTTTCAATGGCTGGAGAATGCCGACTCCGAACATATCATGGAAAGCGACCAGGCTGAAGCCGTCCGAGAAGAAATGGCCGATGTGTTGCTCTATCTGCTCAGGCTCGCCGACCGGCTGGAGATTGATCTGGCCGAAGCCGCCTACGATAAGCTCGCCAGGAATGCCCAGAAATACCCGGTGAAGAGCTGAGACAAATTTCAATAGGCTTCGTTACGCTCTGCCATGTACAACATTCTTTGGTTAGGTTGATTCAACAACGCCCTTATACAAGGGGTGTTGCACTTCGTTCTAGAATTTGAGCCACCTTAACCATTTGTTAATCATTTAATGTTAAACTGTTAGGGAGATTGCTCATTAGAAGGAGATAATAACATGCCCAATAAGACAACCGAACCACCAACAATAGAAGAACTGAAAATGATGTTAAAGTTGTTGTTAGAAGAGATAAATATTAATAAAGGAAAGCATAAAGATCAAGGAGTTCAAGATGCTCTTGATTTCATCTTAAGCGAGAATAAAACAGAAAATGAATTAGAGGAAGTTATTGACTTAATCATAAAAAGAGAGCTTGGAGTTGAAGAAGAAGAAGAAGACCTTGAAAACAAAAAAAAAGAATTGCTAAAAAAAGCAAGAGAGCAAGAAGTTAATCAGATCGTAGCAGATCTTAACAAATCATTTAGCGAAATAGATAACCCAGAAAACGGTCAGGAGGTACCAGTAGGCCAGTCGAAAAGTAACGGAGGCCGCGGCTTCACCGTTTAGCAACAAAATTTTTAGGGGCTGATAGCTTATAGCCTTACCAACAGTGGGTGACAGCAGGCCTGTTTTTTGCTAGCATCAAGTAGCATGACACAGCGTACCGTAGGGCAGTATTTATTCGACTATCTACACGGCGAAGGCATTGAGAACGCTTTCGGCATTCCGGGGGATTTTGTTTTACCAACCTATAGGCATTTGCAGGCCTCACCCATCAATATTTATACCATGACGCATGAGCCTTCGGTCGCCTTTGCCGCCGATTGCTATGCCCGCTCAAAAGGGCTGGGGCTTGCCGTTGTGACCTATTCCGTCGGCGGCCTCAACATGTTGAACGGCATTGCCTGTGCCTATGCCGAGAAAAGCCCTGTGATCGTCGTTTCCGGTGGCCCCTCCCCGTCTGATCGACATAAGGACGCCATGTTTCATCACAAGGTGCGACATTATGACAGCCAGAAGCGCATTTATGAGGAAGTGACCTGCGCGAGCACGATTCTGGACGACCCCGCCACTGCCGCCGAGGACATTGCGCGCGTGGTACAAGCCGTCAAAACCCACAGCCAGCCCGGCTATATTGAGATTCCATTCGATGTGACCGATAAGCCGATACAACTGCCGCGTGAAGTGAAGGATTACCGCGATACCCGAACGAGCGACCCGGAAGTGCTGACGGCCATGCAGGAAGAAATTAAAGAACGAATTGCACAGGCAGAGCGCCCTGTGATTATCGCGGGTATTGAGCTGCACCGTTTCAAGCTGAGCGATTACGCTTCAGCAATCTCAAAAAAATTTAATATACCAATTGCCGCGACCTTGCTCGGCAAATCCGTGGTGCGCGAAACCAACCCAAATTATATAGGCGTCTATAGTGGCGCATTTTCAGAGCCTTTCTGCCGGGATTATGTCGAAAACAGCGATTGCATCATTCTGCTCGGCGCGTTTGTGTCGGATGTACTGCTCGGTTTTCATTCCTCCAAGTTGGATCGCAAAAAAATGATCATCATTCAGTCGGAGCGGATGCGCGTCGGCTTCCATGCCTATGAAGATATTTTACTGACCGATGCGCTTAGAGCGATAGAGGAGATTAAAACGCCTGCCAAACCCGCCACAAAGAATGCGTATCAGGATTCACCTGCTAAAGCCTCTCCGCCATTGGACGAAACGGCTCTAACCTCCAATGCCCTGTTTGGCATACTCAGCCAGCATTTAACTCCGAACCATTCACTAGTCTGCGACACCGGAGATTCGCTCATCGGCGCGATTGGCATCAAAACCAGCCAGCGAAAGCATTTCTTTTCCGACGCATATTATCTCTCAATGGGCTTTGCCGTTCCGGCTTCCATCGGTGCGATGATTGCCGATCCGGGTTCGCGCTGTGTTGTGATTGTCGGTGACGGCGCATTCCAGATGACGGGCATGGAGCTTTCCACCTGCGCTAAATATGGCCTAAAACCGATTATTATCGTAATTAATAATGATGGCTATGGCACGCAGCGCCACATTGTCGACGGGCCGTTTAACGATATCACGCGTTGGGAATACCATAAGGTGACTGATGTCGTCGGTTACGGTAAGGGCATTAAGACAGAAACGAATATACATTTTAATCAGGCTCTTAAAGAGGCTTTCTCAAGTAATACTTTATATTTGATAGAGGCCGTAATCGACCATCATGACTGCTCGGATAATCTTCGGCAGATGGGCGAAGCGCTCGGTAAGCTACGTAGAAGCGAATCAACCGAATAACTTCTTCAGCATCGTCTCTTTATAGGGTGTAAATTCCAGCTTGTATGGCTTGCCGGTATATACCTCATAGGCGCGCTGACAGTCGGGAATCACCTCACGATAATAGAGCGAGTAGAGATTAGGGCAACTATTCTTCACTACATCATGCCCCCATTTCACCACCTGCTGCGGCACGCGCGCGAGCGCTTCGAGACACATTTGCGCCGTAGTTTCCTGCTCCGTATCGCGGATATAGTAAGAAGCTTTCGGCTCAAGATTGAAGAGCATGTCCTGCAGCGCATGCTGTATATTCTGGCCCAGCCAGTCCGAATGGTAAACCTTGACCGGAAACTCGTCGATAAAGGCGACATGTTTTGCCAGCGCCCGGTTGATGAAGCGCTGCTTTTCCGAGCGGTACATCAGCTTGTTGATCGCATTGCCTTTCTTATATTTACGGTTAAATTGTATGGTCGCTTCGCGGCGAATCAGTTTCTGCAGCTTCAACGCATTTAAAGTCTCATTGAGCGCATAAATATGGTGAATGTCGCTGCGGCGCATCTCATCCACCCGTTTGCGCGCACGCGTAAAAGTTTCCACTGAATGGCGGCCTACATAGTTCCCCTGCCCGTCTCGTATAATGTCCGCATAATGCCCGATTTCCTGTGCGGCAATCACCATCAGCCGCTTCTGCGCGTTGATGCCGTCCCACTCATTATGCTTTTGATCTTCAGGTAAAAACGGATCACCGCCAGCAGAAATACGGATTGCAGCCTCATTCATCATGGTCGATTGCAGGCCTCCGGCATGGCGTGACCCTTCCCATTCGCGGATGTCTAGCAACTCACTGACCGACTGATCAAAGGAGATAAAAACCGGCACTTTCTCCAGCAGTATCAGTTTAATCACCACCGGGTGCGCCGCCTGAACCAACATCCGGGCAATTTTTTCTTCCGTTTCCTTCTCTACCGGCAAGGATTTACGCAAATCATAGCGCGCCATGGTGAGCCGATCTTCCGCTTCTTCTTCCACCGTTTTAGACGGATCACGCACCGAGCTTTTACGCACGGCTGCAGTGATAATTTTCATCGTATCCGGCAGGAGGTTCTTGTTAAATAGCTGCCGTCTGCTAAAGAAGTAGCTGAAACCGTCCTGAGGAATACGGAAATTGACGAAATTGCGCCGACTGAAATTACCGATGCGCATTTGCCCGGAATAAACTAGCTCCTGTGCAAGATTTTCGAGTTCAACATACAGCTCTTCCTTTTTAAGAGCTGGCATGAACGACAGAATATCATAACGATTACTCACCCTTTACCCCCAAGGGTGGCTTATTTTTGCTTCCACCCTCCGCTAGCGTCTTTATAGTAGGAGCCCGCACCTAAACGGGCAATATTCTTTTCCGCCGCCAGTTTTTCTACTACGTTTAACGACTGACCGGTCGATTGCGCAACATCCTGATAATACGCCTTCCGCTTGTTATTTATTTCGTTTACAAACGCCTTGATGTTACTATCGGCTTCGCCGCGAAGCACTACATACCCCGACATGCTTTCCGCCACAATACCGGCGTTGCGCAGCTGATCCAGCGATAAATCCCGCGCCGATACGGGCTGATATGCCCCTATTGCGAATATAATGAGTATTAGCTTAAGCCATTTCATAGCGCCTCCTAAAAGATGTCTTCATTCTTGGCCATTACATTATCCAGCTCTTTATCTACCTTCACACGCACATCGTGCTGGATATTGATATTCATATCGATGCGAATGGGTTCCTTCGGAGTTTCCAGCGCCAGCTCATGTCGCACTTCCGGTTTACAGGCCACCACCAGAAAAATCACCGCTATGGTGAACAGCATCCGTTTCATATACCTACCTTTATTCCACATATTGCTGAACATCCAGCAACTGCATATTACTTAGTATTAGAGGTACTATATCCCCTTGTAGATTAATATTCAAATCAATATCCTGTCCTTCATACACTTTTGCATTATGCCCGAAAAGATTCAGCTTAACCACAGATCGTTCCGGACTGTAGGCCAGATCGAGACTCAACGCTTCGAAGGTAAAATCGGTCAGTAGTTGATTCACCATAGTCAGCGCCTGTTGCCCGGCATGTTCGAGCGGAGTATTAATCGCGAGACGGTCTCCGGAAACGGCTGATAGCGTGCTTCGCTCGACTACCAATCCTTGCGGCGTAAACGCCAGTTTGAGCGTACCCTCCAGCACCGCATTCGTACTGGTGTTCTGCTTCATTAAAGCAAGTAATGGCTCAAGCTCTACCTGCCGTAGCGTCATAGGTAATTGTATGACCTTTGCTTTGAACGGCAGCGTGTGCGCGTCTAATTCCAGTAAAACTGCAGGATGGCGTAGGTACGCGCGCTGCAGCGCCAGTTGATCCGGGGTAAGCTGACCGGAAAGCCGGACTTTACCCGCAATTTCCTCCTGTTCGAATTGTCCCTCCTCCATTTCCCAGTCCAGCCGTTGCAACCGCTGCTGCCCGGCATGCACCTCAATGTTTCGTAGCGGTAACTCCAGTCGCAGCGTTTCCTCACGCTCTAACACGGCGTCAAGCCTGGATGCTGTTAGCAGATCAAACGGCAGCGGCAGAGTGAATAGTGGAGAAAAAAGCGAAGCAAACCAGTCCGCCGTATAGTCGGTCGGATTCACATGCTGCCGTTTTTCTTGCTCCGCTTTTGCAAGTGGATAACGCAGACTAGCCGACCCCATGGTAACGGAATGAACCTGCCGATCCGCTACCAGCCTGCCTTCTGCTTCGATAAAGACGGTATCGGCCTGAAAGGTAAACGGCTCTTTAAGTTGTAACCCCTCTATGGCGATGGAATCCACCGTCTTGCCGTCGTGCTGCATAGCCACATCAACATCCTTTGCCGCCACAATATAATCCTCGAATGATGCTGTCAGATCCTGTGCTTCTATCCGCTGCACCTTACGACCAAGCAGGTCGTAATGAATCTTCACTTTAGCCGCTTGCGTGGTAGCCGTTTGTGAAAGCTTAAAGCCTGTAAAGCTTACGCTCGCAGAACTCACTTGCGTTTCATCGTAGACGATCTCTGCCTGCAAGACCCTCTCAGCATAGGCAACTGCCTGCGCGATAACGACCTCCCGGCCAGCACCGGTAAAAATAAGCCAGCCGGCAATAAATAAGAAGGCAATTACAATGACGAGAAAAACGACGAGAGTCCTGCGTTTGAGGCGCATCTAATCGACATCCCATGACTTTTTCGCCCATTTCGGTTTCGGCTGCTCCGGCATGGTGCTCCCATCCCGATGTACGAAACGTTTATTGGCTGACGTTTTATTGGCTGACATGGTATCTTTCGCATCTGAATGCTGCACTATACCGGCCTTACCAAAATCAACATCCGGTCCACGCACCTCCTTCTTACCATATTCGGCATACTTAATATCCGGACCCGAAATGTCCGACTCTTCCATTTTAGCTCGCTCGATGTGGGTCTTGATATCGTGCTCAAACCTCGCCTTTCCCATACCCACCTTATCCGCATCGAACGTGTTCGGTAACAGAAAATGCTTTATAGACCGCTCAAGATCCTGCTGGCTTGGCACGTCGTTATATAAAGACTTAACCGGTAAAGGCTGATAGGGAATGGAGTTTTTCACAGAATACAGCAGGAGATAGATATCGGGGTATTTATCAAATAGTCGGTTAACCAGCTTTTCGCTATCGATGTCATTACAGTGATCTGAAAGCAGAACGATCTGCGGTGCCCGTCCCAGCTCATGCAGCTTTTCATACATTTTATACGCTTCTTTGCGCGTACAGGCGAAAAAAAAGTTTTTGTTTTCCTTAAGGCCGATAGCGTCGCCCAGGGTATACTTAATCTCCTCCATTACGTGTTGACGATCCTCAATGATCATCACACAGAAAAACCCGTATTTAGCGGTATATGTATCAATGCGATCCAGCAGCATAATGTCGTTCACCCTACAATTATTTAGTTCATAGCAGATACGAAAAAATATAAAATGGTAAATTAGTCGTAAAGAGGGTGTTGTAACGATGCCACAAATGCTGTAGATGAACTGCGTAACAGCAATTTGTAGGATAAGTAATTGCAATGAGCGCGCGTATACGGCAGTAATAGTTCCGTTGCAAATGACTTATTAGCTAGTTGCGAGTGAGTTTTTAATAAACAATTTAATATAGGGTTATATCATGAAAAAAACATTATTGAGTACGTCCGCAGTTCTTTCTGCACTATTGGTTTCGAACGCAGCACTCGCTGGTGGCGGTGTAGCTATGAATAAAACATATAAAGCAGCGCCGCATACTCCTGCCGTTGCAGCACCTTCAGGCGCACTGGGTGTTGCACTGGGTGGTTTCATTGATTTTCAGGGTGGTTTTACGGATCAGGATCTGGATAATGCTCTGGGTACGACGTATGATGACGTTAATTTCCAGAACGATACCGAGCTGCACGTCACG